>JAEUQA010000065.1 GCA_016789845.1 Chromatiales bacterium
GGCGCGAGAAATGGGGACAGATTTATTTTCCCGGGACTGCAGTCCCGGGAAAATAAATCTGTCCCCATTTCTCGCGCCTGAAGGCGCTCCGACCCATCTAGGCACCGGGTCCGAGCATCTGGTAGACCACGGCCATCTGGCCCCACATCCGGTTCTGCGCCTCGTGGATCACCACGCTGCGCGGCCCGTCGAGGATCCGGTCGGTCACCGCCACGCCGCGCCGCACGGGCAGGCAGTGCATGAAGCGGGCCGACGGCTGGGCCTTCGCGAAGGACGGCTCGTCCACGATCCAGTCCTGCAGCTGCTCGCGCAGCTTCTGGTCGGCCACCCGGTCGCCGTAGTGCCGGGTGGAGGACCACTCCTTCGCGTAGATGATGTGGGCGCCCTCGTAGGCCTCGGCCCGGTCGTTGGTCTCCCGCACGGAACCGCCGGACAGGGCCGCGCCCTTCCGCGCCTTGTCCATGACTTCCGGCGGCAGCTCGAACCCGTCGGGACGGACCACGGTGACGTCCATGCCGCGCATGGCCGCCATGTGCAGGGTGGCGGAGGGCACGGCCAGGGGCAGCGCCTTCGGGTGCCAGGACCAGGACAGCACGAACTTGCCACCCTTCTTCGGGACATCCAGCTCGTCCAGGGTCTTCCAGTCCGCCAGGCTCTGGCAGGGGTGCTGGATGGCCGATTCCATGTTGATGAGCGGCACCTTCACCAGCTCCCGCATGGCGAGGAACTCGCTGTCTGCCAGGTCATCCGCCAGTTTCACGCGGTTGGCGAACGCGCGGATGCCCAGCGCGTCGCCGTAGGAGCTGATCACCGGGATGGCTTCCCGCAGGTGTTCCGCGGCCATGCCGTCCATGACGATCCCGGAGCGGGTCTCGAGCCCATGGATGGACATGTCGGGCGAGATCACGAAGGAGCCACCACCGAGCCGCACCATCGCCGCCTGGAAGGACGACAGGGTGCGCAGGGACGGGCTCAGGAACAGCATCGCCAGCACCTTGCCCTCGAGCGCCCGGGGTTCCGGGTTGGTCTGCAGCCGGCGGGCGAGCGTCAGCAGGGCTTCCACTTCCGGAATGCTGAAGTCCGCGAGGTCGTTGAAGAGCTTGAGTCCCATGCAGGTTCCTTATTGGCCGATGTCACAAAGCGCGCTTACCAGTTTAGCCACGTGCTGCTTTTCCAGCGTCAGCGGCGGCAGCAGCCGCACCACGTGCGGGTCGGCGCTGGTGCCGACCAGGATGTCCCGGTCGAGCAGCGCCGCCTGGATGTCCTTCGCCGGCCGCCGGCAGCGGAGGCCCAGCAGGAAGCCCTTGCCCTGGATCGATTGCACCGGCCCGGTGATGGCGTGCTTGCGGATCTCATCGGACAGTGCGCGCACATTGTCCATGAGCCGGTCCCGCCGGATCACCTCGATCACGGTGCTGACCAGCGCGCAGGCCATGGGCCCGCCGCCGAAGGTCGTGCCCAGGTCGCCGGACTTCAGCGTGCCTGCCAGCGACTCCGTCATCAGCAGGGCACTGCAGGGGAAGCCGCCGCCCAGTGCCTTCGCGGTGGTCAGCATGTCGGGCTTCAGGTTGTAGAGATTGGCGGCGAAGGGCGCGCCCGTGCGGCCGACGCCGCTCTGCACCTCGTCCACGATCAGCAATGCCCCGGTCCGGCGGCAGGCCTCGGTGACGGCCTGGACGAAGGCCGGGTCCAGGTCGTAGGCGCCGGCCAGGCCCTGCACGAGCTCGATGATCACGGCGGCGACCTCGCCGTTGATCATCTCCGCCGCCCGGGCCGGGTCGTCCCGGGGGATGAAGTCCACGTCGAAGGGCGTGCGCGGGAAGCCGTACCAGCTCTTCGCGGCGCCCCAGGTCACGGCGGCGGCGGCGGCGGTCCTGCCGTGGAAGCCGTGCTCCAGCGCCAGCACGCGGGAGCGGCCGGTGGCCCGGCAGGCCACGCGCAGTGCGTTCTCGTTGGCCTCGGCGCCGCTGTTCACGAAGAAGACCCGGCCGAGGCCCTCCGGCGCGATGCCCGCCAGCGCGTCGCCCGCCTTCGCCCGGACCTCGAGCGCGACGGCGTTGCTCTGGAAGTACATGGTTTTCGCCTGGGCCTGGAGCGTGGCCAGCAGGTCGGGGTGAGCGTAGCCCAGCGCGGCGACCGCGTGGCCGCCGTAGAAGTCGATGATCCGTCGCGCACCGGCGTGCAGGTAGACGCCCTCGGCGAACGTGGTTTCGATCGGCAGCTGGCCGTAGACCTGCAGGAGGTGCCGGGCCTCGGCGCCCTGGGAACGGGTTGTCATGGGCAGGCCTATATCCAGCCCGGCGCCGGCGCGGTGAGGCCGGCGGACTCCGGCAGGCCCAGCAGCCGGTTCATCCATTGCACGGCGCCGCCGGCGGCGCCCTTCACCAGGTTGTCGATGGCCACCAGCACCACGTAGCCCTGGCCGCTGCCCGATGTGGCCACGCCGATGTGGCAATAGTTGCTGCCGGCCACGTCCTTCACCCGCGGTGCGCCGTCGACCACCCGCATGAATTCGCGGCCGGCATAGAACTGCGCGAAGGCCTCCCGCAGCTGGTCGCTGGTCTGGGGCCGGGCCAGCCGGCCCTGGAGGGTCATGTGGATGCCCCGGGCGAAGGGCCCCGAGTGGGGGACGAAGTTCAGGTCCGGCGCCACGCCCGTCAGGTCCCGGCAGATCTGCACCACCTCGGGCGCGTGCCGGTGCTTCAGCGGGTTGTAGGCAAACAGGTTGGAGTGCCGCTCCGGGTGGTGGGTCGTGGCAATGGGCGTGCGGCCCGCGCCGGTGCTGCCGGTGATGCCGGTCGCATAGACGGGGCCGTCAGCCAGGCCCAGCTTGAGGAGCGGCACGAGGCCGGCCAGCATCGACGTGGCAAAGCAGCCCGGATGACCCACGTGCGGGCCGGGAATGCCGGCCACGTGCTCGGGGAGTGCGCAGGTGAACCGGGGCAGCAGCCCGGGCGCTCCATGGGGTTGCTTGTACACGGCTTCGAAGTCAGCCGCGTTCCGGAAGCGGAAGTCGGATGACGCGTCCACGACGGTCAGCTGGCTGCCGCTGGTTTCCGCGGCCTGCAGCATGGTGGCGACCACCCCGGCGCTGACCACGTGGGGCGCCGCCGAGAACAGCGCCACCCGTGGCCCGCTGATCCGCGTCGCCAGCTCTGCCTGGGTGAGGAAGGGCAGGTCCTTCACGACGGGAGCCAGGTGTGGGAATGCGGCGCTCACCGCCGTGCCGGCCTGGCTTTCCGACGAGACCCCGGCCAGCTCGAGGCCGGGATGCTGGCCCACGAGGCGCAGGAACTCCCCGGCCACGTAGCCGGTGCCGCCGATGATCAGGGCAGGAATCCTCGTGCTCATGACGGTGATCCGCTCAGGACGAAGCGTCCGGTTGCGACAGCTTCAGGCCCACGTGCGTGGTCACCGCATCGCCGAGCTGCATGGATTCGGTGACGGCGTTGATCGCCTTCACGCCCATGCGCTGGACGATGATGTCCTTGCCCACGTCGTTGTCGGTGGCGGGACCGGTGACGATGCCCGGCTCGATGCCGAAGTCCTCACGGAGCAGCTTCACGCCGCCCCAGGCCGCCACCGGGTCGTTGGCGCAGAGGACCAGGCAGGTGAGTGCGGCCCGGATGCCCGCATCCCTGAGGATCGCCTCGACGCCGTAGGCGCCGAGGATGCCGTCGCCCAGTTCGAAGACGATCACGTCCGGCTTGTTGGCGGCGAGCCGCGTGAGCATGGTGCGGGTCGCGGCGGGGCCGTTCGCCCCGGTGGTGCAGGCCACGCCGAAGTCGGTGAAGATCAGCGTGTTGCGGGCGCCCGCGTCTTCCATGGCCAGGATGTCCCGGCGCAGGGAGACGCCGGTGGCCTTGAAGGCATCCACCGTGTGCCCGTGGTGCCGGAGCCGGCTCACGATGGCGCAGGCGGCTGCCGTCTTTCCCGAGTTCATGCAGGTGCCGGCGATGGCCACCACCGGCACGCCCTGCGTATCCAGCACCGGCTCGGCCGCCAGCTTCTGCATGCCGATCCGCGCCGGCACGCCAATGCGCTCCCCGAGGTACGGGAAATCGAGCACCGCGCCGAGCACCCGGGCGTCGAAGGGCTGGCCGAAGCTGGCATTGATGGAATCGCAGGCGCCGATGACGCCGCCCATGTTCAGCAGTTGCAGGGTGTCGCCGACCGCGAGCTTCTCCGGGATGTGCCCCGAATAGCCGAACAGCGCCTTCCGGTGGCCGAGGGCGCCCACGACGATGTCGCCCTTCTTCACCACGGCCATGCGGCCGCTGGTGAGTTCCAGCTGGTTGTAGGTGTTCTTGTTGTTCAGCACCTCGGCCGCGATCACCACGCCCTCCTCGCAGGGGATGTCCGCGCTCACGCGCAGCTCCCGCTTCAGGTTCAGGTGCTGGGCGATGGAGGCGATCTTGTCGGCGATGACGGTTTTCATGGCTTCCCCGAGCTGTTCCTAGGTCTTGCCACCGGCCCGCGTCTGCAGGATGCCGGGCAGCGAGAGGATGCGGGAGTAGCCCAGCGCGTCGGCGGGGGTCCACTCGCCGGCCTTCTCGCCGTAGACGCCCTTGGTGGCGGCCAGCAGCGAGTGGGGTGAGACCACGCCCTCGATGAACAGGTTGCCCGGCCGGAGCACGATCTTCACGTCGCCGGTGACCCGCTGCTGGGCGGAGGTGAGCAGCGCCTCGATGTCCCGGCACACCGGGTCGAGCTGCTTGCCCTCATGGACGAAATCGCCGTACTGGGTGGCCACCTGGTCCTTGATGCGCTGCTGGGGGCCGGAGAGCACGAGCTTCTCCAGTTCCCGGTGGGCGGTCAGCAGGATGTCGGCGGCGGGCGCCTCGAAGGCGACCCGGCCCTTCGTGCCGAGCACGGTGTCGCCCACGTGGATGCCCCGGCCGATGGCGTAGGGGCCCGCCACGGCTTCGAGCGTTTCGATCAGCGTGACCGGGTCCATGGCCTTGCCGTCCAGGGCGGTCGGGATGCCCCGCGTGAAGCTGATGGTGTGCCGGGCCGCCGGCCGCGGTTTGTCGAAGGCGTTGGGCGAGAGCACCCAGGCGTCCTCCGGGATGGACTCCTTCGAGTCCAGGGTCTCCCGGCCGCCCACGGTGACGCCCCAGAGGCCCCGGTTGACGGAGTAGGCGGAGCCTTTCACGGGCACCGGGAACCCGTGCTGCTCCAGGTACCTCTGCTGCTCGGTGCGGATGAAGCCCTGGTCCCGGACCGGCGCCAGCACTTCCAGCCCGGGCGCGATCGTGCGGAGTGCCACCTCAAAGCGTACCTGGTCGTTGCCGGCGGCCGTGCAGCCGTGGGCTACGGTCTGGCTGCCCCGCTCCTTGGCCAGTTCTGCCAGCAGCGTGGCCTGGATGCCCCGCTCGGCGCCGACGCAGAGGGGATAGAGGTGGCCACGGCGCACGTTGCCGAAGATCAGGTACTTGAGCACCCGGTCGAAGAACACGGACCGCGCCTCGACGAGCACGTGCTCGATGGCGCCCAGGGCCACGGAGCGCCGCTCCAGATCCTTCGCCGCCTCGGCGTCGATGCCGCCCGTGTTGATGGTCACGGTGACCACCGGCCGGCCGTAGTGTTCCTTCATCCAGGGCACGCAGAAGGACGTGTCGAGGCCTCCCGAGAAACCGAGGATGATCGGGGACGCGCTCTTCTTCTGGACGGTCGTGTCGGTGGTCATGCCTGCTTCCTTAAGAGGCACCGGGTTTGGCATCTGGGCATTTGCGCGGCTTTGCCGCGCAAAT
>JAEUQA010000075.1 GCA_016789845.1 Chromatiales bacterium
ACTCCTTAAGTTCCGGGCCGAGATAAATAAGTCTGACCCCTTTTTGAGTCGCGCCTGAAGGCGCTCCTACGGTGACTCAGGGGCGGCCGGCCATGATCCCGCCGTGCAGGGTGACGCCCTCCACGGGTTTCGACGTCCAGAGCTGCTCGGCGAAGCGCGGGATCGCCATGGCGGCGATGGGGAAGCATTCCACCAGCTGGGACGGCTTGCCGGGAATGCCGTCCAGCGCGTAGCAGAAGAACTCCATGCCCCTGCGCTCCACCGTGTTCCAGAAGCCGCGGATCGACTTCTCGCTGGAGGACACGGAGCCGTCCGCATTGAAATAGGTGTCGAAGCGCACCTCGCCATCGGGCGTCTCCATCCGGTAGCGGGTGGTGTTGGTCATGAGGTGGTTGTAGAAGCTCGGGTAACGCTCGGACAGGGGCTTGGTGCGGTCGACCTTCTGGTCGGCGGTCGCGGCAGCGGGCCTGGGCCAGTCGGCGGCGCCGGTCTCCAGGAGCATGAAGGACATCAGCGCGGTCCGGTCGGCCTCCGGCACGGGCTCGGGAATCAGCATCCGGTTGCCCGGCACCAGCTGCTCCGGGCCGGCCAGGAACGCCCAGACCCGGGCCACGTCCCACTCGAACCCGGCGGACCTGAGCGCCTCGGAGGCCGCGAAATCCGGGCTGGCGCCCGCCTTCCGCCCGATAAGGCCCCAGAGATTGGGGCCGACCAGGTTGCTGCCACCCTCGGCGAGCGTGTGGCAGGCGCTGCAGCGCTGCTGAAAGGCCGTGCGACCCTTCTGGTAGTCGGCGGCCACCAACTGGTCCCGCGTCGGCACGGCGGCCGGTGCGCCGCTGGCAAACAGCAGTCCGCCCGTCGTGCAGAGGATGAACAGCCCGCGATGCATGGTTGGGACCCCCGTGCTTGAAACGGATTCGTCGACGGCTCGATTATCCGTCGGCGGCGCGGGCCTGGCCAGACTCAGCGACGCCGACGCTCCGCGGGCTGGTTCGGGAGCAGCTCACGGGACGGTTCCGCGCCCAGCAGCGCCAGCTGCCCGGCCAGCAGGCTCGGCTCCCCGAGCAGGTAGCCCTGCGCCCGGGTGATCCCCAGCTTGCCCAGCAGCTCCAGCGCCGTGCGGTCCTCGACGAACTCGGCCACGGTTTCCAGCTGCATCACCCGCGCCACCTCGGAGATCGCGGCCACGACGGACTGGGACACGACGTTGGTGGACAGGTCGCGGATGAAGCTGCCATCGATCTTGAGCGTGTCCACCGGGAACAGCTTTAGGTAGGCAAAGGAACTGAGGCCGGTGCCGAAGTCATCGAGGGAAAACCGACAGCCGGACCGCCGCAAGGTATGCATGAAGGCCTGGGCCCGCTGGAGGTTCGCGACGGCGACCGTCTCCGTGATCTCGAAGCAGACCATTTCCGGCGGTACGCCGCTCTGTGCGAGCTGCTGCTGCACGAAGCCCAGGAAGGGCTCGCTACCCAGGCTCTGGCCGGACAGGTTGATCGCGAACCGGGTCCTGGCATGGGCGTGGGTAGCAGCAAAACCGCCCAGCAGCGACAGCGTGTTGGCAACCACCCAGCGATCCAGCTCCTCCATCATCTGGTATCGCTCGGCCGCAGACAGGAATTCGGACGGCGAGATATGCTGGTTTTCCTCGTCGAGGAGCCGGACCAGGACCTCGAAACAGGCGGTGTCGGGCGCTCCGGCCGGCGGCCGGATCGCCACGATCGGCTGCGCCATGAGCGCCAGCCGGCTGCGTTCGATGGCGTTGCGGATGTAGCCCACGAGCTGGATGTCGTCGAAGCGCTGGACGATGGACAGGTCGGCCGGCTCGTACACCTCAACCCTGCCCCGACCCCGGTCCTTGGCGGCGGAACAGGCCACCATCGCCGTGGACAGCGCACCGCCCTCGCCCGGCCCGTCGCCAGTCGCCGGAGAGGCGGCGTCCAGTGCCGCCAGGCCGATGCCGATGCTGACGGAAGCACGGTAGCTCCGCTCCCCCTGGCCGAACTCCAGGCGACGGAAGCGGGCGGACACCGCCTCGGCCAGCCGGCGGGCTTCGTCCAGGTCCGTGTCCCGCAGCAGGGCGACGAACCGGTCGCTGGCAACGCGGGTGATGGCGTGGCCCTTCAGCTCCTCCCGCAGGATCACGGCGAAACTGGCCAGCACCCTGTCACCCGCCTCCGGGCCGAGTGTGTCGTTGGCCACGTGCAGGCGGTCGATGTCGCAGTACATCAGCGCGGGAGGATCGCCACCGCCGGCGGCGCGGGCAGCGACCAGCGCGGCGGCCAGGCCCTTCTCGAAGATCGGCCAGGCGGGCAGCCCGGTCAGGGGGTCGAAGGACCGCTCGAGCACCGTCTCGATGTGGGTGGCCAGGTAGCGTCCCACCCTTGACCGGCGGCGGAGGCTGAACTCGGGCCCCTTCCAGCCCGCGAGCGCCAGGACCCCGATGACCGCGCGATCCGCGCCCCGGATCCGCGCCGTGTAGAGATCGCTGATGCCGGACTCGGCGCCATCCGGTTCCGCATCGAGCAGCATGTCGAGCTCGGCCCTCGAGAAGCGCTCGCCCTCCGTGAGCGTGATGTGCTTGCCGGGAATCAACAGCGCGGCCGAGTCGACCTCGAGGTGGTGCCGGCACAATTTGAGAATACGCTCCAGCATCGCCGGGCAATCGGCAGGGCCCTGCACCGCGCGCTCGACCTCGTGCAACAGGCGCTCCTCGGCGGCCTGCACATTGAGCTTCCGGTAGCCTTCCAGCAGCCGGACGCGGAGGCTCAGCTCGCGCTCCAGGGTCCGTGTGGCCGGCAGCACGAGCTCGGCGCAGGCCTCAGCCGTGAGCGCAGCGGCGCCGGCCGGCAGCAGCAGGGCGAGGACGCCGAGGGGCTCGCCCCTCTCGTTCCGCAACGTCACCAGGTAGGCGACTGCCCCATCGAGATCGACCCGGGCCGTACCGCCGCGGGTGCCCGGCAGCAGGCACTTCAGCGCCGCCCGATACTCCCGGGTCAGGCGAACGGCCGGCTGGGGCTCCTCGCTCCAGATGCTGGCGCCATCGCGGCCATAGCAGTGGAACCCGCGGGCCTCGGGCAGGAAGGCCCGCAGCAGCGCCGCGTAGTCGCCAAGCACCTGGTGCTTCTCGCCCCCGGGATCCATGCGCCTGAAAACGCCCTCAACCAGCCGATTTAAGTCACTGAAAGTGTGTTGGTTTCGCCACCCATTGGACGTGACCTGCCTCCCAGAAACGGCCGCCAGCCGGGACCCCGCCGGGCTGCCTTATACTCCCGACCCCAGTTTCGCGAACCGCGCCCGCATGAACCCGACTACCGACCTGCTGGCCTTCACGCCCGAAGTGGAGCGGGAGACCCGCGACCTGTACCAGAAGGTACGGCGCGTGATTCCCGACGTCGAATGGCCGGTGCACGCACCCCTCATCGCGGCGATCAATCGCCTGAAGCGGGAGCGCAACGCGATCATCCTCGTGCACAACTACATGCGGCCGGAGATATTCCACGGGGTGGCGGATTACTCGGGGGATTCGCTGGGCCTGGCCCAGTTCGGCGAGCGCGCGCCGGCCGGGACCATCGTCATGTGCGGCGTCCACTTCATGGCCGAGACGGCCAAGATCCTCAGCCCGGAAAAGACGGTGCTGCTCCCGGACCTGAAGGCCGGGTGCTCCCTCGCATCGTCGATCACCGCGGCGGACGTGCGCGCGCTGCGCAGGCAGCACCCCGGTGCGCCCGTCGTCACCTACGTGAATACCTCCGCGGACGTGAAAGCCGAATCGGACATCTGCTGCACCTCGGCCAACGCGGTGCAGGTGGTCGAATCCCTGGGCGTGGATGAGGTGATCTTCATCCCCGACAAATACCTGGGCAGGTACGTCGCCAGCAAGACCGGCGTCAGGCTCATCCTCTGGGAAGGCGCGTGCGAGGTGCACGAGCGCTTCTCCGGAACGGAACTCCGGGACTTCCGCGGCATGCACCCGGGCATCCACGTGATGGCCCATCCCGAGTGCCCGCCGGACGTGCTGGCGGAAGCTGACTTCGTGGGCTCCACGTCGGCGATGATCGACCACGTGGGCAAGGTCCACCCCCGGCAGGTGGCGATGATCACCGAGTGCGCCATGGCGGGTAACGTCGCCGTCGGGTTTCCGGACGTGGAGTTCATCCAGCCCTGCAACCTGTGCCCCCACATGCAGCGCATCACCCTGCCCAAGATCCTCCAGTCACTGCAGACCATGAGCCCCGCCATCGACGTTCCCGCCGATGTGGCCCGGCGCGCGCGCGGGGCCCTCGAGCGCATGCTCGCCGTCGGTCGCGGCGCCGCCCGCGACTGACCAGCCCCACGATTCTGCCCAGCAGCACCGGAATCCAGTGACCCCCTCTGCCGCGTTCGACGTCATGGTCCTGGGTGGCGGCCTGGGCGGCCTTTCCGTGGCGCTGCGCCTCGCCGACGCCGGCCTCCGGGTGGGAGTCATGCGCAAGAAGCCGTCGACCGAGAGCTCCAGCGCCTGGGCCCAGGGCGGGATCGCCGCCGCCATTGACGTGGAAGACTCCCCCGCCCGGCACGCGGCCGACACGCTGGTGGCAGGCGGCGGGCTCTGCCGGCCCGCCACGGTGGACTTCGTCGTCAACCAGGCGCCCGACGCCATCCGCTGGCTGCAGCAGCAGGGCGTGGGCTTCACCGCCGCCGGGCCCAACCACCGCGGCTCGCTGCACCTGACCCGGGAGGGCGGTCACTCCCGGCGCCGGATCGTCCACGCGGCCGACGCCACGGGCAGGGCCATCATCGCCGCGCTCGAGGCCCGCGTGGCGGAGCACGACGGCATCCAGGTCCTGGATGACCGGATCGGCATCGACCTGATCACGAGCGCGAAGCAGCGCATGCCCGGACCCAACCGCTGTGTCGGCATTCATGCGCTGAACCGGGTGACCGGCCGGGTCGAGACCATCGCGGCGCGGTCCATCGTCCTGGCAACGGGCGGCGCCTCCAAGATCTACCTGTACACCACCAACCCCGACACCTCCACCGGCGATGGCATCGCCATGGCCTGGCGGGCAGGCTGCCGGGTCGCGAACATGGAGTTCGTCCAGTTCCACCCCACCTGCCTCTTTCATCCGCTGGCGAAGTCCGAGCTGATCTCGGAGGCCGTGCGCGGCGAAGGTGGCGTGTTGCGACTCCCGGACGGCCGCCGCTTCATGGACGCGCACGACCCCCGGGCCGAACTGGCACCGCGGGACATCGTCGCCCGGGCCATCGACGCGGAGATGAAGCGCGGGGGCCTCGACTGCGTGTACCTGGACATCAGTCACAAGCCGGCAGCCGAGATACTCGAGCACTTTCCCAACATTGCCCAGCGGCTCAGGACCTTCGGCATCGACATGACGCGGGACCCGATCCCCGTCGTGCCGGCGGCACACTACAGCTGCGGCGGCATCGTGACGGACCTGGACGCCGCCACCGACCTGCCGGGTCTCTTCGCGGTCGGCGAATGCACCTGGACCGGGCTGCACGGTGCGAATCGCCTGGCCAGCAACTCCCTGCTGGAGTGCGTGGTGTTCGGGGCGGCAGCCAGCAGGCGGATCGTGGAGGAGATCGGCGGGACACCGCCGCCGGCGACCAACCTCGCGCCCTGGGATGAAAGCCGGGTGACCGATCCCGACGAGCTGGTGATCGTCTCCCACAACTGGAACGAGCTGCGCCACTTCATGTGGGACTACGTGGGCATCGTCAGGACCAACAAGCGGCTGGCCCGGGCCCGCCACCGCGTGGACCTCCTGCAGGAGGAGATCACCGAGTTCTACGGCCACTTCCGCGTGACGAACGACCTCATCGAGCTGCGCAATCTCGCGCTCGTCGCCGAGCTGACGATCCTTTGCGCCCAGTCGCGCCAGGAAAGCCGCGGCCTGCACTGCAACCGGGACTACCCTGCGGCGCTCCCGGACCCGGAGGCGCGGGACACCATCCTCATCCCGGGCGCCGCTGCAAGAATGCAGGCTTGATCGCGGCGACGCTGGTGGTGCCGGCGAACTGCATGCTGCGCTGGAGTTCCGCGTCCAGGATTGCCAGCACCTTCCCCACTCCCTTGTCCCCGTAGGCCGCGAGGCCAAAAAGGTAGGGCCGGCCGATGCAGACGGCGTCCGCGCCCAGGGCCAGCGCCTTGAAAATGTCGGTGCCGCGACGGATGCCCCCGTCGATCAGCACCGGAATCCGGCCATTGACCGCGGCCACCACTTCGGGGAGGCACTCGAGCGTGCCCCGCCCGCTTTCCTCCTGCCGCCCACCGTGATTGGACACGATCAGCCCGTCCACGCGCCGGCGCACGGCGAGCCTGGCATCCTCCCGCGTGACGATGCCTTTCAGGACGATGGGAAGACGGGTATTCGCCTTCAGCCAGTCCACGCTGTCCCAGGTCAGGGCGGGATCACCGATGCGCGGCGGCCCGCCGTAGCCCTCCAGATTGCCCATCCGCGGCGGGGCTTTACGGGTGGAGATGCGGGAGAACCAGCGCTCTCCCTCACGGTTTCCCCGCGTGGGTGAGTCCACCGTCACGGCTATCGCCAGGCAACCGGCCGCTTCCGCCCCGGCGAGCAGGTGGCGCATCAGGCCCAGGTCCGGCGAGGGGTACAGCTGGAACCACAATGGCGACGAACCGGCCGCGCGAATCTCCCCCACGCTGCTGCTGCTGGTCGTCGACACGATCATGAGGTGGCCACGCTCGGACGCGCCGCGCATCGTGGCCGGCTCACCGTCGACATGAATGGTCTGCTGGGCGCCGGCAGGCGCGAGCAGGATCGGCGTGGCAAGCTTCCGGCCGAGGATCTCCACGCCCGTGTCGATCGCGCTGACATCCACCAGCCTGCGGACGCGCATCTGCCAGGCATCGTAGGCCGTGCGGTTGGCCTCCAGGGTGCGCTGGTCATCGGCCCCGTTGACGATGAAGTGCCAGGCCTCCGGATCCAGCCTGGCTTGCGCCACCCGCTGCATCTGGAAGACGTCCAGCACCTCATCCAGCGACCCGGGGACTGCGAACTCGGGCCTGGCCAGAGTGCGCGCGGGCCCGAGCAGGCCTGGGGTCGCAAGCAGGGGCGACTGCAGGAGGAAGCGCAGGAACCGGCGGCGTGCGGCTTCGCCCGTGCCCATGAATTCGGCGTTGGTCACTTGAGACACCCCTGCTGGCACCATCCCCGTTCCGACGCTAATGGAACGGCCGGCCGCCGTCCACAGCCGCGGGAACCCCACCGGTGGTGGACATAAACAGTGACGGGCACACCCGGCGATTCGGGGAATCGGGTTATCCTCTGACCGTTCGGCGGCCGGCGCCTGTGCCGGCCCCAGGGAGCGAACAGGCATGGCGGTGCGGCGAGCGGATCTGGAGCGGAGCGACGAGGAACTCCGGGAGTGGGTGGAGTCCATCGAGTCCGTGCTCCGGACCGAGGGCCCGGAGCGGGCGAAGGCCCTCTTCCGGGCCGTGCGCGATTACCTGACGGACGCCCACGTAATCGTCGAGGATGCCACCCTCAACACGCCCTACCGCAACACCATCCCCCTGGAGCAGCAACCCGCCTATCCGGGCGATATCGAACTCGAGCAGCGCATCGAGAACATCAACCGCTGGAATGCCATGGCCATGGTGCTCCGCGGTTACGACAGCGGTACCGGCGTCGGCGGCCACATCGGCACCTACGCCTCCGGCGCCACCATGCTCGAGGTCGGCCTGAACCACTTCTTCCGCAACAAGGGACCGGACTACGGCGGCGATCTCGTCAGCATCCAGGCCCACTGCTCGCCCGGCATCTATGCCCGCGCATTCCTCGAGGGCCGGCTTTCCGCGGAGCAACTGGAGAACTTCCGGCGGGAGCTGCAGCCGGCGGGCGGCCTCTCGTCCTACCCGCACCCCCGCAACATGCCCTCCTTCTGGGTGTCGCCCTGCGCGTCCATGGGGCTGTCGACGCCCAGCTGCATCTACCAGGCGCGCTTCGCCAAGTACCTGGAAAGCCGCGGCCTGAAGCCGGGGAACGGCGGCAAAGTCTGGAACTTCATCGGTGACGGCGAATCGGACGAACCGGAAGTGCTGGGCACGATCAACATCGCCGCCCGGGAGCAGCTCGACAACCTGATCCTGGTCGCCAACTGCAACCTGCAGCGGCTGGATGGCCCGGTCCGGGGCAACGGCAAGATCATCCAGGAGCTGGAGCGAAGCTTCCGCGGCGCCGGCTGGAACGTCATCAAGGTCATCTGGAGCGGCGAGTGGGACACCTTGTTCGCCATAGACTTCGAGGGCGTCCTCCAGGCCCGCATGGAACGCGCCGTGGACGGCGACTACCAGATGTACTCGGTCTCGAGCGGCCCCGAAGTTCGCGCCCACTGGAATGGCGACGACCCGCGTCTCGCTGACATCATGCGGCACCTGTCGGACGAGGAGATCCGGGGCATCAAGCGTGGCGGGCACGACCAGCGCAAGATCTTCGCCGCCTTCGAGCGCGCCATGCAGAGCAACGGCAGGCCGACCGCCATCCTGATCAAGACGATCAAGGGCTATGGCATGCAGGGCTACGAGGGCTCCAATGTCGTCCACCAGAAGAAGAACCTCAGCGTCGAGGAGCGCCAGGAAACAGCCCGGCGGCTGGGCATTCCGCTGTCCGACGAGGCCGCGGGCCGCGCGGACTTCTACCGCCCACCCGAGGACAGCGACGAACTGCGCTACCTGATGGAGCGTCGCGCCGCACTCGGCGGCAGCTGGCCCCGGCGGGAGGTCCACTGCCCGTCCCTGCCGGCCCCGGAACTTGCCCTGTTCCAGGAGCAGCTCGCCGGGTCAGGGGAACGTACGCTCTCGACCACGATGGCTTTCGTCCGGATGCTGTCCAAGCTGATGGACCATCCCGACCTGGGGCGCTACGTCGTTCCCATCGTGCCGGACGAGGCGCGGACCTTCGGCATGGAGGCCCTGTTCCGGAAGGCCGGCATCTACTCGTCGGAAGGCCAGAAGTACCGGCCGGTGGACAGCTCCACCCTGATGCCCTACCGGGAAGCGACGGACGGCCAGATCCTCCAGGAAGGCATCTGCGAGGCCGGGGCCATGGCCTCGTTCATGGCCGCCGGCACGGCCTATGCGGTGCATGGCGTGCCGACGATCCCCTTCTACGTCTTCTACTCGATCTTCGGCTTCCAGAGGGTCGGAGACATGATCTGGAGCTGCGGCGACATGCTGTCCCGGGGCTTCCTGCTGGGCGGCACCTCGGGCCGGACCACGCTGAATGGCGAGGGCCTGCAGCACCAGGATGGCCATTCCCAGGTGATCGCGAGCACGGTGCCCGGCCTGCTGAGCTACGACCCGGCGTTTGCCTACGAGCTGGCCGTGATCATTCGCGAGGGCATCCGGCGGATGTACGAGCTGCAGGAAAACGTCTTCTACTACATCACGATCCACAACGAGAACTACGCCATGCCGCCCATGGACGCGGCACCGGTGGATAGCATCGTCCGCGGCATGTACCGGTTCTCGACGGGCCAGCCGCCGGCGAAGCCGGGGCGCAAGGCCCACCTCTTCGGCAGCGGCGCCATCATGACGGAAGTCCTGCGAGCCCAGTCGCTGCTTCGGGACTTCGGCGTCTCCGCCGACGTCTGGAGCGTCACCAGCTACAACGAGCTGTGCCGGGAGGCCCTGCACGTGGAACGGGCGAAGCTGCTGGCCGGCGACTCACCCGGCCAGGCGGAACCCTGGGTCCGGCAACTGCTGGGCGGGGAAACCGGCGTGTTTGTCGCGGCCAGCGACTACATGAAGGCCCTGCCACTCAGCATTTCGCGCTGGGTCCCCGGACCCTACGTGGTCCTGGGAACGGATGGCTATGGCCTCAGCGAGTCCCGGCCAGACCTGCGGACCTGGTTCGAGGTGAGCGCGGAGTACGTGGCCTGGGCTGCCCTGGCGGCACTCCACGAACAGCAGGTCGTGAGCGGCGAGGAACTGGGGAAGGCGGCGGTGGCCCTCGGCATCACGGGCAGCAAGCCGGATCCCGCCTACGCGGGACCGGCTTACCGGACGTTCGACCTGGAAATCCCTGTCGGGAAATAGGGCGTCCGGGGGATTCAGGTCGCCCGGCGACGCAGTGCCGAGAGAAGCCCGAAGGCCGAGCCAAAGAGCCAGAGCGCGGCCGGGACCGGGATGATGGTGCCGACCGGCACCACCGTATTGATCTGCAGGACCAGCTTCTTCTCGATCCAGGCCACTTCGGATCCCGCGGTGGCATCCGTCGTGAATGCCGAGAGCTGGTTCTGGATCGTCACGGTCAGATTATTGGCCAGCTGGGTGAGCGCGGCAGACGGGTTGACGAAAGTCAGCATCGACCAGGATTGAATGCCGCCGGAATTGCCGAGAGAGCCGAACGAGTCCGTGCCGACCACCGTGGGTTCGACAGCATTCAGCCCGAAGGCTCTCAGGTAGAGGTCGGCGTTAACCTGGCCAGCCGCGTAGTTAACCTCGTAATCCCCCTCCTCGAAAGCCAGGATGCTGGCGATCTCGTTCAGGGGATTGACCGAGTAAACGCGGCTGAAGACCCAGGTGGCGTCGACGAAGTCGGTGTTGGTGTTGGTATGCAGGCCAACGCCGTCCGTGGACCGGGCTTCGAAGACCACCGGGGTGAAGAACGCATCATCGCCGGCGAAACTCGGCAGTCCGTAGAAGGCTGCCGCGGCCTGGGCGTCGTCGTATTCGTAGCAGAGGTTGGGACCGCAGTTGGTTACGACCGTGGCACTGACCGGCAGCGCAAGCAGCATGCCGAAGGTGGCCGTAGCGATTACCGGGAGGGTTGTGCTTCGCATGTTAACTAATGCCCCGCGTTCCACTTATTGTTTGTGTTGATCAGTCGTCGGTAAAAAGCTTAGACCCCCCACGAAATCCAAGCAAACGATTTATTAACTAATTGCAGCAACCGGCAGTGCCGACCGTTACATAAGACCAAATCTACGCCGGGAATCCTCGTTCAGGCGGCCAGGCGACGCCGGGCCAGCCCGAGCAACCCGAACGCCGAGCCCAGGAGCCACGCCGCCGCAGGCACCGGCACCACGCCGGTCGTCGTGACATCCAGCGTCAGCTTCTTCTCGATCCAGGCCAGCTCGGAGCCCGGCGTGGTGTTCGCCGTGAACGCCGTCAGGGTGTTCTGGATGGTGAGCGTCAGGTTGTTGGCCAATTGCGCGAGGCTGGCAGCCGGGGTCACGGTGGCGTCCATGGACCACTGCTGCAGGCCTCCGGATGAACCCAAGGCGTCGAAGGAGTCCGTGGCAACCAGGCTCGGCTCCAGCAGGTTGTTCAGCCCCCTGGCGCGGAGGTACAGGTCGCCGTGCACTTCGCCAGCGGCATAGTTGATCTCGTAGTCGCCCTCTTCATAGGCATAGATGCTGGCAATCTCGGCGCCCGGATTGAGGCCTGCCGGATTCACGTAGACCCGGGTGAATGCCCAGGTCTGGTCAGCGATGTCGGTGTTCGTGCCCGAGTGTATGCCAATGCCGTCAGCCGACCGGGCCTCGAAGGTGGTCGGGGTCCAGTAGGCACTGTCACCGATGAATCCGACCGGGCCGAACAAGCCGGAATTCTGCGCATTGTCGTACTGGTAACAGACGTTGGGGCCGCAGTAGGTCACAACGGCCGCGCTGGCCGGGAGCGAAACGATGCCGGCTGCCAGTGCTGCAAGCCCGACGAGTACCTTGGTACTGCGCATTAGCTGGGACTCCCCCGGTAAAATTATCGTTATCGTCTTTGGCTGCTCGTGCAGCAGAGCGGTTGCCTCACTCACAAGACCCCGCCTCTTGGATGGAATGTAGTCCTCGAGGTGGAGGAAAGCAATGGGCTTAACCGCCGCCGTCGTCACGGCTAAGCCCCTGTGACGAAAGGGAAACCGAGTGGACATAATCCCGCAGCCTGGGGCCCTGATGACGGGGGCGGACGAGCCCTTCGGCAGGACTGCCTGATCAGCGACTTAGGCGATGACGTTGAGGTGGTCCTTAGGGCGGAACGCCTCAGGTATTCTTCTTCCCCATGAACCGGATCGCCCCCGCCCGCCCCCGCCGCTCCGCCCTGTTCGTCCCGGGCAGCAACCCTCGAGCACTGCAAAAGGCCCCTCAGCTGTCCGCCGACGCCGTGATCCTCGACCTGGAGGACGCGGTGCTGCCCACCGCCAAGGTCACGGCCCGCACGGAGGTCCTGGCCGCGGTCGCCCGCCGGCCCTTCGGGACGAGGGAGGTGGTGATCCGCATCAACGGGCTGGACACCGAATGGGGCATCGCCGACCTGCGGGCGGCAGCGACGAGTGGCGCGGACGGGATCCTGCTTCCCAAGGTCGACACGCCGGCAACACTGCTGGCCGCGGCCAGGGTTCTCGATGAACTGGCGGCGCCACCGGGCCTCCGGCTGTGGAGCATGGCTGAAACGCCGCGGGGTGTGCTCGATGTGGATGACATCGCCCGCTGCACGCCGCGGCTTGGCGTGATCGTCATGGGCACGGCCGACCTGGGCAAGGCACTGCGAGTGCCCGGGCAACCGGGACGCGCCGGCCTGGTCCCCGCCCTCGCCCACTGCGTCCTCGCGGCCCGCGCCGCGGGTCTTGATATACTGGATGGCGTTTACATGCAGCTCACCGACCCGGCCGGCTTCAGGGCGGAGTGCGTCCAGGGCAGGCATCTCGGCTTCGACGGCAAGACGCTGATCCATCCCGGCCAGCTCGATGCCTGCAACGAGATCTTCGGGGTCTCAGATGCCGACGCGGCGAGCGCCGCCGAACTCATTGCCGCGTGGGAAACCGCTGCCGCGACCGGGGCCGGCGTGGCAGTGCATGCAGGCAGGCTGGTGGAGCGGTTGCATGTCGATGACGCGAGGCGACAACTGGCCCTTCACCGGGCAATTCGGCATCACGGGCGCCCGGCAGGGCCGGCTTAGGTACTTGGAATGGCAGAATTCAGCAAACCGACCCGGGCCGACTGGGAGAAACTGGCCGCGCGGGAAATCAAGGCGCCGAACACGGACGCCCTGGCCTGGAATACCCCCGAAGGCATTGCCGTAAAGCCGCTGTACACGGCCGAGGACCTCGCCGGACTGGCGCACCTCGACACCCTGCCCGGCTTCGCGCCGTTCGTCCGCGGCCCCCGGGCCACCATGTACGCAGGACGCCCCTGGACCGTGCGCCAGTACGCGGGTTTCTCCACGGCAGAGGAATCCAACAACTTCTATCGCAAGAACCTGGCGGCGGGCCAGACCGGCCTGTCCGTGGCCTTCGACCTCCCCACCCACCGGGGCTATGACTCGGACCACCCGCGGGTCGTCGGCGACGTGGGCAAGGCCGGGGTCGCCATCGATTCCGTCGAGGACATGAAGATCCTCTTCGGCGGCATCCCGCTGGACAGGATGTCGGTATCCATGACGATGAACGGCGCCGTGCTCCCGGTCATGGCCATGTACATCGTCGCCGCCGAGGAACAGGGCGTGCCGGCCGCGAAGCTGAACGGCACCCTGCAGAACGACATCCTCAAGGAGTTCATGGTCCGGAACACTTATATATACCCGCCGGCGCCCTCCATGCGGATCGTGGCGGACATCATCGGCTACACCGCCCGGCACATGCCCAGGTTCAATTCCATCTCGATCTCGGGCTACCACATGCAGGAAGCCGGGGCGACCTGCGTCCAGGAGCTCGGCTACACGCTGGCCGATGGCATCGAGTACGTCAGGGCCGCGCTCGCCAGTGGCCTCAAGGTCGATGAGTTCGCGCCCCGGCTCTCGTTCTTCTTCGGCATTGGCATGAACCTCTTCATGGAAGTCGCCAAGCTGCGCGCCGCCCGCCTCCTCTGGGCTGAACTGATGCGCAGGTTCTTTGCGCCGTCCGACGCCCAGTCCCTGATGCTGCGCACCCATTGCCAGACATCCGGAGTGAGCCTGACCAGCCGGGACCCCTACAACAACATCATCCGCACCACGATCGAGGCCCTGGCCGCCGCGCTTGGCGGCACCCAGTCGCTGCACACGAATTCCTTCGACGAGGCCCTGGCGCTGCCGACCCCCTTCTCCGCCCACATCGCCCGCAACACCCAGCTGGTGCTGCAGGAGGAAACCGGCATCACCCGCGTGGTTGACCCCCTGGCGGGCTCCTACTACGTGGAGAGCCTCACGGCTTCCCTGGCCACGGAAGCCCGCAAGCTCATCGACGAGGTCGAGGCACTGGGCGGCATGACCAGGGCCGTCGAGTCCGGGATGCCGAAGCTCCGCATCGAGCAGTCGGCCGCGCTCCGCCAGGCCCGCATCGATCGCGGGGAGGAAGTGATCGTGGGCGTGAACAAGTACCAGCGGGAGGATGAGCCGGACATCGACGTGCTCGACATCGACAACAGCGCGGTGCGCGAGTCGCAGATCCGCCGGCTCCAGGCCGTCAGGTCGACGCGGGATGCCGCGGCCTGCAAGGCTGCCCTGGCGGCCCTCACGGCCGCCGCCGCGGACCAGTCCGGCAACCTGCTGGACCTGGCGGTGACCGCCGCACGGGCCCGGGCCACAGTTGGCGAGATCTCGGACGCGCTCGAACAGGTCTACGGCCGCCACCGCGCCGTCATCCACTCGATCAGCGGGGTCTATGGTTCCGCCTACGCCGGCGATGCACAGTTCGCGGAGATCCAGGCCGCCGTCGAGGCCTTCGCCCGCGACGAGGGCCGGCGCCCGCGGATGCTGGTCGTCAAGCTGGGCCAGGACGGGCACGACCGGGGTGCCAAGGTGATCGCCACGGCGTTTGCGGACATTGGCTTCGACGTGGACATCGGCCCGCTGTTCCAGACGCCCGGGGAAGCCGCGCGCCACGCCGTCGAGAACGACGTGCACGTGGTCGGCATATCGTCGCAGGCGGCCGGTCACAAGACGCTTGTCCCACAGATCATCGCGGAGCTGCGCGCCCTGGGAGCCGGCGACGTGCTGGTCGTGTGCGGCGGCGTCATTCCGCCCCAGGACCATGCCATGCTCAGGGCGGCCGGCGTTGCCGCCATCTACGGCCCGGGCACCAACATTCCGCAGGCCGCGGGCGAAGTCCTGCGGCTGATTCGCAACCGCCGCAAGGCGGCCTGATTCCCCAGTAACTTCACCAGCACTTTCCGGACAAGGGTCGTACGCATGCAGGACATCCTCCAGCAGCTGGAAGAAAAGCGCGCCGCCGCACTGCTCGGCGGCGGGCAGAAGCGCATCGACGCGCAGCATGCCAAGGGCAAGCTGACCGCACGGGAGCGCATCGCGCTCCTCCTCGACACCGGGAGCTTCGAGGAATGGGACATGTTCGTCGAGCACCGCTGCGCCGACTTCGGCATGGCCGACCAGAAGGTCACCGGCGACGGCGTGATCACGGGCTACGGCACGATCAACGGCCGCCTCGTGTTCGTCTTCAGCCAGGACTTCACCGTCTTCGGCGGATCGCTTTCCGAGGCCCACGCCGAGAAGATCTGCAAGGTGATGGACCAGGCCATGAAGGTCGGGGCCCCGCTGATCGGCATCAACGACTCGGGCGGCGCCCGCATCCAGGAGGGCGTGGCCTCCCTCGGCGGCTATGCCGAGGTCTTCCAGCGCAACATGCTCGCGTCGGGCGTCGTGCCCCAGATCTCGCTGATCATGGGCCCCTGCGCGGGCGGCGCGGTCTACTCCCCCGCCATCACCGACTTCGTCTTCATGGTGAAAGACAGTTCCTACATGTTCGTCACCGGCCCTGACGTGGTGAAGACGGTAACCCACGAGGAAGTGACAGCCGAGCAACTCGGCGGCGCCATGACCCACAGCTCGAAGTCCGGCGTGGCCGATCTCGCCCTGGAGAACGACGTGGAGGCGCTGCTCGGCACGCGCCGCTTCTTCAACTTCCTGCCCGCCAACAACCGGGAGAAGCCGCCCATCTGGCCCTGCGAGGACTCGCCTACCCGCGAGGAGCCGTCCCTCGACACGCTGGTTCCTGACGATCCGGCGAAGCCCTACGACATCAAGGAACTCATCGCCAAGATCGCCGACGAGGGCGACTTCTTCGAGCTCCAGCCGGACTACGCGCGGAACATCGTCATCGGCTTCATCCGCATGGAGGGCTCGACGGTCGGCGTCGTGGCGAACCAGCCCATGGTGCTGGCCGGCTGCCTGGACATCAGCTCGTCCACCAAGGGGGCACGCTTCGTCCGCTTCTGCGACGCGTTCAGCATACCGATCCTCACCCTCGTCGACGTCCCCGGCTTCATGCCGGGCACCGCCCAGGAGTACGGCGGCATCATCAGGCACGGCGCGAAGCTGCTCTACGCCTACGCAGAGGCCACGGTTCCCAAGGTCACGCTGATCACCCGCAAGGCCTATGGCGGCGCCTATGACGTGATGGCCTCCAAGCACCTGCGGGGCGACGTCAACCTCGCCTGGCCGAGCGCGGAGATCGCGGTGATGGGGCCCAAGGGCGCCGTGGAGATCATCTTCCGCAAGGACATCGGCGACCCGGCGGCCATTGCCGCGCGCACCGAGGAGTACCGCCAGAAGTTCGCCAACCCGTTCATCGCCGGCAGCCGCGGCTACATCGACGACGTGATCATGCCCCGGCAGACGCGGGCCCGGGTCTGCCGCTCCCTGTCCATGCTGCGGGAGAAGCAGCTCACCAACCCGTGGCGCAAGCACGGCAACATTCCCCTCTAGGACCCGTTTCGCTCCATGTTCAAGAAGATCCTCATCGCCAATCGCGGCGAAATCGCCTGCCGGGTCATCCGCACCGCCCGCCGCATGGGCATCAGGACGGTCGCCGTCTACTCCGATGCCGACCGCCATGCCATGCACGTCCGGCTCGCCGACGAGGCCGTGCGGATCGGTCCGGCGCCATCGGCCCAGAGCTACCTCGTCATCGACGCGATCGTCGAGGCCTGCAAGGCCACCGGCGCGGAGGCGGTCCACCCGGGCTATGGCTTCCTGTCGGAGAAGACGGCCTTCGCTGCCGCCCTCGAGGCGATTGGCGTGGCCTTCATCGGCCCGAAGCCCCATGCCATCACCGCCATGGGCGACAAGATCGAGTCCAAGAAGCTGGCGAAGGCAGCCGGCGTGAGCACCGTGCCGGGCTACACGGACGTCATCGACGGGCCCGAGCACGCGGTGAAGATCGCGCGGGAGATCGGTTATCCGGTGATGCTCAAGGCCAGCGCCGGCGGTGGCGGCAAGGGCATGCGCGTGGTGCGCAACGACGAGGAGTGCCGGGACGGCTTCCAGCGGGCGACCAACGAGGCCGTGTCGAGCTTTGGTGACGGGCGGGTGTTCGCCGAGAAGTACATCGAGGAGCCCCGCCACATCGAGATCCAGGTGCTGGCCGACGCCCATGGCAACACCCTCTGGCTGAACGAGCGCGAATGCTCGATCCAGCGCCGCCACCAGAAGGTCATCGAGGAGGCGCCCTCCCCCTTCCTGGACGCGAAGACCCGCAAGGCGATGGGCGAGCAGGCCGTGGCGCTGGCGAAGGCCGTGGACTACCAGTCCGCCGGCACGGTCGAGTTCATCGTCGACCGGGACCGCAACTTCTACTTCCTGGAAATGAACACCCGCCTGCAGGTGGAGCACCCGGTCACGGAACTGATCACCGGGCTGGACCTGGTCGAGCTCATGATCCGGGTGGCTGCCGGCGAGAAATTGCCCCTGAAGCAGAAGGACGTGAAGATCGACGGCTGGGCCCTGGAGGCCCGGGTCTATGCCGAGGATCCGTTCCGCAACTTCCTGCCCTCCATTGGCCGCCTGGTGCGCTGCCAGCCGCCCGCCGGGTCGGACCATGTGCGGGTGGACACGGGCATCGAGGAAGGCAGCGAAGTCTCGATGTACTACGACCCGATGATCGCCAAGCTGATCACCAGCGGCGGTACCCGGGACGAGGCCATCGACCGGATGGCCGACGCGCTGGACGAGTACCACATCCGCGGCGTCTCCCACAACATCAGCTTCCTGAACGCGCTCGTGTCCCACCCCCGCTTCCGCGAGGGACGCCTCAGCACGAACTTCATCGCCGAGGAATACCCGCACGGCTTCCACGCAGCGGACGTGCCCCGGGAGGATCCCGCCCTGGCCGTGGTCATCGCAGCAGCCATCCACCGGCGCTTCATGGATCGCGCCGCGAAGCTCTCGGGCCAGCTGCCGAGCCACGAGCGGCAGGTCGGCAACGAATTCGTCGTGATCATCGGCCAGCACCACCACCCCGTCACCGTCGTGCCCGTGGCCGGCGGCTGCGACGTGCGGCTCGGCGACCGGACCCACCGGGTAACCACCGCCTGGCAGTTCGGCAATCCCCTGGTCCGGGCCGAGGTGGACGGCCGCCCCGTCTGCTTCCAGCTGGACCGGGTCGGCATCCGCTACCGGCTCAGCCATCGCGGCGCCCAGGTGGACGCGCTCGTGTGCGAGCCGCGGGCCGCCGGGCTGGCGGGACTGATGCTGGCCAAGGTGCCACCGGACCTGTCGAAGTTCCTGCTGTCGCCCATGCCGGGGCTCCTCGTCCGGCTGGCCGTGACCGTCGGCCAGGAGCTGAAGGCCGGCGAGGAGATCGCCGTGGTGGAAGCCATGAAGATGGAGAACAGCCTGCGCGCGACGGACGACGTGAAGATCACGAGGATCCTCGCGGAGCAGGGCCAGAGCCTCGTCGTCGACCAGCCCATCGTCGAGTTCGGCTGAGCGCGTGGGGGCGGGGCCGGTCAAGCAGTCGCCCGCGCAACTCGCCGACGAGCTGCGCGCCGGCGACCGCCGGGCCCTCGGCCGGGCCATCACGCTGGTCGAGTCCAGCCATCCGGGCGACAGGGAGCCCGCCAACCGGCTGCTCGAGCTGCTGGCACCGCTGGCCGGAAACTCCATCCGCGTCGGCATCTCCGGGGTGCCCGGCGTGGGCAAGTCCACGTTCATCGAGAGCCTGGGCAACCTGGTGATCGGCCAGGGGCACAAGGTGGCAGTGCTCGCCGTGGATCCGTCATCCGCCCTGTCCGGCGGTTCCATCCTGGGCGACAAGACCCGCATGGAGACCCTGTCGCGGCGCCTCGAGGCGTTCATCCGCCCCTCGCCCGCGGGCGGCACCCTGGGCGGCGTTGCGCGGCACACCCGGGAAACGGTGCTGCTCGTCGAGGCCGCCGGCTTCGACGTGGTGATCGTCGAGACGGTGGGCGTGGGCCAGTCGGAGACGGCCGTCGCCGACCTGACCGACCTGTTCCTGCTGCTGCTCCTGCCCGGCGGCGGCGACGAGCTCCAGGGCATCAAGCGCGGCATCGTGGAACTGGCCGACGTGATCGTCGTGAACAAGGCCGACGGCGAGATGGCGGCGGCGGCCGAGCGGGCGGCGGCCGATTACCGGAGCGCGCTCCGTTTCCTGCGGCCGCGCTCGGCGCGCTGGGCAGTGCCGGTCGCCACCTGTTCCGCCCTCGAGGGGCGTGGCATCGACCGTGTCTGGTCGCTGATCGGGGAATTCCGCGCCACGATGACCGCCAGCGGCGACCTGCAGGCCAACCGGGCAGCCCAGGCCCGGCGCTGGCTGTGGAGCGAGACGGCGGAGAACCTGGTGGCGCGGCTGCGCGAGGATCCCGTAGTGCGCCAGCGCATCCACGTACTCGAGGCAGCCGTCAGCGCGGGCCAGATCTCACCGCGGGTGGCAGCGGAACAGCTCGTCGCCCGCTTCTGGAAGGACGGAGGGAACAAGTGATCGGACGTCTCAACCATGTGGCCATCGTGGTCCCGGACCTGGCCGCTGCCACCGCCGTCTACCGGGACACGCTGGGCGCCCGGGTCTCGGCGCCCCAGGACCTGCCGGACCACGGCGTCACCACCGTGTTCGTCGAACTCCCGAACACCAAGATCGAGCTGCTGCATCCCCTGGGCGCCAGCTCCCCCATCGCGAAGTTCCTGCAGGCCAACCCGGCCGGCGGCATGCATCACGTGTGCTACGAGGTCGCCGACATCCTGGCCGCCCGGGACCGGCTGAAGAAGGCCGGCGCGCGGGTGCTGGGCGACGGGGAGCCCAGGACCGGCGCCCATGGCAAGCCGGTGCTCTTTCTGCACCCGAAGGATTTCTGCGGCACGCTGGTGGAGCTCGAGCAGGTCTGACGACAGGAGCGAATGACCGAAACGGCAGTCAGGCCACCGCCGCCTCCACCTCGGCCACCAGCTTCGCCATCCGGGCCTCGAGTTCCCGCCGCACCGGCCCCAGGTCGTCCGTGCCCGTGCCCGGTGGCACCCGGTAGGGCTCGGCGATCGCGATCGCCACCTTCGAGAACGGGAGTGGCAGGATGAACCGGTCCCAGCTGTTCCAGCGGATGCAGGGCTTCGCCGCATAGGCGACCAGGATGATCGGCGCCCTGGTCATGCGCGCCAGCATGATGGTGCCGGGCTTGAACTCGTGGAGCGGCCCGGTAGGTCCGTCCGGGGTGATGACCAGAGAGGTCTTCCGGGCCACCAGCACGTCGAACATGTCCTTCAGGGCCTGCCCCGCGGAGCGTTTCGACGAGCCCCGGAGGACGCCGGCGCCCCAGCGCCGGATGATAGCGGCGGGCACCTCCCCGCTCACCGACGGGCTGGTGAGGAAGGTCACCTTCAGCCCGTCCCGGGCCCGGGCCAGCAGGTAACCGGCGCAGAAGATCTGCATCTGGTGCCAGTAGGACAGGATCGCGGCCGCGCCATCGGCCTGCAGGCGGTCCAGGTGCTCGGCGCCCCGCACGGGTGCAATCCGGCAGGTCGCCGCGAGCAATGCCAGGACGCCCCGGGCCAGGAAGATGATCACCGCGTACCAGGCCCGGCGGCCCGCCGACATCTCCCGCTTCGACGACCTCGGCAGGCCGGTGGGCCGGGTGCGCTTGGCGCGCTGGCTGGCTGCGTAGGGTTGCTCGGTCACGGTTGCTAGAATACCCGCCCATGTCCATCCACGACACAGCCCGGCCGGCCGACCTGCCGTCCGGTCCCGATGAGCTGCACACCATCGGTCCCGACCGGCAGACCTTCGACGCGCTCGCCCGCTGGGTGCCGGAATACGGGGACCTCTTCTGCGTCCAGTCCAGGGACCGGCGCGACCCGAGCTTCGTGGTGAGCAACCCCGGGTACATCAGGCAGATCCTGCTCACCAACCACGAGAACTACGCCAAGGGCGTCGGCTTCGAGCGGGTGAAGATGCTGCTGGGCAATGGCATCATCGTGAGCGACGGCGAGGAGTGGCGCCGCCAGCGGACGATGATGCAGCCCGGCTTCAGCCGGGCCAACATCGCCCGCCTGTCCGAGCCCATGCGGGCCATGAACCTCGCGCTGCGGGAGCCCTGGTCCCGGCTCGCCGACGGCGGCGAGGTCCTCGACATCACCACCGCCATGAGCCGCCTCGGCCTGGAGGTCATCCTGCGCTCCATCTTCAGCAGCGACCTGGACCGGATCATCGGCCGGGAGGGCGGCAATCCCTTTGCCTTTCTCGCCGAGGATGCCACCCGCGACCTGCAGACGGCCGTCCGCTTCCGCAACCTGGCCCGGGTGATCCTCGGCGTGGTCGGGGAGCGGCGCCAGTCCGGCGAGCGCCCCTTCGACTTCCTCTCGCTGCTGATGGACGCCCGGGACCGCAAGACGGGCGCCGGCATGACCGACAAGGAACTCCTGGACGAGATCAACACGCTGATCATCGCCGGCCACGAAACCTCCGCCGGCACGCTGAACTGGGCCTGGTACCTGCTGGGCCGGCACCCGGACGTCGAAGCGCGCCTGCTGGCGGAGCTGGCCGAGCGAACACCCGGTGATGCCTTCAGCTTCGACCAGTTGATGGACCTGAACTACGCGGCCTGCGTACTCAAGGAGACCCTGCGCCTGTACCCGCCGGTCTGGCTCTTCTCCCGGCGCGCCCTGAAGGAAGATCGCCTGGGCGACTTCCCCGTGCCGGCGGGCGCGCACATCTTCATCGCACCCTACTTCCTGCACCGTCGTCCGGAACTCTGGCCGGACCCCGAGCGCTTCGACCCGGATCGCTTCGATGAAGCCCGGAACCCGCCCGTGGACCGCTACGCCTTCATACCATTCTCGGCCGGCGCCCGCCGCTGCATTGGCGAGTACTTCTCCTTCGTCGAGATGCAGATGCACCTGGCGCTGCTGGCGCCCCGCTTCGCGCTGCGGTTCGCGCCCGGCATGCCGGCACCAGCCGTCGAGCTCGAGCCCGCCGTTAACCTGCGCACCCGGCACAACATCCACCTGACCATCCGGCACCGGAGTGCCGCCTGAACCCATGAGCGAGAACCCCATGACGACCAGGCTGCCCGACACGCTGACCGGGGTTCTCGCCGCGAACAGCGGCGCGGATCGCCGCATCCATTACCTGAACGGCCAGGACGACCGGCGCGCCATCGCCTTCGGGGCGCTGCGTTCCGCCGCGCTCGGGGTACTGTTCCACCTGCAGGCCTTCGGTGCCCGGCCCGGCGACCGGGTGATCCTCCACACGTCCAGCAACGAGCAGTTCATCGACGGTTTCTGGGCGTGCCTGCTCGGGGGGCTCGTGCCGGTGCCGGTGGCCGTCGGCATCAGCGACGATCACCGGCAGAAGCTGCTGCAGGTGTTCGCCCAGCTCGGCAGGCCGATGGTCTACACCGAGGACGCGCAGATCTGCCGCCTCCAGGACTACGCGAAGGCGGGCGGCGCCACGGCCGAAGTGGACGCGCTGGCAGCGCGGTCGCTGATCGTCGAGCGGGTCACCGATATTTCCCGGCCCGGGCGCGAGCACGCGGTGACGGCCGACGACGTCGCGTTCATCCAGTTCTCTTCCGGCTCCACGAGCACGCCCAAGGGCGTCGTGCTCACCCACCGGAACCTGATGACCAACATCGGTGCAATCATCGAGCGCGGCCGGTTCACGGACCGGGACGTGTCGCTGAGCTGGATGCCCCTGACCCACGACATGGGCCTGATCGGCTTTCACCTGTGCATGTTCACCGCGAACATCGAGCACACGATCATGGACACGCGGCTGTTCAGCCGCCGCCCGCTGCTGTGGCTCGAGGAGGCCAGCCGCATCGGCGCCACGCTGCTCAGCTCGCCGAACTTCGGCTACAAGCATTTCCTGAAGATGTACGAGTCGAAGGGCCTGGAGGGCCTGGACCTGTCTCGGGTGCGGCTGCTCTTCAACGGCGCGGAGCCGATCTCCGTGGCCCTGTGCCGGCGCTTCATGGCGGAGATGCGGCGCTTCGGCCTGCCCGCGGCGGCCATGTACCCGGTATACGGCCTGGCCGAGGCGAGCCTCGCCGTCAGCCTGCCCGAGCCGGGCCGGGAGTTCCGGGCAGTGACCGTCGACCGCGCATCACTGGCGATCGGGAGCCCGCCAGTGCCGGCCACCGCGGACGCCAGGAACGGCCTCGAACTGATGCTGCTCGGCAGGCCGATCCGCGACTGCGAACTGCGGGTGGTGGACGACGATGACCGGCCGCTGCCGGAGGGCGCCATTGGTCACCTGCAGATCCGCGGAGGCAACGTGACGGGCGGCTACGCGGGCCTCCCCGCGGACCAGCAGCCCCTGACCGCCGACGGCTGGCTCCGCACGGGCGACCTGGGCTTCATGACGGTCCCGGACGGCGAACTCGTCATCACGGGGCGCCACAAGGAAATCATCTTCGTCAACGGGCAGAACTACTATCCCCACGACCTGGAGGCCCTGGCCGAGCAGCACGCGGGAGTCGAGCTGGGCAAGATCGCCGCGGCCGGCGGCCGCAAGGCCACCGCCGACGAGGAGGAACTCCTGCTGTTCCTCCTGCATCGCGGATCGGCGGCGGACTTCCTGCCCCTGGCCAGCCTGGTGCGCCGGCAGATCACGGAGCACACGGGGCTGAACGTGGCCCACGTCATCCCGGTGCGCAGCCTGCCCAAGACCACCAGCGGCAAGCTCCAGCGGGGCAAGCTCGCGCAGGCCTATGCCGATGGCGAATTCGACACGGTGCTCGCGGAGCTGGCCGCGCTGGCGCCCCAGGTACCCGGCGGCGCCAGTGGCGATGGCTCCGACATGGAAACGACCATCCGGCGCATCTGCGCCTCGGTCATCACCGACCGGGTGATCGGCCTGGACGACGACTTCTTCGAACTCGGCGTCAGCTCCCTGTCGCTGGCGCAGATCCACGAACGCATCGACGAGCAGTTCCCGGGGCAACTGGACGTGGAGGACCTGTTCACCAAGTCGACGATCCGGGCGGTCGCCGCCCATCTGGAGGAACGGCAGCGGGCGGCAGCCTAGGTAAGCGGCACCAAGGCCTCACTGTTCATGATACCTTTCAAGTGTTTAGCTGATAAACAGCGAGCCGTTTCGCAGCCGTGATCCGGACACGCGGGCCGGTGCCCCGTTGTAGAGTCCAATTGGCAGGCAACCCATGACGCTGAACATCCCCGGCCATCGCGACTTGCGGAAGATCCTGATCCTGAACCCCAAGGGTGGCTCGGGCAAGACGACGCTGGCCATGAACCTGGCCGGCTACTTCGCGTCCCTCGGGCGGCCGGCGGCGCTGATGGACTTCGACCCCCAGGGCTCGAGCATCCGCTGGCTGAAGAAGCGCCCACCCAACCTGCCGGCCATCTATGGCGTGGCGGCCTTCGAGAAGAAGATGAACATGACCCGCAGCTTCCAGCTGCGGGTGCCGTCGGAGATCCGCTACCTGGTCGTGGACACGCCAGCCGCCATGACGACGGCGCAGCTGACCGAGTTCACCTCCGGCGCCCATGCCATCCTCGTGCCGGTACTCCCCTCCGCCATCGACATCCATGCCGCGTCCAGGCTGATCGCGGACCTGCTGCTCGTCGCAAAGGTCAGCCGGCGCATGGGCAGGCTGGGCGTGGTGGCGAACCGGGTGCGGGAAAACACCCTGGGATTCCGCAAGCTGATGGCATTCCTCGACCGGTTGCAGATTCCCATCATTGGCGCCCTGCGCGACAGCCAGAACTACGTGCACGCCGCGGAGGAGGGCTCCAGCATCCACGAGATGCACCCGTCACGGACGAAGAAGGACCTCGCGAGCTGGCTGCCGCTGACGAGCTGGCTGGAGATGCGCCTGAACACGCCCTTGACGGACCGTGACGTCCTGCGGCCGGGAGACGGGTCCGAACAGCCGGAACAGGGTGCCGACATCGTCGACCTCCGCACCCACCTCCCCCGCCGCGATGCGGAAGGCACCGGACCTTAGTTCTGTCAGTTGTTATTTCAGCTTGTGGGTCGCGTAGACCGACGCGGTGCCGTCCTTGCGGACGCTAAGCACGTCGTAGGGCGGCGAACCCGGCACGTCCATGCCTGGCGATCCGGCCGGCATGCCCGGTGCCGCAAGGCCGAGAATGGCCGGTTTCTCGCGGAGCAGGCGGCGGACGTCGCTGGCGGGCACGTGCCCTTCCACCACATAGCCGCCGACCAGCGCCGTGTGGCAGGAGGCGAGGTTCAGGGGCAGGCCGTTCGCCTTCTTGATCGGGTCCACGTCGTCGACGTCGGTGACCTCGACCCGGAATCCCGCCTCCTCCATGTGCCGCACCCACTTGCCGCAGCACCCGCAGGTCGGCGTCTTCCAGACCTTCATGAGGGGCAGCGGCGCGGACTGCTGCGCAGGCTGCTGCGCAGGGGCCGCCGGAGCCATCAGCAGCATCGTCACCAGTACGCCGAGGAACCTTAAACCGCTACGCATCTGCACGCCTCCGGGGCAAGTGGTCAAGCGCTCTACTGGGCCACCCGCGCGCGCTCGCGGACGAACTCCACGACGGCAGGCAGCACGGACAGGATGATGATACCGATGACGACCGCCGAGAAGTTCTCCTTGACGATCGGCACGTTGGCGAAGAAATAGCCCGCCGGGACCAGCAGCAATACCCAGAGCACGCTGCCCGCAACGTTGTAGGACTGGTAGCGCAGGTGGGACATCTGACCCACGCCCGCCGCGAACGGCGCGACGGTCCGCACGATTGGCACGAACCGCGCGATGATGACGGTCTTCCCGCCATAGCGCTCGAAGTACGCGTGGGTCTTGTCCAGGTACTGCTGCTTGATCAGCCGCGGGAACCGGCGCTGAACCTCGATGCCGGCCACGCGGCCAACCCAGTAGTTCACCGCATTGCCCAGGATGGCCGCGACGATGAGCAGCACGCACAGCAGCCCGATATCCAGGCGCCCGGAGGCCGCAAGCGCGCCGGCGGCGAACAGCAGGGAATCCCCGGGCAGCAGGGGCATCACGACCAGCCCCGTCTCGCAGAAGATGATCAGGAAGAGGATGGCGTAGATCCACGTCCCGTAATTCGCCACCAACGCATCCAGGTGCACGTCCAGGTGCAGGATGAAGTCCACGAGTTGCAGCAGGAGGTCGATCATCGTTGCTAGTCTAGCCGGCGAAGGCCGCGGCCGCCGCGCGCAAGGTCTCGCAATTGATCGCCGCGACGTGGCGCGCCTCGACTCCCGAGCCCTTCAGGGTCTTCCGGATGATGCTCTCCAGGTTGGGCCGCTTGGCCCCGGGTCCCTCCTCGGCACCCAGTCCGCCGCCGAACTCCACGAAGGTCGTCACCTGCTGCCCGATTGCCGTATTGAGGCAACCGACCCAGTTCACGGGATTGAACAGCTGGAAGAACAGCCGCGTCCGGATGGATGCCGGCTCGGGGTCGTGAAGCCCGCCGGTGTAATTGGACATGACACCCACGTCGGTCGCCGAGAATGGCGTCCGGTCCAGGTCCTCCCGGAACAGCCGGGCCGCGGTAACCATGAAGTAAGTGTGGAACGCCCCCTCCGTGGCCAGCCGGATCGCCCGCTTGCGGGGCATGCGCTCGGCCAGGTCCGCCGCGAGCGCATCCAGGTCGGCGTCGCGGCCGCCAACGACGGTCTGGTCGGGCAGGTTGCAGCTGGCCACCTGGCAGTAGTGACGATCCGCCAGCGGTCGTGCGGACTCCACGTCCAGCGTCAGGGCCAGCATGCCGCCCTCGCCGTGCTCGCCCATCAACTCGCCCCGCCGCCGAACCAGCCTGAGGGCGTCATCGAAGCCCAGGGCGCCGGCAGCCACCAGGGCGCTGTACTCCCCGAGGCTGTGGCCCGCGGCCAGCGCGGGTTTGAGGCGCCCCCCCGTGAGCTCCTCGAAGACCCGCAGGCAGGCAATCTCGTGAGTCAGGAGCGCGGGCTGGGTGTTGCGCGTGAGACCGATCTCGCCCGCGGGATCCGTGAAGGACAGTTCCCGGAGGTCGAAGCCCAGCACCGCGTTGGCCTGGTCGTAGACCTGGCGGGCAGCGGCGAATTCCTGGTAGAGATCGCTGCCCATGCCCCGGTACTGGGAGCCCTGGCCGGGAAACACGAACATCACGCGCTGGTCGCTCATCGGCTGGTTGCTCATCGGCTGGTCCTGGGGCTGTCGTCGGCCCGGCGGCTGGAGTGGCCCGAGAGGATACGGATGGCCGCGCGGGACGACAACCGGGCTCAGCGCTGCCAGCGCCGGACCTCGTCGCCGATGATGGCGATGCCGCGCCGGACGGTGTCCTCGTCCCGGGCGTAGGTGATGCGCAGGCACTGGTCCCGGTGCGGCCAGTGCGCCTCAGGCGACTCCTGCAGTCCCGGAAAGAAGTGGTGCCCGGACAGCACCAGGACGCCGCGGGCCTTCAGGCGGGCGTAGAGCTCGGCGCTCGTGATGGACAGCCGGGGCAGCCACAGCCAGAGGAACAGGGCGCCCTCGGGCGTGTGCACGCGCCACTCGCAGTCACCGAGAGCCTCGCGCAACCAGCTGAGCGCCAGCCCGGCGCGCTGCCGGTAGAAGGGCCTGATCACCTCGCGGGAGAGCCGGACGATCTGCCCGCTGGCCACGAGCTCCCGCAGGAGCACGGGACCCACGCTGCCGACGGCCAGGCTGGTCACCGCGGTCATGGCGCCCAGGGCCGCCACGATTTCCGGCCTGGCCACGACGATGCCGGTCCGGATGCCCGGCAGCCCCAGCTTGGACAGGCTCATGCAGACGATGATGTTCTCGTCCCAGACCGGCGTGGCATCGGTGAACACGATCTGGGGGAAGGGCAGGCCGTAGGCATTGTCGAGGATGAGAGGGACGTCGAGACGGCGCGACAGCGCGCGCAGCCGGTTCACCTCCTCGTCGGTGAGGACGTTGCCCGTCGGGTTCGTGGGCCGGGACGCGCAGATCGCCGCGACATTCCGCGCGTCCTCGAGGGCGGCGAAATCGACCCGGTACTTGAAGAGCCGGTCCGGGAGCAGCTCGATGGCCGGGCGCCGCGCGATGAAGAGGTCGCCGGTGACGCCCAGTTCGCCATAACCGATGTACTCCGGGGTGAGTGGCAGAAGGATCCGGCGGTCTGCGCCGTCCGGCTGTGGTCCCGCCAGCAGGTTGAACAGCAGGAAGAAGCCCTGCTGGCTGCCCGCCGTCAGCGCGATGTTCTCGGGCCCGACCTGCCAGCCGCACTCCCGGCGCAGGAGCCCGGCAAGCGCGGCGCGGAAGGTCTGCTCGCCGGACGGATCGGGATAGTCCGCCACGAGCCGGCGAAAGTCCCGGTCGTCGCCGAGCACCGCCCGGAACTGCTCCCGGAACACGGCGAGCATTTCGGGAATGTGGGCGGGATTGCCGCCACCAAGCATCATCGGGGGCAGGTCGGCGGCCATGGCCGCGCCCAGGTCGGTCATGAGCTCGACCGCCCCCGTGTGGCGCGTGAAGCGCTCGCCAAACCTGGAGAACTGCATGTCGCTAGTCTAGCCGGCCCAGGTGCCGCGCGTAGGAGCGGCTTCAGGCGCGACCGGGAAATTGGGGACATGCCTCGATTCAGTCGCGTCGTCAGCAATCGGCCCCGCGGGACCAGAATTGAGGCATGTCCCCAATTTCCCGGTCGCGCCTGAAGCCGCTCCTACACGCGCCGTTTGCGGCCGGCGGCGATCGAGACCTGCGGGTGCCAGGTCTGCTCGGTCGGCGCGCCGCGACGGTCGAGCTGCATGATCATCGCGTCGATCAGGTAGGGCCGTCCCTCGCGGAGGACTGCCGTGCCCCGCTTCAGCGCCCGGCGGAACTCCGCCGGCGTGCTGGTGCGCTGGCCGTCGATGCCGAAGCTGCGGGCAAGGCCCGCGAAGTCGACGAGCGGATTGCCGAGGTAGCAGGTCACGTCCTTCCAGAGGTCCCGCGTGTCCTGGTTGGAGAGCAGTGGCGAATTGTTCTGGATCCGGTTCCGCTCGTTGTCGTAGCTGCGGTTGTTCATGACGATGATCAGCACGGGCACGTCGTAGCGGGACGCGGTCCAGAGGGCCTCCACCTGGCCGAACAGCAGCGCGCCGTCGCCCACCATGCACACGACCTGCTGGTCCGGCTTCGCGATCTTCACGCCCAGGGCCGCGCCGATGCCCCAGCCTAGCGCGAAGCCGGTGGTCTGGCCGATCAGGCGCTTGCGGCCCCGGTCCAGGTCCAGCCACTCGAATGGCGTGCGGTAGTCGAGCTCCGGCACGATGATCGCGTCGTCCTCCAACGCCGTGTCCAGCTCGGCGGAAACCCGCTCCCAGGACATGGGGCTCGCGTTCCAGGTCGCCTCTGCATCGGCCTTCCGGCGCGCGTCCGCCTTCGCCCGGGCCTCCCGGGCCGCCGCGAGGCGCGGCGCCGACAGCGCGGCGAGCCGCTCGGGCGTCGCCATGCCCTGCACGGCATCCCGCAGCGCCACGAGCGTCTCCTTCATGCCGGCCGCGATGGCGATGTCGGTGGGATAGGTGTTGCCGATCTCCTGGTACTCGATGCGGGCGTGGACCAGCCGGGCCTTCTTGGGCGGTGGCGCGGCGAACACCGTCGGGTCCGGCATCGGCCCGCCCAGGTTCACGAAGAGGTCGGTCTTCGCCAGGTCACGGGGTATGCCCAGGCCGTAGAAACCGGCGAAGAGCGGATTCCGGAACGGGAAGTCGCTGTAAACGCTGTAGCCCTGGGCCACGGACGCGCCGGTGAGCTCCGCGAGCCCGATCAGATCGTCCGTCGCTCCCGCCCGGGTGACCTCCGCTCCCGCACAAAGCATCGGCGACTTCGCCTCAATGAGCCACTTCGCTGCCTGCTCGATGAGCTCGGCCTTCGGCCGCATCTCCAGCGGGACGTCGAAGCGCTCCTGGGGATAGATCGTCTGCTTCACGTTCTTCATCCCCAGGAGATCCAGCGACATGCGCACGTGGACCGGGCCGCCGGGCGGCGTCCGGGCCACCTTGAGCCCGCGGCGGATCATCTCGGCGATCTGCCGCTCGTTGCGCAGCTCCCAGCGCCACTTGGTGAACGACACCATGGACTCCAGCCAGTTCTCCATCTGCTGGAAGCCGTTGCGGCCCTCGAAGTAGGTGCTGGTGCCGTCCGCCAGGACCAGGATCGACGACCGGTCCTTCCAGGCGTTGTAGAGGTTGTTCATCGTGCTGGGGACGGCGACGCCGGGCACGATGAGCACCGAGGGCCGGTTGGTCGCCAGCTCGTAGCCGTGGGCCATGCTGGTCGCCTGGGATTCGGCGAGCGAGAGGATCATCTGCGGATCCGGCCGCAGGGTCAGCGCGTCGAAGAAGGCGGACATGCCGGTCGCGGTGGTGCCGAACACATAGCGCACGCCCGCGGCCCGCAGCGTCTCGACGAGTACCTCGGCACCGGTGCCGGTGAACGCCACGCCCTCGGCAGGCGGGGGCAACTCCGCGCTGGCCGCGCTGCTCAGCAACGCGTTCACCGCGGGCGTGCTGAGCCCCAGTGCGGCAAGGCGCCTGCCGAACTCGCGCCGGGAAATTTCCCGTCCGAGGAATTGCAGCAGCAGATCGCGCATCGTTTACCCCCTCCGGCCCCTGAGACACGGATCATAATCGGTTCCCACCGCGTCACCAGAACCCCGGCGGCGGTCGGGGACCCGGGTCGTGCGGCAATCAGCCGCATTCGGCACGCCGGGCCAACCCGGAGTCGCCTGGCCGGGCGTGATACATTCCGGGTTCACCCCTGCGCGAGAGGCCGCCATGCCCTACTCCGGGTCGCTGGTCCGACAGCCCGCGAACGAAACAGGCAATGCGAAAATCCGGTCCCGCCAGGACGGCACGCGGGCGCGCATACTGAGCGAAAGCGCCACGCAGTTCGTGGCCCACGGCTACGAGAACGTGAGCGTCGAGCAGATCCTCGCCGCTGCCGGCATCGCCCGCAGCAGCTTCTACCGGTTCTTCGCCAGCCGGGAGGACGTGCTCGCGAACATCATCCGGCCGGTCTTCGTCGACGGGCTGGCTCACCTGAAAGCGATCTCCGCCCGGGACACCCGCGGCGTGCTCCATGGCATCTTCGACACCTACCTGGCCCTCTGGGACGCGAGCCCCAATGCCCTGCGCCTGTCCACGCGCACCGGCGGCGTCTACTTCGAACTGTTTCGCGACGTTCACATGCCCTTCAGTGAGCAGATCACGGCCCTGCTCCGCCGGGTAGAGCCGGAGGGCCGCCTGCGGAGCGGCAGTGCGGGCTACACCGCGCGACTCATCGCCCGCACCGCCGTGCCCGTCATGGAGGTCTACCACCGTGACGTCCGTTTCACCGCCCTCTTTCACACCACCATGAGCGGGCTGCTCCTGCTGTCGCCGGCCCCGACGGCGGCCCGGCACGACCAGGAGGAACGGGTGTAGTGGCCTCGCCGCCGGACCCGGCTGGCGCCCGGCTGGGCCCCTTCTGGCTGAGCCCGGGCGTCACCCGCGGCAACGCCGCGACGCTCCTGTTCGGTGCGCTGTCCACGCTGAGCCTGGTCACCTTCGTCACGGCGGCCCAGCCGTACATCTTTCAGATCCTCGGCATTCCGCAGGCCGAGCAGGGCTCCCTGGCCGGCCTGCTGGTGAGCCTGCAGGAAGGCACCCAGGTGCTGATCGCGGGACTGATCGGCGCCCTCTCCGATCGCACGGGCCGGCGGGTGGTCTACGTGGGTGGCCTCGTCTTCACGGCCCTCTCCTTCGTCATCTACCCGCTGGCCGGCTCCGAGGGCGAACTGATCCTGTACCGGATCATGTATGCGGTGGGCATGACGGCAGCCACGGTGATGATGTCCACCTGCTTCGCGGAGTACACGCAGGACACCTCCCGGGGCCGGTGGATGGGCCTGGTCGGCGTGTTCAATGGCCTCGGCGTCGTGCTGATGGCCACGGTGCTGGCCAAGATGCCGCTCTGGCTGGCGGACCGGGGCTACGACAGCGTCACGGCCATCCGCTACACGTTCTGGATCTTTGCCGGCTTCACGCTGCTGCTCGCACTGGTCCTGCGCGCCGGCCTGCAGGGCCATGCCAGCGTTGCGGGGCGGCCGCGCCTCACCCTGCTGCGGCAGGCGGCCAGCGGCATTTCGGCTGCCCGCGACAATCCCCGCATCGGCCTCGCCTATCTCCTGGCCTTCGCGTCGCGTGGCGACCTGGTCATCATCACGACGTTCATCTTCCTCTGGGTCTTCCAGGCTGGCGTCGACGCGGGTCTCACGCCAGGCGCTGCCACCGCGAAGGCCGGCATGATCTTCGGCATCGCCCAGGGCATGGCGCTCCTCTGGTCGCCCGTCATGGGCATGATCCTCGACCGCATCCCCCGTCTCACGGCCGTGTGCGTCGCCTTTGGCCTCGCGGGCATCGGCTACTCGGCCCTGGGCCAGGTCGATGACCCGTTCGGTCCCTGGATGCTGCCGGCCGCCATCCTCGCCGGCATCGGCGAGGCCAGCGCCGTCGTGGCCGCCGGAGTGCTCATCGGCCAGGAGGCGCCGGCCGCGACCCGTGGGACGCTCATCGGGGTGTTCGGGCTGTGCGGCTCGCTGGGCATCGTGTGCCTGACCTTCGCCGGCGGCCTGGTCTTCGACGCCTTCGGCCGGAACGCACCGTTCGCCATGATGGGCATCGTCAACTTCGCCGTCCTCGCCGCGGCGTTCTGGGTACGGCGGGCCAGCGTGGTCACGGTCCGGCCTGATCCGTTGACCTCGCGTTGACCTGCCGGTGACCTTTAAAGGTCATGCTTGTATGACCTTTGCCGGGAGTGCAGAATTGGCCAGAGAAGAACTTGCGATGGGTGGGGCCGACGCAGGCATGACACGGGGGGTCAACTATTCCGGCTGTGTGGCGTGCCCGCACCATCCCCGGCTTTGCGTCAGCGCGCCCCGCCCGCTATCTTTCCCGTAACAGAGTGGTCCGATACCGGACCGAGTCGACAAGGAGTTACACCATGGCGCAGTCCCGCAGCGGCCTTTCACTGGCCGCAGCCCTCACGCTCGCGTGCAGTCCCCTGCCGCTCCTCACTCCCTCGACGGGCTGGGCCCAGGTGGAGGAAATCATCGTGAGCACGCGCAAGCGGGAAGAGAGCCTCCAGGACGTGCCGATCGCCATCAACGCGATCACGGCCGAGGAACTCGAGCGGAAGGGCCTGACCAGCATTGCGGACATCACCAAGGGCCTGTCATCCGTGGAGTTCGACGAGGGCGCGGCGAAAAGCGACACCCGCATCACCATCCGCGGCCTCTCGCCAACCCGGGGCCGGCAGAACGTGGCCGTGCTGGTGGACGGCATCGACGTGTCCACGGAGGCCATCAGCAATTCCGGCGGCGGCGTGCTGCTGAACACGCGGCTCGTGGACATCGAACGGCTGGAAGTCGTCAAGGGCCCCCAGATGGCCCGCTACGGCCGCAGCGCCTTCGCCGGCGCGATCGAGTACATCACCAAGGACCCCTCGGACGTCTTCGAGTCGACCTTCGCCATGGACGCCAACGTGGAGGACCAGTACAGCGCCACCATGGGCCTCTCCGGCCCGGTGCTGGGCGACAGGCTGGGCCTGCGCTTCAACGCCGCCTGGTGGGACGAGAAGGGCTTCTACGACAACGCCATCACCGGGGACAGCCTGGGCGACGACGAGGGCTTCGGGCTGGCGCTGACCGCGAAGTCCCAGGTCACGGATGACGTCTCACTGAAGTTCCGGGCGGAGTACCAGGACCAGCAGGCGGGCCCGAGCCCCACCCAGTTCCTCCGGTTCAACGACGAGACGCTGCTGCCCGCGGCGTCCCGTTCACCCTACACCGACCCGTCAACCGGCATCACCTACCCGGCCGAGTTCCGCTGCTTCGAGAAGCTGTCCAGCATCGCGTACAACGCCGCGCTGGCGGCCCGTAATGCGCGCCTGTACGACCCGAACTACACGCCCACCGGCCCGGATTCCGCCTACCCCAACGTGCTCTACAGCAGCCCGCACTGCGAAGACGCCGTGGCGAGCTTCGTGGGTGCCGCGAAGAACTTCGACAAGAACCAGATTGCCGTGAGCCCGGACCCGTTCACCGACCGGGACTACGAGGGCATCGACCGGCAGCTGATCCGCCTGTCCCTGGTGGCCGACTGGGAGGTGGGCTGGGGCACCGTGACGTCCCACACGGGCTACATCCACGAGGATGCCAAGGAAAACGCGGATAACGGCAAGTATGCGTTCCTTCCGGACCCGTCGACCATCTCGCCGCTCACCGGCGCACCCTACCGGAACGGCAACCCCAACGCCTTCCTGCTCACGACCGACAAGCTGACCACCCAGTTCAACCAGGAAATCGCGCTCCGCACCGATTTCGATGGCCCCTGGAACGGGATCATCGGCGGGTTGTTCTGGAAGGAGAACGTCGGCAACAGCAGCGACTCACTCACCGGCCAGGCCTCCGGCAGTCACTGCGCCTGGTCCAGCGCCAGCGGCCAGACCTTCGACGAGCTGGGGCTCGTGGCACCCGGCACGGGCTGCTACGGCTACACGGAACGGGCGATCGCCCCGCTGTACCGGGGCGGCTTCAACTTCGGCGACGGGACGCCCTACAACGGCGTTGACACGTACAAGGACATGAGCCCGGCTGACCGCAACACCGAGCACAAGTCCATCTTCGGCGAAGTGAGCTACAAGTTCACCGACAGCGTCACGGCCACCTTCGAGGGCCGCTACAACGACGAGACCGTCGATGCGGTGGGCCCCCAGTTCCTCTACCCCCTGGCCTCGGGCGGCCCCGGCAGCTGGAATCCCTGCGGATTCTTCTTCCGGCCCTGCACGGACGAATTCATGTTTGGCCCGGCCATCATCAACGATAACAAGGGAATACCGTGGGACGCGGCCCACCCGTTCGGCGGGCCGTTCTACAGCCAGGCAGCCTTCGAGTCCTGGTACGACAGCTGGAGCCCCAACAGGGACGTCACCAGCGTTCCCGACACCCGCTCGCTGAACGGGCTTGGCCGGGTCGCGACCGGCAGCGACATCCGGTGCGATGCAGACGGGACCAACTGCGTTCCGCTGGCGACCTACGCACCCAGCGGGTTCGGCGGCAAGACCTGGCAGGAGCTGACCGGCCAGACGCGCTATTACGCCTACCGCGACCTGATCCCGGCCCAGTGCCAGCAGAGCGCCATCGTCCAGGAACGGCTGGCCATCGAGAACGGCGGGGGCGCCGACCCGTTCGACCTGTTCAACCCGTACTGCGTGGACACGATCTCTCGAACCGACAAGTGGTTCTCGCCGAAGCTGACCCTGAGCTGGCAGGTGAACGACGACCTGAACACCTTCTTCTCCTGGGCCAAATCGGAAAAGCCAGGCGGCTTCTCCACGCTGGGCATCGGCTCGAGCGGCTTGAACCGGGAGCTGCTCGAGTTCGAGCCCGAGAAGCTCACCGTCTGGGAAATCGGGGCCAAGAAGACCGCCCTGGACGGCACGCTGGTCGTGAACACCGGAGCCTTCTTCCAGGACTTCAACGAAAAGCAGACCCTGGTGTCGGTGCTTAACGCGGCCGGCGACCGCCTGGTCAACCGGCTGGAGAACGTCAACGGCGCCGAGGTGCGAGGCATCGAGGTGGACGCCGCCTGGTCGCCCGAAACCCCCTTCCTCGGGGGCAGCTGGTCCTTCACCGGGTCCTACACCTGGCTGGATGCCCAGTACGTGGACGCCGTGGTGACCAATTCGTCCTTCACCTTCATCGCCGGCGCCGGCAATTGCTCGCCGACCGTCACGAATCCCGCCGTCAACAATGACGATAACCCGCTCAATGACATCGCGCCGGCGTCCCTCTGCAACGTGAGCCTCGACGGGAAGCGCCTGGAGGACGCGCCCTCGGGCAAGTTCGTGGGCAGCATCGCGTACAACATGCCGTTCGCCGGGGACCTGAACTTCTTCGTCGAGACCGACTTCCTCTGGGTGGCGAAGCGCTACATCGAGGCGACCAACGAGAGCTGGGTCGAGCCCGACACCAACGTGGACCTGCGCTTTGGCGTGCGGAGCGGCAACTGGGACGTGACCGCCTACGTTTCCAACGTCTTCGACGACGACACCATCGCCAACGTGCTGGGCGGCCCCAGCCTGTCCTGCTGCTTCATCCTGGGCAGCGGCATCGACCTGGCAAGCCAGGAGCCACCGGCGAACAACCTGTCCACCGAACCGGGCAAGACGGTGATCGTCGAACTGCCGCAGTTCCGGGCGGCTTTCGCCCCGGACCCGCGGGTCATCGGCATCCGGGCGCGCTATAGCTTCGGCGGCGAATAGCGGCCCGTAGGAGCGGCGACCGCCGCGCCCGGAAAGGGGACAGATTTATTTCGCCAGGCGGCCTGACATCTGTCAGGCCGCCTGGCGAAATAAATCTGTCCCCTTTCCGGGCGCG
>JAEUQA010000078.1 GCA_016789845.1 Chromatiales bacterium
TTGCTTAGTTATGGCACGGCTGGCGATCGCCAGCCGTGCCATAACTAAGCAAAGAATAACTAAGTGTCCGGTACCTTTTCCGATCGCGTGCTTTTGTAGGCGGGGGACTGGCGGTTGAACATCCCGTGGCGGAGGAAGAACGCAGTTTGCAATGCGATCTCCGGCGACACGAGGAAGCCCGTGTGGGTCACCGGGTAGGACAGATGGTCCTTCAGCCAGGGCATCTTCGTCTCGACCTCCGCGATCGTCCCGTCGTTCGGCTCCGGCAGGATGCCGAGCATCATCCCCGCGCCCACGCTGGTGGTGCCGGCGATGGAGCCCACGTCACGGTCGGGCTTCACGTCGTCCGAAAGCACCCGCCCCACCAGCGCCTCGCGCCCCGTCGGGCCCAGGATCGCCGCGCCGAGCTCGCCGAGCTGGGAAAGCTTCTCCGCCACCATGCTGCCCCGGAGCGGCGAGCCGAGGCACACCACCCGCCCGGGCTTCGCCAGTGGCCGCCGCTGCAGGGCGACCAGGGCCATCACGCCGCCGGTGCTGTGGCCCACGAGATGAATCCGGGGCGACTCGATCTGGTCCAGCGCGTTCCGCAACCGGTCCGCGTTGTTGTTGAACCCGGCCTCGAAGGTACCGTACTGGAACAGCACGGTCGGGTAGCCGTGCTCGTCGGACAGCCGGTGACGGAGAAGGCCGGCCTCGGCGCCGTTCATCCACAGGCCATGGACGACGACGACGGTTTCAGGGGGAATTGGGGACATGCTTAATTTCTGGAGGCCGCATTCCCCGATGGTCCCCGACGTCCGAGCCGGCCGCGTGTCGGGGAATGCGGCCTCCAGAAATTAAGCATGTCCCCAATTACTTCCCAGGCTCGCGGATCCGGATACCCGTCTCCCGCAGCTGCTGCTGGGAAACCGGGCCCGGCGCCTCGGTGAGCAGGCAGCTGGCCGTCTGCGTCTTGGGGAACGCGATCACGTCCCGGATGTTGTCCGTGCCCGCGAGCAGCATCACCAGGCGGTCGAGACCGAAAGCCAGCCCCCCGTGGGGCGGCGCGCCGAACCTGAGCGCCCGCAGCAGGAAGCCGAACTTGCTCTCGGCCTCCTCCGGCGTGATGCCAAGGATGCGGAACACCGCTGACTGCATCGCCGACGAGTGGATGCGGATCGAGCCGCCGCCGATCTCATTGCCGTTCAGGACCATGTCGTAGGCCCGGGACAGCGCCTTGCCCGGGTCCTTCTCCAGCGCCTCCACGTCGTCTACGGACGGCGCCGTGAACGGGTGATGCAGGGCGCCCCAGCGCTTCTCCTTGGGGTCCCACTCGAACATGGGGAAGTCCACGACCCACAGTGGGTGCCAGCCCGGCTTCACCATCTTCAGGTCCCGGCCCACTTTCACGCGCAGGGCCGCCAGCGAGTCGTTGACGACCTTCTTCTTGTCGGCGCCGAAGAACACCAGGTCGCCGTCCTTCAGCTGGAGGCGCGAGATCAGCCCCTGCACCGTCGCGTCGGGGAGGAACTTCATGATGGGCGACTGCAGGCCGTCCCGGCCCTTCGCCACCTCGTTGACCTTGATGTAGGCGAGGCCCTTCGCGCCGTAGTTCGCGACGAAGGCGGTGTAGTCGTCGATCTCCTTGCGGGTCAGCGCGCCGCCGCCCGGGATCCTGAGCGCGGTGACGCGGCCGTCCGGGTCCGCGGCGGGGCCGGCGAAAACCTTGAACTCGACGCCCGTCATCAGGTCGGCCACCTCGACCAGCTCCAGCGGGATGCTGAGGTCGGGGCGGTCGATGCCGAAGCGCGCGATGGCCTCGGCGTAGGTCATCCGCGGCAGGGGCGGCAGCTCGATGCCGGCGACTTCCCGGAACAGCGTGCGGATCATCGTCTCCATGATCTCCATGAACTGGCGCTCGTCCATGAAGGAGGTTTCGATGTCGATCTGGGTGAACTCGGGCTGGCGGTCGGCGCGCAGGTCCTCGTCGCGGAAGCAGCGCGCGATCTGGTAGTACCGGTCGAAGCCGGACATCATCAGGATCTGCTTGAAGAGCTGCGGCGACTGGGGCAGCGCGAAGAACTGGCCCGGGTGCGTGCGGCTCGGCACGATGTAGTCCCGCGCGCCTTCCGGCGTGGTGCGGGTAAGGACGGGCGTCTCCACGTCCATGAAGCCGTGGTCGTCCAGGAACCGGCGGAGCGACTGCGTGATGCGGTGGCGCAGGCGAAAGCGCTCCAGCATCTCGCCGCGGCGGAGGTCCAGGTAGCGGTACTTGAGGCGCAGCTCCTCCGACACGTCCTCGTCGTGGTGGAAGGGCGGCGTCTCGGAGGTGTTGAGGAGGGTGAGCTCGGCGGCGAGCAGCTCCACCTCGCCGGTCTTCAGCTTCGGGTTGACGGTGCCCTGGGGGCGGGGACGGACCTTGCCGGTGACGGTGACGACGAACTCGCTGCGCAGCTTCTCGCCGGCGCTGAAGACCGGGGAGGACGGGTCGAACACGACCTGCAGCAGGCCCTCCCGGTCCCGCAGGTCGATGAAGATCACCCCGCCGTGGTCGCGGCGGCGGTGGACCCAGCCGGAGACCGTGACGGGCTTGCCGATGTCGGCGGCGGTGACGTCGCCGCAGTAGTGGGTGCGCATGGGTTGTGTGTCCGAAATGAGCGCGGCGCCCGGGGGCGCCGCTGCGAGAGGTTGCAGTTCCGTCCGGCGCTAGTGCTTGTGGCCACCGGGGCCGTGACTGTGCGTGTGCCCGCCGTGGCTGTGACTGTGGCCGTGGTCATGGGAGTGGGCAGGGCCGCTATCGAGGGTGTGGCCTTTCTTGTCCTCGGCCTTGCCCTCCGACTTGCCTTCGGCCTTTGACGCGGCCTTTTCGCCGTCCTTCTTGGCGGCCTTGTCCTTGAAATCGGTCTTGTACCAGCCGCTGCCCTTCAGGTGGAAGTTCGGCGCGGCCATCTGTTTCTTCAGCTTGAGCTTGCCGCACTTGGGACACTTGCGGAGCGCGCCCTCCCCGACCTTCTGGAGGACGTCGAAGTGGTGACCGCAGGCTTCACAGTGGTAGTCGAAAATGGGCATGGCTTGACCTCAGATGTGGCCGGGAATTCTACCGTAGGTCGGGGGAAAGGTACCGGACACTTAGTTATTTTTGCTTAGTTATTGCCCGGCTTGTCGCAGCAAGCCGGGCAATAACTAAGCAAAAATAACTAAGTGTCCGGTACCTTTTTCAGGCGAAAGCCAGCTCGCCGGCCGACACTTCCACCCGGATCTTCGCCCCCGGGCCAAAGCGGCCCTTCAGGATCTCCTGGGCCAGGGGGTTCTCGATCCGCTGCTGGATGGCCCGCTTCAGAGGCCGGGCCCCGTAGACGGGGTCGAAGCCGGCCTCGGCGAGCTTGTCCAGGGCGGGCTCCGTCACGTCCAGCATCATCTCCCGCTCGGCCAGGCGCGCCTGCAGGTACCCGAGCTGAATCTTCACGATGTCCCGGATCTGGGCAGCGGACAGCGGGTGGAAGACCACGATGTCGTCCACGCGGTTGATGAACTCCGGCCGGAAGTGCTCGCGGACGTCCTCCAGCACGGCGGCCTTCATGGCGGCATAGTTCGCCTCGCCGGTCATGCTCTGGATGCGCTGGGAGCCCAGGTTGGAGGTCATCACGATCACGGTGTTGCGGAAGTCCACGGTGCGGCCCTGCCCGTCGGTCAGGCGGCCGTCGTCCAGCACCTGGAGCAGCACGTTGAACACGTCCGGGTGGGCCTTCTCCACCTCGTCCAGCAGCACCACGGAGTAGGGCTTGCGGCGCACGATCTCCGTCAGGTAGCCGCCCTCCTCGTAGCCGACGTAGCCCGGCGGCGCGCCGATCAGCCGCGCCACCGAGTGCTTCTCCATGAACTCGGACATGTCCACGCGCACCAGCGCATCCTCGGTGTCGAAGAGGAACTCCGCCAGCGCCTTGGTGAGCTCGGTCTTGCCGACGCCCGTGGGGCCCAGGAACAGGAACGACCCGTTCGGCCGCTTCGGGTCCGACAGCCCGGCGCGGGAGCGGCGGATCGCGTCGGCGACGGCCGTCAGGGCCTCGCCCTGGCCGACGACGCGCCGGCCCAGCGCCTCCTCCATGCGCAGCAGCTTGTCCTTCTCGCCCTCCAGCATCTTGCTGACGGGGATGCCGGTCCACTTGGAGACGATCTCGGCGATCTCCTCCTCGGTCACCTTGTTCCGGAGCAGGCGCGTCTCGCCCTTCTCCATGCCGGTCGCGGCCGCGAGCTTCTTCTCGAGGGCCGGGATCTTCCCGTACTGGAGCTCGGACATGCGGGCCAGGTCCTGGCCGCGGCGGGCCGCGTCCAGGTCGAGCCGGGCGCGTTCCAGCTCCTCCTTGATGGCGGCCTCGCCCTGCACGGAGGCCTTCTCGGACTTCCAGATCTCGTCCAGGTCCGCGTACTCCCGCTCCAGCGCCTTGAGCTGGGTCTCCAGGTCCGCGAGCCGCTTCTTCGACGCCTCGTCGGACTCCTTCTTCAGCGCCACCTGCTCGATCTTGAGCTGGATGATGCGGCGGTCGAGCCGGTCCATCTCCTCGGGCTTGGAGTCGATCTCCATGCGCAGGCGGGACGCGGCCTCGTCGATGAGGTCGATCGCCTTGTCCGGCAGCTGCCGGTCGGTGATGTAGCGGTGAGAGAGCGTCGCCGCAGCCACGATGGCCGGGTCGGTGATGTCCACGCCGTGATGCACCTCATAGCGCTCCTTGAGGCCCCGGAGGATCGCGATGGTGTCCTCGACGAGCGGCTCCAGCACCATGACCTTCTGGAAGCGGCGCTCGAGGGCGGCGTCCTTCTCGATGTACTTGCGGTACTCGTCGAGCGTGGTGGCGCCCACGCAGTGCAGTTCGCCGCGGGCGAGCGCAGGCTTAAGCATGTTGCCAGCGTCCATGGCGCCCTCGGCCTTGCCGGCGCCAACCATGGTGTGCAGCTCGTCGATGAAGAGGATGACCTGGCCTTCCTGCTTCGCGAGGTCGTTCAGCACGCCCTTCAGGCGCTCCTCGAAGTCGCCCCGGTACTTGGCGCCCGCGATCAGCGCGCCCATGTCGAGCGCGAGGATGCGCTTGCTCTTCAGGCTTTCCGGCACCTCGCCGTTGACGATGCGCTGGGCGAGGCCCTCGACGATGGCGGTCTTGCCGACGCCGGGCTCGCCGATGAGCACGGGATTGTTCTTGGTGCGCCGCTGGAGCACCTGGATCGTGCGGCGGATCTCGTCGTCCCGGCCGATGACGGGATCGAGCTTGCCCTGCTCGGCGCGGGCGGTGAGGTCGACGGTGTACTTCTCGAGTGCCTGGCGGGTCTCCTCGGCGTTGGGGTCGTCCACGTTTTCGCCGCCACGGACGTCGGCGATAGCCTTGTCGAGGGCGCCCTTAACGACGCCCGCGTCCTTGAGGACCTTGCCGAGGACGCCCTTGTCGTCGCAGGCGGCGAGGACGAAGAGCTCGCTGGAGATGAACTGGTCGCCGCGCTTCTGGGCGAGCTTTTCGGTCAGGTTAAGCAGGCGGCCGAGGTCGGCCGAGATCTGCAGGTCGCCGGCCGTGCCTTCAACCTGGGGGAGGCGGTCCAGCGCCTCCCCCAGCTTCGAGCGCAGCAGGTTGAGGTTTGCGCCGGCCTTGTCCAGCAGGGCGCCCACCCCGGGGCCCTTCTGCTCCAGCAGGGCCGCCATGAGGTGCACCGGCTCGATGAACTGGTGGTCCCGCCGGTTGGCGGTGGACTGGGCCAGCTGCAGGGCGGACTGGAACGTGGTGGTGAACTTGTCGGGACCCATGGGCGCGCTTTCGTTGTGACGACTCCCGCCTAGATTGGGCCGGGACGGCTGATTTCAACGCGAAAAGGGGGAAAAGGTAGGAAAAGGTACCGGACACTTAGTTATTCGGTTGCTTAGTTATCGGGCCAGCGGTCCCGACCACTGGCCCGATAACTAAGCAACCGAATAACTAAGTGTCCGGTACCTTTTCCCCCCCTTTTCCCCTACCCCAGCCAGATTAGGGTGGCCTGGCGGCCTGTCACGCCGTCCCGCCGGTGGGAGAAGAAGCGTTCCGGCTCGGCGAGGGTGCAGAAATTGCCGCCGGAGATGGCCGTCACGCCGGCACGACGCAGGCGCTGGCGGGCCGCGGCGTAGAGATCCAGCAGCCAGTGCCCCGGGCGGTTCGGCCGGAAGGCGCTGTCGCCGGCCGGGTCGACGCGCAGGAAGGCCTCCCGCACCTCCGGCCCCACCTCGTAGACCGCCGGACCGATGGCCGGGCCCAGCCAGGCCAGGAGCGAATCCGGCCGCACGCCGTCGGCGGCCAGCCAGGCCACCGTCGACTCGAGGATGCCGGCGGTGAGCCCGCGCCACCCGGCGTGGGCGGCCGCCACGTGGGTGCCCGCGCGGTTACAGAAGAGCACGGGCAGGCAGTCCGCCGTGAGCACCGCGCAGACGATGCCCGGCGACGTGGCCCAGGACGCATCGGCGGCAGCCCGGTCCCCGGCCCGGGCCGCGTCCACGACCGCCGTGCCATGGACCTGCTGCAGCCAGGCGGGGTCGCCGGGCAGCTCGAGCGCGTCCCGGAGGAGCTCCCGGTTACGCAACACGGCAGCGGGGTCATCGCCCACATGGTCACCGAGGTTCAGCGACGCCCACGGGGCGCGGCTGGCGCCGCCCGAGCGCGTGGTGGCCACCGCATGCACACGGGCCGGCGCCGCCCAGTCCGGCCTGATCAGCGCGAGGCCCGTCACGCGGGCGCCTGTTCCGGCCAGGGCAGCGCCTCGAGCCGCGGGACGGCGGCCGGGTCGCCCGCCAGCGCCGCGAGGAGGCCACGGAAGTCCTCCGGCAGCGGCGCGCGTAGATCGAGCGGCTCGCCGGTCAGCGGGTGCTCGAAACGGATACGGAACGCGTGCAGCGCCTGCCGCCGGAAGCCGCGCAGGGCGAGCGCCAGCTGCTCCGACGCGCCCGCCGGAATGATGAGCCGGCCGCCGTAGGCCGGATCGCCCACGATGGGATGCCGGACGTGCGCCAGGTGCACGCGGATCTGGTGGGTGCGGCCGGTCTCCAGCCGGACGGCAACGAACGTGTGGTGCGGGAAGCGGGCCAGCACCCGGTAATGGGTGACGGCGCGGCGCCCGCCGAAGTCCGTCACAGACATCTTCGTGCGCTGGGTCTTGTGCCGGCCGATGTCGGCGTCAACCGAGCCGCCCGCGGTCATGGCGCCCACGCACAGCGCCCGGTACTCCCGCGTGATCTCGCGGGCTTCCAGGGCCCGCACCAGGTGGGTGTGGGCGGCGAGGGTCTTTGCGACGATCAGCAGGCCGGAGGTGTCCTTGTCCAGGCGATGGAGGATGCCGCTGCGGGGCAGCCCGGCCAGGGCGGGGTCGTGGGCCAGCAAGCCGTTCTCCAGGGTTCCGGCCGCGTTGCCGGCGCCCGGATGCACGACGAGGCCGGCGGGCTTGTTGACCACCAGCACGTCGGCGTCCTCGTGGACCACCTCGAGCCGGATGTCCTCCGCAGCCGGCGCCGCGTGGTCGTCGCCCGTCGCCACGCTGCCGACCCGGATCGCGATGAGCTGGCCCCCGGCGACGCGCGTCCGTGGCTCGGGGATGTCGCCGTCGAGCCGGACGTGGCCGTCCAGGATCCACTGCTTGAGCCGGCTCCGGGAATAGTCCGGCAGCAGCTCGGCCAGCACCTGGTCCAGGCGGCGGCCCGAGGCTTCGTCGGGGATGGTCAGGTGTTGCTGCGCAAGCTCCATGGGTTGCTAGGCTATACTTCCGACCCCGCCGGCGACACCTTGCAGATGCGTCCCACACCTCGCCACAGTCTTGCCACGCTCCTCCTGGCCACCACCGTGCTGGCGCTGCTGGGCGGCCTGCTGGGTGGTTGCGCCGGCAAGGAGGAGAAGGATCTCAAGTCGGGCGTGGCCGACCTGTACGAGCGGGGCGCCAAGTCCATGCAGTCCGGCAACTTCAACAACGCGATCCGCTACTTCGAGGCCCTCGAGGCCCGCTTCCCATTCAGCAACGAGACCAAGCAGGCGCAGCTCGACCTCATCTACTGCTACTACAAGGACCGGCAGATCGAGGCGACCGTCGACGCCGCCACCACCTTCGAGCGGGAAAACCCGACGCACCCGCGGGTGGATTACGCGCTCTACATGCGCGGGCTCGCCTATTTCTCCGGCGAGCACAGCTGGTACCACAAGCTTTTCAACGTGGACCTGGCGGAGCGGCCGCCGAAGAACGTGCAGGAGTCGTTTTCCGTCTTCTCGCAGCTGGTCCAGCGCTTTCCGGACAGCGCCTACGCGCTGGACGCGCGCCAGAGGATGGTATTCCTGCGCAACCGGCTCGCCGACTACGAGCTGTACGTGGCCCGCTATTACATGAAGCGCGGCGCCTGGCTGGCGGCTGCCAACCGGGCAAAGTTCCTGATCGAGCAGTACGACGGTGCGCCGGGGGCCAGCGAGGCGCTCGGCATCATGGTGCAGGCCTACGACAATCTGGGCATGACGCAGCTGGCCGATGACTCGCGGGCCGTGCTCGCCGCCAGCTACCCGGAAGGCCTGCAGCAGTTGGCCCGGGAAGAAAACCGCCCCTGGTACAAGTTCTGGTAGAAAAAGGTACCTGACACTTAGTTATTTTTTGCTTAGTTATTGCCCGGCTCGCAACGGCGAGCCGGGCAATAACTAAGCAAAAAATAACTAAGTGTCAGGTACCTTTTTTAGGTACCTTTTTTACCGGTGGCGGTAGCCGGAGGTGATGGGGTAGCGCCAGTCACGGCCGAAGGCCCGGCTCGAGATGCGCACCCCCGGGGGTGCCTGGCGGCGCTTGTACTCGGCCTTCCGCACCATCTCCAGCACCCGGGCGGCCACCGCCGGCTCGAAGCCGCGGGCGGCGATCTCCTCCACCGAGCGGTTCTCCAGGATCAGTGCGTCCAGGATCGGGTCCAGCACCTCGTAGGGCGGCAGTGAGTCGCTGTCCTTCTGGTCGGGGCGCAGTTCCGCGCTGGGCGGCCGCGTGATCACCCGCTCGGGAATCACGGGCGACAGCGAGTTCCGGTAGCGGGCCAGCTGGTAGACGAGCGTCTTCGTGCAGTCCTTGATCGGCGCGAAGCCGCCTGCCATGTCGCCATAGAGCGTCGCGTAGCCCACCGCCATCTCGCTCTTGTTGCCCGTCGCCAGCACCATCCGCCCCGTCTTGTTGGAGATGGCCATGAGCAGGATGCCCCGGGAGCGGGCCTGCAGGTTCTCCTCGGTGGTGTCCTCGGCCAGGCCGGCGAACAACTCCGCCAGCGTCCCCCGCGCCGCCTCGACGATGCCGCCGATCGGCAGCACCTGGTAGTCCACGCCCAGGTGCCGCGCCTGGGCGGCGGCGTCCTCCTGGCTGATGGCCGCCGTCCAGCGGTACGGCATCATCACCGCCTGCACCGCCTTCGGCCCGATGGCGTCCACCGCGATGGCCAGCGTGAGCGCCGAGTCGATGCCGCCCGACAGGCCGAGCACCACGCCCGGGAAGCCGTTCTTGCGCACGTAGTCGTGCACGCCGGTGACCAGGGCGGCATAGACGCTCGCCACGTCGTCCGGCAGCGACCCCGCGCCCACCACGTCGGGCTCCACCCGGCCAGCCGCCCGCCGCAGAGTCACCGCGGGCAGGCAGGGCTCCAGCGCCGGCGCGCGGAACACCGTCCGCCCCGCGCGGTCCACGACGCAGGAGCCGCCATCGAAGACCAGCTCGTCCTGCCCGCCCACCATGTTCAGGTAGACGAGCGGCACGCCGGTCTCCCGGGCGCGGGCCGCCAGCACCTGCTCGCGCTGGGCCTGCTTGCCGATCTCGAAGGGCGAGCCGTTGATGGCCAGGATGAGCTCGGCGCCCGCCGCGGTGGCCCGCGCGGACGGCTCCGGCTGCCAGACGTCCTCGCAGATGCCGAGGCCGACCTTCACTCCCCGGAACTCCACGACGGTGGGCCCGGAGCCCGGCGTGAAGTAGCGCTCCTCGTCGAAGACGCTGTAGTTCGGCAGGCAGCACTTCCGGTAGTTCGCCACCTGCCGGCCGCCGGCGAGCAGGGCCACCGAGTTGTAGATGCGGTTGTCGACGAACTCGGGGTAGCCCACGAGCGCCGCGACCTCGCCCGTCTCGCCGGTCCTGCCGCTGTCGCCAGTCTCCGCTGCGAGCTTCGCCAGGCCCTCGCTCACCTGCCGGCGCAGGCCCGCGTGGAAGAGGAGGTCCTCCGGCGGATACCCGCACATGGCGAGCTCGGGGAACATGACGAGGTCGGCGGACCGGGCACGCCGCACCTCACCCAGCAACTCCGCGATCCGGGCGGTGTTCCCGGCCACGTCGCCCACCAGGAAGTTCTGCTGGGCGAGCGCGATGCGGAGGGTGTCGGTCAGCGCAGGAGCTCCTGCATGGCGCTGCCCAGCTCGGCGGGCGAGCGGACGGTGCGGACCCCGGCCTTCTCGAGCGCGGCGAACTTGGCGGCGGCGGTGCCCTCGCCCCCGGAGATGATCGCGCCGGCATGGCCCATGCGCTTGCCCGGCGGCGCGGTGACGCCCGCGATGTAGGCGACGACGGGCTTGGTGACGTGCTGCTGGATGTAGCGGGCCGCGGCCTCCTCGTCGGTGCCGCCGATCTCGCCCACCATGATGATGCCGTCGGTGGCCGGGTCCTGCTGGAACAGCTCCAGGCAGTCGATGAAGTTCATGCCCCGCACCGGGTCGCCGCCGATGCCGATGCAGGTGGTCTGGCCGAGGCCGTTCCGCGTGGTCTGGAACACCGCCTCGTAGGTAAGCGTGCCCGAGCGGGACACGATGCCCACGCGGCCCGGCTGGTGGATGAAGCCCGGCATGATGCCGATCTTGCACTCGCCCGGCGTGATGATGCCGGGGCAGTTCGGGCCGATCAGCCGGCAGTCCTGCTCCTTCAGCGCCGCCTTGACCTTCACCATGTCGAGCACCGGGATGCCCTCGGTGATGCACACGATCAGCTTCACGCCGGCATCCGCCGCCGCGAGGATCGCGTCGGCCGCGCCCGGCGCGGGCACGAAGATCACGCTGACGTCGGCGCCCGTGGCCTTGACGGCCTCCGGCATGGTGTTGAAGACCGGCACGCCCAGGTGCTCGGTGCCGCCGCGGCCCGGCGTGCAGCCGGCAACGATCTGCGTGCCGTAGTCGATGCACTGCTGGGCGTGGAAGGAGCCCTGCTTGCCGGTGAGGCCCTGGCAGATGACCTTGCTGTTCTTGTTGACTAGGACACTCATGGGTTTCCTGACTCGTAGGAGCGCCTTCAGGCGCGACCCGGGCCTCTGCCGTCGAGAGACTCGCGGACTCGATTCTCGCCGGCAGAGACCCGGGTCGCGCCGGTCGGCGCTCCCACGGACGCAACGGCCTTGCGGGCCGCGTCGGTGAGGTCGTCGGCGGCGGTGATGGCGAGGCCGCTGTCCTTCAGCATCTTCCGGCCCTGGTCCACGTTGGTGCCCTCGAGGCGGACCACGACGGGCACCGCGACCTTCACGTCGCGCACGGCGCTGATGATGCCCTCGGCGATGAGGTCGCAACGGACGATGCCGCCGAAGATGTTCACGAGGATCGCCTTCACCTGCGGGTTGGAGAGGATCAGCTTGAAGGCCGCCGCCACCCGCTCCGGCGTGGCGCCGCCGCCCACGTCGAGGAAGTTGGCCGGTTCGCCGCCGTGGAGCTTGATGAGGTCCATGGTGGCCATGGCCAGCCCCGCGCCGTTCACCATGCAGGCGATGTTGCCGTCGAGGGACACGTAGTTGAGGTCGTGCTCCGCGGCCCGGCGCTCCATGTCGTCCTCCTGGCTGGAGTCCCGCATGGTCTGCAGGTCCCGCTGCCGGAAGAGCGCGTTCTCCTCGATGTTGATCTTGGCGTCCAGCGCCAGCAGGTCGCCGGCCGCCGTGACGATGAGCGGGTTCACCTCCAGCAGGCTCGCGTCGCACTCGATGAACAGGCGGTAGAGCTTCGACGCCATCGCCACGAACTGGGTGACCTGTTCGCTGTTGAGCCCGAGCCCGTAGCCGAGCTGCCGGGCCTGGTAGGGCATCAGGCCGGCGGCCGGGTTGATGGCGACGGTGATGATCTTCTCCGGCGTCTTCTCGGCCACTTCCTCGATGTCCATGCCGCCGGCGGCGGAACCGATGAAGGCGATGCGCTCCCGGCCCCGGTCGACGAGCAGGCTCAGGTAGAGCTCCCGGGCGATCTCGCTGCCGGACTCCACGTAGACCTGGTTCACCGGCATGCCCTGGGGGCCGGTCTGCTTCGTGACGAGCCGCGTGCCGAGCATGTCCCGGGCCAGCTGGCCGACTTCCTCCGGGTTGCGGGCCAGCTTGACGCCCCCCGCCTTGCCCCGGCCGCCCGCGTGGACCTGGGCCTTGACCACCCAGACCTTCCCGCCGAGCCGGCCGGCCGCCGCGACAGCCTGGGCCGGGGTGGCGGCAACCTCGCCCGCCGGGACCTGGATGCCAAAGCGCCGGAACAGCTCCTTGGACTGGTATTCGTGAAGATTCATAAGGGATTTCTGGGGATCTGCCCGCGCCGGAAGGCGGCTATTGTGGGGGAATTGTGCGCTGAGTCAAAGTGGGACCACGGTCACGCACCTGGCTTCCGGGGCAGACATAATGCGTGCTGGCATTCCCGGTCTGCACCCATGGCTGCTGCCGAACAGACGCTCCACGAGCCGTTGCGCGCGCCCGCGGAGGAATTCACCCGGAGCATCGGCAACGATGCCTCCCGACGGGTGCTGCGTTTCGTCGGCGCGTTCCGCGCCGCCATCGCGGCCACGGTGCTGGTGATCGCCCTCGGCTTCCCGGTGACCCCCATCCTCGGCACGCGGGATCCGGCGCTCTTCCTCAGCACGTCCGCCGTCTACTGCGGCTTTGCGCTGCTGATCCTCGCCTGGCAGTGGCCGCGGCCCCTGATCCTGCCGCGGATCGCCCTGTTCGCACTGGCGGCCGACATCCTGGCGGTGACGCTGCTGATGCACGCCAGCGGCGGCATCCGGAGCGGCATCGGCAGCCTGCTGGTGGTCTTCGTCGGCGCCGCCAGCCTGACGCTGCGGGGCCGCCAGGCCTTCTTCGGGGCCGCCGTGGCCGCCCTCGCCGTGCTGGCGGAACAGGCGTTCAGCGTGCTCGAGCGGTCGTCCCCGACCGGCGAGTTCCTGGCCGCCGGCGTGCTCGGCGCCATCATCTTCATGATCGCGTCCGCCGCCTACCCGCTCGCGCGGCGGCTCGAGGAGAGCGAGGCCCTGGCCCGCCAGCGGGGCATCGACCTGGCCAACCTGGCCCAGCTGAACGAGTACATCATCCAGAACCTGCGGGAGAGCATCGTCGTGGTGGACGAGGCCAACCGCATCCGCCTGATCAACCAGTCCGCCGCCGAGCACGCCGGCATCCGCACCCGCGAGCCGGGGCAGGACCTGGCCCGGCTGGCGCCGCACCTCTCCCGGATGCTCGCGGACTGGCGCCGGCAGGGGAATCCGCTGCTGCAGCCGCCCTCGTTCCTCTCGGCGGACGGGACCACCCGGATCAACGCCTACCTGGCGCCCCTCGGCGGCCGGGAGGACGGGCCGGTGCTGATGTTCCTGGAGGACGCCAGCCTGCTCGCCCAGAAGGTGCAGCAGACCAAGCTGGCCGCGCTCGGCCGCCTGTCGGCCAGCATCGCCCACGAGATCCGCAACCCGGTGGGCGCGCTTTCCCACGCCAGCCAGCTGCTGGAGGAATCGCCCGGCCTCAGCCCCGACGACCGCCGCCTCATCGACATCATCCAGACCAACTCCCGGCGCGTGAGCGAGATCGTGGAGAACGTGCTGCAGCTGTCCCGCCGGGAAAGCAGCCGCCCCGAGCTGATCTACCTGGCCAGCTGGACCCGGGAATTCGCCGCCGAGTTCAGTTCGACGCTGGAGCTGTACGAAGGCCAGGTCACCGTCGTGGCGGCCGAGGACGTGGAGGTGCGCATGGACCCCGGCCACCTGCGCCAGGTGGTGTGGAACCTGTGCGAGAACGCCGTCAAGTACGCCAGCGTGAACGGCGGCATCGCCGTGGAAATCGGCTACGGCCGGCTGCCCGGCAGCCGCCGCCCCTACCTGGAGGTGGCGGACTCGGGCCCCGGCATCCCGGAGGAACTGCGGGAGCAGGTCTTCGAGCCCTTCGCCACGGGCCGGTCCGGCGGCACGGGCCTCGGCCTGTTCATCTCCCGGGAACTCTGCGAGTGCAACCGGGCGGCGCTGATCCACGAACCCCGGCAGAATCGTGGCAAGGGCGGCGGCGGCAGCATCTTCCGCATCGTCTTCGCCGATCCCGGCCGGTGGGAGGGCTGATGATGGCCCGGCCGGTTGCCCTGGTGGTGGACGACGAGCCCGACATCCGGGAGCTGCTCGCACTCACCCTGGAGCGCATGGACATCGAGGCCTCCACCTGCGCCGACGTGGCCACCGCCCGGGACCGCCTGGCCCGCCGGGAATTCCAGCTGTGCCTCACGGACATGCGCCTGCCCGACGGCGACGGCATCGAGCTGATCGAGTGGATGCAGGGCCGCGGCCTGAAGACGCCCGTGGCCGTGATCACCGCCCACGGCAACGTGGAAACCGCGGTGCGGGCGCTGAAGGCCGGCGCCTTCGACTTCATCTCCAAGCCCCTGGACGTGAAGGTGCTCCGCAAGCTGGTGGGCAGCGCGCTCCGGGTGCCCCGCACGGACGTCACGGGCGGCCGCGCCCAGCTGCTCGGCGAATCCGCCCCCATCGAGCGCCTGCGCCAGACCATCGGCAAGGTGGCCCGCAGCCAGGCCCCGGTGCACATCACCGGCGAGTCGGGCACGGGCAAGGAGCTGGTGGCCCGCATGATCCACGAGCAGGGCTCCCGGGCCGACGCGCCCTTCGTCCCGGTCAACTGCGGCGCGATCCCCAGTGAGCTCATGGAGAGCGAGTTCTTCGGCCACAGGAAGGGCTCCTTCACCGGCGCGGTCAGCGACAAGACCGGCCTCTTCCAGTCCGCCGAGGGCGGCACGCTGTTCATGGACGAGATCGCCGACCTGCCCCTGCCCATGCAGGTGAAGCTGCTGCGGGTGATCCAGGAAAAGACCCTGCGCCCGGTGGGCCAGGCGGCCGAGGTGCCCGTGGACGTGCGGGTGCTGTCGGCGACCCACAAGGACCTGCGGGCCCTGGTGGCCGGCGGCCAGTTCCGGGAGGACCTCTACTACCGCATCAACGTGATCGAGCTCCGGGTGCCCCCGCTCCGGGAGCGGGGCAATGACATCCTGCTGCTCACGGAGCACATTTTAAAGCGCCTGGCTTCGACCCTGGGCAACCCGCCGCCCGACCTCACCCCGGAGGCCCGGACCAAGCTGCTGGCCTACCGCTTCCCGGGAAACGTGCGGGAGCTGGAGAACGTGCTGGAACGGGCCGTGGCCCTCTCCGGCGAGGTGATCACCGCGGACGACATCCAGATCCACGTTGCGCCGGCCGGAGCGCCCGCAGGAGCGCCTTCAGGCGCGACCCCGGGCCGGAGCACGACCGGGGTCGCGCCTGAAGGCGCTCCTGCGGGGTCGGCGGCCCCCCTCCTCGGCGACCGCCTCGACTCGGTGGAGCGGGAGACCATCCTGGCCGCCCTCAGGGACCACCGCTACAACAAGACCGCCACCGCCCGGACCCTGGGCCTCACCCTCCGGGCCCTCCGCTACCGGATGCAGAAGCTCGGCATCGACTGACGCTGGACGTCACAAAGTGACGCTGGGCGTCGGGCCGGGTCCGGCGCCCGCCGGAGCTTATGTTGCACCGCCTGAAGCAGGCCCCAGCCGGAACGGCTATTTGTTCATTCAGAACAACGGCTTGCAAGGTTCCAGCCGGGGCCTGGCATGGAACCTGCAAAGTTCCCCACGCAGGCTTCGGCCGCAGCTCGTTTCGCTTACCGACCTTCAATCCAGCAGGAGAACGCACACATGACGAAGAATCTTCAAAAGGGCTTCACGCTCATCGAGTTGATGATCGTGGTGGCCATCATCGGCATCCTGGCCGCCATCGCCATCCCGGCCTACCAGGACTACACCATCCGCTCGCAGGTCACTGAAGGCCTGAACCTGGCCAGCGCCGTGAAGACGGGCGTTGCCGAGTCCTTTGCCAACACCGGCGAATGGCCGGCCACCATGGTTGCCGCCGGCGGTGACTCCAACGGCGTTCTGCCTTCCGGCAAGTATGTTGACAACATCGACGTAGCTGACGGTACGATCACCATTACGTACGGCAACGATGCCAATGCCGCCATCGGGCAGGAGACCCTGGCCCTGCAGCCGATGCTCAGCGATAACAATGACGTCGTATGGCTCTGCGGCTACTTCACTGCCGCCGGCAACACCACGGCAAACCTCACCGCAACGGCGGGAACTACGACTTCCGGTGACGCTGCCACTGCCACCAGCATCGAGCCGAAGTACCTGCCCCAGTCCTGCCGCGACGACACCTAAGACCGTCGCCTGAGGCCTGACGAAGACTACCGGAGGGCCCCTGCCGCAAGGCAGGGGCCCTTCCCTTTTGGGGCCGGCCGGAATCCGGGAGCATCTGGGGGGTCTGGCCCCGTTTTCGCAGAAATGCGCGAAACTGGGGACCTGTCCGGTTGCGCAATACCGGCAACCTTAGTAAGACTACACTTACCGTAACGCAGGGCCAGGGCTGGTCGACTGCGCGCCTTCAATTGGGGCCCCCGGACGGATCCGGGGACGCAAGGAGCTTATGGCCGTTTCCGCCACCAATTCCGCCCTGAGCGGCCTCTCCCGGCGGCTCGTCCAGGACGGGCTGATCCCCGAGGACGCGGTCCTGCAGGCGCTCAAGGGCGCCCAGGCCCAGCGCATCACCCTCGTGGCCTACCTGGTGGGGCGCCAGATGATCGAGCCCCGGAAGATCGCCGTGGCCGCCTCTTCCGAGTTTGGCGTGCCCCTCCTGGACCTGGACGCCATCGACCTGGACATGGAGGCCGTCAAGTCCGTGGACCAGCGGCTGCTCGCCAAGCACCAGGTGCTGCCCCTGGTCCTCCGGGGCAAGCGGCTCTTCCTGGCCGTCGCCGATCCCACCGACCTGCCGGCCATCGACGAGATCAAGTTCCAGTCCGGGATGCGGGTGGACCCGATCATCGTCGAGCAGGACAAGCTCGCGAACATGGTCAACAAGGCCCTGGAGGCGGTCGACACCTCCATGGGGTCCTTCGCCGAGGACGACTTCGACCTGGAGAGCCTGGAGGTCAGCGGCGGTGACGATGACCTGGCAGCAGACGACGTCGCGCGGGACGACGTGGAAGACGCGCCGGTGGTGCGCTTCGTCAACAAGATCATGCTGGACGCCATCAAGCGCGGCGCCTCCGACATCCACTTCGAGCCCTATGAGAAGACCTACCGGGTGCGCACCCGGCTGGACGGCGTGCTGAAGCAGGTGGCCGCCCCGCCGCTCGCCCTGTCCAACAAGGTCACGGCCCGCCTCAAGGTCATGTCCCGGCTCGACATCGCGGAGCGCCGCGTGCCCCAGGATGGCCGCATCAAGCTGCGCCTGTCCAAGAACCGGGCCATCGACTTCCGCGTGAACACCTGCCCCACCCTCTTCGGCGAAAAGGTGGTGCTGCGTATCCTGGATCCCACGGCCGCGAAGCTCGGCATCGAGGTGCTGGGCTACGAGGACTTCCAGCGCAAGCTCTACCTGGACGCGCTGGCCAAGCCCTACGGCATGATCCTCGTGACGGGCCCCACCGGCAGCGGCAAGACGGTGTCCCTGTACACCGGCATCAACATCCTGAACACCGAGGACCGGAACATCTCCACCTGCGAGGACCCGGTGGAAATCAACGTGCCCGGCATCAACCAGGTGAACGTGAACCCCAAGGTGGGCCTGCACTTCGCCACGGCGCTGAAGGCCTTCCTCCGCCAGGACCCGGACGTGATCATGGTTGGCGAGATCCGGGACCTGGAGACCGCCGAGACGGCCATCAAGGCCGCCCAGACGGGCCACCTCGTGCTCTCCACCCTGCACACGAACGACGCGCCCCGCACGCTGACCCGCATGGTGGACATGGGCGTCAAGCCCTACGCCATCGCCACCTCCGTGCACCTGATCATCGCGCAGCGGCTGGCACGCCGGCTCTGCGAGCATTGCAAGGAACTCCGGGACATCCCCGAGGAGGCCCTGCTGCAGGAGGGCTTCACCCACGAGCAGGTCCAGGGCGGCCTGCGGATCTTCGGGCCCGTGGGCTGCAAGCAGTGCAACGACGGCTACAAGGGCCGGGTGGGCATCTACCAGGTCATGCCGGTCACCGAGGCCATCGGCCGGATCATCCTGGAGGGCGGCAACGCGGTGCAGATCGAGGAGCAGTCCATCAGGGACGGGGTCTGGACGCTGCGCCGCTCTGCACTGCAAAAGGTCATGAACGGCGTCACAAGTCTCGAGGAAATCAACAGGGTTACCATCGAGTCTTGATATCTTGGGGTCGCGCTGGGCGGCGCTTGTAGGAGCGCCGACCGGCGCGATCTCAGTTGAAGATCGCGCCGGTCGGCGTTTCTACGGTCAATATCTTGGGGTTTGCGGGCCATGGCTAACGGCGTTGCCATCAATCAGAGTCCCTTCAACTGGGAAGGCACGGACAACCGGGGCAACAAGGTCCGGGGCAAGACCGTGGCTTCCAGCGAGGCCGCCGTCCGCGCCGAGCTGCGCAAGCAGGGCGTGGTGCCGGTCCGGATCCGCAAGGAATCCACCCTCTTCAAGAGCGGCGGCAAGGTCACCCCCTACGACATCGCCATCTTCAGCCGGCAGCTCGCCACCATGCTCACCGCGGGCATTCCGCTCGTGCAGGCCTTCGAGATCGTGGGCACGGGGCACGACAACCCGGCCATGCAGAAGCTGATCCTCGGCATGAAGCAGGACCTGGAGTCCGGCACCGCGCTGGCCGAGGCCCTGGCCCGCCACCCGCTCTACTTCGATGACCTCTACATCAACCTGGTGACCGCCGGCGAGCAGGCCGGCGCCCTGGACACCCTCCTGGACAAGGTGGCCACCTACAAGGAGAAGACCGAGGCCATCAAGAAGAAGATCAAGAAGGCCCTGTTCTATCCCGCCGCGGTGATGGTCGTGGCCGTGATCGTCACGATGATCCTGCTGATCTTCGTGATACCCCAGTTCGAATCGCTGTTCAAGGGCTTCGGCGCCGACCTGCCCGCCTTTACCCGCATGGTGATCGACCTGTCCGAGTTCGTGCAGAGCAAGGGCTGGCTGCTCGCCCTGGTCGTGGGCGGCGGCGTCGCCTTCTACATCTACACCCGCAAGCGCTCCCACAAGCTGCGGGAGTACGAGGACCGCTTCCTGCTGAAGATGCCGATCATCGGCAACATCCTTGAGAAGGCGGCGGTCGCCCGCTTCGCCCGGACGCTCTCCACCATGTTCAGCGCCGGCGTGCCGCTGGTGGAGGCCCTGCACTCCGTCGCCGGGGCCACCGGCAACGTGGTCTACGAAAAGGCCGTGCTGGCCATGCGCGACGAGGTAGCCACGGGCCAGCGCCTGCAGCGGGCCATGGAGAACACCGGCATCTTCCCCAACATGGTCATCCAGATGATCGCGGTCGGCGAGGAGTCGGGTTCGCTGGACGAGATGTCCGCCAAGGTGGCCGACTTCTACGAGGCCGACGTGGACAACGCGGTGGACAGCATGAGCAGCCTTCTCGAGCCGCTCATCATGGCCATCCTCGGCGTGCTCGTCGGCGGCCTCGTGATCGCCATGTACCTGCCGATCTTCAAGATGGGCGCGGTCATCTGATCGACACGGCGGTGCTCCAGTCCGCACCGTTCCTGCTCGTCGGCCTCGCAACCCTGCTGGGGCTGCTCGTCGGCAGCTTTCTCAACGTGGTCATCTACCGGCTGCCCGTGATGATGGAGCGGGCCTGGCGCCGGGAGTCCGAGGCGCTGCTTGTACCCGCCGGCGGGTCCGCCGCCGTCGCCGCCGAGCCCTTCGACCTGGTCCGGCCCCGCTCGGCCTGCCCGGCCTGCAAGGCCCCCATCAAGGCCCGGCACAACGTCCCCGTGCTGGGCTGGCTCTGGCTCCGGGGCCGGTGTGCGGCCTGCGGCGCCCCGATCTCCGCCCGCTATCCCGTGGTGGAGGCCCTGACCGGCCTGGTGTCGGGCTTCCTCGTCTGGCAGTTTGGCTACACCCCCGATGCGCTGGGTGCGCTCGTGCTGACCTGGTCGCTGATTGCGCTGACGATGATCGACCTGGACCACCAGCTGCTCCCCGACAGCATCACGCTGCCGCTCCTCTGGGCGGGCCTGCTGTTTCACCTGGTCGCAGGCCCCCGCCCGGACACGAGCCCCTTCGCCGCCGGCCTGGCGGACGGCGTGATCGGCGCCATGGCCGGCTACCTCAGCCTGTGGCTCGTCTACCACGGCTTCCGCCTCGTCACCGGCAAGGAGGGCATGGGCTATGGCGACTTCAAGCTGTTCGCCGCGCTCCTCGCCTGGCTCGGCTACCAGATGTTCCTGCCAATCCTGCTGCTTTCGGCCCTGACCGGCGCCGTGACCGGCGTCGCCCTGATCGCGCTGGGACGGCACGCGCGGCAGGAGCCGATCCCTTTCGGGCCCTACCTGGCGGCGGCCGGCTTCGTCGCCCTGGCCTGGGGCGAGCCGCTGCTGACGGCGGTGCCCTTCCTGCGGATCTTCCCCTAGCCACCATGGCTGCCACGCCACGGGACTGGACGGTCTTCCGGGTCGGGCTTACCGGGGGCATCGCCAGCGGCAAGAGCACCGTGGCCGGCATGTTCGCGGCGCTGGGCGTTCCCGTGATCGACACTGACGTTATTGCGCGGGAGGTCGTCGCGCCCGGCACCCCGGGCCTCGCTGCGGTCAGCGCCGCCTTCGGGCGCGAGGTGCTGCTGCCGGATGGCGGGCTCGACCGCCGGCGGCTCCGGTCCCTGGTCTTCGACGACGCCGGACGACGCCGGCGACTGGAGGCCATCCTGCACCCGCGGATCCTGGAGCGCATGGAATCCCTGTCCGCCACCGCTGGCGGCCCCTACCAGGTGCTCGTGATCCCGCTGCTGCTCGAGTCGGGCCTCAGGGGCCGCGTGGACCGGGTGCTCGTGGTGGACTGTTCAGAGTCCGTTCAGCGCACACGACTCACGGTCCGGGACGGGGAGTCCGCGGCGTCCGCCGACCGGATCCTGGCGGCCCAGCTGGACCGGCAGGCACGGCTTGAGGGAGCGGACGATGTGGTGGCGAATGCCGGGACCCTCGAGGATCTCCGGCGCCGGGTGCTCGAGCTCCATGGGAACTACCTGCGCGCGGCTGCCGGCCTGCAGTCAACGGCTTCAACTAACACGGGGGGCGTGAAGGGCACGGCGTGACCGGCCGAAGCCTGCGGAACCTGCGCACGACGCGCTGTTGCCCTCGTCCCGAGGGAGGCGCAGAATGCCGGGAAAACAAAGGCTCCGGCTCGAAACCGGCCATTCATGGTTAGCATTCCAACGGCGGACTTGTTTACCCAGGCTGCAGCATCCAACGCCACCGGGCTCTACGAGCAGCCCCTGAGCGAACGGATGCGCACCTTCCTGCGCCTCGAATTCCTGTACCAGCAGTTCTGCTTCAACCTCGAGCAGACCTCCGAGTGGGGCAGTCGCGCCGCCGTCAGCAGCATGCTCGACATCGTCGCCATCCTCGGCCGGGGCGACGTGCGCGGCGACGTGCTGAAGGAGCTCGAGCGCCAGATTGCCGTCTACGACCGCTACCAGAACATGGCCGGCATCGACGAGGTTCGCCTGAAGCGCGTGCTCCGCAATCTCCAGGACCTGCGGCAGCGGCTGTTCGCCGTCGGCCCCCAGTTCCTCCAGCTCATCCGGGACAGTGAGTTCCTGGCGGCCATCAAGCACCGCAGCGCCATCCCGGGCGGCACCTGCGAGTTCGACCTGCCCGACTACAGCCACTGGCTGAGCCACGCCTACGAGCAGCGGGTGGCCGATATCGAGGCCTGGATGAAGAACCTGCGCCCGCTCTGCGACAGCATCGCCGAGCTCCTGTGGCTGCTCCGGGAAAGCGGCCATACCTCCGACCAGGTGGCCACCAACGGCAACTTCCAGCACGGCATGGTGGGCGAAGGCGTCGCGGGGCTGCTGCGCGTCGCGCTGCAGCCGGGCCTGGACCTCTACCCGGAGGTCAGCGGCAGCCACCACCGCTTCACGATCCGCTTCATGCAGCGGCCCGATGCGCTGCTGCGCCCAACCCAGGTCAACAAGGACGTGCGCTTCCGCCTCACGATCTGCTAGGCGGCAGCTGTCGGGCCAGCTCCTCGGCGATGGGCAGGTCGGCCTCCAGCAGCCCGGCCGACGGAAACTCCGCCACCGATACCCAGCGCAGTGGCTGGCCTTCCACGCCCCGGGGATCCCCCGTGTAGCGCTCCACGAGGAACACGTGCAGTTCCACGCTGCGTTCCGGGTAATCGTGCCGGTAGGCCATGAACGGGCTGGCGGCCTCGACGTTCACGCCGATCTCCTCCCGGAGCTCCCGGACCAGGGCCTCGGCCGGCGATTCACCGGGGTTCAGCTTGCCGCCGGGGAACTCCCAGAAGCCGCCCACGTGCCCGCCCGCTGGCCGCCGGGCGATGAGGATGCGGCCCCAGGCATCCCGCAGGATGCCGGCGGCGACCGTGATCCGGGGCCGGTCAGGCACGGATCGACAAAGGCGGATTGCCGGCCGGGATCAGTCCAGCCGGCCGTGGCACTGCTTGTACTTCTTGCCGGAACCGCAGGGACACGGTTCGTTCCGGCCCACCTTCTTCTCGGCCCGCACCACGGGCGCGGTGGCGCCGGCGGCAGCGGGCGTGGCCCTCGCCGGCCGGGCCACGAGTGGCCGCTGCCCGCCGGTGGCCGGCGCGGCTGCCTGGTCCGGCTCGGTGCCCTCGGGAACCATCGCGGAGGGAGCGTCGTCATGCAGGAACTGCAGCTGCTCCGACATCCGGCGCCGTTCCTCCTCCGCCGCGATCTCCTCGGGGCTCCGCACCCGCGCCTTGGCGAGGAACGTGACGACGTCGCGCTTGACCTGGTCCAGCATGGCCCGAAACATCTCGAAGGCCTCGCGCTTGTACTCCTGCTTGGGATTCTTCTGGGCATAGCCGCGCAGGTGAATCCCCTGCCGCAGGTAGTCCATGGCGGCCAGGTGCTCCTTCCAGTGCAGGTCCACCTGCTGGAGCATCAGCTGCTTCTCCAGCACGCGGAGCTGGGCCGGCTCGATGGCCTCGAACTTCTTCAGGTAGGCGGCCTCGACGGTGGCGAGTATCCGGGCGCGCAGGCCGGCCTCATCCAGGCCGGGCTCCTCGTCCAGCAGGCGCTTGACGTCCAGGGTGGCCCCGAACTCGGCCTCCAGGGCGGCGGACAGCCCGGCCACGTCCCACTGCTCCTCGACGCTCTCGGGAGGAATGAACTCGCTGATGACGCCATCGACCACCTCCGTCCGGATCTCGGCCAGGGACTCGGAGATGTCATCGGCCTGCATCAGGTTGTTGCGCTGCTGGTAGATGAGCCGGCGCTGGTCGTTGGCCACGTCGTCGTATTCGAGCAATGACTTGCGGGCGTCGAAGTTGTGGGCCTCGACCTTGCGCTGGGCCCGCTCGATCTGCCCGGTGAGCATGTTGCTCTCGATCGCCTCCCCGTCCCGCATGCCGACGCGCCGGAGCATGTTCTTGGTGCGCTCGGGGTCGCCGAAGATCCGCATCAGGTTGTCTTCGATGGACAGGTAGAAGCGGCTGGAACCGGGGTCGCCCTGCCGGCCGGAACGGCCGCGCAGCTGGTTGTCGATGCGGCGGGACTCGTGCCGCTCGGTGCCGATGATGCGGAGGCCGCCGGCGGCGATGACCTGGTCATGACGCTGCTGCCACTCGGCCCGGTGCGCCTGGCGATCGGCATCGGTGGCGTCCGCGGCGAGCTGGGCGAGCTCGGCCTCCAGGTTGCCGCCGAGGACGATGTCCGTGCCGCGGCCGGCCATGTTGGTGGCGATGGTCACGGCACCGGGGCGGCCCGCCTCGGCGACCACGTGAGCCTCCCGCTCGTGCTGCTTGGCGTTCAGCACCTGGTGGGGAACACCGTCCTTCTGCAGGAGGTTGGCGAGGTATTCCGAGGTCTCGATGGACGTGGTGCCGACCAGCACGGGCTGGCCGCGGGCCTGGCAGTCCTTGATGTCCTCGATGATGGCGTCGAACTTTTCCTTCTGCGTCAGGTAGACCAGGTCGGCCTGGTCCTTGCGGATCATGGGCCGGTGGGTCGGGATCACCACGACCTCGAGGCCGTAGATCTGCTGGAACTCGAAGGCCTCCGTATCGGCCGTGCCCGTCATGCCGGCCAGCTTGGTGTAGAGCCGGAAGTAGTTCTGGAAGGTGATCGAAGCCACCGTCTGGTTCTCTTCCCGGACGTGCACGCCCTCCTTCGCCTCCACGGCCTGGTGCAGGCCATCGGACCAGCGGCGGCCGGGCATGGTGCGGCCGGTGAACTCGTCGACGATGACCACTTCGCCGTTCCGGACGATGTACTCGACGTCCTTGCGGAACAGGGCATGGGCCCGCAGGGCGGCGGTCAGGTGATGCATCAGCCGGATGTTGGCGGCGTCGTAGAGGCTGTCGTTCTCGGTGAGCAGCCCCTCCTTCACCATCAGCTCCTCGACCTTCTGGTGTCCGTCCTCGGTGAGGAACACCTGCCGCGCCTTCTCATCCACGGAAAAGTCGCCGGGGCCGCCGTCGTCGTCGTCGGTGGGCGCCCGCTCCTGGCGAACCAGGTGGGGCACCAGCTTGTTGATCCGCAGGTACAGGTCGGAACTGTCGTCGGCGGGCCCGGAAATGATGAGCGGCGTGCGGGCCTCGTCGATGAGGATGGAATCGACCTCGTCGACGACGGCGTAGGCCAGGGCCCGCTGCACCTGGTCTTCCCGCCGGAAGGCCAGGTTGTCCCGCAGGTAGTCGAAACCGAACTCGTTGTTGGTGCCGTAGGTGATGTCGGCCGCATAGGCGGCCCGCTTCTCCGCGCCGGTCTGGCCGTTGCGGATGACGCCCACCTCGAGCCCCAGGAAGCGGTACACCGGGCCCATCCAGTCCGAGTCGCGCTGGGCCAGGTACTCGTTGACCGTGACGATGTGCACGCCGCGGGCGGGCAGGGCGTTCAGGTAGGCGGGCAGCGTGGCGACGAGGGTCTTGCCCTCGCCCGTCCGCATCTCGGCGATCTTGCCCTCGTGGAGCACCAGCCCGCCGACCAGCTGCATGTCGAAGTGGCGGAGCCCCAGCGTTCGCCGGGCCGCTTCCCGCACCACGGCAAAGGCCTCGGGAATCAGCGAATCGAGGGTGGCGCCGCCGGCCAGCCGCTGGCGGAACTCGTCGGTCTTGGCCCTGAGGGCCGCATCGTCGAGGGCCTTGAGGCCGCTCTCGAGCTGGTTGGCAACCGCGACGACCCGGGTGTAGCGGGCCAATAAGCGTTGATTACGGCTCCCGAAGAGCCGGGTAAACCAATTGAACAAGGCGTGCATCCTCCGCAGCCGGCCGGCCGCGACGCACTATTCTAGCAGGGGAATTCCGGCCGCCACGGGCGTTCCGCCGGGGATTCTGGCGGGCCTTCAGGCGCGGCGGGGACCGGCCACAGGCGGGGTATCAGGTGGCCTGCGGCACGAGGCGGGAAGGGTTCTGGTGGCGGCCCTGGTACAGGACCTCGAAATGCAGGTGCGTGCCCGTGGCGCGCCCGGTGGAGCCCATGAGGGCGATCGTCTGGCCTGGCTTCACGTAATCGCCGACGGCCACCAGGTTGGACGCGTTGTGGCCATAGCGGGTGACCCAGCCCCGGCCGTGGTCGATCTCGATGAGATTACCGTAGCCCCGCAGGCGGCCGGACCAGGTCACGACCCCCGGGGCGACCGCGAGGATCGCCGTGTTGTCGAGGCCCGCGAAGTCCAGCCCCCGGTGCACCGCCGGCTGGCCGGAAAAGGGATCGAGGCGCCGGCCGAAGTGGCTGGACACCCAGCCGCCGGCCACGGGCCGGTGCATGGCGAGGTCGCGCCCGAACTGGCCGGTGGCAGGGCCGGGCGCCGGGGCCGCCCGGGAGAATGATACGGGCCGCGCCATGGGCGCAGGCGCCGTCCCGGGCTCCTCGGGACCGCCGATTCCCGGCGCGGCGGCCGGCCTGGCCGCAACGGGCGGGGCCGTTGCGGCGCGGACCGTCACCGGGGCGGGGTCGAGGACACCGGCATAGAGGCACCCGAGGCCGAAGCCGGCGCCGCCCAGCAGGATGGCGGAGATCACCCCGAGTGCGGCGGGGAGAACGGGGCTTGCGATGCGGTCCTTGTGCATGACGTTGTCGGGCGACGATCCACTACCCGGCGGGTTGATTGCGGGCCGGACAGCCCGCTGGCTTGCGCCTAGACTATGCCCGACAGGTTTTGACTAGACAAGGAACGGGTCGCCAACCACGTCCCAATAATGAGCACTCCCCCAGGAAACGGCCCGCGAGGGCTTGGCGATCTCATGGCCTCGAGCGGCCCGCTGGGCGCGCTGGCGAAGGCCGCCAGCAGCCGTCTCGACCTCGCTGACTGCGTCCGGAAGCAGCTGGCCGGCGAGCTGGCCGCGGCGGTCACCACCTGCAACCTGCGGCCGGACGGCACGCTCGTCGTCACGACTGCCAGCCCGGAATGGGCCGCGCGGCTGCGCTTCGAATCGGACGGGATACTGGCGGGATGCCGGCCCCAGTGGCCGGAGGCTGCCCGGGTGCGGTTCCGGGTGGGGACTGACCGGTAGCGAAAAGGTACCGGACACTTAGTTATTTTTGCTTTAAAAAAAGGGGACGGATTTATTTTCCAGGGAGCACCGGGAAAATAAATCCGTCCCCTTTTTTTAAAGCAAAAATAACTAAGTGTCCGGTACCTTTTCTACACGCCGATGGTGACGGGGACCTGGTAGGAAATCGGCGCCCGGCGCTGATCCTCGAAGGTCACGATCTCGTAGGCCGACGGGTCGGCCAGCAACTCGAGCAGCAGCTTGTTGTTGAGCGCGTGCCCGGACTTGCAGGCCGTCAGCTCGCCCACCAGGCTGTGGCCGAGCAGGTATACGTCGCCGATGGCATCGAGGATCTTGTGCTTGACGAACTCGTCCTCGAAACGGAGGCCGTCCTCGTTCAGCACGCGGAAGTCGTCCAGCACGACGGCGTTGTCCATGCTGCCGCCGAGGGTGAGCTGACGGGAACGCAACATCTCGATGTCCCGGGCAAAGCCGAAGGTGCGGGCGCGGGACACTTCCTTCAGGAAGGCCGTGGTGGAGAAGTCCACCGAGGCCACCTGGGCGTGACGGCGGAACACCGGGTGATCGAAGTCGATGCGAAAATTGACCTTGAAGCCCGCGAACGGCTTCAGCTCGGCGAACTTGTCGCCCTCCTCGACCCGCACGGTCTTGCGGATGCGGATGAATTTCTTGGGCAACTTCTGCTCGGCCACGCCGGCCGACTGCAGCAGGAAGACGAAGGGTGCGGCGCTGCCGTCCATGATGGGGACTTCGGCCGCGCTCAGGTCCACGTAGGCGTTGTCGATGCCGAGGCCGGCAAAGGCTGCCATGAGGTGCTCGATGGTCGCGACCTTGACCTGGCCCTGGACCAGGGTCGTGCCGAGCATGGTCTCGCCCACCTTGTGGGCGTCGGCAGGCACGTCAACCGGGGGATCCAGGTCGACACGACGGAAGACGATGCCGGTGTTCTCAGCCGCGGGACGCAGTGTCATGAATACCTTGCGGCCCGTGTGGAGACCCACACCGGAGGCGCGAATGGCGTTCTTGAGGGTGCGCTGTTTCAACATGGCTTTCGCCGCTCCGTCCGCTTGCCGCCGAGTGTCACCGGCTCGCAACAGGGGTGAAATGCGCAGCCCGCCCGGCCAGAGCCTGGCCGGAACCGGACGCGTAAGCTATGCCCAAGCCCCTGAATGCGCACAAAAAACGGAAAACGTTGCCGGCCCGTTGCCGTGCAACAAGACTGTCATCCGCCCATAAACCGTAGCACAGGCAGGGAAAATGCCGCAACGGCGGGGGGCGGATATCCGGGGGAAACACCCCCCGGCCATCGGCCGGCCCCTACCGTCCGGCAGCGGCGCCCCGGCCGGGACCGGCAGGCGCCAGGTCGCCGGCCCGGGCAGCCGGCGACCGCTACCGCAGGTTCCCCCTCAGTCCGCCTGCCGCCGCAGGAAGGCCGGCACGTCGAGCAGGTCGAAGGAGGCGTCGCTGCCGTCGGTCAGCTGATCGCCCACGGCCCGGCGCATGTAGGTCGGCTGGTCATAGGCACCATAGCTGCCGCCCTCAACTGGCTGCTGGGGTGCGGGCGGCGGCTGCACCACCGCCGCATGCCCCGGATGGCCGCCGTGCATGCGGTGCCCCATCACCGGCGGAGGAGCAACCACGCGCATCTGCGGCTGCTGCTTCACCACCGGCTGGCCGAGCCCCGTCGCGACGACGGTCACGCGGATGATGTCGCCCATCTCGGGGTCGATCACCGTGCCGATGACGACGGTCGCGTCTTCCGAGGCGCACTGCTTCACCGTCTCGCCGACCTGGCGGAACTCGCCGATACCGAGGTTCTCGCTGGCCGTGACGTTCACCAGGATGCCGCGGGCGCCGGAGAGGTTCACATCCTCGAGGAGCGGGCTCGAGATCGCCGACTCGGCGGCTTCCCGCGCCCGGTCCGGACCCTTCGCGGTGCCGGAACCCATCATCGCCATGCCCATCTCGGACATCACGGTGCGCACGTCGGCGAAGTCCACGTTGATGAGGCCGGGACGGGTGATCAGCTCGGCGATGCCCTGCACGGCGCCCTGGAGCACCTCGTTGGCCGCCTTGAAGGCATCCAGCAGCGTCGTCTCGGGGCCCAGCACCGACAGCAGCTTCTCGTTGGGGATCGTGATGAGCGAGTCCACGTACTTGCCGAGCTCGGCGATGCCCTGCTCCGCGATGCCGAGGCGCTTCTTGCCCTCCATCGAGAAGGGCTTCGTGACGACCGCCACCGTGAGGATCCCGAGCTCCCGGGCCACCTGGGCGACCACCGGAGCCGCGCCCGTGCCCGTGCCACCACCGAGGCCGGCGGTGATGAACAGCATGTCGGCGCCCTCGATCACCTCGATGATCCGGTCCCGATCCTCCATCGCGGCCTGGCGCCCCACGTCCGGGTTCGCGCCGGCGCCGAGCCCCTTGGTGATGTTGCAGCCGATCTGCAGGGCGGTGCGGACGTTGGACGTCCGCAGGGCCTGCGCGTCGGTATTGCAGCAGACGAAATCCACGCCATCGATCCCGGTGCTCACCATGTGCCGCACGGCGTTACCGCCGCCCCCGCCCACGCCGAGGACCTTGATCACAGCGTTCTGGCTGACCGCATCCATGAGTTCAAACATTTCCTGTCTCCATTAACTTTGAGGATAGGCGACAACAACAAGCCGTATGCACAAAACCGTGGTCAAAAATTTCCCTGAAACCAGCTCTTCATCCGCGTCCAGACATCCCGCATGCCCGCGCCAACGGGCAGTTCATCCTGCGACTTCGCCGCTTTGCTCTTCCCGTAGACCAGCAAGCCGACTCCCGTGGAGTGGATCGGGTTGCGCACCACGTCGCCGAGGCCGCGGACGTGCTGTGGCACGCCGAGGCGCACCGGCATGTGGAAAACTTCTTCCGCCAGCTCGACGGCGCCCTCCATCTTGGCGCTCCCGCCGGTCAGGACGATGCCCGCGGCGATCATGTCCTCGAAGCCGCTGCGCCGGAGCTCGTCGCGGATCAGGCCGAACAGCTCCTCGTAGCGGGGCTCGACGACCTCGGCCAGCGTCTGCCGGGCGAGCCGCCGCGGCGGCCGGTCGCCGACGCTGGGGACCTCGATGGTCTCGTCCAGGTTCGCGAGCTGGGACAGGGCGCAGGCGTACTTGATCTTGATCTCCTCGGCGTACTGGGTGGGCGTGCGCATGGAGATCGCGATGTCGTTGGTGACCTGGTCCCCGGCGATCGGAATGACGGCAGTGTGCCGGATCGCGCCGTTGTTGAAGACGGCGATGTCGGTGGTGCCGCCGCCGATGTCGACCAGGCAGATGCCGAGCTCCTTCTCGTCGTCGGTCAGCACGGCATAGCTGGAGGCCAGCTGCTCCAGGACGATGTCCTCCACCTCCAGGCCACACCGCTGGACGCACTTGACGATGTTCTGGGCCGCGCTTGCCGCCCCGGTGACCATGTGCACCCGGGCCTCGAGCCGGACGCCTGACATGCCGATGGGCTCCCGGATCCCCTCCTGGCCGTCGATGATGAATTCCTGGGGCAGCACGTGGAGGATCTTCTGGTCGGCGGGAATGGCCACCGCCCGCGCCGCGTCGATCACCCGGTCCACGTCGCTCTGGGTGACCTCCCGGTCCCGGATGGCGACGATGCCGTGGGAGTTCAGGCTGCGGACATGGCTGCCCGCGATGCCGGCATACACCTGGTGGATGTCGCAGCCGGCCATCAGCTCTGCCTCCTCGATGGCTCGCTGAATGGACGTGACCGTGGACTCGATGTTGACCACGACGCCCTTCTTGAGCCCCTTGGAAGGGTGGCTGCCGAAGCCGATCACCTCGATCTGGCCGTCGTCCTGCAACTCGCCCACGATGGCGACGACCTTCGACGTGCCGATGTCGAGGCCCACGATGATTCCCCTGTCATCCTTCCTAGGCACGGGGCAGGCGCTCCCTTGGCGGATCCATCGCTGGCGGTTCGTCATCAGGCCGGGACCGGGCGCTGCGCTGCTGCTTCCAGCCCACCGAGAAGCCATTGGTGTAGCGCATGTCCACGAACTGGACGTCCGCGGCGACGGGCCCTACCACGGTGTCCAGCGCCTCGAAGAAGCGCGCCAGGCGGACGGCCACGTCCTGGGAGCCCAGGCGCACGCCGATGCCATTGCTGAGGAGCATGGTCCAGGCGCCCCGCCCATCCAGCTCGAGGGCCGCGACGCCGAGGCCGCGCTCGACGAGCTTCTGGTGGATCTCGACGTAGCGGGCCGCGACCTCGATCTCCGAGCCCTCGGGCCCCGAGAGCCGCGGCAGTTCGGCCGGAATGTGGGTGGTGTGCCGGATGAACAGCCGGCCCTGGGCATTCAGCAGCCCGTCCGCGCCCCAGCGGGCCGCCGGCTCTTCCTCGGTCACCGTCACATCGAGGGTGTCGGGCCACTGGCGGCTGACCCGGGCGGTCGCCACCCAGGGCAGCGCGGCCACCTGCTCCTGGATGGCGGGCAGGTCGGCGGCGAGGAAGCCCCTGCCCATCGCCTTGCGCAGGACGGCCTCGAGCTGGTCGGCGGAGACGCGCTCGAACTCGCCATTGATCACCACGCGCTCGACCGGGCGGTTCAGGACCCAGCGGCCGGCAGTGACGAGACCGCCGACGAACACCACCACGCCGAGTACGCTGGTGATGGCGACCCAGGGAATCGGGGGCAACTTGATCCGGGGCTCTTCCCGGCGCCTGCGGTTGCCACGCCCGAAGAGCTTCATGCTGCGTCCTCCCCGAAGCTGGTTTCGAGGATCCGCCAGACCAGGTCGTCGAACCCGATGCCCGCGGCCGCCGCGGCCATCGGGACGAGGCTGTGGCCGGTCATGCCGGGCACCGTGTTGATCTCGAGGATGAGCGGTCCCGCCTGGGGCGAGACCATGATGTCCACGCGGCCCCAGCCCCGGGCGCCGACGGCGTCGAACGCGGCCCCGGCAATGTCCTGCAGGCCCCGCTCCTCGGCGGCCGGCAGGCCACAGGGGCAGAGGTAGCGGGTGTCGTCACTGAAGTACTTGGCCTGGTAGTCGTAGAAGTTGCTGTCGGTCTGGATGCGGATCAGCGGCAGGACCTGGCCGTGCAACACGGCAGCCGTGAACTCGGGACCGGCCACCCACTCCTCGGCGAACACGTCGCAGTTGAACCCGGACGCCAGTTCCCAGGCGGCCTTCATCTGTTCGGGGCGCTCAACCTTGCTCATGCCGATGCTGGAGCCCTCGTCGGACGGCTTCACCATGAGGGGCAGGCCCAGCTGCTCGCCGGCCTCCGCGAGGTCAGCCTCGTTCCGGATCACGCAATAGCGGGGGGTCGGCAGGCCGGCACCCTGGAGCAGGCGCTTGGTCCGGAGCTTGTCCATGCTGATGGCGGAACCGAGCACGCCCGAGCCGGTGAAGGGCAGCCTGAGGAAGGACAGCAGGCCCTGGAGCGTGCCGTCCTCCCCGCCCCGGCCATGGAGCGCGATCCACACCCGGTCGTAGCGGCCGGCGGTCAGGCGGGCCAGCAGGTCCTTGCCAGCGTCGAGGCCCTCGGCCTGGACTCCCTTGCTCTGGAGGGCCTTGAGGACCGCGGCGCCGGTCAGCAGCGAGATCTCCCGCTCGGCAGATTCACCCCCCATCAGGACGACCACCCGGCCGAAGGCGGCCGGGTCCGTCACGCGCGGATAGCGCGAGGCGGTCATGACGCCCCTCCGCCGGCCAGCGGCTCGCCCAGGAACTGCACTTCGGTGTCCAGGCGGACGCCGTGGCGGGCCAGGACGGTGTCCCGCACATGCCCGATCAGGGCCTCGATGTCGGCCGCCGTGGCTCCGCCGGTGTTGATGATGAAGTTGGCGTGCTTTGGCGACACCTCGGCGCCGCCGATCCGGGCGCCCTTGAGGCCCGCCGCCTCGATGAGGCGGGCGGCGTGGTCACCGGGGGGATTCTTGAAGACCGAGCCGCAGCTCGGGAGGCCGAGGGGCTGGCTTGCCTTGCGCTCGGCGACAAGTGTCCGGATGCGGTCCGCGGCCGCGGTGTAGTGTTCGTCGAACTTGAATCGGGCAGCCAGGAACCACTCCTCCAGCGGACCGCGCACCTGCCGGTAGCCGACCTGGTAGCCGTCCCTGCCGCGGGTGCGCACATCCCCGCGGCGGTCCACCACGTCGACCTCGATGACTTTCTCCCAGGTCTCGCCGCCGAAAGCCCCCGCGTTCATCCGGAGCGCGCCACCGACGCTGCCCGGAATCCCGGCGAAGAACTCTGCCGGGCCCAGCTCCCAGCGACTGCACTGCCGCGCCACCACCGTGCACGGCACCCCGGCCTCCGCCTCGACGACCCCGCCACCCAGGTGGCGGAGGCCGTTCAGCGCCTGGCCGGTGGCAATGACGGCGCCCCGGACGCCACCATCCCGCACGAGGAGGTTGCTCCCGAGGCCGACGAAGTACACCGGCGTGTCCGCGTCGAGGCTGCGAACGAAGTCCAGAAGATCATCACGACAACGCGGCGAATAATACACGTCTGCGGGGCCGCCGACGCGCCATGTTGTGTGTTTCGACATCGGCTCGTTGCGGAGGATCGTGCCGGCGGTCCTGCGTGCGGACGTCATCACGCCGATGCACCCGTGCGTTCGGCCGCCACATCCCCATGCGTATCGCGCAGGGCGAGCGATGCGGCGCCGATGCTGCCGGCACCGAGCGTCAGCAGCACGTCGCCCGGCTGCACGACACCGGTGAGGAGCGCCGTCAGTTCCTCCATCTGCGGCACGAAGACGGGCTCGATCTGCCCGCGGCTGCGGATCGCGCGGCAGATGGCGCGGCCATCGGCCCCCGCGATCGGCGCTTCCCCGGCCGCATAGACCTCGGTCACGAGCAGGCGGTCGGCCGCCGACAGCACGTCCGCGAAGTCGTCCAGGAGGTCCCGCGTGCGGGAGTAGCGATGGGGCTGGAAGGCCACGACCAGGCGGCGGTCCGGCCAGGCCTGGCGCACCGCCTCGATGGTGGCGGCGATCTCCGTGGGGTGGTGACCGTAGTCATCCACCAGCAGGACCCGCTTGCCGCCGAGGGCGATGTCGCCCAGCACCTGCAGGCGCCGGTCCACGCCCTCGAAGCTGGCCAGCGCCTGCTGGCAGGCCGCGTCGGCAAGCTCCAGGTCGCAGGCGATCGCCACCGCCGCGAGGGCGTTCAGCACGTTGTGTCGGCCGGGCAGGTTCAGGACGACGGGCAGCGGCGCGGCGCCGGGACGGACCACGGTGAACCGGGACCGCAACCCGTCCCGCACCCAGTTCTCGACGCGGACGTCGGCCTCCGGGGAGAAGCCGTAGGTCAGGGTCGCCCGGTGCAGCAGCGGCAGGATGGCCTGCACGCCCGGGTCGTCCAGGCAGACCACCGCGAGCCCGTAGAACGGCAGGTTATGGAGGAACTCGACGAAGGTGTGGCGGAGGCGCTCCAGGTCGCCGCCATAGGTGGCCAGGTGGTCGTTGTCGATGTTGGTGACCACGGCGACCATCGGCTGCAGGTGGATGAAGGACGCGTCGCTCTCGTCCGCCTCGGCCACCAGGTACCGGCCGGCGCCGAGGCGGCCGTTGCTGTCGGCGCTCTTCAGCCGGCCGCCGATGACGAAGGTCGGGTCCTGGCCGGCCTCGGCGAGGACGCTGGCGATGAGGCTGGTGGTGGTGGTCTTGCCGTGGCTGCCGGCGACGGCGATGGCGTGCCGGAAGCGCATGAGCTCGGCCAGCATCTCGGCCCGCTGGACGACGGGCTTGCGCGCGGCGCGGGCCACCAGCACTTCGGGGTTGTCCTCGGCCACCGCGCCGGACACGACGACGACGTCCGCGTCACCCACATTCTCGGCCCGGTGCCCCACGTGCACCAGCGCGCCAAGGCGCGTCAGCCGCCGGGTGACGGCCGACTCCTTCAGGTCCGAGCCCTGCACCGCGTAGCCCAGGTTCAGCAGCACCTCCGCGATACCGCCCATGCCGACGCCGCCGATGCCGACCAGGTGGATCCGGTTGATCCGCCGCATCCGGTCACGCATGGCCGGGACTCCGGGCAGCGGCGAGGCAGATGCTGACGATCTCGTCGGTGGCCCGGGGCATGGCCAGCGCCCGGGCGCGCTCCGCGCGCTGCAGCCTGAGTTCCGGGCGGTCCACGTAGGCCTGGAACTCGGCCGCCAGCCGCCCGGCCGTCAACTCGGACTGGGGCAGGAGGGTGGCCGCCCCCGCGTCCACCAGGAACGCCGCATTGCGGGTCTGGTGATCGTCCACGGCGGCGGGGAACGGCACCAGCACGGCGCCAACCCCGGCGGCCGCCAGTTCGGCCACCGTCAGGGCGCCGGAACGGGCCAGGACCAGGTCGGCCCAGCCGTAGGCCTCGGCCATGTCACTTATAAAGGGGTGCACGCGGGCCTCGACCCCCGCGGCCCGGTAGGCGGCCTCGGCCACCGGGCGGGTGGCCTCCCCCGCCTGGTGGCGGATCTCGGGGCGCTGCTCCCGCGGCAGGAGCGCAACAGCGCCTGCCACTGCCTCGTTGAGCGCGCGGGCGCCCTGGCTCCCGCCCAGGACGAGCAGCCGCCACGGCCCGCTCCGGCCAGCAAGGCGTGTGGCGGGCGGCGGCAGGGCGGCGATGTCGGCGCGCACGGGATTGCCCGTGACGCGGCACTTCACGCTGGCAGAAAAGGCGCCCGGGAAGGCCTGAAGCACCTCCCGGGCAAAACCAGCCAGAAGTCGATTGGTCAGTCCGGCGACGGCGTTCTGCTCGTGGATCACGAGCGGCCGGCGCAGCAGCCAGGCCGCGAGCCCGCCGGGCCCCGCGGTGTAGCCGCCCATGCCGAGCACCACCTTGGGCCGGCAGCGCCGCACCACGCGGAGGGCATCGGCGACCGCCACCAGCACGCGCAGCGGCGCGAGCAGCCAGGTGAGCACTCCCTTGCCCCGCAGGCCCTGCACCCGGATCTTCTCGAGCGGAAAGCCCTCGGCCGGGACCACGCGGGACTCCAGCCCGCGGTCGGTGCCAAGCCAGACCACCCGCTCGTTCCGGAGGCGCAACGCCCGGGCCACGGCCAGCGCGGGAAACACGTGGCCACCCGTCCCGCCCGCCATGATGAGCACCGGTGCGCTGCTCATCGTCCGGTTCATCGGGGCACCCGCCCGTTCACGCGGCGCCGGCCCGTGCCCGCGAGGCCACGATTCTCGAGGTCGATGCGCAGGAGCAGGCCCAGGGCGGCAAGGGTCACGATCAGCGAGCTGCGGCCGTAGCTCACCAGTGGCAACGTCAGCCCCTTGGTGGGCAGCACGCCCATGTTCACGCCCAGGTTGATCACGGCCTGGATGGCGAGCCAGATGCCGAGGCCGAAGGCCACGTAGGCCCGGAACGTGGCGTCGCGCACGGCGGCGTCCCGGGCGATGGCCATGGCCCGCCAGATGAGCAGGCCGTAGAGCGCGATCATCACCAGGCTGCCGACCAGGCCGAACTCCTCGGCGATCACCGCAAAGATGAAGTCGGTGTGTGCCTCGGGAAGGTAGAAGAGCTTCTGCACGCTGCCGCCGAGGCCAAGGCCGGTCCACTCTCCCGTGCCTATGGCGATCAGGGACTGCGTCAGCTGGAAGCCATCACCGTAGGGATCGGCCCAGGGATTCCAGAAGCCCATGATCCGGCGCATGCGGTAGGGGGAAAACTTGGCGAGTGCCGCGAAGGCCAGCACGAGCGGCACGACGATGACGAGCACGTCCCGCACGCGCGCCCCGGCAATGAAGAGCACGGCAAAGCTCATGGCCAGCAGCAGTACAGCCGAGCCGAAGTCCGGCTGGAGCAGCAGCAGCCCGCCGGCAAACCCGATGATGAGCAGCGGCTTCATCATGCCCGCCATGCCGCTGCGCAGTTCCTGGTTCCGGCGCACGGCGTAGTCGGCGACGTACATGAGCAGCATCAGGCGGGCCGGCTCGCTCACCTGGACGATGTTGATCCCCGCCAGGCTGAGCCAGCGGGTGCTGCCATTGGCCGTGTGGCCGAATCCGGGGACCAGCACGAGGACGAGCAGGGCCAGCGCGATGGCGGCCAGCCAGGAGCCCAGGCTCTGCCAGAGGCGCGTGGGGATTTTCACCATCACCCAGCCGGCCGCGAGGCCGAGGGCCGCGGCGAACAACTGGCGCTCGAGGAAGTAGAAGGCATCGCCATGTTGGCGATCCCCGAGGGCGATGGAGGCGGACGTCACCATGAGCAGGCCGATGGCCAGCAGGAGCGCCGTGATGCCAATGAGCAGTGCGTCCGGCCGGTCCTGGCCGGGGGCGGTGATCTGCCGGGCGCTCATGCGTCGCCCCCGGGGAGAGCGGCAACCGCCGCGCTGAACGCCATGCCGCGGGCGGCGTAGTCGCGGAACATGTCGAGGCTGCTGCAGGCCGGGGCGAGCAGCACGGTCCAGCCCGGGCGGGCCAGCTCCGCCGCCTTGCTGACGGCGGCACGCATGTCGGCAACGAGGTGTACCGGGCAGACGCCGGCCAGGGCGGCGGCCAGCAGTTCCCGGTCGCGGCCGAGCAGCACGGCGGCGCTCTCCCTGCCCCGCAGGGCGGCGGCGATGGCTTCGAAGCTCGCGCCCTTGCCGTCGCCACCGGCGATGAGGACGAGGGGGCCAGCCACGCCGCCGATGCTGGTGGCGGCCGAGCCCACGTTGGTGGCCTTGGAGTCGTCGATCCAGGCGACGCCATTCCGCCGGGCCACGAGTGCCATCCGGTGCGGCAGCGGCCGGTAGCCACGGAGGCCCGGCAGCAGGTCATGCAGGCCGACCCCGGTTGCCGAGCAGAGCGCGAGCGCCGCCAGGGCATTCGACACGTTGTGCCGCCCGGTAACCGGGAGTTCGGCAACCGGCAGCAGCGGGTCCGTGCCCCGGGCCAGCCAGTGGCCATCGCGCCGTTCCAGCACGCCGAAGTCCTGGCCGGCAGGCGCGCCGAGGCCGAAGCCCACCAGCGGGGTTCCCGGCGGCACGAGCGCCGCAAGCTCGGGCAGGTCCCGGTTCACGACGGCGAGGCCGCAGCGGGCATAGATGCGAGACTTGGCGGCTGCGTAGGCGGCCATGTCGCCGTGGATGTCCAGGTGGTCGGGCGTGATGTTCAGCACGACGGCGGACGCGGTGGGCACCGGCCCACTCCGCTCGAGCTGGAAGCTGGACAGCTCCAGCACGTAGTGCCGCACGCCGGGCGCCAGCAACTCGAGCGCTGGCGTGCCGAGATTGCCGCCGACGGCGGCGGGCACGCCGGCGCCGGCCAGCATGGCGCCGACCATGGAGGTCACCGTGCTCTTGCCGTTCGAGCCGGTGATCGCGGTGATGGGAGCGGCCGCCTCGGCCACGAACAGGTCGATGTCGCTCAGCACCGGGATCCCCCGCTGGCGCGCGTCGGCCAGCACCGGGAGGCGGAGGTCCACGCCCGGCGACACCAGGACGCGATCGACGCCGGCCGGAACGGTCGCCGGCGGGCCACCCGCCAGGACCTCCGCGCCCGGCATGGCAGCGCGGATGGCCGCCATGCCGGGCGGCAACGCACGGGTGTCCGCGAAGATCGCCCGGGCGCCCCGGCCGGCAAGGAAGCGCGCGCAGGACACGCCCGTGCTGCCCATGCCGAGCACGAGCGCGACGCCGCCAGCCCGGGAGGCGGGTGGCGTGGTCGCGTCGGTGCGGGCAGCGGCCATCTTCATCGGATCTTCAGGCTCGAGAGGCCGACCAGCACGAGGATCACCGTGATGATCCAGAAACGGACGATCACGCGGGGCTCCGGCCAGCCCTTCAGCTCGAAATGGTGGTGGAGCGGCGCCATGCGGAAGATGCGCTTGCCGGTCATCTTGAAGGACGCCACCTGCATCATCACCGACACGGTTTCGGCCACGAAGATGCCGCCCATGATCAGCAGGACGACTTCCTGCTTGACGATCACGGCCACGGCGCCCAGGGCACCACCGAGGGACAAGGCGCCGATGTCGCCCATGAAGACCTGCGCCGGGTAGGCGTTGAACCACAGGAAGCCCAGCCCGGCCCCGGCGAGGGCGGCGCAGAACACGAGCAGCTCACCCGCGCCCGCCACGTAGGGAATGCCCAGGTACCGGGCGAAGATGGCGTTACCCGCGACCCAGGCAAAGATCCCGAGGGCGCCACCCACCAGCACCGTGGGCATGATGGCGAGGCCGTCCAGGCCATCGGTCAGGTTCACGGCATTGCTGGAGCCCACGATCACGAGGAAGACGAACGGAATGAACAGCCAGCCCAGGGGGATCAGCACGTCCTTCAGGTAGGGGATGAGCAGCGCCGTGGACTGGGGCGAATCGGCCCGCAGGTACAGGAGCACCCCCACGCCGATGGCCACCAGCGACTGCCAGAAGAGCTTCTCCCGGGCGGAGAGCCCCTTCGGATTGCGCAGGATCAGCTTGCGGTAATCATCGACGAAGCCCAGCAGCCCGTAAGCCGTGGTCACGCCCAGCACGATCCAGACGAAGATGCTGCGCAAGTCAGCCCAGAGCAGCGTGCTGACGATGATGCCGAGCAGGATCAGCGTGCCGCCCATGGTCGGCGTGCCGGCCTTCTGCAGGTGGCTCTGGGGGCCATCGTCCCGCACGGTCTGGCCGATCTGCCGCTGGGTGAGCCGCCGGATCAGCGGCGGACCGAGCAGCAGCGATATCGCCAGCGCGGTGAGCGCGGCCAGGATGCCGCGCAGGGTGAGGTAGGTCAGCGCATTGAAGCCGGAGACGAAGGGCCGCAGGTACTCGGCCAGCAGCAATAACATCAGTGCGCGCCTCCGCCAGCGGGTAACTCGCCGTTGAGAATTTTCACGAGTCGCTCGAGCCCGGCGCTGCGGGAGCCCTTCACGAGCAGGCGCACCTCCGGGGTGAGCGCCGGCTGGATCAGCTCCGCCAGCCTGAAGACATCGGCTGCCCAGTGGGCCCGGGGACCGAAACCCTCCGCCGCGTGCCGGGCCAGCGGGCCGACGGCGTAGAAGCGGTCGATGCCGCTCCGGGCTGCAAGCACGCCGACCTCCCGGTGCAGCTCGACCTCGGTGGGACCCAGCTCGCCCATGTCGCCGAGGACGAACCAGCGCTGCCCCGGGAGGCCGGCGAGGAAGCGGATCGCGGCGGCGACCGAGCCCGGGTTGGCGTTGTAGCTGTCGTCGTAGATGGTGCAGCCGGCCGGCCCCGGCTCAGGCTTCAGGCGACCCTTCACGTTGGCCATGCCCGCGAGACCGTCCCGCACGGCCTCCAGCGTGGCGCCGGCGGCGGTCGTCGCGGCGGCCGCGGCCAGCGCGTTCTGGATGTTGTGGCTGCCCGCCATCGGCAGGTCGATGGCCACCTCGCCCGCTGGCGAGACGATCCGGAACCGGAGCCCCAGCCCGTTGGTGGCCGCGACATCGACGGCCCGGAAGTCCGCATCGGGGGCCAGCCCGAAGGACCGGTACTGGAGGTCCTTGCCCAGGGCGCGCCAGTAGTCGTGGAAGGAGTCGTCCCGGTTCACGACGGCGACGGCACCAGGATCGAGCCCGGCGAACAGCTCGCCCTTCGCCTGCGCCACGTCCCGCACGGTGCCGCCGAAACCGCCCAGGTGGGCCGGACCAGCGTTGGTGATGACGCCCACGGTGGGCCGGGCGATGCGGGTCAGCAGCCCGATCTCGCCCTTCGCGCTCGCGCCCATCTCGATCACGGCCGCCCTGTGCGACTCGCGGAGCCAGAGCAGCGTGATCGGGACGCCGACGTGGTTGTTCAGGTTGCCCCAGGTCGCCAGCACGCCACCGTCGTCGTCGGGCTGGCCCACGTGGGCGCGCATGATGGCGCTCATCATTTCCTTGAGCGTCGTCTTGCCGTTGCTGCCGGTGACCCCGAGGACCGGGATGGAAAAGCGCTGGCGCCAGGCCGAGGCCACCTCCTGCAGCGCCTTGCCCGCATCGGGCACCACCACCTGGGGCAACGGCAGCGGCTGGGGGCTCTCCACCACCGCGGCGACAGCGCCCCGCTCCGCCGCCGTCACCACGAACGCCGCGGCGTCGTGCCGGACGCCGCGCAGGGCCACGAAGAGCTGGCCGGGCTCGATGCTGCGCGTGTCCGTGCTCACCGAGTCGAAGCCCACGTCGGCGCCGACGAGCCTGCCGCCCGCCGTCTCCGCGATCCAGGCGAGGGTGCCCATCGTCATGGGCTCCCGCCCTGCCCCGCCGGCCCGCTGGCGCCCAGCAAGGCGGCCCGCGCCACCGCCACGTCGGAAAACGGCCGGCGCTCCCCGCCGGTCACCTGCACGGTCTCGTGGCCCTTGCCGGCAACGAGCACGGCGTCGCCGGGCCGGGCCAGGCGGATCGCGCGGCCAATCGCCGCGGCCCGCTCGGGGACGACCTGGAGGCGCTCCAGGGAGGGCACGCCGCCGAGGATGTCCGCGATGATCTGCTGGGGGTCCTCGGTGCGCGGGTTGTCGTCGGTCACGATTACCCGGTCGGCACCGGCGACCGCCGCCTCGCCCATCGGCGCGCGCTTCCCCCGGTCCCGGTCGCCGCCGCAGCCGAACACGCACCAGACCTCGCCCGTGCAATGCTCGCGGACGGCGGCCAGCGCCTTGCGGAGCGCGTCGGGTGTGTGGGCGAAATCCACGAGCACGGCCGGTTGGCCGGGGGCGCCCGGGACCCGCTCCATGCGGCCGGGCGGTGCACCGCACTGGCCGAGCGCGTCGGCTACCCGGTCCAGGGGCCAGCCGGACCCGAGCAGGATCCCGGCGGCCACCAGCAGGTTCTCGGCGTTGAAACGGCCCCAGAGCGGGCTCTGCAGCCGCGCGCCCTGCCCGCCGCTCGACAGCTCGAGCACGAGGCCGTCGGCTGCCGTCGCCACAACGGTCCCGGTGAGCATGGCGCCAGCTGCGCCCGCGAGCGTCACGCCCACGAGGCGGGTGCCTGCGGACAGGCGGTTGGCGAGCTCCCGGCCGAACGGATCGTCCAGGTTGATCACGGCCGTGCCGGCCCCCAGCGCGAACAGCCGCGCCTTGGCGGCGCCATACGCCGCCAGGTCGGCGTGATAGTCCAGGTGATCCCGCGAGAGGTTGGTAAACGCCACCGTGCCGAAGCGCACGCCGGCGACCCGCTCCTGGTCCAGGGCATGGGACGAGACCTCGGCCACCACGTGGGTGGCGCCCTCGTCGGCCAGCTCGCGGAGCTGCCGGTGGAAGCTGATGCAGTCGGGCGTGGTCAGTTCGGCCGCGCGCAGCTGGCCATTCCGGCCGTGACCGAGGGTGCCGACGTAACCCGGGCTGCCGCCCAGGCGCGCGATGGCCTGCATGACCAGCCAGGCCGTGGTGGTCTTGCCGTTGGTGCCGGTGATGCCCGTGACGCTCACGGCCTCCGAGGGCCGCGCGAAGAAGCGGTTCGCCACCTCGCCGAGCTGTTCCCGCAACCGGGGCACGGCGAGGCCGGCCACGCCCGGCGGCAGTGCGGGGGCACGCAGGGCCGCGGCGGGTTCCCAGGCCACGGCGCCCACCCCGGCCCGCAGCGCGTCGCCGACGAAGTCGAGGCCATGCTGGCGCGTGCCGCGGCAGGCGATGAACAGCCCGTCGCGAACGGCGGTCCGGCTGTCCTGGGTGATGTCCACCACGTCCTGTGCCGGCACGTCCGTGACCAGGCCCTTGAACAGTGTTTGCAGATCCATGTCGCTTGCGCCGGCCAGGGTCATGGCGTTCGGGAAGCCAGCTTGGTCAGGGGCTTCGCGGGCGCGGGATCGGCGGCGTCCGGCGGCACCGCCAGGATGCGCAGGGCGCCCGTGGCGACGGCGGAGAAGACCGGCGCCGCCACGTCGCCGCCGAAGTACTGACCGCCCCGGGGCTCGTCCACGACCACCACGATGACCAGGCGCGGCTCGCTCGCCGGAACGAGCCCGGCGAATACCGCCGTGTGCCGGTCGCCGGCGTAACCACCCGCTGCCACCTTGCGTGCCGTGCCGGTCTTGCCCGCGACCCGGTAACCCGTGACCGCGGCCTTGATGCCGGTGCCCTCCGTCGTGACGACCCTTTCCAGCATGCTGACGACGCCGCGCGTGGTCTCCGGGCTGACGACCCGCCGCGCAATGGGCGGCTTGTCCACGCGCACGAGCGAGATGGGCCGGGACAGGCCGTCGCCGGCCAGCACTGCATAGGCCTGGGCCAGCTGCAGCGGGGTCATGGACAAGCCGTAGCCGTAGGCCATCGTGGCCTGGCCGATGGGCCTCCAGCCCTGGAAAGGCGGCAGCATGCCCGCCGACTCGCCCGGGAAGCCGCTCGCCGTCAGCCGGCCGGCGCCGAAGCGGCTCAGCGTGTTCCAGAGCATCTCCTTGTCCAGCTGCATCGCGATCTGCACGGCGCCGACGTTGCTGGACTTGGCCAGGATCATGGCCGGGTCCATGACGCCGTAGTTGTGCTTGTCCTCGATGGTCTTGTTACCGACCCGGATGAAGCCCGGATTGGTGTCGATGCGGCTGCCCGGGTTGAAGCGGCCGCTCTCGAGCGCCGCCGCGACGATCAGCGGCTTGAACGTGGACCCCGGCTCCAGGATGTCCGTGATGGCCCGGTTGCGGAACCGCGCCGGGTCGATCTGGCTGCGATCGTTCGGGTTGAAGGCGGGCTGGTTGACGTCCGCCAGGACTTCGCCCGTGCTGACGTCCAGCACGATGGCGGAACCGGAAACCGCGTTGTGCTTCTGGACGGCCGCCTTGAGCTCCCGGTAGGCGAGATACTGGATGCGCAGGTCGATGGCCGTGACGAGATCCCGGCCGGGGCTGGGCGGCTCGATGCTCTCCACGTCCTCGATGATGCGCCCGAGGCGGTCGCGCAGGACCTTCTTCTTGCCCGGCACGCCGTGCAGCCAGTTGTCGAAGGCCAGCTCGAGTCCTTCCTGGCCCTTGTCATCGATGTTGGTGAAGCCAAGCAGGTGGCCGGTCACCTCGCCCGCCGGGTAGTAGCGCCGGTACTCACGCAGCAGGTGCACGCCAGGTACCTGCTGCGCGTCGACCGCCGCGGCGGCTCCGGGATTCATGTGGCGCTTGAGGTAATAGAACTCCTTGCGGACGTTCCGCGTGAGCCGGGCCGTGAGCTCGCCGCTGTCGAGGTTCAGGGCCTTCGCCAGCCCCCGGATCCGGTCCGGCTCCGCGAGCAGCTGGGGCGGGTTCACCCAGACGCTGTCCACCGGGGTGCTGACGGCCAGCGGCTCGCCATTGCGGTCCTTGATGACGCCGCGGGTGGCCGACAGGGTGGCCACGCGCAGGTGCCGTGCGGCAGCCTGTTTGTTGAGGAAGTCGGTGTTGAAGACCTGCAGGTGCACGGCCCGGGCCACCAGGCCGCCGCCGGCCAGCACCAGGACGGCCGCCACGGTCCACAGGCGCAGGACGAAGCTGTGGTAGGCGGGTTTCGCGGCCCGTTCGACCGTGCTCATCGTGCCACCAGCTTCACGTCGTCGCCGGTCGGCGTCCGCATCGCCAGCCGCTCCCGGGCCAGGCGCTCGACGCGGGCGTGGTTGGCCTGGGTGCTCTGCTCGATCTGCAGCCGGCCCCAGTCCATCTCCAGCCGGTCGCGCTCGACCACCAGCGCCTGCAGCTCCACGAACAGCTTGCGGGACTTGTGCTTGGCATAGACGCTCGCCAGGGACGAAACGAGCACGGCGCAGGCCAGGCCGGCGAAGATCGCGCGGGAGCGCTGGGCCGGCGTCATCGCTGTTTCTCCGCCGCCCGCAGCACCGCGCTCCGCGAGCGCGGGTTCCGCGCCACTTCCCCGTCGCTCGCGCGGACCGCGCGGGTGGTGAGCAGCGCCAGGTCCGGCAACGCCGAATCGGGCACCACCGGCAGCGCGCGGAGGGCCGGGTCGATCCGGGAATGGTCGCGGAGGAAGCGCTTCACGATGCGGTCCTCCAGCGAGTGGAAGCTGATGACGACCAGGCGGCCGCCCACGGCGAGGGCAGCACGGGCGGCGGCGAGGGCTGCCTCGAGCTCGTCCAGCTCGCGGTTGATGTGGATGCGGATGGCCTGGAAGCTGCGCGTGGCGGGGTGCCGGCCGGGCTCGCCCCGGACGACGCCCGCGATGATGTTCGCCAGCCGGGTGGTGGTGAGAATCGGCTCGGCCGCCCGGGCCGTGACGATGGCGCGGGCGATGCGGCGGGATGCCCGCTCCTCGCCGTAGCGGTAGATGACGCCGGCAATCTCGTCCTCGTCGGCCGCATTGAGCCAGTCGGCGGCGGAGACGCCGCTGCCGGGGTCCATGCGCATGTCGAGGGGTCCGTCGGCCCGGAAGGCGAAGCCCCGGGCCGGGTCCTCGAGCTGGGGCGACGAGACGCCGATGTCGAGCAGGATGCCGTCCACGCGGCCCATCCGGCCCGCAGCGGCAAGCACTTCACCCAGGGCGGAATACGCGCTGTGCACGATACCGAACCGGGAGTCCTCCTCCTGCAGGGCGACAGCGACGGCCACGGCCTCCGGATCCCGGTCGAGGGCGAGCAGGCGGCCCCCGGGACCCAGCTGCTCGAGAATGGCGCGCGAGTGTCCCCCGCGCCCGAAAGTCCCATCGACATAGAAGCCGTCGGGCCGAATGGCCAGAAATTGCAGCACCTCGTCCTTGAGGACAGGTACATGTGAAACCACCCCAACACCCCGCGCCTTTCATTGAGGACGCGTTTGTTCAACGTTCCCGGCGTCGTGCCCCGCCCTACAACGACAGCGATTCGAGTTCCGCCGGCAAGCCCGGACCGTCGCCACCCTCGCCGGAGAGCCAGCTGTCACGGCGCTCGTTCCAGCGCTGCTCCGCCCACAGCTCGAACTTGTTGCCCTGCCCGATCAACATCACGTCACGTTCGAGGGCCGCGAAGTCGCGCAGCTCCCGCGGAATCAGCACGCGCCCGCTGCCATCCAGCTCCAGCTCGCTGGCATAGCCCACCATCAATCGCTGGAGGCGCCGGGTGCTCTGGTTGAAACTCGAGAGGCGCATCAACTTGCGCTCTATCTCTTCCCAGTCGGGCAGCGGGTACAGGAGCAGGCAGTGGTCCTGGTCCACCGTGCAGATCAGCTGGCCGTTGCACCGGGTGGCGAGCCGCTCCCGGTAGCGCACCGGAATGGCCAGCCGCCCCTTGGCGTCCAGGGTGATCTGGGTTGCCCCCCGAAACATGGTTTTTGGGGCCTTTCAGCCCACGTTCTCCCACTACGCGCCACTTCGCGACACTATAGGTTTCACCTGTTCGAGCGTCAACCAAGCGCCGGAAAAAAAGTCGGCGCGACAGGCGCTTGGCATCGACCGCCGGTGGACTGGCGACAGGTCCAGGGACGCGGCGGGGGACAAATCATCGGCTTAGGGCCGCTTTCTCGGCCCGGTGTGCAATGCAACTGCCGGCGGGTTCGCAAGCGGCGGCGGGAGGCCGGTCACGACGGTGCGCGCAATTCGCGCAAATCCCACCCGGCCTGGCGCGTTGGGTATCGTGCCGGCCATGCCGGAAACCCAGCGCCGCATCATTCACCTGGACATGGACGCCTTCTACGCGTCGGTGGAGCAGCGGGACGATCCGGCACTGCGGGGCCGGCCCGTGGCCGTGGGCGGCCCACCCGAGTCCCGGGGCGTGGTGGCGGCGGCGAGCTACGAGGCCCGGGCCTTTGGCGTGCGCTCGGCCATGCCCATGGCCCGGGCCCTGCGCCAGTGCCCGGATCTCGTCGTGGTGCGGCCCGACTTCCAGCGCTACCGGGAAGCCTCCCGGCGGGTCATGGACATCCTGCGGTCCGCCACGCACCTCGTTGAGCCCCTCTCCCTGGACGAGGCCTACCTGGATGTCACCGAGAACCTGTGGGGCCAGCCCTACGCGACCGAGGTCGCGAGGGAACTGAAGCGCCGGATCCGGTCGGAGCTGGACCTGACCGCGTCGGCGGGCGTCGCGCCGAACAAGTTCCTGGCCAAGATCGCCTCGGGCTGGCAGAAGCCGGACGGGCTGACGGTGGTATCCCCCGGGCGGGTCGAGGCCTTCCTGCAGAAGCTCCCCGTCGAGGCCCTGTGGGGCGTGGGCCCGGTCACCGCGAAGAAGCTCCGGGGCATCGGCATCCAGCGCCTCGTGGACGTGCGGGCAGCGGACCCGGCGCTCCTGGCCGGGACCGTCGGCAGCCTGGCCGACTGGCTGCGGCGCCTGGCCCAGGGCGACGATCCCCGGGAGGTCACGCCGGACCGCCCCTGGAAGTCCGTCTCGGCGGAGACGACCTATGCCGCGGACCTGCGGGACCCGGCTGGGATCCATTCCGAGCTCGGGCGGCTCGCCGGGCGGGTGGCGGCCTCACTGCAGGCGAAGGCCCTCCGGGCCCGCACGGTCACCATCAAGGTGCGCTACGCGGATTTCTCCACCGTCACCCGCAGCCACACGGACGACATCCCGACCTGCGACGCGGGCGCGATCGGCCAGCGCGCCGTCCTGCTGCTCGGCCGGACGGAGGCCGTCGCCCGGCCCGTCCGCCTGCTCGGCGTCGGCACCCACGGGCTGGTGGAGGACGGGACGGCAGCACCGGCCAGCGGCTGGCTGGCCCTGGACGATCCCGTGGCCCCATCGGCCATCGGGGGTACTGGGCTATCCTCCGACTGATGAGAAAGGTGCTGTTGGCCGGCCTCTGGCTGGTGGCTCTCGCCATCGTGGGCATCGTGCTCTGGACCCGCGTCGTCGACCGCTACCAGCGGGACGGGACGCTGCAGCTGGCCATCCTCTCGGCGCCCGTGCGCGTGGTCCGGGACGACCAGGGCATTCCCTATATCTACGCGGAGTCCCTGGACGACGCCATCCGGGCCCAGGGCTGGGTCACCGCCCAGGACCGGGGCTTCCAGCTGGAGTTCGAGCGCTACCTGTCCAGCGGCCGGCTGGCGGAACTCGTGGGCGAGCCGGCGCTGGAGGCCGATATCGAGCTGCGCCTGGCCGGCACGCGTCGGCATGGGGAGCGCCAGGCGGCAATGCTCGCGCCCGCTGACCGGCGCTTCTACGAGCTCTACCTGGAAGGCGTCAACGCGTATGTCGCGGGGCAGGGCCACGAGCGCCAGTTCGGCTTCGGCCTGCTCGGCATGGCGCCGCAACCCTGGACGCTCGAGGACGTGATGACCCTGCAGATGTTCCTGAACTGGCAGAGCGCCGTGAACCTGCAGGCCGAGCTGGTCGCCCAGGAACTCAGCGACCGTCTGGGCCCCGCCCGGGCGGCCGAGCTGGCCCAGGTCACGATCAACCCGGACGACGGGGGCACAGCCGGGCTGGAACCGGTGCCGGCATTCGCCAGCGTGGCGGCGCCCGCGCTGGAGCTGCGGGCCGACGCCGGCTGGTTCCGCACGGGGCAGAAGGCGCTCGAGCTGGGCAGCAACCAGTGGGTCATGAGCGGCGGCCGCTCGGCGAGCGGCGCGCCGGTCCTGGTCAACGACCCGCACCTGGACGCCCGGACCCTGCCGGGCATCTGGCACCCCGTGGGCCTGATCACGCCGGAATTCCGCGCGGTTGGCGCCGCAGGGCCCGGCATCCCGGGCATCGCGGTGGGGAGGACCAGCCACCTGGCCTTCGGCGTGACCAACGCCTACGCGGACGTGGTGGACCTGTTCATCGAGACGGAAGACCCGGACCAGCCCGGTCGCTACCTGCAGGGCGACGAGTCGCATCCCTTCGAGGTCATCGAGGAAAACGTCCGGGTGCGGAAGCGCCCGGGCAGCAGCGAGTTCCGCGAGGTGCCGCTGCGCATCCGGCTCACGCACCGGGGTCCCGTGATCTCGGATCACGGCATGGGCGTCGCGGCGGGCAAGCTCCTCTCCATGCGCTGGAGCGCAATTGAGGCGATGGAGGCCGACACCGGCGCCTGGGCGCTGTTCACGGCAGAGGACGTGGCCGCGGCCCGGCGGGCCATCGGCCGGAGCACGGCGCCCTACAACTACGTCATCGCCGACATGGCCGGCAACATCGCCCACGCCACCGGCGGCCGGGTGCCGGTGCGCCGCCGCGGCGACGGGTCCCGGCCCGTGGCCGTCACCGACGGCTCGGACGCCTGGGACGGCTTCGTCCCCTGGGATGCCATGCCGGGCCAGGTGAACCCGGCACGGGGCTGGGTCGGCAACGCGAATCACCGCACGGTGGGCCGCGATTTCCCCACGCCCTACTCCACGTTCTTCGCCGCCTCCTGGCGCTACCGGCGCATGCTGGAACTGCTCGAAAGCAAGCCGGCTTTCACGCCGGAGGAGCACTGGGCCTTCATGCGCGACACGAAGAACCCGATGGCCGCGCGCATCGCGCCGCTGATGAGCGCCGCCCTGACGGCACACCCGGACACGCGGGCAGCCGGCGAGGTGCTGGCCGCCTGGGACCACGCGGACGAGCCCGGCGCGGCCGCGCCGGCGATCTTCCAGTCCGTCTACCGGCACTTCGCCCGGCGCGTCTTCGAGGACGACCTCGGGCCGGACCTGGCGGCCCGCTACCTGGGCAGCTACTACCTGTGGCACGAGCGCCTGGCGCTGCTGCTGGAGGAACCGGACAGCGACTGGTTCGACGACCAGCGCACGCCCGGCCGGGAGAGCCGCGATGACCTCTTCCACCTCGCCGCGCTCGACGCCCTGGCCGAGCTGCGGCCGGCTCTGGGGGACGACGTCCGCCGCTGGGCGTGGGGCAAGGTCCACACCGTAACCTTCTTCAGTCCGCTGGTCCCCGGCGCCGCCGCCGCAGGCATCCTCGGCGGCGGCGTCCACCCCAAGGAGGGCTCGGGCGAGACGCTGAACCGCGCGACCTTCAGGTTCGACAAGCCCTACGCCGCCACGAGCATCGCGTCGCTGCGGATGGTCGCGGACCTGGGCGACCCGGACAGGGTCATGGCCGTGCTGACCGGCGGCGCCAGCGGCCGCCAGTTCGATCCCCACCTGAAGGACCAGACGCCGGCCTGGCTCAATGGCGAGCCCCGCTACTGGTGGTTCAGCGACGCAGCCATCGCCGAACACCGGGCGAGTGAGCTGACGCTGACACCCTGATATGGCTGGGCCCCTGCGCGCGCTGATCCTGCTGGCGGCCATTGCCGCCCCGCTGGCGGCGGCGGAGCCGCCGCTCACCAGGGCCGAAGCCAGCAACTACGCGGCCAGCTCCAGCCACGCGGACGTCATGACCTTCATCCGGGAGCTCCAGCAACGGAGCAGCCGGGTGCGCGTGGAGACGCTCGGCACCAGCACGGAGTGCCGGCCCATCCCGCTGCTGGTGATCGGCGACCCCGTGCCGGCCTCGCCGGCCGACCTGCGCCACGACAAGCGGGCCGTCGTCTACTTCCAGGCCAACATCCACGCGGGCGAGGTGGAGGGCAAGGACGCTTTCCTGATGGTGGCCCGGGAACTCGCCGCGGGCCCGGCGGCGAAGTACCTGGACCGGCTCGTGGTCCTGATCGCTCCCAACTTCAATCCCGACGGCAACGAGCAGGTAAGCACGGCCAACCGGCCGAATCAGATCGGTCCGGCGGTTGGCGTCGGCGTGCGGGTCAACGGCCAGAACCTGGACCTCAACCGGGACGGCATCAAGCTCGAGACGCCGGAAGTCCGGGGCCTCGTGGAGAACGTGCTCCGGCGCTGGGACCCGGTGTTCTTCCTGGACTCCCACACCCATAACGGCTCCTACCACCAGGAGCCCGTGACCTGGGTCTGGGGGCTGAACCCCAACGGGGATGCCGGCATCTTCGACTACATGGCGCGCACGGTGTGGCCCGCCGTCGAGAAGGAGATGCGCGGGCGCCACGGCACGCTGACGCTCCCCCACGGCGACTTCCTGGACGTCAGGCAGCCCGCAAGGGGCTGGGTGCCCCTCGGCCCGGAGCCCCGCTACCTGTCGAACTACGTCGGGCTGCGCAACCGGCTCGCGGTGCTCGACGAGCAATACCCCTACGTGGACTTCGAGACCCGGGTGCAGGGCGCCCGCAGCCTCATGCTCTCCTTCCTCGATTTCCTGCACGGCCGCCGGGACGAGGTGGTCGCGCTCGTGGGCCGGGCGGACCGGGCGACGGTGGCCCGGGGCATAAGCCCGGGTGCGGACGATGTCTTCGTCATCGACACGGAGCCCACGGCGCTGGAGAGGACGCTCACCATCCGGGGCTACGAGATGGAGGTCACCGACACCGGCGGCCGCTACCCGAAGGTGCGGCCAACGGAGAAGGCCCGCGTGTACAGGGACGTGCCCTATCTCGCCCGGTACGCGCCGAAGCGCACGGTGCGGCTGCCCCGGGGCTACCTGATCACGGCCCGGGACCCCGCCATCGTGAACAAGGTTCGCGAGCACGGCATCGTGGTGGAACGACTCACGGCCGCCACCAGCCTCCGGGTGGAGGCGTTCAGCGTCACGAAGCTGGCGGGGTCCGCGTTCTCGGACCAGGGGCACTACACCAGCACGGTCGAGGGCACCTACGCCACGAAGGAAGTAGCCTTCCCGCCCGGGACGTACTTCGTGAGCATGGCGCAGCCGCTGGCCAACGTCGCGGCGCACCTGCTCGAGCCGGAAAGCCCCGACGGCCTCGTCACCTGGAACTTCCTCGACCGGTACCTCGCCTTCCAGTGGATTCCGCAGCCGGTGGAATCCCCCGTGTACCGGCTGCACGAGGCGGCAAACCTCGCGACCGACTCGCTGCTGTAACCGCCGGCAGGCCCGGGCGCGCCTACAGCTCGCCGATGGCCCGCTTCAGGCGCAGGTTGCCCAGCGCCACGTCGAGCACCGCGTTGTCGTTGTTGCTGACGGCGCGCAGCCGCAGCGCCTCGGCGTCCAGCACGACGATGTTCGTGGCGAGGCCGACGCCGTAGAGCTCGCGGCCGACCCGCAGGTTCTCCTCCGCCTGCTCCACCGCCTCGCGGGTCAGGGGCACCCGCGCAAGCGCTTCCCGCACGTCGAGCCACGCCTGGCGGACCTCCAGCGCCACGCGGGACTGGAGATCGTCCCGGTCCTGGGCAGCGGCCCGGCTCGCGCTGCTGAGGGCATTCGCGCGCTGCCGGATGCGGCCGGCGTCGAAGAGCGTCCAGGAGAAGCCGACGCCCAGGAGGGCGAAGTCCTCGTCGTCCAGCACCTGGTTCTCCAGGTGCTGGTAGTCGGCCATGAGCCCCACCTGGGGCCAGCGGCTGGCGTTCTCGCTGCGGGCCTGCTCCGCCAGGGCCAGGGAGCGGGCCTCGAGGCCCGCGAGATCCCGGCGGCCCACCCTGGCGCGCTCGACCAGTTCGTCCAGCGATGCCGCGGGCAGCGACGCCGCCGCCAGCTCCGCGGGGAGCTCGGCAAGTTCCGGCACCCGGTCCATCGGCTCGCCGAGCAGGCGGTTGTAGCCGGCCAGCGCCATGGCGTGGCGGTTCTCCGCCTTCAGGCGCGCCTGCTCGGCATCCGCTAGGGTCACCCGGGCCGCGAGCAGGTCGTTGCGGGCAACCGCCTCGCTCTCGACCATCACGGCCACGTCACTGGCGTAAGCCGTGAGGCTGGCCACCGTGGCCTCCGCCGCCCGCAGGGCGCGGCGCGCACGGAGCACCTCCACGTAGGCGGTGGCAACCTCAAGGCGCAGGTCCTGCTCGTAGCTTTCCTGGGCAAGGCCGGCGCCCCGCGCGGCCTGGGTCGCGGACTCGATGCCCGCCGTGACCCGCCCGCCGGTGAACAGCGGCACTTCGACCCGGGCCCGGCCCATCAGGAAGTCGTCGCCGCCCACCAGCTCCGGCGAAACGAAGCTGCTGCCCCCCACCGGAAAGCTGAAGGCCGGCGCGTCGTCGAAGCGCTGGTAGCTGCCATCGATCGTCAGTTTCGGCCAGCGCTCCGCGCGTGCCGCCAGTTCCCCGGCACGGCCCGCCTCGGCCCGGCTCCGGACCGCGGCGAGGCCGGCGTCGCGCTCCGTCGCCATGCGCCAGGCGTCCTCGAGCGTCTCGCCCTGGGCCAGTGGCGTCGCCAGGATGGCGGTCAGCAGGATGTGACGGAGCGTCTTCATCAGCGGATCTCCTGGGCGGCCCGGGCCAGCTGCCGGCTCCGGTAGGCGAAGTAGAAGACCGGGATCGCCACCAGCGTGAGCATGGTGGAGACCAGTATCCCGAAGATCAGGGACACGGCGAGCCCGTTGAAGATGGGGTCGTCCAGGATGAAGAAGGCGCCGCTGATGGCCGCGATCGCGGTCAGCGCGATGGGCCGCGCGCGGATCGCCGCGGCGTCGATCACGGCCTGCTCCAGTGGCTCGCCCCTCGCGACCTCGGCGTCGATGAAGTCCACCAGCAGGATGGAATTGCGGACGATGATGCCGGCAAGCGCGATCATGCCGATCATGGACGTGGCGGTGAACTGGGCGCCGAGCAGCGCGTGGCCCGGCATGACGCCAATGATCGTGAGTGGAATCGGCGCCATGATGATCAGCGGCATCAGGTAGGAACGGAACTGGGCGACGATGAGCAGGTAGATCAGCACCAGGCCCACCGAGTAGGCGAGGCCCATGTCGCGGAACGTTTCGTAGGTGATCTGCCACTCACCGTCCCACTTGATGGCGAACCGGTTGGGGTCGTCGGGGGCACTGATGAACAGCTGGTCCGGGCGGACCCCGGACGGCAGCCCGTCGCCCACCTGCCCCACCAGGCCGAACATCCCGTACAGGGGGCTGTCGAGCCGGCCGGCCATGTCACCGGTGACGAACGCCACCGGCAGCAGGTCCTTGTGGTAGATGGCCCCGTCCCAGGGCACCTGCTCCACGCGCGTGACCTCGGACAGCGGCACGAGCCGGCCACCGGCCGACCGCACCTCCAGCTCGAGCACCTGGTCGATGTTCGCCTTGTCGGCCACCGGCAGCTCGAGCCGGATGGGGATCGGCCGCCGCTCCAGGCCCTCGTGCACGTAGCCGGCGTCCTGGCCCCGGAGGCCGACGGCCAGCGCCCGCACCACGTCGGCCTGGGAGACGCCGAGCAGCGCCGCCTTCTGCCGGTCCACGGTCACCGAGTAGCGGAACGCCTCTGCCTCGGTGGAATCGTCCACGTCGATGATGTCGGGCGTCGTGTCGAAGAGGCCCCTCAGTTCCCGCGCAAGGGCGCGCTGGGCGTCGTAGAAGGGCCCGTAGATCTCGGCCACGATGGGCGCCTGCACGGGCGGTCCCGGCGGCACCTCCACCACCTGCAGCGACGCGCCGTACTTCTTGCCGATGGCGGCAAGCCGCGGCCGCACGTCCAGGGCGATCTCGTGGCTCGCCCGGTCCCGCTCGTGCTTGTCCTTGAGGTTCACCTGGATGTCGCCCTGCTCGGGCCCGCTGCGCAGGTAGTACTGGCGAACCAGGCCGTTGAAGTTGATCGGCGAGGCGGTGCCGGCATAGGCCTGGTAGTCCCGGACCTCGGGCACCGTCTCGATGACCCTGGCCAGTTCACCGAGCACCAGCGCCGTGCGCTCCACGGGAGTGCCTTCCGGCATGTCCAGGATGACCTGGAACTCGGACTTGTTGTCGAAGGGCAGCATCTTCAGGACCACCCACTGGACCAGCGTCAGCGCCACTGCCAGCAGGATGGCCACGAGGAGGCCCGCGTAGAGGCGATGGCGCATCTGCCTCGCGGTCCCGCCGTGCAGGAAGGGGCGCATGACCCGTTCGAACCAGCGATGCAGGGTGGTCGGGGACCCGCCACCGTGGCCGGCACCCTCGCCAGCCGCGTGGCCGTCCGCCGCCAGCAGCCTGCCGCAGAGCCAGGGCGTGAACACCAGGGCCACGGCCAGGGAAATCACCATGCCCATGCTGGCGTTGATGGGGATCGGGCTCATGTAGGGGCCCATGAGGCCGCTGACGAAGGCCATGGGCAGCAGGGCCGCGATGACCGTGAAGGTGGCCAGGATGGTCGGGCCACCAACCTCGTCCACGGCGCCGGGGATCATCTCGAGGAAGCTGCCTTTGTCGATCTGGCGCCGCCGGTGGATGTTCTCGACGATGACGATGGCGTCGTCCACCAGGATGCCGATCGAGAAGATCAGCGCGAAGAGCGACACGCGGTTGATGGTGAAGCCCCAGGCCCAGGAGGCGAACAGCGTGGCGGCGAGCGTCACGACGACCGCCGCGCCCACCACGATTGCCTCGCGCCGGCCGATCGCCACGAGCACCAGCACGACGACCGCCACCGTGGCGAACATCAGCTTCTGGATGAGCTTCTGCGCCTTGTCGTTGGCGGTGACGCCGTAGTTGCGGGTCTCCGTGACTTCGACGCCCGCGGGTATGTACGTGCCACGCAGCGTGGCGATGCGGTCGAGGACCGCCGTGGTCACGTCGATGGCGTTCTCGCCGGGCTTTTTCGACACGGCGATGGTCACCGCCGGGGCATGGCCCTCGCGGGCCGGCGCGGAATCGCCCGCGATCCCGGTGCCGTGCCAGACGAGGGACTCCGGCGTGTCGGGCCCGCGGCTCACGGCGGCCACGTCCTGCAGGTAGATGGGCCGGCCGTCCCTGGCCGCCACGACCAGGCTGGCAACCTCGGCGCTGCCGGCCAGGAAGGCGCCCGCCTGCACGGGCGTCACCCGGTCGTTGCCGACCAGAACGCCGGCCTGCTCCGCCTGGCCGGCCGCCGCCAGGGACGCCACCAGGTCGTCGGCCGACAGGCCGTAGCCCGCCAGCTTCTGGGGGTCCAGCTCCACGCGGACGACGCTGTCGGGACTGCCGATGGTGTAGACGTCCCGGGTGCCGGGCACGCGCTTGATCTCGGTCTCGATGGCCCGCGCGACCTCGCCGAGCTCGTGGGCCCCGCGCGCGGGATCCTTCGTCCAGAGCGTCAGGGACAGGATCGGCACGTCGTCGATGCCCATGGGCCGGACCAGGGGCGGGAGCACGCCGGAGCCGGGCGGCTGCCAGTCCTGGTTGGAATAGACGGCGTTGTAGAGGCGGACGATGGCCTCCGTGCGCTCCTCGCCCACCTCGAACTGCACGGTCAGCACGGCCACGCCGGGACGCGATACCGAGTAAATGTGCTTCACGCCCGCGATCTCGCCCAGGACCTTCTCCATGGGCGAGGACACCAGGTTCTCCACCTGGACGGCGCTGGCGCCCGGGAAGCCGATGATGATGTTGGCGAAGGTGACGTTGATCTGCGGCTCTTCCTCCCGGGGCGTCACCAGCACGGCAAACACGCCCATGAGGAGCGCGGTGAGCGCCAGCAGCGGCGTCAGCTCGGAGCGCAGGAACTGCCGCGCGACGCGGCCGCTGAAGCCCAGCTCCTCAGCCATCGTCGCCAGCAACCGCCGGGCTCAGGGTCCGCAGCGCCGCCACCGGCTCGAGCGCCACGCGCTCGCCGGCGGCCAGGCCGGCCAGGATCTCCAGCCGGTCGCCAAAGGCGCCGCCGGTGCGAACCTGGCGGAGGGACACGCGCCCGTCGCCATCGACCACGTAGACGGCGGTAACTTCGCTGCGAACGACGATCGCCGACTTCGGGACGAGCAGCCGCGGGCTCTCGCCCGTCACGAAGCCCACCTTGACGAACATGCCCGGGTACAGGTCCGCCGCGTTGGGCGGCAGGTCCACCCGGGTGCGGAAGGTGTTCGTGGCCGGATCGGCCTCCGGGAAGATGGTGACCTGCGTCGCCTCGATCCGGCGACCGTCCACGTAGACGGCGGCCTTGCGCAGCCTGCGCACCTGTTCCACGAGCGTCTGCGGGATGTCCACGGTCACCCGGAGCTTCTCCAGCGACAGCCCGCTCATCAGCGGCGTACCCGGTGAGACGGACTCGCCCACGCGGACCAGGCGCGCCGTCACGATACCCGCGTAGGGCGCGCGGACCTCGGTGTAGGCAACCCCTTCGCGGGCGCTGTCCAGGGCCGCGTTGGCGGCGGCCAGCCGCGCGACGGCCGCGTCCCGCTCCGCGGCCACCTGGTCCAGCTGCGCCTTGGCGACGACCTTGCGCTCGTACATGTCGCGGATGCGCGCGTAGCGGGTCTGGGCCTCGGCCTCCCGGGCCGTGGCCTCGACCCGCGCAGCCTCGGCCTGCTGGAGGCCCGCGCGCTGCTCGGTGCTGCGCAGCTTCATGAGGAGCGCACCGGCGGGCACGAAGTCGTTCACGTCGTGGAGGATCTCGGCGACGCGCCCTGACGTCTGTGCCGACACCGTGGCCTGGTTCACCGCCTCCACGGCGCCGTCGAGCTCGCGCTCCGCCGGCACCGTGACGGGCTGCACCACCTCGGTCGCCAGGTTCGCCGGGGCCTGACCCACGGGTTCGGGCGACTCCGGCTTGCCGCAGCCAGCCAGCAGGCACGCGACCAGCAGGACGACCGGCCGCACGCTCAGAACGCCGGGCCCGGCTTCATGCCGAGCTTGCGGAGGATGAAGGCCAGCGGGCAGAACCCGGTAAATGATGACTGCAGGAGGTTGGCCCCCACGAAGGCCGTGAGCCAGAACCAGTTCTGGTGGACGAAAAGCCCCAGCGCGAGGCTCACGAGCACCACCGTTCCCGCGAATGCCATTACGGCACGATCAATCGTCATGGTCCGCTCCTTCCCGGCTCAGCCGGGTCCACTCTTCAGCCGTTCGACGCCCAGGGCCTTCAGCACGTAGGTCTCGTACACCGGCGTCACGGAGCCGCTCCGGACCTTGTGCAGGAAGTACTTCTCGAAAGCGATCTTGCCCAGGTGCACCCACTTGCCCTTCTTCGCCCAGGTGACATTGCGGGGCGGAATCTCGGGAAGGGCCACGAAGGCCACGCCGGTGTCGCCGAAGTCGGCCAGGCAGATGGCGTTCCACGTGGCCTTGGCCGCAGGCATCTTCCCGTCGATGGCAGCGCGGATATTCTCGCAGATGGCAGTGACCATGGACTCGATCATGTAGCCGGTCTTCGGCGCACCCGTTGGCACCGGCGTGACCTCCACGGGCGGGATCGCGACGCAGACGCCCGCCGAGTAGATCTCCGGGTACTTCTTCGAGCGCTGGTACTCGTCGATCAGGACAAAGCCCCGCGGATTGCAGAGCTCGGGCACCGCCGCTACCGCGTCCACGCCCTTGAAGGCCGGCAGGATCATGGCATAGGCAAACGGCATCTCGTGATCGCGCACGGGCTGGCCGCGCTCGTCCACTTCCTGGGCAAAGAGGCGCCCCTGCTCCACCCGGCTGATCTTTGCGTTCGTGACCCACTTGATGTGGTGCTGGCGCAGTTCGCTCTCCATGAGCCCCTTGCTGTCGCCTACGCCACCGAGCCCCATGTGGCCGATGTAGGGCTCGCTCGTCACGTAGGTCATGGGCACCCGGTCCCGCATCTTCCGCCTGCGCAGGTCGGTGTCGAGGATCATGGCGAACTCGTAGGCCGGCCCGAAGCAGCTTGCGCCGGGGGCGGCCCCGATGATGACCGGCCCGGGATTCTGCAGGAACCGTTCGTAGGCCTGCCATGCCTCGTGGGCATGCGCATGGGTGCAGATCGAGTGCGTGAATCCTGACGGCCCGAGGCCGGGGACCTCGTCGAAGGACAGTTTCGGGCCCGTGGTGATGACGAGGTAGTCGTAAACGATGTCCCGCCCGTCGGCCAGGACCACCCGCTTGCCCACCGGGTCGATGGACCGGGCCTCCCGGGGCTCGAAGCCGATGCCGTGATCCTTCAGCGGCTTCGTCAGGTCGACGCCGGTTTCAGCCGTGTCGCGCCAGCCGACGGCAACCCAGGGGTTGGAGGGCGTGAACTCGAAGCGGTGCGACGCGCCAACCAGCACGATCTGGTGCTCCGTGCCCAGCTGCTTGCGGAGCTCGTAGGCGCAGGGTACGCCGCCGATTCCGGCGCCGAGAATTACGACAGTAGCCATGACTATTTCTCCTTCTGGTTGCCGGGTTGGGTCAGTCCCCGCCAGCGGGCGTGGCGGTTCCATTCCTGCGACCGGTCCCGCAGTAGTGATCGTGGAGGAGTTGCACCACGTCCATGGCGACTCCGGGCGCGACCTTGTAGTAGATCGTCTGGGCCGCCCGGCGCGTGGAAACGAGCCCCTCGCGCCTCAATACCGCAAGATGCTGGGACAGGGCGGACTGGGACAGACGGACCTGGCTGTTCAGCTCACCGACGGAGATCTCCCGCTCGGATAGCACGCACAGCACGAGCAGGCGATGCCTGTTCGACAGGGCCCTGATCAGCCTTGCCGCGCTCGCCGCGTGGCGCCGCATGGCGCCGGGGTCGAGTGCGGGACTGGCTCGTGCGGCCATCATCGCCTGCCGTTAATGGTTTAGAGTAAGGTAAATAAGGCCTTTCTAAACTACACCCGCACTCGAAAGGACGCAAGCCAGTGAAACCATACCCCCACGTCTACAGCGCCAGCGCCATGGGCCCAGTAAAGGGCGCGGTCACCGTCAGCTCGGCGGGCTTGCCGGCGATGGCGACTGCGCCACCGGCTGAATTCGACGGCCCGGGAGATGCCTGGTCGCCGGAGACGCTGCTCGTAGCCTCAATCGCGGATTGCTTCGTCCTCACCTTCCGGGGTGTTTCCCGTGCGGCAACCTTCGACTGGCAGGAGCTCAAGTGTGTCGTCGAGGGAACCCTGGAGCGGTTGAATGGCGTCACCCGCTTCTCCCGGTACACGACCCGGGCGACGCTTACGGTCGATGCCGGGGCGGACCATGACAAGGCGCGCGAATTGCTCGAGCGCGCAGAAAAAGTGTGCCTCGTTGCCAACTCCCTGCAAGGTGAGCGGTTTCTGGAGACGACGGTAGTCTCGAAGGCAAAGTAGGGCAAGCCGTACCGCGACGGAACCGGGCGCGACGCTCACCACGACGGGCAATGAGCGGTCCGAAAAAGAAAAGCCGGCCCGGCAATCGCTTGCCGGGCCGGCTGGTCTCGTGCCTGCGTTGTAGCAGTAGCCTTACGGGCCGGCACCGGGTCCCGGCGGCGACGCAAGCAGGCCCCGGAACAAGGCGTTGTCCTGGGCATTCACCGTGCCATTGCAGTTGATGTCCGCCCTGTTGAAAACCGGCGATACACTGGGCTGCCCGAGCTGCTGGCGGAACAACGCGGTGTCCTGGGCGTTGGTGGAGCCGTTTTGGTTGAAGTCACCGTCGCAGCGATTGCCAAAGCCGTCACCGTCCGAGTCGCACTGGGCGCCAGCGCCCGTATTGTTTGCCAACAGCCGGCAGTTGTCGCAGGCGTTGCCGCGGCCGTCGCCGTCGGTGTCGGCCTGGCCAGCGTTGGGCTCGTCGGGGCAGTTGTCAACGGCGTTCAGGACCCCGTCCCCGTCGCAGTCGGTGTCGGCCGTCGTGGTCGTGAGATTGACCCGGTAGATGGAGCCGTTGGCGGTCTGGGACTTCAGCACAAGGGAACTGCCGGCGGCGGAGCACCCAACCCGCCCTTCGAGGCGATAGCGCACCGCATCCAGCGTCAGCAGGTTCAGCGTAATCAGCGGGCAAGCGCCCTCGGGCGGATTGGAATCGGTGCAGTTGTCGACGATATCGGGAAACACCGCGAAGTCCGGCGCATCCGGGTTCGGTGCATCGTTGTGATGGAATATCGACGCAATGCCGATGACGGGCGCCTGGTCCGGATCAGCGGTGCCCTGACCCAACAGGGTCTGGAAACCACCACCATCCAGGTCGCGGCCCAGGGTTCCCGTGCCCGACTCCACGAACGCGGTGTCATTGGCGACCGGGATTCCGTTGCCGGGAATCACCGTGACGGTCGTGGTATTGCCGAGGAAGGTGGGGGGACCGGGCGGCTTGACGATGACCAGGCTGAGCGTGGGCAGGTTGATCACCATGCTGTTGACCTGGGTGATCTCGCCCGTGATGGTGTCGTAGTTCACGTTGAACGTACCGCTGCCGGTGCCCGTCGGCGTGATCGTGATGGCCCGGCCTACCGGGGGCGTGCCGCCGAAGAAGGTGCACTCGGCGGTCGCCGGCACCCCGCAAGGCGTCAGGGCAGCGTCGAACGTGGCGCTGTAGAGGTCGACGATGTCGGCCGTGCTGATGGTGAACGTGCGGGTCGCGATGGCCGCGGAGGCGCCGCCGGCGCCCAGGCCGGCACAGAGGCCCGCCGCCGCAGCCAGGGCCCACAGGCGCTTGCTTGCAGTGTGTGACATGTGAAGTTCCCCAGAATCCTCGGTTTGGGAGTCGGCCCCGCGGCGAACCGCGGGGCCGTGTTCCGTTATCGTCAGCCCGGATCGGGACTCAGGCTGCGACCTTCCGGCGGGCGAGGCCCAGGAGACCCAGGGCCGAACCCATCAGCCACACGGCGGCCGGCACCGGAATGGTGTTCAGGTTGGCATACACCATGGCGTTGTTGCCCGTCTGGCCGATGAAGGTGGAATTGAAGTTGGTAAACGTCGGATCCCACTCGACGAACAGCCGGTACCTCACCATGTCCAGGCTGAGCGTGCCAAGCGCGGCGCACGCCGGACCCGCGCAGCTCGTCACCGCCCCTCCAGCCAGGGTACTGAAGTCGACCGCCAGGGCCGGTGAGAGGTTGACGAGGAACTCCGAGGTGCCATTGGGATTGACGGCCGCAACCTGCGCCGCCGCGTCGAAAACCATGCCCGCATTGGTCACGCCGATCGTGGTCGCTGCCGGAACGATGGTGATCGAGCCGTTGCCGAAGGTGACCGTGCCGCCCGCCAGCGTGGACGTGATGCCGTCGGAGGTGAGGTTCAGGAACGACCCGGCACCGGCACCGAGGATGGCAGCCGGAGTGTTGGTCGTCAGGCCCGTCGGGTTGGGCGAGATGGAGACAGCCGCTATCTGCCCGGCGCTCGGAAGCCCACCGAAGAACGAGCAATAGCTGGGCGAAGAAGGTCCACAGAGCGGAAGCCCACCGGCGAATGACGTGCTAAAAATGGCGGTCAGGCCGTTGCTGGCGCTATTCGTATCCAGCGCGGCCGCCGTCACTGACGATCCGAAAAGGGTCAAGGCAGCGGCCAGTGCGAGCCGAGTGCTGAGAATCGTAGACATGTCGAATCCCCCGATGACTTTTATGAAGTTATTGTTGGCATGACCACCGCGTGAGGTGGTTGCCCTGCAATCTGCCGAATGGTTCCCACGTTTTTGTCGTTTGTTGGGGCTACCAGGAATCCCCATGTACTGAATCTGCCTGTCAATTGTGCAAATTGAAAGTGCCGCGTGACATAATCCGGCGCCCTCCGGGCTTGATTGCACTGCACAAGTGCCGGCGCACAACCGTGGCGCATCAGATCCAGTGCGAGTCGGCCGATAAGCCGGGTTCTGTCGTGGGCAATCATTCCTCTGGGATCGCTGTCACCAGCGACCTCAAGCAACCTACCCGGAAGCCCGCGGGGCGACGGTGCGCTCCTTGCGGAACGCTGCTTCCCTATTTGGTCTTGCTCCGGGTGGGGTTTACCCAGCCGCGATGTGTTGCCACCCGCGCGGTGCGCTCTTACCGCACCTTTTCACCCTTACCGGGATCCCCGGGCGAGCCCGGGAATCCTTAGGCGGTTATTTTCTGTGGCACTTTCCGTAGGCTCGCGCCTCCCAGGCGTTACCTGGCACCCTGCCCGCCGGAGCCCGGACTTTCCTCCCGCGTGCAAGCACGCGAGCGATTGCCTGGCCGACTCGCCACGCCAGTATAGGGCCAACGGCTGATCAGCGCCGGTCCCAGGTGACCATGGAACTGATGGCGTAGTTCCATACGACGCCGACCAGCGCCCCGGCCGCGCCCGCCAGCCACCAGGTGAAGTCACGGGCGAACACCAGGCTGGCAATCCCCACGTTGGCGATCACCCCGACGCCGCAGATCGCGTAGAACGTCAGCAAGCCCGTCACGAACCGGAGCCCCATCCGGCGCCGGTCCCGGTAGGTGAAGGAGTTGTTGAGGGCGTAATTGGACGTCATGGCCGCGAAGGTCGCCACGGTCTGTGCCACCGGGAACTCCAGCTCCAGCCACCGGTAGGCAGCCAGCAGGCTGACGAAATGGACGGCGATACCGCTCAACCCGACCAGTCCAAACATCGCGAACCTGGCCGGGACCACGCGCCCAAAGGCCTTGTCCAGTATGAGCAGCATGAATTCCCAGACCGCCGCAGAGTCCAGCTTGCTCTCACCGGCGCCGCGACTCCGGAACGTATACGGCAACTCGACGAAGTTCAGCGGCCTGGGCGACGTGGCGAACAGGTCGAGCAGAATCTTGTAGCCCTCGCCGGACAGGTCGCGCACCAGGGACTGGAACAGTTCCCGCCGCATCATGAAGAAGCCGCTCATCGGGTCAGAAAGTTGGGCAGTGACCACCAGGCGCGAGAGTCGCGTTGCCAGCCAACTCATCCTCGCCCGTGACTTCTCCCATTCACCGGCGGAGCCGCCCGGGCAGTAGCGGCTGCCCACGACGATATCCACGCCGGCCCGGCGGCTCTGCTCCAGCATCCGCGGCAGGAGCGCCTCGTCGTGCTGGAGATCCCCGTCCATGACGGCGACGTAGGGGGCGGACGTAGCGAGCACGCCTTCGATGACGGCGCGGGACAACCCCCGGCGGCCAATTCGCTGCACGCACCTGACGTGGGGCTTGGCCTGGGCCAGCTCGCGGACGCGGTCTGATGTGTGGTCGGGGGAGTCATCGTCAACGAAGACGACTTCCCAGCGGATTCCGTCGAGCGCCTGTTCGAGCCGGGCGACCAGTTCGTCCACGTTGTCCTTCTCGTTGAACGTGGGCACGACGATTGCAAGGTCAATCATCCGCAGGTACCGGCTTACGCCTGCCTTTTGCTAAGGTTCAAGGGCGACTGGCGTAATCCCAGCCTGGAAACCCGACGTGAACCGATGGAACAGGTATCGAGCTTCGACAATCACTCTGGCCACCGGGATGGCCGCGTACCTGTTCTGGAACCACCATGCCGGGCTCAGCTTCTTCGACTCCAGCGAGTACAGCATCCACATCCGCAGCGGTGGCATCCCCCACGCCCCCGGCTATCCACTCTACATTCTCCTTGGACAGCTGCTCAATCGGGCAACCGGGGATCCGTTCCTCGCCCAGCACCTGATTTCCCTGCTTTCCCTGCTCTTTGCGGCCTATGCCTTCCATCGCAGCCTGGAGCGGGCGGCACGGACTGACGGTGCGGAGCCAGCCCTGCTCCTGACGGTGGCCTTGCTGCTGTCCTCCTACTATCTCAAGAAGTTCACCGTCCTGCCGGAAGTGTTCCTGCTCAATGTTGCGCTCTTCGCCGCCCTGGGCTGGGCACTTGCGGCCTGGTACGCCTCACGGGCGCCCGCGAGGATGGCCTGGGTGTTCTTCGTCTACGGCCTCGGCGCTGCACATCACCACACCCTGGCGCTGACGCTTCCGGCGACGATCGTGCTGATTGCCTGGCGGATCCGTGAGATCCCGCCGGGCCGGACGGCTCTCTTCGCCCTCCTGGGTTTCGTGGCCGGGGCGCTGCCGCTCCTGCAGCTGTTCTTCGCCGTGCGCCCCGCGGAAACCTTCACCACCTATTTCTTCGTCGAGACCTGGCGGGACTTCCTCTTCGTCCTGCTTCGCGAGGGCTATGGAACCACGGCGCTGTCAGCTTTCGACAACCCGGATTCGCTCTCGATCAACCTGAGGCTCACCGCTGCCGGCCTGCTCCGGAACTTCAATTTCGTGGGCGCGCTACTGATCGTGCCGCTGATGGCCTGGCTGGTTCGGGAAAGGCCCTGGGGCGGGAAACTGCGGGAACACCCCCTGCTCGTATATGCCGGGCTCACACTAGCCGCCTTCCTGTGCGTCTTCGTGCCCCTGGCGAACCTCCCGTCCGGAGGCGAGACCTACAAGAATGCCTATCTCCGGTTCCTGACCATCCCGGGCTTCCTGCTCCTCTACCCGGCGTACTACGGGTTCAGGCATGCGTGGCTCCATTGGACGGGCGCCGGCAACAGGCGGGCGATCTATGCCGGCGCCTTCCTCGTGATCCTGCTGTCCAACCTGTGGGGCTGGCAGGAGTTGCGCTTCCGCAGATTCGACCTGCTGGACGAGCACGTTCGACTCGGCTACGAGACGATCTTTCGTGAGGCAGCCCCGGCGGCCGTTTTGCCCGAAGCCGGCCTGCACAAGTGCGCCATCTTCGTCCGGGCGGACTCCCTGACCTACGGCGTCCGCTACTTCAACGCCTTCGAGGCAAGTAACCGCTGCTTCGTGTTTGCCCCGACCGCATTTTCGGGGCAGTTCCGGGCCCGCTTCGAGGAGCAACTGCAGGCTGATGCCCTGGGCCCAACCTACCCGCAGCTGCTGGCCGCAAACCTGGATCGCTCCCAGGAACTGATCAAGCCCCTGTTCACGAACCTCGGGCGGCTGGGGTACCGCCTGTTCGTCTTCTACGCGCCGGACGTCCGATTCTTTGACGGCACGCCCCTGCGCGCCCGGCCCGTCGGCAACATCGTGGAACTCGTGCCGGACGATGAGCCGCCGTTGCCAGCGAACCGGCTCGCGGCAGCGCACTCGCAGTACCTCGATGATCTCGAGGCATACCTCAAGCGACGCAAGCCGTCGGATATCCCGACGAACGTCGTCGACGATCTCGCCTGGTCGGCGCTCACGCAGAACCTGCCCACCTACGGCCGCCTCGGTCTCGCGCTGGCTGACCCCGGGCTTGCGAGTCGCCATGCGATCGTCGAGAACGAAGTCAATGCGCTGTTCAGTGAAGTGCGGCAGTCATTTCCCTGAAACGCCGTCATCTGCTTATTGCCGCGCCGGGAGCCGGATCGGGTCGGAAGCCAGGAAATCGGGGATCTCGCGGGCAAGCCAGGCAGCGATGGCATCTGCGGCAATCCCGTGGGCCCTGGCATTGGGGTGATGGTCCGTGTCATGCACCCACATGTCCCGGGTGCGCTGCCCGCGAAACGCGGGCGCCAGATCCAGGACCGGCAGACCGGCCTCCCGGGCCATCGCGGCCACGCGATCGTGCACCCGCTGCAGCGGATAGGTGCCTTCAAGCCCTTCCATCAACGGATACAAAACCAGCACCACCCGCGTCTCCGGGATGGCAACAAACCCGCCCAGATACCCGGCGAAGGCCCGCAGCCCGTCGGCATTGACGATCGGGTCGTACATGTCCTGGTACCACCGGATCGTGTCGCGCGCGACCTGCCCTCGCCCCAGGATGCTGCCAACATAGCGCAGCAGGCGTCCGCTGCCGCTGTACCAGGCTCGCGCCTCATGGTCCTCGAGATACCTGTCCCGGATGTTGATCAGGTCATTGATGTAGGTCTGGCGGCTCTCCAGTTCCGGAGTCATATCGATATCATTGGCCGTGAAGACCACGATTGCCCTGCGCGCGCCCAGCTGGCGCAGCAGGGTCTGGAGCCTTTCGAGTTCGACTCGTGTACCGATTCCCGGCCAACCGCCATTCACCACCTCCACCCCGGGTCCGGTTTGCCGCTCGAACTGGCGAAAAAGTGTGTCCTCCAGCTGCACACCCTCGCCAAACACGAATGAGTCGCCCATGCCGATGATCCGCACCATCCCCGGCGCCGGCACTGCCGCGTAGTCCCGGTCACGCAAGCCGCTCGCCAGCATGCGGTATTCGACACACCAGGGCGTGTCCGGCAGGGTGGACAGCGGCATCCGCTCCGGCGGCAGCAATGGATTGAACAATTCCCAGCCGCCGCCCTGGCTCACATCGGGCGCCGCAGAGAACTCGCCGTTGGGATTGCCCGGGTAGCACGAATAGGCTGTCTTCGGGGGTGGCCCGGGAGTGGTCAGGTAGCGCTTGGTCAGTACCTTTGGCGGATTCCACCCGGTGACCCACAGCACGGCTTCAGCGAGGACCATGGCAAGCGCAAGTCCGGCCAACACACTGGCCACGCGCAGGACCAGGACCCGTGACCTGCTGCGGGACATCAAGGCAGTGTCGTGGCGAGGCGCGTGACCAGCTGGACCTGCGAGGTAACGCCCAGCTTCACGAAGATGTTCTTCAGGTGGCTGCGGGCCGTGCTGCGCGTGATGTGCAGCGCGTCCGCGGCATGGGGCAGCGATCCCGTCCTGATCAGCGCCTCGCACAGCCGGGCCTCGGCGCCGGTCAGCCCGTAGCCCAACAGACGCTGCCTGGACATGCCATCAACGGCGGCGGAATCGGTAATGGCCACGATGAAAGCGGCAGCTGGCGGCAGGACCGCCCGTTGCACGCCGTCAGTCACCGGGATGATCAGGAATTCGTAGCTGTGTCGGCCGGACAGCCGCGGGATGCGGACAGGCCTCACCTGCGCAAACGTGCCATCGCGGGCGATGCCAATGGCCAGCGACATGACCCGTTCGATCGCGGCGGTGACCTGCGAATCGTCCACGGCCAGGAAGCCGTTCCGGATGGAGACGCCGTCACCGGACCTTGCAATCCTCTCGCCCTCCGCATTGACAAAGAGCACCTTGCCATTCTCGTCGAGGACGAGAATGCCGTGGCGCGAGCTCTGGAAGTTGGCCAGCGTGAGGGAGCCGGCCGGCAGGCCATCGAGCTGGGGACCGCGGATCCGGCGCTGCACCTCGAGTGCCTGGCGGACGTGGGGCAGGAACGCGGTCAGGGTCGCCGTGGACGTCTGGTCGAAATCCGGCCGGTCCGCGCGCCGCCAGAAGTAGAGTGCCGAATGGTGGAGCTCGTCGTTCTCGAGGATCCCGCCGCAGACGAAGCGCAGGCCCAGGGGCGCGGACAGGATCCCGTAGAACGGCGAGCGTTGCAGGGCGCGGAAGCCGATCTTCTCGGTGCCGAGGAACGTGCTGCCCGCACCCATGGCCAGGGTCCCCATGAACAGCAGGTCCAGCTCCACGCCGAATTCCCGGTAGGCGCGGAGGGCCTTCTCCTGGTCGAAGCCAATGAGGCTCGCGATGTCAGCGGCCTGGTTCACCTTGTCGGTGCTGATGAAGCCCCCGGCCTCGCTCTCGAGCAGCAGGCTGCCCTGCTCGTAGATCTTGTGCCAGATCTCGGAGGTGCCCTGCATCGCGGATGCGTACAACTCCTGGACGACGGCGAGGAGCAGGCGGGTGCGTTGTTCGTCGGACTTGCCGCCGCGGCGTGATAAAGGGCGCATGGAAGGTAGCGGTCTCCTGCCGCAGGACTTCCGGGTCGTTGCCCGTAACCCCACTGATTTAGTCTATACCAGGATCGGCGGTGGGGTGGCCGGAATAGTCGGTGGCCCATGGGCTTGTTTGACGTAAGTCACCCCCGGGGTCCAGTGCTACTTGGGTATGATGCCGGGCTCAACTCAGGAGTCTGTCGTGCGCCATATCGGGCCAACCCACCACGGTTCTTCGCGCCCCACCCGGCTTTTTCCCCTGCTCGCACTGGTGACAGCGGGCTGGGCGGCCGGCTGCACGGGCCCAGTCGCCGTTGAGGGCTCCTTCTCTCCAGGGGTTACCCGCAGTGGCAGCTTCGCGAACATCCTCGTGGTGGGCGTGACGCCGGACGTGAACCAGCGCTGCGCCTTCGAGTACTCGATGGCTTCGAGCCTCCGGAGCGACACCGTGAAGGCCACGACCAGTTGCGCCGTGATGAGCACGAAGGAGCCGCTCACGCGGGAGGGCATCGAGCGGGTCGTCGCCTCGCTGGGCGCCGATGCGGTTCTCGCCACGAACCTCATCGCATCCGGCGTCGGCGTCAAGGAAGGCGGCTCGGCGGACGCCCGGGGCGGCGGCTACTACAAGGCCACCGGCTTCGGGTACGAAACCGGCTACTGGGGCGCCTACGGCGTCCCCGTGGTGTATGGCGAGTTCCAGACGGCGCCGTCGGTCTTTTCCATCAGCGGCACCGTCGAGATCCAGACGAGACTGTTCGAGACCCGGAACGCAACGCTCGTCTACAGCCTGGACACGAAGGCTAAGAACCTGGAGTCCCGGGAAATGGCGCTGGCGGAGATCACCCCGGCCATCGCGGAACGCCTGCAGGGCGACGGGCTGATCCGCTAGCCGCGTCACTCGTCGCCGGGTTGCCCGGCGGGCTGCGCGCTGGCCAGCCGGTAGGCCGCCTTGCGTGAGGCACCGGTGATCCGGGCCGCCAGGCCGGCGGCCTGGGAGGCCGGGAGTTCGGCGGCCAGGATCCCCACGACGCGGGCCAGTTCCGCATCGTCCCGCGCCACTTCGGTGCCGCGCCCGGCGAGCACCCAGGTGCACTCGCCCCGGTCGCCGCCCGGGTCGGCGAGCACCGCCGCCCGGACTTCGGCGAGGCTGCCGCGGTAGACGGTCTCGTGCCGCTTGGTCAGTTCGCGCCCGACGGCGGCCGCCCGCCCGGGGCCGAACACGGCCAGGGCATCGGCCAGCGCGTCGGCCATCCGGTTCGCCGCCTCGTAGAAGACCAGCGTCTCGGCCCGCCCGGCCAGTTCCTGCAGCCGGGCCCGCCGCGCCGCCGCCCGGGCCGGCAGGAAACCCTCGAAGAAGAACCGGTCGGTGGGCAGGCCGGCCACCGACAGCGCCGCAATCGCTGCGCAGGGACCGGGCACCGGACTGGCCGGCAGGCCGGCCACACGCAGTGCGGCCAGCAGGCGGTAGCCGGGATCGCTGATCAGGGGAGTGCCCGCGTCGGTGACCAGCGCCACGCTGTCGCCGCCCTGCAAGCGCCGCAGGACTTCATCAACTCGCCCCGCCTCGTTGTGCTCGTGCATGGACATCAACCGGGCGCTGATGCCGGCGTGCGTTAGCAATTGCCCGGTGTGCCGGGTATCCTCCGCGCAGACCAGCGCGACGCTGCTTAACACCTCGCGCGCTCGCGGACTCAGATCGCCCATGTTGCCAATCGGCGTTGCCACGACATACAGCGTGCCTGGTCGCAACAGCGCCCCGGGCCGCACGCCTGCCTGGTCATCCGTCTCGCCGGCGACCGGCGTGCTGCTTGCAATCTCGCTCATGGCGGTCATTGTCGGAGCAGCGTGCCAGCCGCTGCAACCCGCGGACTTCCCGGCGGGCAACAGTGCCCCGGCTACCGGTGCAACCCAGGCTGGGCCGCCCGCCTGGAATCCGGGCAGCTCCTCCGGGATGCCAGCCGGGGCACCAGCCGGCATCGCGGGAGCCGGCATCACCACGGCCGACGCGCCACTGGCCAGTGGCCCGCTGGTCGCCCTGCTCGTTCCCCTCTCCGGTCGCCAGGAAGCGCTCGGCACGGCCGTTCGCGACGGCTTCGTCGCGGCGCTGCTCGAAGCGCCGGCCAGCCGCCGTTTCAATGCCATGATCATCGACGAAGCCCGGATCAGCGCCGCAGAGGCCCATCGGCAGGCACTGGATGCGGGCGCGCGGGCGATGGTTGGCCCACTGCTCAGGGAGTCCGTGCAGGCCCTCGCGCCGCTGGCAGACGAACTGACCAGGACGATGCCGGGGCAGATGCCCGTGCTCGGGCTGAACAACCTCGCCGACACGGAACCCGGCGTCGGCGGACTGTGGCAGTTCGGGCTTGCCCCGGAAGACGAAGCCGGCGAGATTGCCGCCCGGGCAATCGCCCTGGGCCAGCGCCGCGCCCTCGTGCTGCTGCCGGCCAGTGAGTGGGGCCAGCGACTGCTGGCGGCCTTCTCTGCCGAGTTCACCGCACGGGGCGGCGTCGTGGTGGACGCCCGGACGTACCTGCCCGGCGGCACCGATTTCACGGTGCCGATCCGCAGCCTGCTGATGACGACGGAACCCCGCGCCCCGGCGCCGGGCAGCCAGGCAAATCCCGGCGAAAAGACTGGTTTGGGGCCGGGACGGCGGCAGGACGTTGACCTTATATTCGTCGCCGCCAACAGCAGCAATGGCAGGCAAATCGTGCCCCAGCTCAAGTTCTTCGGCGCCGCCGACCTCCCCACCTACAGCACCTCGGCCATCTGGGAGGACGGCACGACCAATGCCGACGACCTGAACGGCGTGGTCTTTCCCGACAGCCCCTGGGTGATAGACCCGGACAGTCGGGCGCTCGTTGTCAAGAACGCGCTTGCCCGCTATTGGGGCCGGCCGGCGCCCGGCGTTTCCCGCCTCTACGCCCTGGGCTATGACGCCTACCGGCTGCTGCCCGAGATCCTGCGCCAGCCGGCGCCCGGCCCCTTCGGGGGCGGCGAACTCGCTGGCACTACCGGCGTGCTCTACGCCGACGGCAGCGGGCGCATTCACCGCCGCCTCTCCTTCGCCGAGATCCGTGGCGGGCGGGCGGTGCCACTGCCGTCCGTGGCGGCGATGGGCGGGCCGTAGGCACCCGGAGGCCAGCGCCGTGGGCCCGACTGCCCGGCACCTTCAGCACGGCACGGCGGCCGAGGCACTGGCGGCCCGGTACCTGGCAGGCCAGGGCCTGGCCCCCCTGGCCAGCAACTTCCGGTGCCGCTTCGGGGAGCTGGACCTGGTGATGACAGAGCGGAAGGTGCTGGTCGTCATCGAGGTTCGCAGCCGCCGCCGGACGAACGTGGCGATGCCCGGGGCCACCATCAATCGTGGCAAGCAGCGGCGGCTGATCGGGGCCACCCGCTTCTTCCTGCTGCGCTTCCGGCAATTTGCCGAGTGGCCGGTGCGCTTCGACGTGGTGGAGATCACCGGTGAGCTAACCGGCCCTGTCATCCGCTGGAGCCGGGCTGCCTTCTCCCTGGACGACGTGGCGGCGCGCTGAGCACCCGCCGTATCATGGAGCTTTGCTCCCGACCGGAGATCCCGATGTCCCTCACGGACAGCATTCGCGGCCACTTCGCCGACAGCATCGCCACCAAGCAGGCAGCCATGGCGGTCCTCGTCGAAGCCATCGCCGGCGCCACCGGGCTGCTCACCGGCACCTTGCGCTCCGGTGGCAAGATCCTGAGCTGCGGCAACGGCGGTTCCGCTGGCGATGCGCAGCATTTCTCCGCCGAGCTCCTGAACCGTTTCGAGCGCGAGCGGCCGGGCCTGGCTGCCGTCGCACTGTCCACGGACACCTCCACGCTGACCTCCATCGCCAACGACTATGCCTATGAGCAGGTGTTCTCCAAGCAGGTCACGGCACTCGGCCGCCCCGGTGACACCCTGCTCGCCATCTCCACCTCGGGAAACTCACCCAACGTGATCGCAGCCATTCATGCCGCCCATGCCTGCGGCATGCAGGTCGTCGCCCTCACCGGCCGCAACGGCGGGAAGATGGCCGCCGCGCTGGCAGCCAGCGACGTGGAGATCCGGGTGCCCGCCGAACGCACGGCGCGGATCCAGGAAGTGCATCTCGTGGTAATCCACTGCCTCTGCGACGGAATCGATCAGGCGCTCTTCGGCCCCGGGTAGGAGCGGCTTCAGCCGCGACCCGTAATTCCGGATCCGTGGTGCATCCCGCGGGCAGGGGCTGGAGACCCCGCCGTCTCGCGACGCGCGGACGCGATGCTCGCCGGCGAGGCACCAGCCCCTGCCCGCTCGGATGAACCGCGATTGCACTCCCGGCACACTCCGGGGGCGAGCGCAGCGACGCCGCGACGGTGCCCCGTAGTCTCCGCTCCAGCGGCAGCGTGGTCGGGTGTCCCTTCTGGCGCTCACCGTGTCCGCACGGTAGCCAGAAGGGATCCCCGGCCGCGTTGCCACGGGCTACAGAGTGCTTTCCCCGACGACGGAGTGCATTAGGAAGAGCCGGCGCGGTCGCGCCTGAAGGCGCTCCTACCGGACGATCTTGAGCGAGGGGCGGCCAGAAGGCGCCGGAGCGGGGGCATCAGGCGGGGTCGGTGGCTCGGATTTGGAGCCGTCGCCGGGAGGCGCGTACTCGTCAGTGGGAAACACCAGCCCCTCGCCCGTCTCCCTTGCGTAGATGCCGAGCACGGCGGCGATGGGAACGCGGACGTTCCGGGGAACGCCACCGAAGCGCGCGTCGAAGCTGATGGCGTCGTTTGCCAGGTCCAGGCGGCTGGTGGCGGAGTAACTGACGTTCAGGATGATGCGGCCGTCCTGCACGTGCTGCTCGGGCACGGCAACGCCGGGCTGGCTGGCATCCACGACCAGGTGCGGCGTCTGGCCGTTGTCCGTGATCCACTGGTGCAGGGCCCGGAGCAGGTAGGGCCGCTTGGGCGTGGCTACTGTCGCATCTCCAGTTCGACGTCGGTCAGGCTCTCCTTGAAGGAGCGCCGGGCGAACATGCTGTCCATGTAGCGCCGGATCGGCTGGGCCGCATTGCCGTTCAGCTCGATGCCATAGGCGGGAAGGCGCCACAGCAGGGGCGCCACGCTGGCATCCACCAGCGAGAACTCGTCGCTGAGGAAGAAGCGCTTGGCGGCAAAGACATCGGCGCTGGACAGCAGGCTCTCCTGCAGCTGCTTCCGCACCTGCGCAGCCTGCTTCTTGTCAGCCGCCTTGTCGAACTGCTCGGCCAGCGAGTACCAGTCCTTCTCCACCCGGTAAAGGGCCAGGCGCACCTGGGCCCTGCTGACGGGATCCACCGGCATCAGCGGGGGATGCGGAAAGCGCTCGTCGATGTACTCCATGATCACGCGGGAGTCGTAGAGGACGAGATCCCTGTCGAGCAGGGTCGGCGTGGAATGGTAGGGATTGAGATCGAGCAGGTCTTCGGGCAGCTCGTCGTTCTGGACACTGACGATGTCGATGACGATGCCCTTCTCCGCAAGGACGATCCGGGCGCGATGGCTATGGACCGAGGCGGGATTGGAGTAGAGCGTCATGGCCGCCCGCCTCCCGGGGCCGCTCCCGAAACTGTTCCAGTCGTCGGTCACCTACTTCACGTCCTTCCAGATCTCCTGCTTGAGGAGGTAGGCGAATATGCCGAACACCAGCAGGAAGGCGATCACGAGGATGCCCAGGCTCTGGCGCTTCAGCTTCATGGGCTCGGCGATGTAGTCGAGGAAGTTCACCGTGTCCCGCACGAACTCGTCGTATTCCCCGGGCGAGAGCTTGCCGGGTGATACCTGCTCGAACTTCCGGAAGACAACCTGCCGGACGCCATTGTGCTCCTCTTCCTCGAAGACGGCCGTCTGGAGCCCCTGCAGGTCCCACAGGACGTGGGGCATGGCGGAGTTGGGCAGCATCAGGTTGTTGACGCCGGCCGGCCGCTTGGGATCCACGTAGAAGGTGCGCAGGTAATTGTATAGGTAGTTCGCGCCCTTCGACCGGGCTATCAACGACAGGTCAGGCGGCGCGATGCCGAACCACCGGAGCCCATCCGCGGGGCGCATGGCGATATCCATGGTCTCCGTGGGCTTGGCGGCACCGAACATCAGGTTACCGATCACCTGCTCCTCGGTCATGCCCAGGTCCCGCGCCAGCTGGTTGTAGCGGACGTACTTGGCCGAATGGCAGCCCTGGCAGTAGTTGACGAAGTTTCGCGCCCCCCGCTGCAGGGAGGCTACGTTGGAAACGTCGTTATTGGCGGGCTGCTGGAAACTGCCGCCGCCCCCTGCCGCGAGTGCAGGGCCAGCCAGGGCCAGTGCGCCGGCCAGCGTAACCAGGCCGGAATGCAGAAATTTGCTCAGAAGATGACTGACCATGACCAGCTCACTCGTGCCCGTGGTAGACGACGCGCTCGGGGACCGGCCTGGTCCTCTCCCGCGAGGTGTACAACGGCATCAGGAGAAAAAAGGCGAAGTAAACGAGCGTGAAGAACCGCGCCGCATAGACGTAGACCTTCTCCGTCGCGGGCTGCAGGCCCAGGAAGCCCAGCGCCACGAAGCTGACCGCGAAGGCCAGCAGGGCAACCTTGAACTGCCAACCCCGGTAGCGAATGGACTTTACCTTGCAGCGGTCCAGCCAGGGCAGCAGGAACAGCAGCACGATGGACGCCAGCATCAGGAAGGCGCCCCAGCCCTTGCTCGGCACGGCCCGGAGGATGGCGTAGAAGGGCGTGAAATACCACACCGGCGCGATGTGGTCCGGCGTCTTCAGGAGGTTGGCCGGCTCGAAGTTGGCGTGCTCCAGGAAGTAGCCGCCCATCTCCGGCGCGAAGAACAGCACGGCCGAGAACACGATGGCGAAGGCGATGATGGCCACCAGGTCCTTCGAGGTGTGATACGGGTGGAAGGCCACGCCATCCAGCGGAATCCCGTCCGGGCCCTTCTTTTCCTTGATCTCGATGCCGTCCGGGTTCAGTGAGCCCGTGGTGTGCAGTGCCAGGATGTGGACGACCACGAGCAGCAGGAGCGCCAGCGGCACCGCCACGACATGCAGCGCGAAGAACCGGTTCAGGGTGATGTCGGAGATGAAGTAGTCGCCGCGGATCCACTCCACCAGGCCGTCACCGACCACCGGGATGGCGCCAAACAGCGACACGATCACCTGGGCGCCCCAGTAGGACATCTGGCCCCAGGGCAGGAGGTAGCCCATGAAGGCCTCGGCCATCAGGGCCAGGTAGATCAGCATGCCCACGATCCACAGCAACTCCCGCGGCGCCTTGTAGGAACCGTACATCAGGCCCCGGAACATGTGCAGGTAGACCACCACGAAGAACATGGACGCGCCGGTGGAATGCATGTAGCGGATCAGCCAGCCCCACTCCACCTCCCGCATGATGTATTCGACGGATGCAAAGGCGTCCTCCGCGGAGGGCTTGTAGTTCATCGTGAGGAAGATGCCGGTGACCAGCTGGAGGATCAGCACCACCAGGGCAAGCACCCCGAAAACGTACCAGATGTTGAAGTTCTTGGCCGCGTAGTACTCGGTGACGTGCTCCTTCATCATCGCCGTGAGGGGGAAGCGCTCGTCCACCCAGTCGATGAAGCGGGCCATGCGACCCGTGCCAGCCGTCGTCACGGCTCCCGTGCGCGCCGCGCTCATGCCGCTGCTCCCGCGTCTTCACCAACGATGATCAGTTCTTCCCCCACGAAGCGGTAGGGCGGGATGACCAGGTTGGTCGGCGCCGGCGAGCCGTCCATGACCCGCGCCGCCAGGTCGAACTTCGAGCCATGGCACGGGCAGAAGAAGCCCCCAACCCAGTCCGGGCCGAGGTCGGCGGGGGCCACCTCGAAGCGCTCGAGCGGGGCACAGCCCAGGTGCGTGCAGTTGCCGATCACCACCAGGAACTCGGGGCGCAGGGCCCGCGTGGCGTTCCGGGCATACTCGGGCTGGATAGACTCCGCGGAGTCCTTGTCCTTCAGTGCGGACTTCTCGTCGGCCAGGCGCTCGAGCATTTCCTTGCTGCGGTGGAGGACCCAAACCGGTTGCCCGCGCCAGACGACGCGCACCATGGCACCCTCGTCCAGCCGTGAAATATCCACGGTGACCGGCGCGCCGAGGGCCCGCGCCCGCGTGCTGGGACGGAATGACGCGATGAACGGCGCTGCCGTCAGGGCCAGGCCCACTACTCCCGTCACACTGGTGGCCACCGTCAGGAAATGACGACGGCTGACAGACGCCTCTTCGCTCATCGAGCTGATCCTCTGAATAGTCCCTGGATAGTCCGGGTAGATGTCGACTTGTTGGCTTTTGCGCGGCAGAAAGCCGCAAAAGTATACACGGTGGCCTTCCGGCTTGCCTACCGCAGACCCGTCCGGCATCAGGCCCGGCGGCGGATCCGGGCCCCGAGTTGCTGGAGCTTTTCCTCGATGCACTCGTAGCCGCGATCGATGTGGTAAATCCGGTCCACGACGGTTTCCCCCTCGGCGGCAAGGCCCGCCAGGACAAGGCTGGCGGAGGCCCGCAGGTCGGTGGCCATGACCGGCGCGGCACGCAGCCGGGGCACGCCCTGGACGATGGCCGTATGCCCCTCGATCTTGATGTTGGCGCCCATCCGCTGCAGCTCGAGCGCGTGCATGAAGCGGTTTTCGAACACGTTCTCGATGATCGTCCCGACGCCTTCCGCCACGCAATTCAGGGCCATGAACTGGGCCTGCATGTCGGTGGGAAAGGCGGGATAGGGGTCCGTGCTGATGTCCACGGCAATCGGCCGGCGGCCCCGCATGTCCAGTTCGATCCAGTCGGGCCCCGTCTGGATGACGGCCCCCGCGGCCCGCAGCTTGGCCAGCACGGCCTCCAGGTGATCCGGGCAGGTGCGGCGCGCCCGCACATGGCCGCCCGTGATGGCCGCGGCCACCAGGAATGTCCCGGTCTCGATCCGGTCGGGCTGGACCTCGTACTCCGCGCCGTGCAGCCGGCTGACGCCCTGGATGACGATCCGGTTGGTGCCGGCACCCTGGATGCGCGCCCCCATCTGCGTCAGGAAGCCCGCCAGGTCCACGACCTCCGGCTCCCGGGCGGCATTTTCCAGCACAGTCTCGCCATCAGCGAGACAGGCGGCCATCATCAGGTTCTCGGTGCCCGTGACGGTCACCTTGTCCATGACCAGGTGCGCGCCCCGGAGGCGAGCGGACCGGGCACGGATGTAGCCGTCGATGATCTCCACTTCCGCGCCCATGGCCCGCAGGCCGGCCACGTGCAGGTCCACCGGGCGGGCGCCGATCGCACAGCCGCCGGGCAGCGAGACGTCCGCATGGCCATAGCGGCCCACCAGCGGCCCGAGCACCAGGATCGAGGCCCTCATGGTCTTGACCAGGTCGTAGGGGGCCGCGAAGTCGCTGATCGTCCGCGCATCCACCTCGAGGCGCATGCCATCGTGGACCGTGACGCCAACGCCCATCCGGCCCAGCAACTCGATGCTCGTGGTGATGTCGTGAAGGTGCGGGATGTTGCCGAGCGTGACCTGCTCGTCGGCGAGCAGGGTCGCGGCCAGGATGGGCAGCGCGGCGTTCTTGGCGCCGGAGATCCGTACCTCCCCCTCCAGGGGCCTGCCGCCGGTAATCGCGAGCTTGTCCATGGGGCGGGAGCGCAGGATCAGGCCTGCCGGGCACTCCACTCTTCCGGCGTATAGGCCTGGATGGACAGGGCGTGGATGTCGCCGCCGATGCTGCTGCCGAGCGCGCCGTAGATCAGCCGGTGCCGCTGCAGGGTGCGCTTGCCGGTGAAGGCGGGACTGACGACCAGGGCTTCAAAATGTACGTTGTCCGTGCTCTGCACGGTGGCCGTGGTGTCGGGCAGGTAGGCACGGATGAGCACTTCGATCTCTTGGGGTGTCATGGGACTTGCAAGGGGGCCGGGCCGGTGAGGCGCGGCATTATAGATGACTTACAATCGCCAGCCATGAGGATCGCCCGACGATGAGCCCTGGCCCGCCGGATTTCCGTGCGCGGGGACGCCGCGTCCTCGAGATCGAGGCCGCCGCCGTCGCCAGCCTGGCGCCGCGGCTCGATGCCAGTTTCGACCGGGCCTGCCAGCTCTGCCTCGCCTGCCGGGGCCGGGTGGTGGTCACGGGCATGGGCAAGTCGGGCCACATTGCCGGCAAGGTTGCCGCAACGCTCGCCAGCACGGGCACCCCGGCCTTCTTCGTCCACCCCGGCGAAGCCAGCCACGGCGACCTGGGCATGATCACGGCCGTCGACCTGCTGATCGGCATTTCCAACTCCGGCGAAACGGACGAACTGATCACCATCCTCCCGCTGCTGAAGCGCCTGGGCATTCCTCTCATCATGCTCACCGGCAATCCCCGCTCCACGCTGGCCGAGGCGGCCACGGTGTCGCTGGACATCGGCGTGCGCGAGGAGGCTTGCCCCCTGAACCTGGCGCCTACCGCGAGCACCACGGCCGCGCTCGCCATGGGCGACGCCCTGGCGGTGGCGCTGCTCGAGAGCCGCGGCTTCACGCGCGAGGACTTTGCGCTGGCCCATCCGGGCGGCTCGCTGGGGCGCAGGCTGCTTCTCCGCGTGGACGACCTCATGCACACGGGCGACGGAATCCCGCGCGTCACGCCCGACACGCCGCTGGCCCAGGGCCTGGTGGAAATGACCCGCAAGGGACTGGGAATGACGGCAGTAATGGATGCCGAGGCACGACTCGCGGGCATTTTCACGGATGGCGACCTGCGCCGCGTCCTCGACCGGGGGATCGACGTGCACCGGACCCCGATGCGCGAGGTGATGACGGCGAACTGCAAGACGATTGCCTCGGGAGTGCTGGCGGCAGAGGCCGTACACCTCCTCGAGCTGCACAAGATCAACGGCCTGCTGGTGGTCGACGCGGCCGGCAAGGTGGTCGGGGCCCTCAACATCCACGACCTGCTCCGTGCAGGCGTGATGTAGTCCCGGAAATAGCTGCATGGAACCCGGCGAACTGCGCATGGCAGCCGCCCGCATCCGCCTGCTGGTGCTGGATGTGGACGGTGTGCTGACCGACGGCCGGCTCCTCTACGACGCCGGGGGCCGCGAGTCCAAGAGCTTCCATGTCCGGGATGGCTACGGCCTGCAGCAGGTCATGGCCGCTGGCGTGACCGTCGCCGTCATCTCCGGCCGGCACTCGGCTGCCGCGGCCGCCCGGCTTGCCGAGTTGCGGGTGCCCCACGTCTTCCTCGGCAGGAACGACAAGCGCGAGGTCTTTGACCAGCTGCTGGCGGAGCTCGGCGTTCCCCCGGGCCAGGTGGCCTGCGTCGGCGACGATGTCACCGACCTCGGGATCATGTCCCTGGCGGGCCTCGGCATCACGGTGGCGGATGCTCACCCCGATGTGCTGCGCGCAGCAGACTGGGTCACGGCTGCGGGCGGTGGCCGCGGCGCCGTGCGCGAGGTCTGCGACCTGCTGGTGGCCAGCCGGCGACCGGGCTGACACGTACGCCGCATGGAAGTTCAGCACCCCGGCCGGTTTGCGGTTCTGGTCGTTGCGGCGCTGGCCAGCACCTGGCTCGTGCTCCGCAATCCATCGACCGACGTCGAGACGCCCGCGGCCCCCCGGCTGGGCCTCGGGTACTACGTGCGCGATGCCCGGCTCACCGGCTCGGGCCCGGACGGGCGGATCCTGTACCGGGTAACCGCCGCGGCCGCGGAGCAGTTGCTGGCGGATGGCACCATCACCATGCAGGACGTGGCTGTGGATTACGAGCCCGCAGCCCAGGTGCCCTGGAAGCTCCGCGCCTCCCGCGGGCAGATACCGCCGGATCGTAATATCATTGAACTCGCCGGCGATGTGACCGCCTTGACGGAGGTCAGCCCGGCCGCCACCGGAAGCGGGGGCCGCAGCAGTGCGGCGCCGCTCCTGATCCGAACCGACTACCTGGAGCTGGATCCCGAAGCCTACATCGCCAGGACCGAGCGCATGGTGGCGGTGGAGCGCGACCGGGATACGCTCCGGGCCAGGGGGATGCGTGTCTATCTCAAGCAGGATCGCCTTCAGTTCAGCGCCGAAGTTCGCGGGCGGTTTCTGCCCTGAGTTCGCGATTGCCCTCTTCCTGGGAGCGGCATTGTGCCTGCCGGCCCTGGCCACTGCCGCTGAAGGCGGCCCGCCACCAGCCGGCTCCGCGGCGACCAGGGCAATCCCCCAGCTGGCACCGGCCGACCCGACCCTGCCGATCGATCTCGACGCCGCGTTCTCGGAGCTGGACCGGCGCAATAACCGCCTCATCTTCCGGCAGCTGAACATCAGGCAGGGGGCGCTTGCGATCAAGGCGGACGAAGCCACGGCCGATCCCGCGGATTTCGAGAACAGCCTGTGGGTGTTTACGGGCAACGTCAGCATCGTGAACGGGGGCACCCGGGCCAGCTGCGACCGGGCCGAACTCACGTTCCGCGACAACCGGCTGCGCAAGGCCGTGCTCACGGGCAAGCCGGCCAGGTTCAGCCAGGCTGGCGCGGGCGGGAATCCCGACACCGAAGGCCGGGGGGAATTGCTCGAATACAACCTGGATGCCGCGACGATCGAGATGTCCAGGGACGCATTCCTTAGTGATGGGAAGAGCGAGATCTCCGGGAGCCGGATTGCCTACGACCTGCGGCGCGAGGTGGTGACCGCGGGCGGCGCCGATGGCGGCCAGGTCCGCATGCGGATCACCCCGCAGCAGAAGCCCGCGCCACCGGCAGGTCCGACGGAACCCGCGCCGTGAGCACACTGCGGGCAGAATCGATCGAGAAGCGGTTCAGGCAGCGACAGGTGGTGAAGGGGATCTCCCTCACCGTCGACAGCGGCGAGATCGTGGGCCTGCTGGGCCCGAACGGCGCGGGAAAGACCACTGCCTTCTACATGATCGTCGGCCTGATCCCCTGTGATGCAGGCCACATCGACCTGGACGGGCACGACCTCACCAGCATGCCCATGCACCGCCGGGCGCGCCTCGGCCTGGGCTACCTGCCCCAGGAAGCCTCCGTCTTCCGCCGGCTCAGCGTGGAGGACAACATCCTGGCCATCCTCCAGACGCGGCCCGGGCTGGAGAGAGCCGACCAGGAGCGGCTGGTGGAGGAACTGCTCGAGGAACTGCACATCACCCACGTGCGCACGAGCATGGGCATCAGCCTGTCCGGCGGCGAGCGGCGACGGGTGGAGATCGCCAGGGCCCTGGCCGCGGAACCGCGCTTCGTGCTGCTCGACGAGCCCTTCGCGGGCGTTGACCCGATCTCCGTGCTGGACATCCAGCGCATCATCCGCCACCTGGCGTCCCGCGGCATCGGCATCCTGATTACGGACCATAATGTGCGCGAGACACTTGGAATCTGCGGCCGGGCTTATATTCTCAACGACGGGGCAATGATTGCCGAAGGCACCCCCGGGGAGATCCTCGCCGACCAGCAGGTTCGGCAGGTCTACCTCGGCGAGGGCTTTAAGCTATAGGCTGCGCCAGCGCGCGCGGCGGTCTTCAGGGATGACGATGAAGCCGGCTTTACAACTCAGGATCAGCCAGCAGCTGACCATGACGCCACAGCTGCAACAGGCCATTCGCCTGCTGCAGCTGCCCGTCGCCGAGCTGAACACGCAGCTCGAGCAACTGCTGGCCGAGAACGTCATGCTCGACCTGGAGGAGCCGCCCCCGGGCAGCGCCGAGGCGCCCATCGAACTCGACGCCCTGCCACCGGACCCTGCGGAGGGCGGCACCCCGGACGACGAAACCCCGGCCGATAACTGGGACGATACCGACAGCGAATCCCCGGTCGCCGCCGCCTCGTCCGGCGACGAGGACGGCGAGTCGCTCCTGTGGAGTGACACCTCCGGGGGCGGCAGCAGCAACTGGGATGGCGAGGACGGCCGGCCGGAGCCCAGCGACCGCGCCAACGAGACGCTCCACGCCCACCTGCTGTGGCAACTGGAAACAGAGCACTTCGAGCCGCGAGAAGTGCTCATGGGCCAGGCCCTGGTGGATGCCATGAACGACGCGGGCTACCTCACGGAACCGCTGCCCGCCATCCTGGAGACCCTGCAGAACTCCGGCGACTTCACCCTGGAGGAACTCGAGCAGACCCTGCAGAAGGTCCAGGCCCTCGACCCGGCCGGCGTGGGCGCCCGGGACCTCGGCGAGTGCATCCGCATCCAGCTGCGGCAGCTGGCGCCCAACGTGCCGGGCCGGGAGCTGGCGCTGGCGATCACCGTGGATGGCCTGGACCTGGTCGCCGAGCAGCAGCTCGGCATGCTGCGCCGGCGCCTCGGCGTGTCGGAGCAGGACCTCGACGTCGCCCTGGCCCTGATCCGCAACTGCCACCCCAAGCCCGGCCTCGCGGTGCAGCCGTCAGCCCCGGACTACATCGTGCCGGATGTCTTCGTGCGCAAGCGGCACGGGCGCTGGACCGTGGACGTCAACCGCTCCATCACGCCACGGCTCAAGGTGAACCAGGCCTACGCGGACCTGGTCCGGGGGGACAGCGAGCACGCCACGCTCCGCAACCAGCTGCAGGAAGCCCGGTGGCTGGTGCGCAGCCTCGAGATCCGGAACGACACGCTGCTGAAGGTCGCCCTGTGCATCGTCGATCGCCAGGCCGGCTTCCTCGAGCACGGCGAGGAGGCCATGCGGCCCATGGTCCTGCGCGACGTGGCCGACATCGTGGAGATGCACGAATCCACCATCTCGCGGGTCACGGCCAACAAGTACATGCACACGCCCCGGGGGGTATTCGAGTTCCGGCACTTCTTCTCGAGCCAGGTCACCGGGGACGACGGCACCGAGCAGTCCTCCACGGCCATCCGGGCCCGGATCCGGAAGCTGATCGGCCAGGAGGACCCCGCCAAGCCCCTGTCGGACAGCCAACTGGCTGATTTGCTGTCGAAACAAGGCATCCAGGTGGCGCGGCGAACAGTGGCAAAATACCGTGAAGCCATGAATATTGAACCTTCCAGCGAGCGCAAGCGGCGCCCGCCCCGGTAAGGCCGCCGAACAACAGCAAGAGGAAGCCACGATGCAACTCAACCTGACTGGTCACCACGTGGAAATCACGGAGCCCATGCGCGAGTACGTGCAATCCAAGCTGGGCCGCATCGAGCGGCACTTCGATCACGTGACCGTGGTGCATTGCATCCTTACGGTGGACAAGCTGCGCCACCGGGCGGAAGCCACCGTGAACCTCGCGGGCGGCCAGGTGTTTGCGGAGGCCATCGAGGAGAACATGTATGCCGCCATCGACGGCATGGCCGACAAGCTCGACCGGCAGGTCCGCAAGCACAAGGAAAAGCTCACGGACCATCACGCCCGGGAAAACGGCAAGCGCGACCTCCCGTCCTGAGTCCCGCGCAGCAGGCAGGCACCTCGTGCGGCTGATCATCGTCAGTGGCCTTTCCGGGTCGGGCAAGACCGTGGCCCTGCACCACTTCGAGGACCTGGGCTTCTACTGCATCGACAACGTGCCGGCCGCGCTCCTCGCCACGATGATCGGCGAGATCACGGCCACCCAGGACCCCCTCTACGCCAACCTTGCCATCGGCATCGACGCCAGGAACCGGGCCGCGGACCTGGCCCGGCTTCCGGACGTGGTGCGCGACCTCCGCGCCCGGGGCATCCGGTGCGAGGTGATCTTCCTCCACGCGGACGACGACATCCTGCTGAAGCGCTACGGCGAGACCCGCCGCAAGCACCCGCTGAGCGCAGCGGGCCTCAGCCTGCGGGAGGCGATCGACCGGGAACGGCTGTTGCTGGGGCCCATCATCGCGTCAGCCGAACTGGTCCTCGATACCACGCGCACCAGCATCTACCAGCTGCGGGACATCATCCGGCGGCGGGTGGGCGCGCACGAACAGCCGGGGCTGTCGATCCTGATCGAGTCCTTCGGGTACAAGCACGGCATACCTGCCGATGCGGACTTCGTCTTCGACCTCCGCTGCCTGCCGAACCCCTACTGGGACGTGGCGCTGCGGCCCCTGAACGGCAAGGACGAGAAGGTCATCGGGTTCCTCGAGGGCGAGGACAGCGTCCAGCGCATGTACGGCGACATCCTGGGCTTTCTGGACCGCTGGATCCCCGAGTACATCGACTTCCACCGCAATTACCTGACCGTGGCCATCGGCTGCACGGGCGGACAGCACCGGTCGGTCTACATGGCGGAGAAGCTGGCGTCGGAGCTCGCCCAGCGCTACTCGCCCGTCATGACCCGGCACAACGAACTGCCGGAGAAGGAAGGCCGGCTCCAGGCGCCGCAGTTCGGCGGCGAGATCGGAGACGCCTCGTAGGGGAAATGGGAAATGGGGACAGATTTAATTTCGGGGAAATGGCCGCATGGCCATTTCCCCGAAATTAAATCTGTCCCCATTTCCCATTTCCCCTACGAGGCGTCGGCCATCCTCAGCACCCGGACGCGCTGGGAGTACTCCTCGCTCAGGTCGCGCCAGCCGGTGATGCCCGCCGGAGCCTGGATCGGCTGTCCTTCCATGAAGGCCAGCAGGTCGTCCCGCCGGGTCATCGCGTCCTCGTAGCCGAGCGCAATCAGCTCCCGCGTGTAGCCGGACTCGAAGAGCAGGTAGCTGAGCAGCTGGCTGCCACCGTAGTTCAGCGCGCCGAGGCCGCGCATGAGGAGACGGATCGGCCAGGGCATCTCCCGGACGTGCCGGGCCGCGATGGCCCGCACGTCGCGGCTCGGCAGCATGATGAAGGCATCGGTGTGGCGCAGCTGGCCGAATTCGCCCTGCATCACCCTCCCCGGCTGGCTCTCGAGGATCAGGTTGATGCGGATCAGGTTCTCCAGGTCCGAGGACAACCCGTCCATGAACAACGCGTCGAGAATGTAGCCGGCAATCTTGCCGAAGCTGGGATAGGGCACACCCTGGTCCAGGCCGAGAACCGGCTCAGGCGCCTCGTTGCGCACGCCGATGACGAGCAGGCGGTGGGCGCCGAGGTGCAGTGCCGGCGACAGGGGCGTGGCCTGGCGCATGGCGCCGTCGCCAAAGTACTCCTGGCCGATGCGCACGGGCGGAAAGATCATGGGCACCGCGACGCTCGCCATCAGGTGCTCCAGGGCCATGCGCGTCGGCCGGCCCTTGCGCCGCACCCGCTCCCAGGGTCTGTGGTCGGTCGTGCCCTGGTAGAACGTGATCGAGCGGGCCGACCCGTAGCCGGCCGCCGTGATGGCCAGGGCGCCAAGATAACCCTTGTCGATGGAATCCTGGATCGCGTCGAAGTTGATCCGGCCCCGCAGGAGCGCCCAGAGCGGGTCGTTGTCGAGCAGCGACTTCGGGTTGCGTGGGCCGAGGCCCCCGAGGACGATCGCGGCCAGCCAGTGCAGGCTGCTCTTCAGCATCGTCGCGGGGTCGCAGCGGAACACCTGGCCGGAGTGGAAGTTGGCCCACACGCGCTCCAGGTCCGTTACCGCCACCCGGAAGGACCGGGCCCTGGACGCGAGCACTGCGGCGCTGATGGCGCCGGCGGACGTGCCGCTGAGGACGGCGAAGGGATTGGACGTTCGCCGCGGCAGCATTTCCGCGAGGGCCTTGAGCACGCCAACCTGATAGGCGCCCCGCGCACCGCCGCCCGGAAGGACCAGGCCGACGTGCTTGTCGAGGCTGCCGAGCCCGGTGCTCGCCCTGCGCTCCGGGCTCATGGGCCCTGCTCTCCCGGAGTTCTCTCGGCTGCCATGCAGCGGATCTTAATCACAGCGGAATCACGGCCACAAGCAACGGGACCCCGATGATATGCTCAGGACCAGCACAATCCCGGGTGATGAACATGATGCGTGAAGTAGCTCTCATTGCGGGGCTCGCCCTGGTCATCGGCCTGGGCTACGCGTGGCTGAATTCCGCCCGGGCGGCCCAGCCGGCGGTGGGCCAGGCTGCCCCGGCGTTCCGCCTGCAGGACCAGAACGGCAACTGGGTGGCCCTGGAGGATTTCAGGGGCAAGTGGATCGCCGTGTACTTCTACCCGAAGGCCGACACGCCCGGCTGCACCAAGGAAGCCTGCGAGTTTCGCGACAACATCTTCGCCTTCGAGGAGATCGGCGCCACGATCATCGGCATCAGCATCGACGCCATCAAGGACCAGAAGAAGTTTGCGGAGAAGTACAGCCTGCCCTTCCCGCTGCTCGCCGACATCGACGGCAGGACCGCCGAGGCCTACGGCGTGCTGAACAACCTGGGCATCATGAAGCTCGCGAAGCGCCAGTCGTTCCTCATCGGCCCCGACGGCAGGATCGCGAGGCACTACGAGAAGGTGGACCCGGCGACCCACTCCAAAGAGGTACTGGCGGACCTCAAGGCCCTGGCAGCGAAGGATCCGGGCGCGAAGTAAGACGGGTTGACTGCAGGCGCGGCATCAGGATGCAGTGCAAGAAGACGACTGACGCGGTTGCGGCAGGGACGACGTCCCGCGGCTCCGCCAGAAAGCGCCCCGTTATGTCAACACGAGACTTGCACTGGGTTTCCGCCGGCGTAGACTCGGTCACACAAATATAAGGGAATAAAGTTATTCCTGAACTAGACGTGGGGGAATTTGTCTGCGGCCACTAACGCGATGGATCCGGGGGGGTCGCGCGATTTCCAGAGGGGCCACAGGAACGACTTCCCAGACGATATATAGAACTCAACAGTCGTCCTGGAGGATCTGCTTGTTATGAAGACCAAATTGACCAGAGTCATTGCCGCGATGGTGGCGACGTCCTCGCTGCTGGCCGTCTGGGGCACCGCGACTGCGGCGCCCTACGTGCTGGTTGCCTGGCATCAGCGCAGCACCAGCGGTGCGCTCAGCTCACTCTTTTTCAAGTCGGGCGTTGCCCAGGGCTGCCCGGCGGCAGCCCCCTTCCGGCAACCCTGCCTGAACCCGGCCAACGCCTGGGTAGCCTCCAGCGGCATGGCGACAGCCATCAGTTCCGCTGGCCTCGCCACCTGGGACTGGAACGGCACGACCATGACCGGCACCGGCCTCCTGTGGGCCGCGTCGTTCATCAGCAGCAACGCCAACGGCACGGCCGTGATCAGTGACAAGGTCACCAACCTGACGATCACGCCCGGCACCACGACCACGACTGCCTCCACCTACGAGTGCGTGGAGGGAACCTTCCTCGCGGGCGTGGGCGCCAACGGATGCCTTAACATCGAACTCGGTGGCAATGGCATCCTCGACACCAGCGTGGCGTACAACGTGGGCGGCAGCGCCAACTGCGTCAATCGCGTACTGAATGGCCTCGACCCGGTGAACGGTGACGACGTGAGCACCGGTAACACCCGCGGCGTGTCCAATACGGCGGGTGGCGGTGGCTGCGATGCCATCGACGGCGGCTTTAACCAGTGGACCATCGTGCCGAACCCCCGGTTCCTGATCCTCGCCAACCAGCCCAACATCGTCGGAGCGGACGGTTGCTACATGTTCGGCCGGGCATCGCAGTTGTCGTCTTCGCCCTGCGCGGCGGACGCCACGATCTCCGGCGCCAGCTACATGATCTTCGCGCCCGCGGTGGACACGGACTCCGATGGCGTCGTCGATGCGCTGGACAACTGCCGCCTGCTGGCGAACGCGAACCAGGCCGATTCCAACAACGACGGCTTCGGCAATCGTTGTGATGGCGACCTCAATAACAACGGGTCGACCAACGCCCAGGACACCGCGCTGTTCCGCCAGCAGCTCGGGCAGCCCAGCGTGGCCCCGACCTACAACGCCGCCGATATCAACACGAACGGCTCTGTGAATGCGCAGGACACTGCGTTGTTCCGCGGGTTGCTCGGCGCGGGACCGGGGCCGTCCGGAATCTGCAACAACACGTTCCCTTGCCCGGCAAACCCCTGATCAATGGGCAGAATGGGTCCGCACACCTGATAGTTACTGACAGAAATCTAATCAACGCAACACTACTGTGGGGAATTCAATAATGAAGACGTCAACCATTACCAAGGCCTTGGGGTTGCTCGCGCTGCTGGGTTCGTCCGCCAGCATGGCGGCGACCATAACCATCTCCGCGAGTACGCTTACACCGAACGTCGGGGACAGCTTCACGCTGACGCTGGCGGGGGATATTCCCAACACCTTCACCGGAACCATCGCGATGGCCTTCGACGCCAGCAAGGTGGCCTACGTGAGCGGTGCGGTGCTCGCGCCATACACCGTGTTCACCAAGAACAGTCCGACGACGGCGAACCCGACGGTGTTTGACGTGGAGCGGCCGACGTCCTCGGGACCAAACCCGGGTGTCTACAACATCGCGGTGCTGACCTTCCAGGCCCTGGCGGCCGGCGCTGCCGGCATCGTGCTCAACGATGACGGTGGCAACGTCTCGGGCTGGTTCGATGACGGTCCCAATGCCGACTACATCCCCGTGAGCTACACCCAGGCCAACGTGATCATCCAGGGCGCGCCGGTGGTCCCGGTGCCCGCAGCCGCCTGGCTGTTCATCAGCGCCCTCGGTGGTCTGGCCACCCTGAAGCGCCGGGCAGTTTGATTAGACGGAAACTGGAATCAGCGAGAATCAGGAAATCAACATGAAAACATCAACGATGACTACTGCCTTGGGTGTGCTGGCCCTTCTCGGCTCATCCGTGGGCACGGCAGCGACGATAACCATCACCGCGAGCACGCTCACGCCGGTCGAGGGTCAGAGCTTCACGCTGACGCTGGCGGGGGATATTCCCAACACCTTCACCGGAACCATCGCGATGGCCTTCGACGCCAGCAAGGTGGCCTACGTGAGCGGTGCGGTGCTCGCGCCATACACCGTGTTCACCAAGAACAGCCCGACGACGGCGAACCCGACGGTGTTTGACGTGGAACGGCCGACCTCCTCGGGTCCAGACCCGGGGGTGTATAACATCGCGGTCCTGACCTTCCAGGCCCTGTCCGCGGGTGCTGCCGGCATCGTGCTCAACGATGACGGTGGCAACGTCTCGGGCTGGTTCGATGACACCGTTAATGCCGACTACATCCCGGTGGACTACATCCAGGCCAACGTGCAGGTTCAGGCCGTACCCGCCCCCGCCACCCTGTGGCTCCTCGCCACCGGCCTCGCGGGCCTGGCCTTCCGCCGCAAGCGGGCTGCCGCCTGACCGACGCCGCCAACCAAGTGCCTGCCAAAAGCCCCACTCCGGTGGGGCTTTTTTTTTGGTCCTTCGCCGAATCTCCAGACGGAAGCCCTGGAAACGAGCTGCGCGGGCAAGCCGGCTAGTCCTCCGGCTCAGGCCCACACTGGCGCAGCAGCCGGTCGAAGTGGTCCCGCTGCCAGGCAGGCAATTCCAGCGTCTCGATGTTGGCGGGGCAGCCGACGCTCCGCCGCAGGATGTCCGCCAGCTCCAGGCGCTCTGCCGCCGGCAGGCCCAGCAAGGCGCCGACGTTCAGGTTCCTGGCATGCACGGTCATGGGCGGACGCTACGCCCGCCCCTGGGGCCGCATAAAGCGCGATATCCGGCGACTTTGGCCAGGTTCGGGCTTCCAGCCCGGCAGCCGCCCATCAGACGCCACACGGGTCCGTCCTGCCCCTGGGCAGGCAGCCCTCGCTCCGGGGAACCCCGGGGCTAGTGGCCCGGCGGGGCCTTGGCCTTGACGCCCCCGGTCTCCTGGCGCCGGCCCAGCCACCAGCCATTCAGCGCCCAGGCCGCCGCCAGGCCCGCGCCGAGCAGCGCGACGCCGACGGTGGACAGCCCCCCGGCCTCCAGGCCGGTCTTCACCTGGGCCGACAGCGCGTCGCCGCCCCGGTAGACGGGGACGTCGATCAGGTTCTTGGCCTTGTACTTGGTCTCGGTGTCCACCAGGCTGAAGAGCATCTCCCGGCCCGGGCGGATGAAGGCGTACTCCCCCACCCGCCGCGCCACGAAGACCACCGCCAGCACGGCGAAGGTGTTCACGGCCGCCAGTCCCAGGAAGCCGCCCACCATGATCAGCGGCACGATGGTCAGCAGCGCGACCACGCCCAGCCTCGACGCCACGCGCCCGGTGACGAACAGCTGCAGGAGCACCGTGAGCCCCTGCACGATGTAGTCGAGCCGGGCGAAGACCTGCGTGCGCTGCTCGCTGCTCGTAAAGGTCTCGCTGACCAGCCGGAGCTGCTCGAAATACAGGAAGGTGTTGACCGACGCGAGCAGGATGACGAACAGGGAGATACCGAGCAGGTAGGGGGACTTCAGCACCAGCGAGAACCCGGAGAACGGGTTGCCGCCCATGGGCCGGTCCGGCGCCCGGGGCGCGGCGGGGTCCACGGGCATGGCCGACCAGACGCCCAGCAGCCTGCGCTGGCAGAGGATCGCGATCACGAAGGCGCCGGCACCCATGTACAGCACGCCGGGATTGCCGATCCACTGCACCGTGAGGTCCGTCAGCAGCGGGCCGACGAGTGCGCCGGTGGTGCCGCCCGCCGCGATGACCCCGAACAGCCGCCGGGTCTGGTTCGCGTCGAAGAGCTCCAGCAGGAAGCTCCAGAACACGGACACGATGAACAGGTTGAGCACGCTGATCCAGACGTAGAAGAACTGGGCCACCGCCGTGTTCGTCTCGTCGGCGGACAGCGCCAGGCCGACGCCAGCGAGGGACACGGAAACCAGGCCGTAGATCCAGGGCAGGAACGAACTGCGCCTGAATTTCGTGCAGGCCCAGCCGTACAGCGGCACGACCGCGAGCGACACGACCCAGGTGACGACATAGAGATCGCTGACCCGCTCCGAGCCGAGGATGGTGCCCATGGTCTCGCGCACCGGCCGGACGGCGAAGTAGCCACCAAGGACGCAGAAGAACAGGAGGAAGGCCGTGACGACGGCCTGGATCTCGGACGCCTCGATCTTCGCGGTCCTGCCGAGTAGCCGCCCGAGGGCCGTGGGATGCCCTGCGTCGCTCATGGCCGGGCCTCGTCGGCAGCCAGCCTGCCAAAGGCCGCGTCCCAGTCCATGTCGGGACTGGAGCCCGGCGCGCTGTAGAGCTCGAAGGTCCGGTTTCGGGCCGCCGGGAACTTCAGGGCAAGGACGCACACGCGGGCCACGTCACCCCGGGGAATGAACCCGGTGCCCTTGTCGCCCTGCTCCAGGCGGACACCGCTCTGCCCGCCCGGCTTGTCGGTCAGGCCACCCGGCCGGACGATCGTGTAGGCCACGCCGCTGGCCCGGACCGCATCCTCGCCCCTGCCCTTCCAGATGAGCACGTTGTCGAACATCCTGTTGAGCGGGTGATCCTCCCGGGTGACGCCGGCCGAGGACACCACGACCAGCTGGTCCAGCCTGGCGGCCGCCGCGGCGTCGGCCAGGTTGCGAATGCCCTGGAAGTCGACGAACTCGGGCCCGTTGGCCGGATCCTTGCGGGTGGCGCCGACGGCCGCGATCGCGAACCGTGCGTCCTTCAGGGCAGCGTCGAGCGTCGCCCGCTGGCGCACGTCGCCGGTGGCGTACTCGACGCCGTCCCCCAGGACCGCCCGGGCACCCGCCTCGTCGCGAACGAGGGCCCTGACGCGGTAGCCCGCGGCGATCAGCTCGCGCACGACCTGCTGGCCGGTGCCACCGGTAGCCCCTGCCACGAGCACGAGATCCGCCGCCGAAGCCTGGCCGCCGCCAGCCAGCAATGCCAGAGCCATCACCCAGGCCCGCATCCTCGCCATCTTCCGCATGGTCACCCGCCCTGAATTAAAGCCGCCGGCAGTATAGCCGCGGGCCTTCCGGGCCAGCCGGGCCGGGCGCGCCTATTCACTGCTCGGTCAGGCCTGCTGGTCAGGCCTGCTGGTCAGGCGTCCGGGGTGACCGACAGGATCTGCAGGGAGTTGGTCTTGCCGGCCACGCCGGACAGCTCGCCCTTGGTGACGATGACGAGATCGCCGGCCCGGACGTGGCCCATGCCGAGGAGGACCCGGAACACCTCCTGGTAGATGCGCTCCACGTCGGTGTGGGTGATGTCGAAGGGCACGGGGTAGACACCCCGGTACATCACCACGCGGCGCAGCGTGGTCTCGTGGCGGGTGAAGGCGAAGATCGGGATGTCCGACCGGATTCGGGACATCCACAGGGGCGTGGAACCGGACTCGGTCAGGGCGATGATCGCGCTCACCGGGAGGTGATTCGCGGTGTACATCACGGCCATCGCGATGGCCTCGTCCACCGCCGAGAACCGGTCCTCGTCGCGATGCTTGGGCCTGCCGAGGGACAGGTAGTAGCTTTCGGCACCGATGCAGACCTCGGCCATGGTGGTGACGGCCCGGACGGGGTACTCGCCGACCGCCGTCTCCGCCGACAGCATCACGGCGTCGGTGCCATCCATCACGGCGTTGGCGATGTCCGACACCTCGGCGCGGGTCGGCACCTGGCTGTGGATCATGGACTCCAGCATCTGGGTGGCCGTGATCGCCACCTTGTGCCGCTGGCGGGTCATCTTGAGGATCTTCTTCTGCAGGCCCGTGAGCCCGGCATAGCCCATCTCGACCCCCAGGTCGCCCCGGGCCACCATCACCGCGTCGGACGCGTCGATGATGCTCTCCAGGTTGGCGATGGCCTCGGCCCGCTCGATCTTCGCCACGAGGCGCGCCGTGCCGCCCGCCTCCCGCAACAGGGCCCGGGCCTCGTGGAGGTCTTCCGCCCGGCGCACGAAGGACACGGCCAGCCAGTCCACGCCAAGGGCGGCTGCCCGCTTCACGTCCTCCCGGTCCTTGTCGGTCAGCGCCGGCGCCGACAGGCCACCGCCCTGCTTGTTGATCCCCTTGTTGTCCGCGAGCCGGCCGCCCTGGACCACGATGCAGTGGATCCGGGTACCGGACACCCGCTCCACCGTGAGCGTGATGAAACCGTCGTCGAGGAGGAGCACGTCACCGGGCACCACATCCTTGCTGAGCGGGGCATAGGCCACGCCGACGCCTTCCAGCGAGCCGCCGTCGGGGTCCATCGCGGAATCCAGGAAGAACGTCTGCCCCTCCACGAGCTGCACGGCGCCATCGCGGAACCGCTGGATGCGGATCTTGGGACCCTGGAGGTCACCCAGCACGGCGACATACCTGCCGTGCTTCTCCGCCGCCTCGCGGACCATGCGGACCCGGCGCTCCCGGTCGCCAGCGCCACCGTGCGAGAAATTGACGCGCACCACGTCGGCCCCGGCAACGATCAGCTTCCCGAGAGTGACGGGATCGTCGGTGGCGGGACCGAGGGTGGCGATGATCTTCGTCCTGCGCATGACGAGATTTACCACCGGTACAACAAGTTAACCCTCGCCATTATCACACAGGGCCCGCCGCGGCGACGCGGTCAGTCCACGAGGGCGATGCGCAGGTCGTTGACGTTGGTGCGCGTCGGGCCGGTGGTCAGCAGGTCGCCGAGGGCTGCAAAGAAGGCGTGGCTGCGCTGCGCGGACAACTGGCCCGCCGCGTCCTGGCCCGCCGCGGCGGCGCGCGACAGGGTGTCCGGGGTCAGCAGCGCCCCCGCGTTGTCGCCGGTGCCATCCAGCCCATCCGTGTCCGCGGCGAGCGCATTAACGCCGGCGTCCGGACCGAGTTCGAGTGCAAGGGCGAGCAGGTACTCGCCGTTGCGGCCACCCCGCGCATCCACGTGGGTAACGCTGACCGTCGTCTCGCCACCGGAGATCACCGCGGCCCGCCGTCCGCCCGCCCTGAGTTCCCGGATGAGGGCCGCGTGGGCCCGGGCCGCGGCCCGGGCAGGACCGGTGACTTCCGGCAGGACCCGGGCCGGCCAGCCGGCCGCCTCGGCAGCGCGCGCCACCGCGTCCACGGCCGTGGCCGAGCTGGCCACGATCCGGCCGGTGACGGCGGGAAGGTCCAGCGACCCTCCGGCGCCAGCCGGCACCGCAAGTACCCGGTCGACGGCTGCCGATGGCGCGATGCCATGGCGGTCGAGGATGGCCCGCGCATCCGCCGTGGAAGCCGGGTCCGGGGACAGGGGACCCGAGCCGATGTCGGCCAGCGCATCGCCCGGCACGTCGGAGATGGCCAGCAGCAGGATCTCGCGTGCACGGATCTGCCGGGCAAGCCCGCCGCCCTTGATGGCGGACAGCTTGCGGCGGACGGTGTTGATCTCGGCGATGGTGGCGCCGGAGGCCAGCAGCTGGCGGGTGATCGACTGCTTGTCCGCCAGGGTCAGGCCCGGCGCCGGCTGGACCAGCAGCGACGACGCGCCGCCCGAGAGCAGCGCCAGGCACCGGTCCCCGGGCGCGCAGCTTCCCGCCACCTGCAGGATGCGGGCGCCGGCGGCCACGCTGGCGGCATCGGGAACGGGATGACCCGCCTCGAGGATTTCGATCCCGGGGGCCTGTTCACCGGCCCGCAGGCCATGGCCGTAGCGGGTGACCACGGCGCCGGCGACCGGCCCAAGGCCGTGGGCGGCGTGATGGGCCGTTACGGCGACCGCCATCGCGGCAGCTGCCTTGCCGGCCCCGACGACGACCGTCCGTCCCGCAGGCCGGTTCGTCGGGAGGAAGGCGGGCAGGCAGTGCGCGGGATCGGCCGCGTCGAGGCCGGCGCGGAACAGCCGGATCAGCAGCTCACTTGCCGGCGCGCGCACGCCGGGAGCGGCCACTCCGCTGCTGGCTGGTAGCCGCCCGCGCGGCCAGCACTGCCACGGCGGGCAGCACGGTGCCGTCCAGGTACTCGAGGAAGGCGCCGCCACCCGTCGAGACGTAGGAAATCTGCCTCGTGAGCCCGTACTTCTCCAGTGCGGCCAGCGTGTCGCCGCCGCCCGCCACGCTGAACGCTTTCGACTTCGCCACGGCCTGGGCGAGGCGCTTCGTGCCGCGCCCGAACCGGTCGATCTCGAACACCCCGACCGGGCCATTCCAGATGACGGTGCCCGCCCGTGCGATCAGCCGCGCGTAGAGCTCGGCGGTGCGGGGACCGATGTCCAGGATGAGGTCCGCCGGACCCACCCTGGTCACCGGCCGGGTGGACGCGGCAGCCTTGGGCGACACGGCCTTCGCCACGACCACGTCCGTGGGCACCGGAATGGAGGCCCTGAAACCCTTTCCCGCCAGACGCCGTGCCTCGGCGAGCAGGTCCTTCTCGTAGAGCGACTTGCCCACCGGGTGGCCGGCTGCCGCAATGAAGGTATTGGCGATGCCCCCGCCGACGATCAGCTGGTCCACCTGACGGGCCAGCGACTTCAGCACGTTGAGCTTGGTGGAAACCTTGGAGCCGCCCACGATGGCCACCACGGGCCGCGCGGGTTTCCGGAGCACGCGCTCGAGCGCCTCGAGCTCGGCCATCAGCAATGGCCCGGCGCAGGCCACGGTTGCGTACTTCGCGACGCCGTGGGTGCTGGCCTCGGCCCGGTGGGCCGTGCCGAAGGCGTCCATCACGAAGATGTCGCAAAGCTTCGCCATCTGCCTCGCGAGCGCGGGAGAGTTCTTCTTCTCGCCCGGGTTGAAGCGCACGTTCTCGCAGAGGACCACTTCGCCGTCGGTGATCTCGAAGCCGTTCAGCCACTCCCGCACCAGCGGCACGGGCTGGCCCAGCAACTCCGCCAGCCGGTTCGCCACCGGCCGCAGCGACAGGGCGGGGTCGAAGGCGCCCTCCTTTGGCCTTCCCAGGTGGGACATCAGGATCACCGCCGCGCCCCGCTGGAGGGCAAGGCGGATGGTCGGCAGCGCGGCGACGATGCGGGCCTCGCTGGTGACCCGGCCGTCCTTCACCGGAACGTTGAAGTCGACCCGGATGAGCACCCGCTTGCCGGCGAGGCTCTGGTCGGTCATGCGCAGTACTTTGGTCGTCATTTGGCGTTCATCAGGGCCAGGGTGGTGTCGAGCATCCGGTTGGAGAAGCCCCACTCGTTGTCGTACCAGCTGAGGACCTTCACCAGGGTGCCACCCCCCACCCGCGTCTGGGTGGAGTCGAAGATGGAACTGCGCGGGTCGTGGTTGAAGTCCACGGACACCAGGGGCTCCGTGTTGTAGCCGAGGATGCCTTTAAGCTCACCTTCCGAGGCCGCCTTGAGGATACCGTTGACCTCGTCCACCGTCGTGGCACGGGCCGCGGTGAACGTGAGGTCGACCACCGACACGTTGATGGTGGGCACGCGCATGGCGAAACCGTCGAGCTTGCCGTTCAGTTCCGGCAAAACCAGGCCGACGGCTGCCGCGGCGCCCGTCTTGGTCGGGATCATGGACATGGTGGCGGACCGGGCCCGCCGCAGGTCCTCGTGGTAGACGTCGGTCAGCACCTGGTCGTTCGTGTAGGCGTGGATGGTGGTCATGAGGCCCTGCACCACGCCGAGCTTCTCGTGCAGCGGCTTCACCAGGGGCGCGAGGCAGTTGGTCGTGCAGGAGGCGTTCGAGATCACCGTGTGGGACGCCTTCAGCGACCGGTGGTTCACGCCATAGACGATGGTGGCGTCCACGTCCTTGCCGCCGGGGGCGGAGATGATGACCTTCTTCGCGCCGCCCTGCAGGTGCGCGGACGCCTTTTCCTTGCTCGTGAAGAGGCCGGTGCACTCGAGCACCACGTCGACACCGAGCTCGCCCCAGGGCAGCTCGGCAGGATTGCGCTTGGCCAGGACCCGGATCCGGTCGCCATTCACGACCATGTGGTCCCCGTCGACCACCACGGTGCCGGGGAACTTCCCGTGGGCCGTGTCGTGGCGCGTGAGGTGCGCATTGGTCTTCGCATCCCCGAGGTCGTTGATGGCGACGATGGCGAGGTCGCCGTTCCGCTTGCCCTCGTACAGGGCACGCAGGACATTCCGGCCGATGCGGCCATAACCATTGATAGCAACTTTGACGGGCATCCGAACGACTCCTCAACTACGCGCCGAGCAATTCCAGCGCTTCCTTGGCGATGCGCTCCGGCGTGAAGCCGAAGTGCTGAAACAGGTCCTTGGCCGGGGCCGACTTGCCGAAGACGTCGAGCCCGACGATACGGCCCTCAGGGCCAACCCAGCGATGCCAGGTCTCGGTGACGCCCGCCTCGATGGCGATGCGGCGCGTGATGGCCGCGGGCAGCACGGCTTCCCGCCAGGCGGCGTCCTGGGCGGCGAACACCGTGGGGCACGGCATGGACACCACCCGCACGCCATGGCCCTTCGCGGCCAGCGCGTCGGCGGCGGCAATCGCGAGCGCCACTTCCGAGCCCGTAGCGATCAGGATCAGGTCCAGCCGGTCCGCATCCCGGAGCACATAGCCGCCCCGGCGGATTGCGGCGATCTGGCCTGCCTGCCGGGGCTGCGCGGGCAGTGCCTGCCGGGTGAGCACGAGGCTGCTGGGGCCAGTGTCCCGCTCGATGGCGTCCTGCCAGGCCACGGCGGTTTCCACGGCATCACAGGGCCGCCAGACCCGCATGTTGGGCATGAGGCGGAGGCTCGCCGTGTGCTCCACGGCCTGGTGCGTCGGGCCATCTTCCCCGAGCCCGATGGAGTCGTGGGTGAAGACGAAGATCGCCCGGACCTCCATCAGCGCCGCCATGCGCAGTGCGTTCCGCGAGTAGTCGGAGAAGGTCAGGAACGTGCCGCCGAACGGTATGTAGCCACCGTGCAGGGCGATGCCGTTCATGGCCGCGGACATGCCGAACTCCCGGACGCCCCAGGAGATGTAGTTGCCGGCGACATGCCCGGGACCGATGGTGACCGCGGCCCTGGTGCGGGTCAGGTTCGAGCCCGTCAGGTCGGCGGAGCCGCCGAAGAGCTCCGGCAATGCCGGGACGAAGGCATTGAGCGCATCCTCCGAGGACTTGCGGGTGGCCTTTGCCGTGCCGTCGGCAGCGAGCTTCGCGATGGCAATTTCCGCGTGGGCAGGCCAGCCCTGCGGCAGCTCGCCCGCCATGCGGCGGGTGAATTCGGCGGCCAGCTCCGGATAGTCCCGGCCGTACGCCGCGAACAGCTCCCGCCACTGGCGCTCCAGGCTGGCGCCGTTCGCGCGGGCATCCCAGCCGGCGCGGATATCCTCCGGCACCTGGAACGGCGGTGCCGTCCAGCCCAGGAACTTCCGGGCGGCCGCGGCCTCGTCCGGCCCCAGCGCCTCGCCATGCACCTTCTCGGTGCCCTGCTTGTTCGGCGCGCCCCAGCCGATGATGGTCTTGCAGCAGATGAGCGAGGGCCGCGACATCTCGGCGGTGGCGGCCTCGATGGCCTTGCTCACGGCAGCGGGGTCGTGGCCATCCACGCCGGCGACCACGTGCCAGCCGTAGGCCCGGAAGCGGGCCGGCGTGTCGTCCGTGAACCAGTTGGTCACATGGCCGTCGATGGAGATGCCGTTGTCGTCGTAGAGGCAGATCAGCTTGCCGAGCCCGAGCGTCCCGGCGAGGGAGCAGGCCTCGTGGGAGATGCCCTCCATCAGGCAGCCGTCGCCCAGGAACACCCAGGTGCGGTGGTCGACGACCGGGAACCCCGGACGGTTGAACTCGGCCGCCAGCAGCTTCTCGGCCAGGGCCATGCCCACGGCATTCGCCAGCCCCTGGCCCAGGGGTCCGGTGGTCGTCTCGATGCCCAGGTGCAGGTCCCGTTCGGGATGCCCCGCGGTGTGGGAGCCCAGCTGCCGGAAGCGGCGGATCTCGTCCAGGGAGAGCGGGTAGCCGGTCAGGTGCAGCAGGGAATACAGGAGCATCGAACCATGGCCGTTCGAGAGCACGAACCGGTCCCGGTCGGGCCAGGCGGGGTTGGCGGGGTTGTGCCGGAGGAAGTCGTTCCAGAGGACTTCCGCCATGTCGGCCATGCCCATGGGCATGCCCGGGTGGCCCGATCTGGCCTGCTCCACCGCGTCCAGGGACAGGACCCGGACGGCGTTGGCGAGCTTGCGGCGCTCGGCGGCAGGGCGGGACGTGCGGGCTGTGGCTGGCATGGTTCCCCCAGCGCTCCGGGACGAGTGGTGAGGAAATGCTCGAAAAAGCCCGTTGCGGGCGCGCATTGTCGCGTAACAGTGCTGGAGCCGCAACGGGTTGGGACCCGGGGCTTATGTCACTGCCAAACCGGGCACGGCACGCCGCCGGATTCAGCGTCTATAATCCTCGCCCCGAATAACCACAACCGGACAATTCATGGCCAGCCGCAAGCTCTTTACCTCCGAATCCGTCTCCGAGGGCCACCCGGACAAGATGGCGGACCAGATCTCCGACGCAATCCTGGATGCCATCCTCGCCCAGGAGCCCGAATCCCGGGTCGCCTGCGAAACCCTGATCAAGACGGGATTCGTGCTGGTCTCCGGTGAGATCACCACCAACGCGTGGGTGGACCTGGAGGCGCTGGTCCGCAAGGTCGTCTGCGACATCGGCTACGACCACTCGGACAAGGGCTTCGACGGCAATTCCTGCGGCGTGCTGAATGCCATCGGCAAGCAGTCGGCGCACATCGCCCAGGGTGTGTCGCGGAAGAAGAAGCGCGAGCAGGGCGCCGGCGACCAGGGAATGATGTTCGGGTACGCAGCGCGCGAGACGGACGTCCTGATGCCGCTCCCCATCACGCTGGCCCACCGGCTCGTGAAGAAGCAGGCCGATGTGCGCCGCAAGGGCAAGCTCGCCTGGCTGCGGCCCGACGCCAAGAGCCAGGTCACGGTGGTCTATGAAGACGACAAGCCCGTGGGCCTCGACGCCGTCGTGCTGTCCACCCAGCACGCGCCCAACGTGAAGCAGAAGGACATCCGGGAGGCCGTCATCGAGGAAATCCTGCGGCCGGTGATCGGCAGGAAGTGGTTCGCGTCCCTTAAGAAGGAGAAAATCCACGTCAATCCCACCGGCGCCTTTGTCATCGGCGGCCCGATGGGCGACTGCGGCCTCACCGGCCGCAAGATCATCGTGGACACCTACGGCGGCATGGCCCGCCACGGCGGCGGCGCCTTCTCCGGCAAGGACCCGACCAAGGTGGACCGTTCCGCCGCCTATGCCGCCCGCTACGTCGCCAAGAACATCGTGGCCGCCGGCATTGCCGACCGGTGCGAGGTGCAGGTGTCCTACGCGATCGGCGTTGCCGAGCCGACCTCGGTGAGCGTGGAGACCTTCGGCACCAGCACGGTCGGGCCGGAGCGGCTCGACCAGCTGGTGCGCAGGCACTTCGACCTGACGCCCTACGGCATCCGGGAAATGCTGGACCTGCACAGGCCCATCTACCGCCCGACAGCCGCCTACGGCCATTTCGGCCGGGAAGAACCGAATTTCACCTGGGAACGAACTGACAAGGCCGATGCCCTGGCCCGCGATGCCCGCCGCACGCGCTAGGCCGGCCCCGACCAGAGCCCCGACCGCCCCACTACACCTCAAGGATGCCCTGATGAGCACCAAGCCAGTTTTCGCCAGCAAGGACGACTTCCGGGTCGCCGACATCAATCTCGCGGCCTGGGGCCGCAAGGAGATTCTGATCGCCGAGACGGAGATGCCCGGGCTCATGGCACTCCGGGAGGAGTTCGGCAAGGCGCAGCCGCTGAAGGGTGCCCGCATCGCCGGCTGCCTGCACATGACGATCCAGACGGCGGTGCTCATCGAGACCCTCACGAAGCTGGGGGCCGAGGTGCGCTGGTCGTCCTGCAACATCTTCTCGACCCAGGATCACGCAGCCTCGGCCATCGCCGCCGCCGGGATCCCGGTCTTCGCCTGGAAGGGCGAAACCGAGGAGGAGTACTGGTGGTGCGTCGAGCAGACCGTGCGCGGCCCCAAGGGCTGGGTGCCCAACATGATCCTGGATGACGGCGGCGACCTGACGGCCATCATGCACGACAAGTACCCCGAACTCATGAAGGACGTGCGGGGCATCTCCGAGGAGACGACCACCGGCGTCGGCCGCCTCTACGAGATGGCCACCGCCGGCCGGCTGATGTGCCCGGCCATCAACGTGAACGACTCGGTCACCAAGTCCAAGTTCGACAATCTCTACGGCTGCCGCGAGTCGCTGGTGGACGGCATCAAGCGGGCCACCGACGTGATGATCGCGGGCAAGATCGCCGTGGTCGCCGGCTATGGCGACGTGGGCAAGGGCTGCGCGCAGTCCCTCCGCGGCCTGGGTGCCACCGTCTGGATCACCGAGATCGACCCGATCAACGCGCTGCAGGCGGCGATGGAGGGCTACCGCGTGGTCACCATGGACCACGCCGCCGACAAGGCCGACATCTTCGTCAGCGCCACGGGCAACTTCGGCGTGATCACCTTCGATCACATGGCGAAGATGAAGAACCAGTCCATCGTCTGCAACATCGGCCACTTCGACAGCGAGATCGACGTGGCCAGCCTGCGCAAGCTGAAGTGGGAGAACATCAAGCCCCAGGTGGACCACATCATCTTCCCGGACGGCAAGCGGATCATCCTGCTGGCCGAGGGCCGGCTGGTAAACCTGGGCTGCGCCACGGGCCACCCGAGCTTCGTCATGTCGAACTCCTTCACCAACCAGGTGCTGGCCCAGATGGACCTCTGGCAGAACCCCACGAAGTACGAGAAGAAGGTCTACGTGCTGCCGAAGCACCTGGACGAGAAGGTCGCGCGGCTGCACCTGAAGAAGATCGGCGTCGAGCTCACCACCCTGACGCAGCAGCAGGCCGACTACCTCCGGGTGCCCGTCGAGGGGCCCTACAAGCCGGATCACTACCGGTATTGAGGCTGTAGGAGCGCCGACCGGCGCGACCGGAATTCCCCTCCGTCGAGAATCGAGTCCGCGAGTCTCTCGACGGAGGGGA
>JAEUQA010000084.1 GCA_016789845.1 Chromatiales bacterium
CCCCCTCCCGGGAGAATCGAGTCCGCGAGTCTCTCCCGGGAGGGGGTCACGGCTGAAGCCGCTCCTACGGGGACCTGGCCGGGTGGTACATCCCGTCGAAGATCGATTTCCAGGTCTTGCCGTTGTCCGCGGAAACCTCCCAGAGCTGGTTCACCTTCCCGCCGGAACGGCGCGTCCAGGTGATCCGGTTCCTGGTGGGCTTGCCGTCCTCCAGCGAGTCCCCCTCCAGCACCATCGCGCCGTTCACCAGGCCGCCCTCCAGCTCGAGTGTCGTGCCCTCGCGCCACACCCAGAACTGGCGCCACTTGCCGCGCTCCACGTCGAAGAAGTTGAGGCTGGTGCCCGCGCTGCCGGACGTCCCGGCCCAGGTTTCCTGCAGCACGCACCCGTCCAGGATGGCCTCGATCCGGTTGCGGCCGGCGACGGTGCCGTTCGCATTGACCACTTCCCAGTCGCCGATCCAGAAATCGAAGTGGTGGGCGCGTGGGTCCATGCAGTCCTTGCCGGCGGCGTCCAGCGCGGTGGCGGCCAGCAGCAGCGTGGCGAGGCGCAGAAGGGTATTCAGGCGCGGCATTAACAGGCTCCCGGGACGTAATGCGCCTGTACTATAAACACAACCCGGAGGTCAGCCCCATGCGTCACTTCCCGCTTTTCGCCCCAACGGCCGTCCCTGCCGCCGTCCTTGGGGCCGTCCTTGCGACCGTCTGTATTGCCGGGGTCGTCCTTCCCGGTCCAGCCACCGCCGATACGGTCGTGCGGGTGACCATCACCAACGTCGTAAAGCCGGGCGGGATGCTGCTGGCGGGCGCCTACGACAGCCCCGGGACCTGGCTCGGCGCCACCACCGTCGTCAGCAGGGACGTGCCCGTAGCGGGCAATGTCCATAACGGCACCGTGGTCTTCGACATGGCGCTGCCGCCCGGCACCTATGCACTGTCCGTGTTCCAGGACATGAACGGCAATCGCAAGCTGGATACGAACTTCCTGGGCATCCCCACCGAGGCGTCAGGCTCGTCCAACGATGCACCGGCCAAGTGGAGCGCGCCCAAGTTCAAGGACGCCGTCTTCACGGTAGGCAACGAACCCGTGGAACTACGCATCACGCTCAAGTGACCAGAGGCACGCGCGCGCCGCGGCCATCAAGCCGCGATGCCTGAACTGGCGGCGTTCACGGAGCGAACGGACAGATAGCCGGGGATCATCGGCAGCCAGAAGCTCAGCCCGCGGAACAGGAGCGTGGCCGTCAGGGCCTGACCGACTGGCACGCCCACCAGATTGAGCATCACCACCGCCGCTGCCTCGAAGGAGCCGAGGCCGCCCGGCAGGATGCCGATCGTGCGGAACACCGCTGCGACCATGTAAGCGGCAGATACTTCGCCGGGTGACGCTGATGCCCCACTGGCCAGTACGAGCACATACAGCGTGAGTGCGTCGCAAGCGATCAGCGCCGCATGGGTGAGGCCGGCCTGGCTGCGGAGCCGGAGGTTGGCGGTAAGGTCGGCGCGTGCACCGGCGATGAGGTGCAAGAGTGGCGCCGCGAAGTGCGCGCGCCGGTCGAGGGCCTGCCACCTGCCCAGCAATCCGGGCAGGTGCGGCAGGCCCCAGGCAAACACGGAACCACAGGCCACGAAGATGGCCCCGATTCCCAGCACGAGTCCGCTTGCGTGGCCTTCGGCCCCGAGCGTCACGAGCGCGAGGCAGAGGCATGCCACGTAGGCTGCGTAGTACGCGGCCAGGTCCACGACGACGGCGGCAAGCACTACCTCGCGTGGCAGGCCGGCTCGCTGCAGGGCCTGCGCTACCAGCGTGTTGCCGCTGATGCCGAGGGACGGGATCGCCTGGTCGAGGAACAGCTTGGCGAGGCTGAGCCGGCAGGCGCCCGCCATCGTGACGCTGTGGCCACCGGCCCGCAGGGTTTGCCGCCAGACCTGGCCCTGCAGCAGGTAGGTCGTGGCCTGCAGGAGTAGCGCCGCACCAAGCCACGCCGGATTCATGGCGGCAAGGAGGTGCAGGAGCGATTCTTCCTCGGCCAGGTGCAGCGCCGCGGTCACGACTGCAGCCAGCACGGCGGCACCGATCAGCCAGGCCACCCAGTCGGTCGTCGACGGGGCAGCTGTTCTGCCATCCGGGCGGCGGACCTGACTAGCCCTCATGTCATCGGTGCTGTTCACGACAGGTTAGCCCTCGCTCACGTCAGCTTGCGCCCGCCACCCGGCGGCTACAACCCGATCCTGTGAGTCGACGGCGGCTACGAGCTGGTCCAGACTTGCGCAATGGCCGTTCGTGAGATCCTGAAGATGGGTGATCCCCGCCTGCTGGCGGTGGCGAGGCCCGTCGCAGCCTTCGACACGCCGCAGCTGCACGACCTCGTTGCCGACCTGTTCGACACGATGGCGGCGGCCAACGGCGCCGGCCTGGCCGCGCCGCAGATCGGCGTGGACCTGGCCGTGGTCATCTTCGGCTTCGACCGCAACGAGCGCTATCCCGAGGCACCCGCCGTGCCACGCACGGTGCTCGTCAATCCGCAGATCGAGGTGCTGGGTCCGCAGCAGGAGGAGGACTGGGAGGGCTGCCTGTCGGTCCCGGGCATGCGCGGCGTCGTGCCCCGCTGGGCACGCATCCGCTACCGGGGCTTCGACCAGTTCGGCCAGGCCATCGACCGGGAGGCGGACGGGTTTCACGCCCGGGTGGTCCAGCATGAGTGCGATCACCTGATAGGCACGCTGTATCCCATGCGCATCCGGGACTTCACGCGATTTGGTTACACGTCGGTGCTGTTCCCGGAGCTGGACGGCGGGGAAGAGTAGCGGGGCTGGTCGCGCGGGTCGCGGCTGAAGCCGCTCCTACGCGAGGGAGTCGAGCATCCCGGCCAGGCGCTCGGGTGCGGCAAAGAAGGGCGAGTGGCCCGTCGGCAGCGTGAGCACCGTTTGGCAGGGTGAGGCTGCCACCATCTGCTCCTGCACGAACAGCGGCAGCGCCACGTCCCGGGAGCAGTGGATGTAGGCGCGGGGCACGCGGCCGAAGCGGGACGGGGTGACGTGCACGGTCTGGAACATCACGGCGATGGGCTCGGGCCCGAGGCGGGCGCTGGCGAGGGCGAAGTCCTCGCCCGGGCAGTCCGCGAAGAACAGTTCCCGGAGGCGCTCCGGGTCCACCGTCACGCACTTGCCGTCCGGCGTCCGGACTGACGCTGCGTTCAGCGGATTGCCAGGGTCCACGCTGCAGATCCGGACCAGGGAGTCCCCGTCCCGGGGCAGGAAGCCCGTGACGTAGACGAGGCGGCGGATGCGTTCCGGCAGTGCCTCGGCGGCCGCGCTGATCACCAGGCCACCCAGGCTGTGGCCCACCAGCACCACCGCCCCGCGGCAACCGCGGACGATGTCCTGGATGCGCGACGCATAGTTCTCCAGCGACTGCGCGGCGAGGTCGGCGGGATCATCGCCGTGGCCCGGCAGGTCCGGCGCCAGGACGTCGTGCCCGCGGTCGCGGAGCAGCGACGCCACGTGCCGCCAGCACCAGGCGCCGTGCCAGGCGCCGTGAACCAGTACGAATGTGGCCATACGTAGGAGTGCGTTTGAGCCCGGACCGGAAAGCTGCGATTCTCCCGGCATCGATTACCGGAGCGCAAATCCATGAAGCTGTACTACAGTCCGGGCGCCTGCTCGCTGGCCTCCCACATCGCCCTGCTCGAGGCCGGGTTGCCCTTCACCGCCGACAAGGTGGATATGCGGACCCGCCACACCAGCGACGGCCGGGACTTCACGACGGTCAACCCCAATGGCTACGTGCCCTCCCTGGAACTCGACAACGGCGAGGTCCTGAACGAGGGCCAGGCGATCCTGCAGTACATCGCCGACCAGAAGCCCGACGCCCGGCTGGCGCCGCTGGCCGGCACCCTGCCCCGCTACCGGCTGATCGAGTGGCTGAGCTTCATATCCTCCGAGCTCCACAAGGGCTTCGGCCCGCTGTTGCGGCCTGGCGGCCCGGAGGACACCAAGGCGGCCATCCGCGACAAGCTCGGTCTCCGCCTGGGCTACGTGGCGCAGCACCTGGCGAGCCGCCAGTACCTCGTGGGGGATCACTTCACGGTGGCCGACGCCTACCTGTACACCATCCTCACCTGGACCCGGATCGCCGGCATCGACCTGTCGGCCTGGCCCGTCCTCGCCGCCTACCGGGAGCGCATCCAGCAGCGGCCCGCGGTGCAGGCGGCGCGGGCGGCCGAGGGGCTGAAGCCCTAGCCGACCGGGACCACCGCGATTGATCCGCGGTGGGATGACCGTCCAACGGCTGCCAGGCGTTGGCTGCCTCCGGATCTGGGCCATTGGATGCTGTTTCGCGAGCTGCGACTGCAGCTTATGAACCGCTTGAGCGCGCCGTTCCTTCGCGCCCCGCCGGCCTGCGCGGCACACTGCAGCCCCTGGCCATCTTTGCCGGGCTTGCACTGCTCATACTGACCCTGAGCCGCCTCGGCCTGATCGGCGCCTTTCGGGGCCGATTGCCCGGGGATGGGCTGGTCCCGCAACTGCTCGTCATGGGCCTGCGCTTCGACGTGGTGGTGGTCGCCGCCCTGTGCATCCTGCCGCTGCTCGGCCACCTGCTGGCGCCCGGGTCCGTCCTCCGGTCCGGGCTCTGGGCCCGCATACGCACCGCCTGGTTCAGCCTCTGGATCCTCGTGATCACCTTCAACGAGGCGGCGACGCCGGCCTTCATGGCCGAGTTCGGCGTGCGTCCCAACCGGCAGTACGTCGAGTACCTGGATACGCCCGGCGTGGTCTTCAGCACCATCTGGCAGGCCAACCGGGCAAGCCTCCTCACGGGGATCGGCGTCGCGGCGCTGGCGGCGTACTTCGCCAGGCGGATCCTGCAGCGGGTGCCGGTGGGCCTCGGCACCCCGGCCCCCTGGGTGCGCGTGCTGGTGTTGCTGCCGCTGCTCGTCGGGCTGGGTTACGCGGCTCGCGGCAGCCTCGGCCATCGTCCGCTCAGCGTGAGCAACGCGGCATTGTCCACCGATGCCACCGTCAATGACCTGGCGCTGAACTCGACGTACTCGGTCGCCTACGCTGTCCGGCAGATGCTGGACGAGCAGGAACGGCTGCGGGGCTATGGTCAACTGCGGGAAGGCGAGGCGCTGGCGCGCGTGGAGGCAGGCATGCAGCTGCCGGCCGATGCGTTCACCGAGCCCGGCCGCTCCACCAGCCACCTGCTGGTGCCGACCGCCCATCTCGCGACGAAACCCAACCTCGTGATCCTCCTGCAGGAGAGCCTCGGCGCCCAGTACTTCGCCAGCCTGGGTGGCCAGCCGGTGGCGCAGAAGCTCGAGACCTGGCGCGACCGCAGCTTCTGGTTCGACCAGCTCTATGCGAGCGGCACCCGGTCGGCCCGCGGCATCGAGGCGGTCGTCACCGGCTTCCAGCCGACCCGCACCAGCAGCGTCATCAAGCTGGAGGGCGCCCAGCAGGAGTTCTTCACCATCGCCCGGGCGCTGAAGGCGCAGGGCTACCGTACGGAGTTCATCTACGGCGGCGACGCGAGCTTCGACAACATGCGCCGCTTCTTCCTTAATAACGGCTTCGACCGCGTCATCGACCAGGCCGATCTGGAGGCGACGGCCGGGTTCAGCACCACCTGGGGCGTCTCCGACGAAGACCTGTACGCCCGCGTCCACGAGGAAGTGGCCAGCCACTACCAGGATGGCAGGCCGTTCTTCACCCTGGTGTTCAGCACGTCCAACCACCCGCCCTACGACTTTCCCGAGGGCCGGATCGACCTGGTCGAGCAACCGAAGCTGACCCACCGGAATGCGGCCCGGTATGCGGACCATGCCGTTGGCAGCTACCTGGACCGGGCGTCCCGGTCAGCCTATTGGGCCAATACGCTGTTCACCGTGGTGGCGGACCACGAAAGCAAGTCCATCGGGAACCAGCTCGTGCCGATCTTCAGCTTCCACATCCCGGGTTTCATCGCTGGCGGTCCCGTGCAGCCCCGCATCGTGAGCCGCCTGGCCAGCCAGGTGGACCTCCTGCCGACCACGCTGTCCCTCATGGGGCTCCGCGCGACGGTGCCGGCCACCGGCATCGACCAGAGCCGCACGGACCTCGAGGGGCCGGGCCACGCCATGATGCAGTTCAACGAGAATGCCGCCTGGCGGGTCGGCGACCGGCTGGCCGTCCTGATGCCCCACCAGCCGGTCAGGGAGTTCCGGATCGCGGGCACGGAACTGCTGCCGGTGCCGACCGATCCGGACTTTGCCCGGGATGCCCTGGCGGAGGCGCAGCTGCCGATCCAGGCCTACCAGGAGCACTGGTACAACTGAGGCACTGATGGCCCGCGTCACTTAAGATCGCGGCCATGAATGATCGCCCGGCCAGTCAGGCCGGACTCGAACGCCTGGTTGGCCTGAGTCCGTTTTCTGCAGATATCGTGTCCCGCTACCCGGAGCTGCTCGATGAGCTGCAGGGTAGCGGCCGGCTGGCAATGCCCAGCGAGGCCGGGACGCTTCACGTCCTGCTGACGGCGGCGCTGGTCGGCGTGGCCGGCGACGACGATTTCCTCCGGCGCCTCCGCCTGTTCCGCCACCGGGAACTGGTGCGGATCATCTGGCGTGACCTGAACGAGGGCGTGGACGTCACCGAGTCGCTCCGGGACCTGTCGGATCTCGCGGACGCGGCGATCAACGCCGCCCTGGACTACGCCGACGGCCTGCTGCGGGCGCGGCACGGCACGCCCCGGGCCGAGGACGGCAGCGCCTGCGGCCCGGGCGTCGTCGCCATGGGCAAGCTGGGCGGCCACGAGCTCAATTTTTCCTCGGACGTGGACCTGGTCTTCCTGTTCTCGGAGGCGGGGGAGACCGATGGCGCCAGGCCCATCAGCAACGAGGAGTATTTCCGCCTGCTGGCCCAGCGCGCCATCGACCTGCTCAGCCGGAACACGGCGGACGGCTTCGTCTACCGGGTGGACGTGCGCCTGCGGCCCTTCGGCAGCGCGGGGCCGCTGGCCGTCAGCGTGTCCGCCCTGGAGAACTACCTCCTGCAGAACGGCCGGGACTGGGAGCGCTATGCGTGGATCAAGGCCCGCGTGGTCAACGAGTGGGCCGATGCGGAGTACCTCTACCGGGACGTGCTCCGGCCCTTCGTCTACCGCCGCTACCTGGACTATGGCGTCTTCAGTTCGCTCCGGGAGATGAAGGCGCTCATCGAGGCGGAGGTGGCCAGGAAGGAGTTCCGGGGCAATCTCAAGCTGGGCCCCGGCGGCATCCGCGAGATCGAGTTCATCGTCCAGGCGCTGCAACTGGTCCGCGGTGGCACCGTGGCGCCGCTGCGGGAACGGGAGATCCTGAAGGCACTGCCCGCCCTGGTGCAGGCCGGCTGCCTGCCGGAAGTCGATGCGGCGGAGCTGACCACGGCCTACCGCTTCCTGCGGCTGGCGGAGAACCGCATCCAGGCGCTCTACGACCGGCAGACCCACGACCTGCCGGGGGATCCGGCCGACCAGCAGCGCCTGGCGACGGCGATGAATTTCCCCGACTGGGCCGCGTTCCTCGGCGCGCTCCAGCTCCAGCGGGACACGGTCGCCCGCCACTTTCGCGACATCGTCTTTCGCGGGACGAACGGCGCGGCCGATGGGGACGATGCCGGTGCGGTCGCGGGCCAGTCGCCGCTGCCCGAAATGGAACTCGCCCGCGTCTGGCTCGACGACGCCGCGCCTGACGTCCAGCTGCGCCGCCTCGCCGCCGCCGGCTGCCAGTCGCCGGCCGAGGTGCTGGAGCGTGTGCGCCGCCTGCGGGAGGGCGGACTGCAGCAAAGGCTCGACCAGCCCGGGCGCCAGCGGCTCGATGCGCTGGTGCCCGCCGTGCTCCGGGCGGCCAGCCGGCAGGCCGAGGCGGCCCGGGCCCTCGACGGCATGGTGCTGGTGCTGGAGGCCATCGGCCGCCGGTCCGCCTACTTCGCGTTGCTGAATGAAAACCCGGCGGCGCTCGAGCGCCTGGTGGGGATCTGTGCGGCCAGCGAGTTCCTGGCGCAGCTCGTCGCGACGCACCCGCTGCTGCTCGACGAGCTGCTGGACCCCCGGGTCTTCGAGCAGGCGCCGTCCCGGAGCGAGCTGGCCGCCGATCTCGGGGTGCGCCTGTCCCGCGTGGCCGCCGACGACGCCGAGGCGCGCCTCGATGCGCTCCGCAATTTCCAGCAGGCGGCCATCTTCCGGGTCGCCGTGGTGGACCTGACGGGCGTGCTGCCGCTGATGAAGGTCAGCGACCGCCTCACCGACATCGCCGAGCTGGTGCTGGAGGCCGCGCTGGCCCTGGCCTGGCAGGAGCTGGTTGCGCGCCACGGTGAACCGCGCTGCACGGTGGCCGGCGTGGCCCGGTCCGCGCGCTTTGCCATCGTAGCGTACGGCAAGCTCGGTGGCCTGGAGCTGGGCTACGGCTCCGACCTGGACCTGGTCTTCCTGAACGATTCGGAAGGCGAGCAGCAGCAGACCGGCGGCGCGCAGCCGCTCGACAATGCCGTCTTCTTCTCCCGCCTGACCCGGCGGGTCATCAGCATCCTCACGATGCACACCACCTCGGGCAAGCTCTACGAGGTCGACATCCGGCTGCGGCCGAGCGGCCAGTCCGGCCTGCTGGTGTCCAGCCTGACCGCCTTCGACCTCTACCAGCGCCAGGACGCCTGGACCTGGGAGCACCAGGCCCTGCTGCGCAGCCGGGCGGTGGCCGGCGACGGCGGCGTGAAGGCGGCGTTCGAGCAGCTGCGGGTCAAGGCGCTCACGACCTACGTGCGCCGCGAGAACCTGGCGAAGGAAGTCGCGGACATGCGCCAGCGGATGCGGGACGAGCTGTCCAAGGGCACCGCCGAGCTGCTGGACGTGAAGCAGGATCCCGGCGGCATCACCGACATCGAGTTCCTCGTCCAGTACCTGGTGCTGCGGGAGGCCTGGCGCTTCCCGGACCTGGTCCGCTGGTCCGACAACATCCGCCAGCTGGAGGCGCTGGCCGCCCACGGCATCCTGGCGCCTGCGGACGCCGAGGAGCTGGCCGAGGCCTATCGCACCTACCGCCAGCGCATGCACCACCTGAACCTGGCCGGTGCACCGGGCCTGGTGCCCCGGGCCGAGGCGGCCACGCTGGTGGCCACCGTGGTCCGGCACTGGCAGGCGGTGTTCTATACTGATGTCCCCCAGCCCGCCGAATGACTCCCATGGTCACGCCCAAGGCCTCGTCCATCGCTGCCGCAGAGCCCGCGCTCGTCCAGCCCAATGCCGAGAACCATTACGATGTGACGCTCGCGGACCTGCCCCTGTCCTGCCCGATGCCCGGCATGCACCTCTGGAACTCCCACCCCAAGGTGTACCTGGCCATCGAGGAGACGGGCAGCGCGAAGTGCCCCTACTGCGGCGCCACCTACGCGTTAACCCGCGGGCGGTGAGCGGCCCGCTGGCGCACCTCAACCTGGCTCGCGGCTTTCGCGGCGGCGAGCGGCAGACGGAACTCCTCATCCGCGGCCTGGCCGCCCTCGGCTGGACCCAGCGCCTCGTCGCCCGGCGCGGCGAGCCGCTGGCGGCCCGCTGCCGGGATGTCCCCGGCCTCGAGATCGCGGAAGCCGGTGCCGGCGTGGCGGGCGCCTTCGTGGCGCTCCGCGGCGCCGGGCTGGTCCACAGCCACGAGGGCCGGGGCGTGCAGGCCGCTTGGCTGAACGGGGTCCTCCGGGGCACGCCTTACCTGGTCACCCGGCGCGTGCAGAAGGTTCCCCGGCGCTCGCTGCTCAACCGCCGGATGTACGGCTCGGCCGCGGCCGTCGTGGCCATCTCCGAGGCGATCCGGGCGGCGCTGGTCCGGCTGGATCCGGGGCTACCGGTCACGGTGATTCCCAGCGCGGGCGGCGGGTTGCCGGTGAAGCTGGGCAACGTGGAACGCCTGCGGGCCAGCTTTGGCGGCGACTTCGTCGTGGGCCACGTGGGCGCCCTGGATGACTCCACCAAGGGCCAGCTCCAGATCATCGCGCTCGCGCGCCGCTGGCAGGCCGCGCGGCCCGGGGTGCGCTTCGTGCTGGTCGGCTCAGGACCGGACGAGGCCCGCTTCCGCGAGGCCGCCGCCGGCCTCGGCAACCTGCTCTTCGCGGGCCAGGTGGACAACGTGGGCGACTACCTGGCCGCCTTCGACCTGCTGGTCTACCCGTCCCGGCACGAGGGCCTCGGCTCCACCCTCATCGATGCCCTGGAGACCGGCCTGCCGGTCGTGGCGACGGCCGTGGGCGGCATTCCCGAGATCATCCGCGACGGCGAGAACGGCGTGCTGGTGAAGCCCGACGAACCCGCGGCGCTGGAGGCGGCGGTGGCGGCCTTCCACGCCGACGACGGCCTGCGTGCCCGGGTGGCCGCGGCCAACCGGCTGCGGGCGAGGGAGTTTTCCGCCGCAACCATGACCGGCCGCTACGCACGGCTGTACCGGGACGTGGCCGCTCGTCAGAATGCGCCCGTCACCCTGCCATGAGGTACATCCCGTGATCATCGTCACCGGCGGCGCCGGCTTCATCGGCAGCAACCTGGTCCGCGCGCTGAATGCCGCGGGCCACACCGACATCCTCGTCGTTGACGACCTGCGGGATGCCCGCAAGATCCTGAATCTCTCCGCTTGCCGCATCGCGGACTACATGGACATGCACGAGTTCGCCGCGCGGATGGCGGCGGGCCACGACTTCGGGCCGAAGCTCGAGGTGCTCTTCCACCAGGGCGCCTGCACCGACACGACCGAGTGGAACGGCCTGCTGATGATGCGGACCAACTACGACTTCTCCCGGCATGTCCTGAAGTACGCGACGGAGCGCCGGGTGCCGCTGGTGTATGCCTCGTCCGCCTCGGTCTACGGGGCCGGGCGGGAGTTCCGGGTGAGCGAGGACTGCGAGCGGCCCATCAACGTGTACGCCTTCTCCAAGCTGATGTTCGACCGCCACGTGCGCCAGGTGTCCGGTACCTTCCGCTCCCCGGTGGTCGGGCTGCGCTACTTCAACGTCTACGGTCCCGGCGAGGCCCACAAGGGCGGCATGGCGAGCGTCATTTACCATTTTCGCGAGCAACTGAAGTCCGGCGACGAGATCGGGCTGTTCGCCGGCAGTGACGGCTACGGCGACGGCGAGCAGGTGCGGGATTTCATCCATGTGGACGACATCGTCGCCGTGAACCTCTGGGCCTGGCGCCACGGAGCGAGAACCGGGATCTACAACCTGGGCACCGGCCAGGCCCGCAGCTTCAATGACGTGGCCCGGGCGGTGCTGAAGTGGCATGGCCGCGGCCGCATTCAGTACATTCCCTTCCCCGACCACCTGAAGGGCAGCTACCAGAGCTACACCCAGGCCGATCTTTCCGGCCTCCGGGCGGCGGGCTACGAGGGCTCGTTCATCCCGATCGAAGAGGGCGTGCCGCGTTACCTCGATGCCATCGCCTGAGGATCGAGAGGCGTGACGGCCACGCTCATCATCGGGCCCGCCTGGGTCGGTGACATGGTCATGGCCCAGTCGCTGTTCCAGCTGCTGCGCGGGCAGGAGCCCGGCATGGCCATCGACGTGGTGGGGCCGCCCTGGTCGGTGCCCCTCGCCGGCCGCATGCCCGAGGTGCGGCGGGGGATTCCACTGGCCGTCGGCCACGGCGAGCTTGCGCTGGGCGCGCGGCGCGCCCTGGGGCGGTCACTGCGGGACGCGGGCTACGGCAGGGCGATCGTGCTGCCCCGGTCCTTCAAGTCGGCGCTCGTGCCCTGGTTCGCCGGCATTCCGGTGCGCACCGGCTTCGCCGCCGAGCTGCGCGGCCTGCTGCTGAACGATGCGCGCCGGCTCGACCGGCGGGTGCTGGACCAGACGGTCAAGCGCTTCCTGGCGCTGGGGGTGCCCACCGGCGCGCCCGTGCCCGAGCCGCCGACGCCCGCCCTGCGCGTGGACGAGGCGAATCGCGGGGCGCTGTTCTCCCGCCTCGGCCTGGGCCAGCGGCCGGCGATCGCAATGATGCCGGGCGCCGCCTATGGCCCGGCCAAGCAATGGCCCATCGCCAGCTTCACGCTGCTCGCGCAGCAGCTGATCGAGCGCGGCTTCGAGATCTGGGTGCTGGGGTCGGGCGGTGAGAAGGAACTGGGCGAACGGATCGGGTCTGGTGCCGGAACGCCCGTGTTCAATCTCTGCGGCCAGACCAGCCTGGAGGACACCGTCGACCTCCTGTCGGCCGCCCGCGCCGCCGTCACCAACGACTCGGGACTGATGCACGTCGCCGCCGCCGCCGGCACCCGGGTGGTGGCCGTCTACGGCAGCAGCTCGCCGCACTTCACGCCGCCGCTGACCCCGCGCAAGGCGGTCGTGTACCTGGGCCTCGAGTGCAGCCCCTGCTTCCGGCGGGAGTGCCCCCTCGGGCACCTGAACTGCCTGAACCAGATCAGCCCGGCCAGCGTGCTGGCCGCCATGAATCTGTAGGAGCGCCTTGAGGCGCGACCCGGGCATTTCCCTCTGGCGCTGAGACGCGCCTGACGGGAAATGCCCGGGTCGCGCCTCAGGGCGCTCCTGCGGACTACCGGCCTGCGCCCCTGGCAATTGCCGCGATCTGGTCGAGGACCTGGCTGCGCCCGGCCATCACGGCAAGTTCCCGGTTGCGGGCCTCGTCGAGGCAGCGCGCCATGGCCGGGGCATCCTGCAGGGCGCCGTTGATCGCCCGTGAGGCTTCGTCGGCAGTGACGGCCGCCCGTGGCGTCGCGGCCAGCGGCCGCGCGATGCCGAAGGCCTGGCACTTGGCCGCGAGCCCGGGCTGGTCCCAGAAGAACGGGTAGGAGAGCATCGGCACGCGGTTGAAGATCGCCTCGTGGGTCGAGTTGAGCCCGTGGTGGGTGACGAAGAGGTCAGCCTCGCCGAGCACGGCCCACTGGTCCACCCGCTTCTCCACCCGCACGTTGGCCCGCCTGAGCCGGCCGGCGTTTGCTTCGGCCGCGTCCGCCCCGCCGAAACTGATCAGGGCGTCCAGGTCAGGCTGCAGGGCAATGGCGTCGGCCAGCGCTTCCATGGCGGCCAGCGCCTCGGCCGCGTAGTACCGCCAGACCACGGTGCCGAAGCCGATGTAGATCCGCTTGCCCGGCGCCCCGCGCGTGAAGTGCGGCTTGGCCAGTTCCTGGCTCGTGGCCCGGATGTACTCGATCGATGGCAGGCTGCCGAAGAAGGCGAGGGGCTCGAACGCCCTGCGCTCTACGGGAGCGAGGAACTCGGGCGGCTCGCAGTAGATGTTCAGCGTCGGGCTCATGCCGTTCACGTAGGCGAACGGCGACGCATCGGCAATGCCGTGCCGGCCGCGCAGGCGCTCGACGGCCGCATGGCAGGCGGGCGCGACGGCCACCCGCGGGTCTGTCTCGAGCTGGCGCAGGAACGTCGCCGGATCCACGTTGTGGCCCGCGCAAACGTTGATGCCCGGCACACCGAGTTCGCGGGCAATCACACGGCCGATGACGGCGAAGGTGTCGTAGACCACCAGGGACAGCCGCAGCGGCCGGATCGCCTCGAGAATCGCGGCGGCATAGTGGCCGGCAAAGCTCACGTAGCGGCAGGGTACCGGCCGCGACTCGGCGTCCGCCGCCGCGAGCGGCCAGGCTGAGAACAGGTCGAACAGGCGGCCGCCGGCCGAGGTGACCTGCGGCAGGAACCGGTTGTGCGTGAAGACGTGGACTTCGTGCCCGCGGGCGTGCAACCCGCGGACGATCGGCAGCAGCCGGCGCAGGTGGCCCTCCTCGGGCATGCAGAAGACGGCAACCGCCGCGGGCACCGGTGTCAGACGCGGCCCTGGGGTCCGGTAGACAGGACTTCCCCGTGCGCTCCGTCGACCTTCCGCAGCACCGTCAGTCCCGTGCCGAACGGGAGGTCGAGCAGCTGCAGGCCCGGATCCTGCCGCAGTTCGTCCATGTAGTGCTTCACGTCCACGTCGTAGAGCCGGTCCCGCCCATAGATGGGCGAGGGCCGCAGCACCATGCTGTCGTGGAACAGGACGAGGCCCCGGGGCGCGAGGCGGTCGGCAAAGGCCTCGTAGTCGAAGCGTGCCTGCTCCGCCGTGTGGTAGCCGTCGATGAAGAGCAGGCCGATGTCCGTGAGTGAAGCGTAGGCTGGCGTGGTCACGAACTCCTGCGTGGTGTGCAGGTGATGCCGCACGTTGTCGAGGCCGAAGCGGCGGAAGTGTGCCTGGGTCGCTGCGGGGTCCTTCCAGAAATCGTCGGCCAGCGACGGGTCAACGAAGTGCACGTCGCAGCGTTCGACGTTGTCCTGGCAGGCCTTCGCGATGACGAGTGGCACGAAGCCGCGCCAGGAGCCGATTACCATTGCCTGCCGGGGGCGAACGAGCCGCGCGAGCCCATAGTAGAGCCAGCCGAGGCCGAGGTTCAGGTCTTCGGCGCGCTGGTTGTGCCCCATGCGCAGCAGTTCAGGGTTCGCGTAGAGGCGTGCGATCCAGTCGGTCAGGCCCTCTGCATCACGAACGGCTGGCTGGATCGCGGTCACGGCTGATGCTTTCTGCGCGGCGGGGCCGGCGTCATCTGGGTCACCCAGGTCTCGAAGGTCGTCATGTTGGGTGACTCCCACTTATCGGGGGCGCGGAGGTACTTCGGGTAGTTCCTTGCCGTGTAGTCGTAGATCTTCCTCGGCAGCTGCTCCGGGCCCTCGAGCGAGAAGATCCGGGTGTTGTAGATCAGCCGGCCCGGGGCATTGTCCATGAGCATCCAGGGAATGAACGGCGCCTCCTTGAACCAGGCGCTGGTGCTGTAGACCTTCGTCAGCTTCGGGTCTGCCAGTTCCGACATCCGGGTGTGGATCTGGAAGAGCTCCGAGGTCTTGTACCAGTCGCCGATGTATTCGCGGGGCCATTTCTCCCGGGTGAACGGCGAGGGCCAGCGGGTGTGCACGTTGAAGGTCACGATCACGCGGTCGCCCATGGTTTCCCAGGGCAGGATGAAGGGGAACTCAACCGTCTCCTGCCTGCCCGCCTCGCCGAAGGTCTGCTTGAACGACGTGGCGTAGTGGGAGTTCACGGGGTCGTTGTTGGTCGGCCAGACCTTCACGGTCTCGCCGGTGAGCGGGTTGTTCCAGCGTTCCAGGATCTCGCCGGTCTTGAGATCGGTGTAGTAGGAGATCTCCCGGTGAAGGTTCTCGTAGCGGCCGTCCGGCAGCCGCGTGACGCGGCTCATGCCGAAGCCCTCGTAGCCGAAGAGCGGCAGGTTCTTCTGGTCCGGTCCGGTGACGGCGACCACGTCGCCCTTGTAGTAGCCGCAGGTCTCCCGCCCGTCGAGCGAGGCCACCACCTTGACCCAGGCCCGCAGGTTGTCCTCCGGCTTGCTGAAGTCGTACTGGATGGCGTCGGCCGTCGCTGCGGAGGCCAGTCCACCAGTGAGGCCCGCGCCGAGGAGCGTGCCGGCAGAACCGAGGGCCTGTCGCCGGGACAGGAGAAACTGTGCGGGGTTCCGATTGACGAGTGACACGGCGAGCCTCCGGGCAGCGCTGCTAGGCCGATAGGTTAGCTGAATCGGGACCCGGCGCGCGGCTGACGGCGCCCCTACGCGGCGGCGCGCAGCACGTTGATGGGCGCGAGTTCGGGGAAGTGCGCGTTGGCGAGCGGCGTCAGTGCCGTCCAGATGAAGCAGTGCTGGCCCGACAGGCACCCGTGGCTCACGCCATCGGCGAACACCATCCAGGCCGAGTACGGCGCGAAGCGGATCTCCACGTGGTGCTGGATCTCGTTCTGGAACTCGGGCGAGTCCTTCAGGTAGTCGTGGAAGCGCTTCATGGCCCGGTCGTAGGGGCTCGTGTCGAGCACCTTCGCCAGGGGCACGACGGCGCTGACGCCCTTCAGCAGGGCTGAGAGCAGTTCGTCCAGCGCATTCTTTTCCAGGCGGCCGATGTGGCCGTTTGGCCCCGTGAAGCCGGCGCGCCCGGCGTGCCGCGCGAACACGCTGCGGAAGTCCCCCTTGCTGGCCCACACCCGGTCGCGGGTCGGGTGCACGTTGACCAGGAAGCGCAGGATACGGTCGCCGTTGGTGGCACCGTAGGCGCCGGCGTCCACGTGGATCAGTTCGCTGGCCTTGTGCGCGTCGATGGCACGGCCAGCTTCCTCCATCGGGCGGAAGCTGCAGGTGCCGATGTCCGCGTTGCGCAGGAGGTCCGGCATGGTCCGCTGCGTCCACCCGGCGATGTTCAGGCGCAGCCGCGTGAGGGCCCGGTAGGTGGCGGGATACAACGGGGACTTCGGATCGAGGCCGCGCACCGAATCCGCCTCGGGGTGGTAGCTGACGTTCTTCCGGGTGATGGCGCCAGCCAGCTGGTCGCGCAGCACGTCCAGGTCGGCCTCGTCGGGCAGCTCCACGGGACAGCGTGGCAGGTAGACGATGCGGCCCTGCTCCAGCACGTCCGACAGGGTGCGCGGGCCGGCGGTGGCGAGCCGGGCGGCATCGAAGGTTTCCAGCATGGCGGCTACTCCGGGTTTCCCCCTAGTTTCCGGCATCGGAGGCGTGGGCGGCAACCGGCGGCGGGCGATTGTCGGGTCCGAGCTTACCGTCCAGCACAGCGTCGATCCGGTCGGTGACGTCGTCCACCCGGATCAGGTCCATGGCGCCGGGGTCACGCACCCGCTCGCCCCAGCGCAGCGCCTCCACCGGCTTGCCGAACTCCTGTCGCACGGCTTCCGGGTAGCGGTCCACGACGAGGCGCTGGCTGAAGTACGGGCCGGTGCGGTGGCGGTTGGACGTGGCATAGAGGCCGACGATCGGCACACCGGCCGCGGTTGCCATGTGGGCGGGGCCCGAGTCCGGGCAGATCACCAGGTCCGCGGCCTGGATGATCGCGAAGAGCTGCTTGAGGCGAGTTTGACCGATGAGATTCGTGACTCCCGTGTTCGCCAGCCCGCCGAGGGCCTGCTGTATCTGGGCGCCGTAGCCACGCTCCAGTTCCGTCGGGCCGCCGGTCAGCACGACCCGCGCGCCGCGCTTCTCGACGAGGTGCCGCGTCACGGCCGCGTAGTTGGCGACGCTCCAGTTGCGGTAGTTGCGGAAGCGCTGGCTCGAGCAGGGGCTGATCACGCAGAGGGGACGGGTACCACCCCCGAGGCTGTCGGCGTACTGCCGGTCGTCGGCGCCAAGGCTGAAATCCCAGCGCAGCACCCGGTCCCTGATGCCCAGGTGCTCCGCGAAGCCGAACAGCCCGTCCATCACGTGCTGGGACGGCGTTGGCCCGATCTTCTCGCTGGTGAACAGCCACTGGTAGTCCCGGGCCCGGGCACGGTCGAACCCAAGCCGCCTGTCGGCCCGGACCACGCTGCTCACCAGGTTGGCGCGCATGGAGGCGTGCATGTGGAGGAGCAGCGGGAACCGGCGGTTCGCCAGTTGCCGGCGGATCGACGCGAGGCTGGCCCACGGGGTGCGCTTGTCGAAGGTGATAAACTCGATGCCCGACGCGCCTTCCAGCAAGCCGAACTCGGTGCGGCCGATGATCCACGTGATGCGGGTATCGGGCCAGGCTGACTGCAGCGTGCGAACCACGGGCAGCGTGTGGCAACAGTCACCGATGGCGGACAGCCGGATCAGGCACACCGTCTCCGGCTGATCGGTCACAGGCAGAGAGTCACCACGGGACGGCATCCAACCTTGCCCAGGCGCATCGCGAGACAGGACGGGAACGGCATCCTATACGAGGATACCCTCCTCAGCCATGCGGACCCGGCATTGTTCGAGTCGGCCAGCTGGCCCGGTGCACCGGTGGCGCCGGGCTATTCGGGGGGCCGCGGGGCCACGTTGTTCGTCGAGTGCGACGGCCAGAGGTGCGTGCTCCGGCATTATCACCGTGGCGGGACGATCGGCCGGGTGCTCGACGACCAGTTCCTGTGGGCGGGCGAGGAGCGCACGCGCTGCTTCAGGGAGTGGCGCCTGCTGGCCCGCCTCCAGGAGCTGGGCCTCCCGGCACCCCGGCCCGTGGCGGCCCGGTACCGCCGGCGCGGCCTCATCTACACGGCCGACCTGCTCACCGTGCTCATTCCGGACGTGGAGCCGTTCTCCACCAGGCTGGCCCGGGGGCCGGTCATTGCCGATGTCTGGGCGGCCGTGGGCCGCTGCGTCAGGGCGTTCCATGGCGCCGACGTATTCCACGCGGACCTGACCGCCCACAACCTGCAGATCGATTCGGCCGACCGCATCTTCCTGCTCGACTTCGACCAGGGCCGGGTCCGGAGCGACGGGGGCGACTGGCGCCAGGCGAACCTGGCGCGCCTGCACCGGTCGCTGAGCAAGATCAGCGAGGACGGCGGCGTGGAGTTCACGCCCCGCGAATGGCGCTGGCTCCTCGACGGCTACGCCTTCGCCTCATAGGGGTCGGGGAACGGGGGAGGGCGGCCCTTGAAGCGGCGGTGGATCCAGTAGTACTGCTCCGGGGCCTCGCGAATGTGCTGCTCCAGCAGGGCATTCACCCGCACCGCATCGTCCTCCGGCGTGGCTCCTGGAAAGTCCGCGAGGGGCGGCCGGATTTCCAGGGTATAGCGGCCCGTTGCCGGGAAGCGCCGCGGCAGCACGGGCAGCACCAGCGCATTGCCGAGCCGCGCGACTTCGCTGAGGGCCGTGGTGGTCATGGCGGGTTCGCCGAGGAACGGGATGAGCGCGCTCCACGCGCGCCGGTGGCTCTGGTCAGGCGCGTACCACACCGGCAGGCCCTGGCGCAGCGCGCGGATCATGCGCCGCATGCTCTGCTTCGGGATCAGCACGTCGGCGCCCCGGGCGCGAATCCGCCGGAGGACTTCGTCCACAAACGCGTTCCTGGTGGGGCGGTAGAGGGCGGCTATGGTCGGCGTGATGAGCCGGAACGCCCGCCCGGTGAATTCCTGGGCGCCGAAATGCCCCGTGAGGAGGATGATTCCCCTGCCGCTCGCGACGGCCGCGCGCAGGTGTTCCGCGCCGCGCACCTCCACCAGTTCCCGGACCAGCGCGTCGCTGGCCCACCAGGTGAGCCCATGCTCCATCAGGGTCATGCCGAGGGAAGCGAAATGCCCGCGGAGGATCCGGTCCCGCTCCGTGGCGGGGCGCTCGGGGAAGCAGAGTGCCAGGTTGATGGCTGCGACGCGCCGCCGCTCCGGAACCAACCGGTACACCAGCCAGCCCAGGCCGCGCCCCAGGGCCAGCTGGCGCCGCGCGGGCAGCAGGGACGCCATGCGCAGCAGGCCCAGGCCGAACCAGACCGGCCAGTACCGGGGTTGCCAGAACCGGGTCAGTGGCTGCGAAGCGTCAGTGTCCGTGTGGCTGACCATGCTACTTCGCCGCACATCCTAGCAGCGCCGCCCTTGAAACCGCGGCGGTACACTCCCATACAATGGCCTCGTCCCACGTCTACGGAGATGCCACTTGAAGCGGATTTTCCTGTTCCTGGCCACGAACATCGCGGTCCTTGCCGTGCTCTCCATCTCGATGCGCCTGCTCGGCATCGACCAGTACATGGCGAGCACGGGGCAGGATCCGGTGGGTCTGCTGATCTTCGCCGCCATCCTCGGCTTCGGTGGTTCGCTGATCTCCCTGGCCATGTCCAAGTTCATCGCCAAGCGCTCGACGGGCGCCAGGGTCATCACGCAGCCTGCCACGGCCGACGAGGCCTGGCTGGTCGCGACCGTGCGCCGCCTGGCCACCCAGGCCGGCATCGGCATGCCCGAGGTGGCGATCTACGACGCACCGGACGTAAACGCCTTCGCCACCGGCGCCCGGCGTGATTCGGCCCTGGTGGCCGTCAGCACCGGCTTGCTGCGGAAGATGAGCAGGGACGAAGTCGAGGCGGTGCTGGGCCACGAGGTCGCTCATGTGGCAAATGGCGACATGGTGACGCTCACGCTCATCCAGGGCGTCGTCAACACCTTCGTGATCTTCCTGTCGCGGATCATCGGCCGTTTCGTGGACCAGGTGGTCTTCAGGAGCGAGCGTGGGCACGGCCCGGGATTCTTCATCACGGTAATGATTGCCCAGCTCGTCCTGGGGATCTTCGCGAGCATTATCGTGGCCTGGTTCTCCCGGCAGCGCGAATTCCGGGCGGACGCGGGTGGCGCGCACCTGGCGGGTCGTCACAAGATGATTGCCGCTCTCGAGGGACTGCAGCGGGCCCACGAGCCGGCAGCGTTGCCGGACGGTCTCCAGGCCTTCGGTATCTCGGGCGGTGCCGCCCGTTTCGGCCGCCTCTTCATGACCCACCCGCCGTTGCCGGAGCGCATCGCGGCGCTGCGTTCGGGAACGTAGGAGCGGCGACCGCCGCGACCCGGCACGGCAGGCCCC
>JAEUQA010000002.1 GCA_016789845.1 Chromatiales bacterium
GGCGCGACCCGCCTCCGGCGAGAATCGAGTCCGCGAGTCTCGAGCCGGAGGCGGGTCGCGCCTGAAGGCGCTCCTATCAGTGCTCCTACGGGTACATCCGGTCGGCTCGATGCCATAATCGGCGCATGCCCGCACCCGACGTTACCGCCCTCCTCGCCTGCCCACGCTGCGAGGTCGCTGTCCGCCAGTACCCGGATTCGAGCTTTGGCTGCAGCGGCTGCGGGCTCAAGTTCCCGTCGCTTGCCGGGGTGCCGTGCCTGTTCGCGGAGCCGGCGGCGACGCTGGCCGAGTGGCGGCAGCGGCTGAAGTTCGCGCTCGAGAAGCTGGCGCACGATGCGGCGGCGCTGCAGGCGGAGCTGCAGAATCCCCGGCTGCGGCCCCTCACCCGGGAGCGGCTGACGCTGCTGAACCAGGCCTTTGGCAACCAGGCACGGCGCCTGGCGGAACTGCTGGCGCCCCTCTCGCTCCAGGGTTCCCAGCCAACACTGGCCACGCACCTGGCACTGCAGACCCGTTTGCCGACGGACCAGGGGCTCACCACCTACTACCCGAACATCCACCGGGACTGGGCCTGGGGCGACACGGAGAATGCCGAGTCGCTGAAGCTCGTGGCGGGCGCGCTCGGCAATGGCGCGGCTGGCAACGTCCTGGTCCTCGGGGCCGGCGCGGGCCGCCTGGCCTATGACCTGCACCAGCAACTGCCGGTGGACACCACCGTCGCCCTGGATTTCAACCCCCTGCTCGCCCTGGTGGCGGCCCGGGCCGTGTCGGGCGAGGGCGTCGAGCTGTGGGAGTTCCCGGTCGCGCCACGCTCCATCGGCGACCATGCCGTGCTCCGGGCCCTGGTGGCGCCGGCGCCGGTGCGGGATGGCTTCCACCTGGTCCTGGGCGACGTCCTGCGTCCGCCATTCGTCCCCGGCAGCATCGACGTGGTCGTGACGCCCTGGGTGGTGGACATCCTGCCCGAGGACTTCCGGCACTTCGCCGCCCGGGTGAACGGGCTGCTGAAGCCGGGTGGCCGCTGGATCTGCTTCGGGTCCCTCGCCTTCGGCCAGCCCGAGGCCGCGGGCCGCTACAGCCTCGAGGAGGTCCTCGCCATCGTCATGGACAGCGGCTTTGCCGAGCCCGACGTGCGGGAGGACGAGATTCCTTATATGTGCTCGCCGGCCAGCCGCCACGGACGGCGGGAACTGGTCGTGTCGATCGGGGCGACGAAGGAGCAGGCGGTCCCCAGGCCGCCCCGGCACCGGGCGCTGCCGGACTGGCTCGTGGCCGGGACGCAGCCCGTCCCGCTGCTGCCCGCCTTCCAGCTGCAGGCCATGACCACCCGGATTTACGGCTTCATCATGGGACTTATCGACGGCCGCCGGTCGGTGGCCGACATGGCCAAGCTGCTGGCGGACCAGCGCCTGATGACCCGGGAGGAAGCCGAGCCTGCCATCCGCACCTTCCTCACGAAGATGTACGAAGACAGCCAGCGCCCCCCCGGCTTCTGAAATGCGAAAAGGTACCGGACACTTAGTTATGGCGTTTGCTTAGTTACTCGCCCAACAACTAAGCAAACGCCATAACTAAGTGTCCGGTACCTTTTTTGCGCTAGTTCGGTAGTAGCACGGTGATTTCGGCGCCGCCGAGGGCCGAGCGGCCGAGGCGCAGGCTGCCGCCGTAGAGCCCCACGATCTCCCGCACGACCGCCAGGCCGATGCCCTGGCCGGGCACGTCGCCGCGCTGGTCCGCCCGGATGCCCCGGTTCAGCACGGCTTCAGTCTGGTCGTCCGGAATACCAGGACCGTCGTCAGACACGGTCACCGACAACCCGTCCTTCACCTCCACGGCCACGACAATCCGGCCGCGGCACCACTTCCAGGCGTTGTCCAGCAGGTTGCCGAGGATCTCGTAGAGATCGCCCTGCTCTGCCGGATAGCTGGCGCCCCCGGACACCTGCAGGTCACAGTCGACGGGCTTGTCCCGATGGATCTTCCGGAGGCTCGCCACCAGCTCCGTCAGCACAGGCTGAAGCGCAACGGGGCGGGCCGCGAGGCTGCGCGGCCCCATGGCCGCCGCCCGCTTCAGCTGGTAGTCGATGACGCTCTGCATGCGCTCCACCTGGGCCTGTAGCGTCACGCGGTCCGGCTGACCCGCACCCACCTCGTTGCGCACCACCGCCAGCGGCGTCTTCAGGCTGTGGGCCAGGTCGTCCATCGTGGTCCGGTAGCGCTCCATGCGCTGGCGCTCCGAGCGCAGCAGCGTGTTGAAGCCGCGCCCGACCCCCTCCAGCTCCCGGGGGTACTCCTCGCTCAGTGCCTCGCGCCCACCCTTCTCGATCTCCGCGATCTCGCTGGACATCCGGCGCAGTGGCTGGAGCCCCTGCCGGATGGCCAGCCACAGCGCAGCGAGCAGCACCAGCATCACGCCGGAGAACCAGCCGAGCAGCTGCCGGCGGAACTGCACCAGCTGGCGCTCCGACGCCGCAAGGTCCGCCGCCGTGAACACCTGGAACGCCGGCGTCGCCGTGGGACCGAGCTCCCAGTTGATCGCCACGCCGAGCAGCAGCGCCTGCGTGCCGTCGGCCAGCCGGCGGCGCGTGAGGGTGCGCTGGCCCGCGTTCAGCGTGGCGCCGGTGGCGAGTTCGAGGCCCACTGCCGATGGCGAGCGCCACAGCGGCAGCCCGGCGGCATCGAGGATCTCCGCATACAGCCCGGAACCCGGGTTGGCCAGGCGCGGCTCGAGAAGCCGGTCGGGGATGGTGAGGTTGCCGCCGTCATCCGGTTCGACGGCGCCGATGAGGGCGAAGACCTGGGTTTCCAGCTGGTCGGCCAGCGCCTGCTCGGCGCTGCGCCGGAAGACGATGTCGAGCACGACGATGGTGCCGCCGAAGGCGAGCACCAGCATCATGCCCGTGATGAGCAGGAGCCGCGTGCGGAGCGAGCCAGGCCGGCCTGCCATCCGGCCCTGCCTCAGTCAGCGTCCGGTGGACGCGGCATCCGGTAGCCCTGGCCCCGCACGGTCTCGATGAGGCCCAGCGAGCGGTCGGGATCCAGCTTCTTGCGCAGGCGCGTCAGCAGCACCTCGACGACGTTGCTGTCGCGCTCGAAATCCTGATCGTAGAGCTGGTCGGTGAGTTCCTGCTTGCTCACGACACGCCCCGCGCGCATGACGAGCATCTCCAGCAGGCGGTACTCGTAGGCGGTGAGCCCCACGACCCGGCCCTGCACCTTCACCTCCCGGGCGTGGGTGTTCATCTCCAGCGGGCCCGCGCGCAGGATCGGCTGGGCCTGGCCGGCGGTCCGGCGCAGCAGCGCGTTGATCCGGGCCTTGAGCTCATCCAGGTTGAAAGGCTTGACGACGTAATCGTCGGCACCCGCATTGAGGCCGTTGACCTTGTCCTGCCAGTGCTCCCGGGCCGTGAGGATGAGGATGGGGAATTCGGCGCCGCTGGCCCGCAGCCGCGTGATCAGCTCGACGCCCGAGCGGTCCGGGAGCCCGAGGTCCACGATGCCGAGCTGGACCGCGAATTCGGCGGCGAAGTACTCGGCCTCGGCGGCGGTGGAGGCCTCGTCCACCGCAAAGCCGGCGGCGCGCAGGCTGCCCGCCAGCGACTGGCGGAGCGCGGTGTCGTCCTCAACGATGAGCAGGCGCATGGGGCATCCTCCAGGTCAGCGCAGGGCGCCGGTCGCGGCGTCCACGCGGTACTCGCGCAGGCGGCCATCCGGCGTGAGCACGCGGACGCGATAGACGAGCCTGCCACCCTCCGTCTTGCGGTCCACCCGCACCACCTTGCCGTCGGTCTGCTCGCGCACCAGGGCCACGGCGGCGTCCTCGGAAATGCCCTCGCCAGCCAGCGCGTCCTGGGCCAGCGCCTCCTTGGCCAGTACGGCGGGCGCGGGCGCCGACAGGGCCGCCAGCATTGCCAGGCAGGCAACGACGGCGCGGCGGCGGAGGGCATCGGGCATGCAGGGCATTGTCGAGGGTCGGTGGCGTGGTGGCAATGGCGGCAGTTTCGCCCCGGGGCTCTGAACCCGCGCTGAAAAGCCGGCCGGCCCCGGCTGGCAATGCCTCGGTCCATGCGGCAAGCTCTCCGGCATGAACTCACTCAAGCGCCTGCTGGACAACAACCGCGCCTGGGCCGAGCGGATCCGCCGGCAGGATCCGGACTTCTTCCCCAAGCTCGCGGCCCAGCAGGGTCCCGAGTACCTCTGGATCGGCTGTTCCGACAGCCGCGTGCCCGCCAACCAGATCGTCGGCCTGCTGCCCGGCGAGGTCTTCGTCCACCGGAACGTGGCTAACGTGGTCGTGCACGCGGACCTGAACTGCCTGTCGGTCCTCCAGTTTGCCGTGGACGTGCTGAAGATCCGGCACGTCATCGTCTGCGGCCACTTCGGCTGCGGTGGCGTGCGGGCGGCGTACCGGGACGAGCGCATGGGCCTCGTGGACAACTGGTTGCGGCACGTGCAGGACGTGGCGCAGAAGCATCGCGTCACGCTGGAGCAGGCCGGCTCGATGGACGACCAGGTGAACCGCCTCTGCGAGCTGAACGTGCTGGAGCAGGTGGCCAACGTGTGCCAGACCACGGTGATCCAGGACGCCTGGGCCCGGGGCCAGGAGGTCACCGTGCACGGCTGGATCTACGACCTGGCGGACGGGCTGATCCGGGACCTCCAGGTAAACGCCGCCAGCCCGGCCGAGTTCCGGAAGGTCTACCAGGACGCCCAGAACGTTTACATAAGGCGCTGATTCACTTAGATTACCGCCCAGCACAGGGGACCCGACGGATCGGGCACTGCTTCATCCCGTTCAAGGAGGACACCATGAGCCGAACTCATTCCCTCGTCATCGCGCTGCTGGCCATCGGCGCTTGCCTGGTTGCCCCGGTCACCGCCCGCGCGGCTGACGACCTCGACCGCCGGGTGCAGCAGGCCACCTGGGTGCTGCAGGACCTGCAGAAGATTCCCGAACAGGCCATCCCGCCCAACCTGCTGGACAGCGCCTACGCGATCGCCATCCTGCCCAACGTCGTCAAGGGCGGCTTCATCGTCGGCGGCAGCTACGGCAAGGGCGTGCTGCTGGTCCGCCAGTCCGACGGCGCCTGGAGCAATCCCTCGTTCATCAAGCTGGCAAACCTGGGCATCGGCTGGCAGGCCGGCGCCCAGGGCGCCGACCTGGTGCTGGTGTTCAAGACCCGGCGCGGCGTCGACAACATCGCCCGGGGCAAGTTCACGCTGGGCGGCAGCGCGTCCGCATCGGCCGGCCCCGTGGGCCGCACCGCGCTGGCGATGACCGACGGCGAGTTCAAGGCGGAAATCTACACCTACGCCCGCAGCCGCGGGCTCTTCGCCGGCGTGTCGCTGGACGGTGGCGCGATCACGATCGACCAGGTGGCCAACGCGAATTGGTACGCCAACGCGCGGGACACGACGGCCAACACGATCTTCACGGACCGCAGCCTGGCCGCACCGGCCGCCGGCCAGGAACTGGTGACGACTCTCGGCACGATGGCCCCGCAGGTGAACTGGAAGGACTCGGCCCTCGCCAGCCAGCCGCCCGCAACAGCGCCTCCCGCTGAGAACGGCAGCAAGACCTACGCCATCGAGGACGGGGCCCAGCCCGCGCCCGAAACGCGGTTCTGACCGGAAAAGGTACCGGACACTTAGTTATCCGGTTTGCTTAGTTATTCGCGAATAACTAAGCAAACCGGATAACTAAGTGTCCGGTACCTTTTCCGCCTTTTCCGGGAGGACGGTGACGGCCGTCTTCACCGAGTTCGCGATGAAGCAGCCCCGGTGGGCCTTCTCGTGCAGCTTGTAGTGGTCCCCGGTTGACAGCTCCGTGCCCGGCGCGAAGCGCACCACGGGCCGGAGCTCCACCCGGGTGACGGCGAGCTGGCCCGCCGCGTCCGGCTCCAGCCAGCCCTCCGCCGCGTCCGTGTAGTCCAGCACCACCAGCCGCCTCCGGGCGGCGATGGCCAGGAAGGTCAGCATGTGGCAGCTGGCGAGCGCCGCCACCAGGGCATCCTCCGGGTCCATCACGTCGGGATTGCCCTGGTACGCGGGCGCCGACGAGGCCGGCACGGTCAGCCGCCCGTCTTTCACCACCCACTGGTGGTCCCGGCTGAAACGGTCGTAGTCCAGCGTGGCGGCGCTGTTCTGCCAGCGGATGGTGGCGCGATGTACGGACACGGGCGTTCCCGGCTCGGGTGGGGTTCGCTATGATCCTGCGCCTCACCTGCTTCGGCAACCGGCATGGAACAGAGCAACCCCCACAACCTCCGCAGCCTGCCGCCCGATCCCGCCGCCCTGCGCTTCGGCATCCGCGTGACCATGCCGCCCAATGACCCGCTGCGCCGGGTGCTCGGCAACGACTGGCACAAGGAACACTGGTTCGCCACCGCCGCTGAGCGCGACGAAGCGCTGCGGGAAATGGCCAGCCGCCATGCCTTCAGCCGGATTGGTGATACGCCCAGCATCCGGCTCGAAGCCATCGGGCGCTGACGCGCCGCCGCCATGCAGCCGCCGGCGCGCCGCGCCCTCCTGCTCCTCGGGCCCGCGCTGCTCGCCGGGTCGCCGGCAATCCCGGCCGCCCCGCGCAACCTGCCCGACGAGATCATCGTCACCGCCACCCGCTACCCCACGCCAGCCCTCGAATTCGCCGGCAACACCGCCCGCGTCGACGCGGACCGCATCGACCTGCTCAATGCCTCCCACATCTACGAACTGGGCACGCAGGTGCCCGGCGTCTGGTTCTCCCGCGGGAGCGGCCAGGAGCACCTCACGGCGATCCGCTCGCCGGTGCTCACGGGCCCCGGCTCCTGCGGCAGCTTCCTGATCCTGGAGGACGGCATTGCCATCCGCCCCGCCGGCTTCTGCAACGTCAACGAACTGTTCGAGCTGCCCTCGGAACAGGCGACGGCGCTGGAGGTCATCCGCGGGCCGGGCACGGCGCTCTACGGCTCCAACGCGGTCCACGGCACGGTGAACGTGCTGCTGCCCGAGCCCGGCGCGGCCGGCATCGCGGTCAGCGGCGAGTCGGGACCGAACCACTTCATCCGCGGCAAGCTCCTGGTCAGCGCGCCCGGCGAGGACGCCGGCACCGGCTTCGTCGGCGGCCTGCTGTTCGATCACGACGGCGGCTTCCGCGCCGAGTCCGGTTACCGGCAGGCCAAGGGATTCCTCAAGCACGCGACCGATCTCGAGGCCGGCCGCCTGGAGCTCGGCTTCAGCGGTAACGTGCTGGACCAGGAGACAGCCGGCTTCATCCTCGGCAAGGACAGCTACAAGGACGAGGCCATCCGCCTCACCAACCCCAATCCGGAGTCCTACCGGGATGCCAACGCCCAGCGGCTCAGCGCGCGCTGGCAGCCCGCGGCGAACACGGCGGACAAGGGCTGGGACGTGATCGGCTTCCTCCGTCGCTCCGAGATGGACTTCCTCCAGCACTTCCTGCTGGGCCAGCCCACCGAGAAGAACGGCCAGGCGAGCGGCGGCGTCACGCTGCTTCACTACTTCAACGCGGGCAACGCCCGGGTCACCGCCGGCTTCGACGTGGAGGTCGCGAACGGCTGGCTGGAGGAAAACCAGGCGAACCCGGACGTCGGGACTCCGGTCCGGCCCCAGGGCATGCACTACGACTACGACGCCTGGCAGTGGCTCGCCTCACCCTACGCCCAGGCCGAATACCCGCTCACCGACCGGCTGACCCTGACCGGCGGACTGCGGCTCGAGTGGCTGCGCTACGACTACGACAACCACCTGCCCGCCGGCACCTTCGGGCTCTTCACCCGCCCCGCCGACCGCAGCGACAGCTTCACCAACCTGGCGCCCAACATCGGCCTCAACTACCGGCCGGGCGAGCACACCGCCGTCTACGCCACGCTCACCCGCGGCTTCCGGGCACCCCAGGCGGCGGAGCTCTACCGGCTGCAGGCGGGCCAGGACGTCGCGGACCTGGATGCTGAATCCATCGACAGCCTGGAGCTCGGGTGGCGCTGGCAGTCGCCCCACCTGCAGGTGGAGGCAGCCGGCTTCGCCATGCGCAAGAAGGACTACATCCTGCAGGACTCCAACCGCTACAACGTGAGCAGCGGCGAGAGCGAGCACCTGGGGGTGGAACTCGGCGTGGACCTGACCAGCGACCCGGGGTTCTATGCGTCGCTGGCCGCGACCTGGGCGAAGCAGACCTACGCCTTCAGCCAGGTGATCACCGGCGGCGAGACGATCACCGACGGCAACGACATCGACACGGCGCCCCGCACGCTCGGCAGCCTGCGCCTGGGCTGGACCGGCGACTTCCTGCTCGCCGAGGCGGAGTGGGTGCACCAGGGCGAGTACTACCTGACAGCCCAGGAAGCCCAGGAGTACCCGGGCCACGACCTGCTCAACCTGCGAGCCTCCTGGGCCGTGACGCCGAACTGGACCACGACGGTCCGCATGAACAACGTCACCGACGAGCGGTACGCGGACCGGGCCGACTTCGCCTTCGGGGACTACCGCTACTTCCCGGGCCGGGACCGGGAGCTCTTCTTCGAGATCGCGTGGCAGCGTTGAAGAGGCACCGGGTTT
>JAEUQA010000021.1 GCA_016789845.1 Chromatiales bacterium
CTTTAGGCGCGACCCGCCTCCGGCGAGAATCGAGTCCGCGAGTCTCGAGCCGGAGGCGGGTCGCGCCTAAAGGCGCTCCTACACGAGCCCCAGGACTTCGAAAGCCGCCCGCTCGCCGGATTCCATGGCGCCTTCCATGCCCCGGTTCGACACGGCAGTGTGCTCGCCGCAGAAGTGAATCCGGCCAAGGGGCTTGCCCACTTCGCCGGCGAACGCCGTGACCTGGCCTGGCGCCCAGACCGCCCAGTCGCCGGCGGAGAACTGGTCCCGGTACCAGGAGTGATAGGCCTTCGGCTCCACCTTGCCCTTCGCGGCGGGCCGGACACGGTAGAAGTCGTCCATGATGGCGGCGATGGCGTCCTTCGGCTCGAGGGTATCCATCCAGGTGGCGTTGCGGCCGCGCACCCAGATCGTGAGGCTGGTGATTTCCTTTGGCGTCCTGCCCTTGCGCTCGGCCACCACCATGCCCGCGAGTCCGTCGCTGAAGATGTTCGGGTTGCGGCCGTCCTCCTCCCAGAAGGGCTTCTTGATGACCAGGTGCAGCATATTGACGGGCTGGGAAGCGAGGGTGTTGATCGCCAGGCCCTTGAGGCCCGTGGGCAGCGGATCCAGGTGTACGCGGCGCAGCACGGTCATCGGCAGCGAGGAGATCACGAAGTCGGCCTTGTGGACGGCCCCGTCGGCGCAGTGGACTTCGGTGCCGCTGCTGGTCGAGCGGATGCCGGTGACGTTGCAGCCGAAGCGCACGGGTGTCTTGAGGCCGTTGGCCATGGCCTCGGGAATTGCCTGGTTCCCGCCGACGGCCGTGTAGCCGAAGGTCCTGCCGCCCAGCTGGGCCTGCATCATCGCGAAAGTGGCCCCGAACAGCACCATCATTGCCGACACGTCGTGGGCGGTGGTGCCGAAATTCGGATTGGTGTTCCAGCACAGTTCGATCACGTCCTCGGAAATGCCCAGGCTGGTGAGCCACTGGTGCAGTGACACGTCGTACTTCGCGTTGGCGGGGTCGAGCCAGGCGTCGGCAGTCTTCAGCGGGTTGTTCTTGCCGATCACCGGATTCAGATAGGACCAGGGCGTGCTTTGCCGGAGCGCCGCCGGAAAGGGGTTCCGCGGGTGCGTGGGCCACTGGTCCTTCGGGACGAGCTTGCCGTCGAGGACCAGCTCCCGGTCGTTGAAGAAGGGGACAATCGGCGTCACGTCGATGGTGCCCACGTTGAACCGCTTGCAGGCATCCATGAGCCGGGCATAGCCCGGAGCGAAGGACGTGCCACCGGACTCCGGGTTGCCCGGCACGTCGCGATGGGAGAGCACCCGGCCACCCACGCGCTGGCGGCCCTCGAGGACCTGCACGTCGACGCCCTGTTCCTCCAGCAGCAGCGCGGCGTTCAGCCCCGACAGTCCCGCGCCGATGACGATCACCTTCGTCCGGTTCTGCGCCCGGACGATGCCGGAATTGCCGAGGGCCGCGGCGAGGGGCAGCGCGCCCATGCCCTTGACCAGGGTTCGGCGGCTCAAGCTGCTGGAATCGGGCATGGCGGGGTCCTGCTGGTTGGGGCGCGGGGGAGCCGGCGCCGGCGCAAATTTTACACGGCGCCGCGCCAATGCCGAAACCGGCGGGCCCGCGGCAGCCTCGCCAGCGCGCAGGCCGCCAGCAGGCCGACGAGGAGCAGGTCGGCGCCGCCGGAGCCGCCGGGCTGCAGGGTGGCTACCTCAATCGTCACGGTGTCCGACGCCGTGGCGCCCTGGCCGTCGGTGACGTCGAGCCGGAACTGCAGCGTGGTCGTGCTCTTCGGCACGGTAAAGCTCGGCCGGGCGGAACTGGCTCCGGCCAGCGTGACCTGGCGGCCACCCGTCTGGGTCCACTGGTACGTCAGCGGGCCGTCGAGGTCGACGCTGTTCCTGCCGTCCAGGGCCAGGGACTCGCCGCCCAGGGTGACCAGCCGGGCGCCGGGGCCTGCCTCCGCCACCGGGAGGTAGTTGCCCGCGATGCGGGTGGGCCTCGTGCTGATGAAGTTGGCCGCTGCCGGTACCTTGGCCAGCAGCCATTCGGTCGTCTCCTTCAGGAAGGCGCGCTCGACGCCCAGCAGGCTGTGGGCGTTACCGCCGGTGGGGCCGACGGGGCCGGGGTAGGCGATCTCCACGTAGGTGGCATCCATGCCCGCCGCCACGGCCGCATTCCGCACGTCCACCGAGTAGGCGTTGGGCGTGAAATCGTCGCCCTGGGCGCGGAGCAGGAATACGGGGACCTTCGCGGCCCTGATCTCCCGCACGACGACCGAGAGGCTGTCCGGTCCCCAGTAGCTCAGGAACGTGCGCCCGGACCGCTGCAGGTCCACGCCGAAGGTGGTCAGGTAGTCCCGCACTTCCTCGCCGCGGCCCTCTGCCACCAGTTCCCGGGACAGGGCAATGTGCGAGTCGTACAGGCTCCGGGGCAGGAACAGGACGTCCGTCGCCGCTTCCCGGCCGTCGCGCACCACGCCGAACAGGCCGACGGCCACCATGCGCGGATCGTTGTTGCTGAGCGCCGGGTAGACCCCGGCCGCCTGGGTCCCGCCGCTGTGGCCGGCGACGAAGACCTTGTCGAAGCCGAGCCGCTCGAGGAAGTCGATGCCGACCGCCAGGTCGCGGGTCGTGTCCTCGAAGAGCGTGTTGCCGCCGCCCGCGGCAGTGCCCCAGTCCCGGCCGTTCAGGGACAGCACCGTGAAACCCTGCGCGATGCCCCACAGGCCGGCAGACTGGCTGACGCCCGTGGCATAGCTGCCCTGGGCACCATGGCGGAAGACCCACGCCACTTCACGGGTGCCGAGCGTTGCCGCGTCATTGGTCGGGATGTAGAGCTCGCCGTCCAGGGGCGTCCCGTCTGGCGCGTATAGCGTCAGGTACCGCACGTCCGCGTCGGTGTTTGCCGCGGTCTCGCAGGCGCTGTCGGCCGAATCGATGCCGGTGACGCCGTCGCAGGCGTCGGTGCCGTCGCCGCCGACCATGACGTCGTCACCCTCGTCCCCGGCCAGCTGGTCATTGCCGCTGCTGCCCCGCAGGCTGTCGTTGCCGGGGCCGCCGATGAGCGTGTCATTGCCGTCGTCACCCCGCAGGTCGTCATCGCCGTCCTCGCCCAGCAGCCGGTCGTCCCCGCCGGCGCCGATCAGGATGTCGTTGCCGTCGCCGCCGCAGACCGTGTCATTGCCGTCCCCGGCCTCGATCACGTCGTTGCCGCCGAGGCCCACGATGACGTCACTGCCCGACGTGCCCAGCAGCCGGTCATCGCCGGGCGTTCCGACGATGGTGGCGGGGAGGCCCTCGCAGGTCTGGGCCCTGAGGGAGAGGGGCAGTGCCAGGGCGAGGAAGCAGACGGCAAGGATCCGCGCGAACATGGGGCGATGGCCTGCTGGGGACGACCGGCCGACGCTATGCGGGGCGCCCCGCGAGTGTCAACACGGTACCGGCCCTTGACCGGTCAACGAAGGCCCGCATCGTGCGACAAACTGCCACGGCGCCGGCCGGTCGTGGGGCTGTACATGAAGGGTCATGCGCTATCATCCGGCCAGGCGCACCGCCAGGGGAAAGAACAATGCAACGCTCCACGATCTTCGTCACCACCATCTTCACGGCGGCCCTCGCTGGTCATGCCGGGGGCCTGCTGGCCGCCGATGCCGCCGCACCGGCCGCCGACGCCACGGCCCAGGCCAGCACCCGGGCTGGCGCGGACAGCGCGGGCCCCGACTGGGCGTCCCGCGAGCTGCCCCACCGCAAGATTCCGAACATCCCGGAGACCGCCGAGGCCTACTACGCGCCGGACAACATCCACGTCATCGCCCAGACCCAGGACCCGAAGGCCCTGCGGGCCAAGGACGAGAAGTCCGCCGGCGGCGCCCTGACCTGGATCTTCAAGGACGACGGCTCCGAGGCCTGGCGCGTGAACGACCGCGGCCAGGATGCCTGCTCCTGGTTCTTCCCGGACATGAAGCGCATCGTCTGGACGTCCACCCGGGACCACATGGACATGCCCATCGGCAACTGGTCCGATGACAGCGACTATCCCCAGGGCGCCGAGCTCTACACGTCCGACCTCAAGGGCGGGAACATCAAGCGCCTGACCAATAACAAGTACTACGAGGCGGAAGTCACCGTCTCGCCCGACGGCAAGTGGATCGTCTTTGGCCGCCAGATCAACGGCAACATGGACATCTGGATCATGAAGTCCGACGGCACCGGGGAGAAGCAGCTGACCTTCACGCCGGACTGGCAGGAAGGCGCCCCGTATTTCCTGCCCGACAACAAGACCATTATCTACCGCGCCTGGCAGCACAGCGTCACCCAGGAACTGAAGCGCATCCGCGAGGAAACCGGCCAGCGCAACCAGACGCCGATGACCATCTTCACCATGAACCTGGACGGCTCCAACGTGCAGCCCCGGACGTTCACCAACGACATGAACTGGGCCCCGTTCCCGGCACCCGACGGCCGGCACTTCGCCTACGTGCGCATCGGCGAGGGCAACAACTGGGACGTGTACCTGGGCGATCTCGCCGGTGGCGAGCCCCGCCGGCTGACCTGGAGCCCTGCCTTCGACGGCTTCCCGGCCATCTCGCCGGATGGCAAGAAGCTGCTCTTCACCCGCAGCGAGGGCCAGCGCTTCATGTCGGACCTCTATACCCACGTCATGGACATTTCCTCCCTGAACATCGGGCCGGAGAACTACAAGGGCGTGCCGCCGAAGTCCGAGGCGCCCGCCGGCTGGAAGCTGCCTGCCGAGAAGGTTGTGTCCAGGAACTGACCCTGCGGGAGACTGAAGATGCGCCCATCCCTCGTCGCACTGGGCCTGCTTGCCGTGGCTTCGCCGGGCCTGGCAGCCCCGGCGTTGAACCTGCCCAGGCTGCCGCCGCCCGATCCCCGGGAGCTGCCGTACTTCATGGTGCCGATCCCCATGGAGGCGGCCGAGGCCTACTGGGCCCCGGACTCCCGTCACCTGATCGCCCAGACGCGGGATCCCCAGGCGCTCAAGACGCCCCAGGGGAGGAACGGCGCGCTCACGTGGATCTTCTCCGACGACGGCAAGGACATGTGGCGCGTCAACGACCGGGGCCAGGATGCCTGCTCCTACTTCTTCCCCGATGGCGAGACGATCGTCTGGACGTCCACCCGGGACAACATGCAGATGCCGGTCGGCAACTGGTCCGACTCGGACGACTACCCCCAGGGCGGCGAGATCTACCTCTCCGACTGGCGCGGCAAGAACGTCCGGCGCATGACGAACAACCAGTACTACGAGGCCGAGGTCTCCGTGTCCCCGGATGGCCAGTGGCTGGCCTACGGCCGGCAGATCGACGGCAAGATGGACATCTGGGCCCAGCGCGTGAGCACGGGCGAGGAGTTCCAGGTCACGCGGACGGACGAGTGGCAGGAAGGCGCGCCGTTCTTCCTCCCGGACAGCGAGACCATCATCTTCCGGGCCTGGAAGCGGTCCGACTACAAGAAGATCAAGCCGACGCCGATGACCATCTTCACCATTCGTCGCGACGGCACCGACTGGCGCCGGCACACGTTCGACGACGGCATGAACTGGCACCCGACCCCGGCCCCCGATGGCCGGCACTACGTCTACGTGCGGGCGGTGACCGAGAACAACTGGGAAATCATGCTGGGCGACCTGGCCGGCGGTCCGCCGCGCCAGCTGACCTACTACGACAAGCTCGACATCCTGGCGCACATCTCCCCGGACGGTAAGAAGATGAACTGGGGGCGTGCCACGGGCGATGGCTTCATGGGAGGCATCCGCACCTTCGTCATGGACGTCTCCTCGCTGAACCTGGGGAAGGAGAACTACGTGCCCTTCGATCCCTCCTGGGGCAAGAAGATGGAGGCCCGCTAGGTTGTTCATCAACTTCTGGTACGCCGCCCTGCGGACCGGTCAGCTCGCTGATCAGCCGGTCAAGGTGCGGATGCTCGGCCAGAATTTCGTGCTGTTCCGGGACACGGCGGGCAAGGCCCACTGCCTGTCCAACATCTGCGTGCACCGGGGCGGATCCCTCGCCGGTGGCAAGGTGAAGGGCGACCGGGTGGAGTGCCCCTACCATGGCTGGCAGTTCGACGGCGCCGGCCAGTGCACCCGCATTCCCTCGCTGGGAGCGGCCGCGAAGATTCCCGCCCGGGCACGGGTCGACGCCTACCCGGTGGAGGAGCGCTACGGGCTGGTCCACGTGTTCCTCGGCGACCTGCCGGAGGCGGAGCGGCCGACGATCATGCCCATCCCCGAGTACGGCCAGCCGGGCTGGCATGCCCAGGTCGACGAGTACCTGAACACGGCGGACTACCGGCGTACCATCGAGAACGGCCTGGACCCCGCCCACAACGAGTTCGTCCACACCACCCACGGCTTCTCGGGCAAGGAGGGCGATTCCCGGGTGCCGGATCTGAACGTCGAAGAGCGCCCGTGGGGTTGCGGGTTCATCACGACCTACTATTCGCCGCCGCTTCAGGACGCGAAGATGAAGGCTGCAGCGGGCCGGCAGGGTGATGCGGTAGTCACCGCCGGCACCTTCCACCACGGCCCCACCTGCATGACGACCTACATCAACCCGGGGCCGGGAATCTCCATTCACCAGAACGTCTACAAGACCCCGGTGGATGCGACCACGGTGCGAACCTTCCTGGTCCAGACGCGCACTTTCCTGCTCGGAACGGAGAACGACGCGCGCTTCAGTGAGCGCAACGTCTTCGTGCGCGGGCAGGACCAGGTGGTCCTCAGTGCGCTGGAGCCCTTCTTCACGCCGGAAACCAATAATCACGAGTTGCTGATGCCCTCTGACCGGGGCGTCGCCCGGTACCGGGAGTTCCTGCAGCAGTGGGAGTCCCGGGGCTGGCGCATCGACGAGGCGGCCCTGGCCCGGGATGGCGACCGGGTGGCCCGCGCCATACCGAGCCCTGCCCGCCGGGAGCAGCCGAAGGGCTGGGTGCTCGACACCGTGCCGGTGCTGGCGGCCACGGAGCAACGGAGCAGGCAATGTCTCGATTCAACCGCGTAGGAGCGCCGACCGGCGCGACCCCGAATTGCCGGTCGCGCCTGAAGGCGCTCCTGCTGGCGCTCATCATCACGGGTCCCGCAATCGCGGGCACCAGCATCCACCGCACCTCCGGCGCCGAGCCGCCTTCGCTTGATCCCACGCTCGGGTCCGGCAGCATGGCGGCGCCGATGCTCTCGGACATGGTGGAGGGGCTGGTCGGCCGCGGGCCGTCGAGGAAGCCCGAACCGGCTTGCGCCGAGAGCTGGACCGTATCGCCCGACGGCCTGACCTGGACCTTCCGGTTGCGGCCCGGCCTGCAGTGGTCCGACGGCACGCCGCTCACGGCGGAGGACTTCGTCTACTCCTACCGCCGGCTGCTGGATCCCGCCAGCGCCGCGGCGAACGCCGGGCTGTTCCTCGCGCTCCGCAACGCCCGCGGGATCGTCCAGAAGCAGCTGCCCCCGGACGCGCTGGGCGTGCGTGCCGCTGATCCGCGCACGGTGGTGATGGAACTCGAGTATCCGGTGCCGTACTTCCTGCAGATCCTGGCCAACACCCAGGCGGCGCCCGTTCCGCGCCACGTCATCGAAAAGCTGGGCCGGGACTGGACGCGGCCGGGCTCGCTGGTGAGCAACGGCCCCTACGTGCTGGCCGAGCGCGTCCCGCAGAGCTACGTGAAGCTCGTGAAGAATCCCCGCTATCGTGACGCGAAGTCGGTGCGCATCGACGAGGTGTACTGGCACCCCACCCAGGACCTGGGCGCCGCCTTCCGCCGCTTCCGTGCCGGTGAGATGGACGTCGTCCTCAACGTGGCGCCGGACGACCTGGGCTGGATCCGGGAGAACCAGCCGGAGGCGCTCCACACGGGGCCGATCCACGCCACCTACCTGCTGGTGCTGAACGTGGCCCGCAAGCCCCTCGATGACGTCCGGGTGCGGCGGGCGCTGTCGCTCGCCATCGACCGGGACGCCATCGCCAACCAGTTGCTGAAGACCGGCGTGCGCCCCGCCTGGTCCTTCGTGAGCCCGGGCATCGGCGGCTATCCCGGGCTGGCGACGGCGGAAGAGGCCCTGCCCGCCGCGAAGCGGGTGGCCGAGGCGCGCCGGCTGCTGGATGAGGCGGGCTACGGCCCGGACAATCCCCTCACCCTGCCGCTCGTCTACGACACCCAGGAGGAGAACCGCAAGATCATGGTGGCCATCGGGGCCATGTGGCAGGCCGTCGGCGTGCGCGCCGAGATCAGCAACGTGGAGTTCGGCGCGCTGCTGGGCGCGCTGCGGACGAGGAACTACGCCGTGGTCCGCTCATCCACTTTCTCGCTCTACGACGATCCCATGGCCTTCCTGCAGCAGTTCGGCAGCCAGTCGCCCACCAACTGGGCCGGCTGGTCGAATCCCCGGTACGACCAGCTGCTCATGCAGTCCAATTCGGCGCCGGAAACCGCCGCCGACGGCGTGACCCGGACCCGCCTGTTGCAGGACGCGGAGACGCTGCTCGGCGCCGAACAGCCCGTGATCCCGATCTACTACTACCAGGGCAAGGCCCTCGTGGCGCCCCGCGTGAAGGGCTGGTGGGACGGCGCCATCGGCACGCCGCCCTCGCGCTTCCTGTCGGTGGAGTGATGATGCGGAACGCAGGAGCGCCTCTAGGCGCGAGTTGCATGGGATCGCGCCTGATGGCGCTCCTGCTGCTACTGATCGTGGCGGCAACCAGCGCCGGCGCGGGCACCGTGCTCCGCCGCGGCACGGCGGCCGATGCGCCCACCCTCGATCCCGTCGTGGCCGCCGGCACCCTGTCGGCACCGATCATCAACGACCTGTTCGAGGGCCTCCTCGGCAAGGACGCGGCGCTGAAGCCGATCCCCGGTTCCGCCGAGAGCTGGACGGTCAGCCCGGATGGCCTCACCTATACCTTCAGGCTGCGCCCGGGTCTCCAGTGGTCCGACGGCGCGCCGCTGACCGCGGAGGATTTCGTCTACAGCTACCGGCGGGTGGTGACGCCCGAGGTCGCGGCCCCCATCGCCGGGCAGTTCTACCTGGTCGAGAATGCCCGCGACATCGTGACCGGCAAGCTCCCGCCCGAGAAGCTGGGGGTGAGCGCACCGGACCCGCGCACCGTCGTCTTCCGCCTCTCGTCGCCCGCGCCGTACTTTCTCGACCTGGTGGGCAACCTCAATGCGGCGCCCACGCCGCGGCACGTCATCGAGAAGCACGGCAGGGACTGGACCCGCCCGGAGCACATGGTGACCAACGGCCCCTATACCCTCGTCGAACGGATTCCGCAGACCATGACGAAGCTGCGCAGGAATCCGCGCTATCACGCTGCCGCCACCGTCCGCACTGACGAGGTGGAGTGGTACCCGACCCAGGACCTGGCCACCTCGTTGCGGCGCTTCCGCGCCGGGGAGCTCGACCAGATCCTCAACTTCCCGCCGGACGAGATCGACCGGCTGCGGAAGGAGATGCCCGACGCGCTCAAGATCGCGCCGAGCCAGGGCGTCTACTTCCTGGTGCTGAATCTCCGCAAGCCCCAGCTCGCGGATGCGCGGGTCCGCCGGGCGCTGGCGCTGGCGGTGGACCGGGAGGGCCTCACGGGCAAGCTGCTGCGCACGGGCGTCAAGCCGACCGTTTCCTTCGTGGGTCCCGACTTCAGCAACTACGACGGGATCCGGCTGCCGGAGGAAAGCCAGTCCATGGCCCAGCGCCAGGCGGAGGCCCGGCGGTTGCTGGCCGCTGCGGGCTTCGGTCCTGGCAAGCCGCTGACCTTCGAGTACGTCTACGACACGAACGAGGAGAACCGCAAGATTGCCGTGGCGCTGGCCGCCATGTGGCAGGCCGTGGGCGCGAAGGCCCAGCCCGTGAACGTGGACTTCGGGCAACTCAACCGGCAGATCCGCACCGGCGCCTTCGATGTGGCGCGGTGGAGCTATTTCGCGAGCTTCGACGACCCGGTTGCCCTGCTGCAGCTCTACGCGGGCGACAACACCAACAACTACGTCGGCTACCAGAATCCGGAGTACGACCGCCTGCTGCAGGAGTCCAACGTGACGGCCGATCCGGCGGCCCGCCGGAAGCTGCTGGAGCGGGCCGAGACGATCCTGATACTCGACGCGCCGATCATCCCCATCTACGACTACGTGCGGCGCTACCTGGTGGCGCCGCGCGTGCAGGGCTGGGTCACGTCGGGGCGCGGACCGACCCCGAGCCGTTTTCTGTCCGTGCAGTCGGCTGCTCCGTAGCCGCACCGGCCGTCGTCGCCGGGGCCTCCGGCGTCCGTGAGGCCATTGCTGCGGCCACGTCACCGCCCAGCACCGAGTACTCCAGGTGGTGCGGGCCGGGGGCCGTCAGCTTCAGCCCCTGGTCGCACTCGCATTCGTCGTCGAACAGCTTCAGTGCGCGGGTGAACATGGCGTAGCGCTGGTCCGACGGCCCCAGGTTGACCAGCAGGGTCACGCAGCGGATCACGCTGTCAGCGGCCTGGGTGACGCCGGTGGGCGCGTTGCGCAGCAGGTCGCCGTAGGCGTCGCGGATCTGGTAGAGCATCCCGTAGCTCCCGGACCCGGTGTTCACGGCAGCCTCGACGGCGTCGTTGACGCACTTGCGGAAGCGCGTGTAGACCGCGTGCCGCTCCATGAGCCGTTGCCGGGCCGTGGCGGAGAGCTGGAGCTCGCCGCTGCCAGCGGTGCCGGACTGCAGCCGGTGGCGTTGCCAGTCGATGGCAAGGTCGACGATCCGCGTCAGGGCGTAGCCCAGCACCACGAGCAACAGGTAAGTCACTGACTCCGGCCAGCCCATGCCGATGGACGTCCAAAAACCCGATCAGTACTGGGATCGGCACGGGCGGCGACAAATTGAGCGACCTGTGTCACACGTTCGTGGCCCGGTGGCCACGAGGGCCGGAAGTTCAGCGGCTGGCGCGGGCGTTTTCCTCGTCGCAGCGGCGGATTTGCGCGCGGTACTCCAGGGCTTTCCGCGGGTCGACCGGCAGGCCCAGCTCGCCACGCTCCGAGGCCTCGGCCAGCCGCTGCAGCGCAAGCCGGTGCCGGCCGGCCGCGGCCTTCTCGTACCAGGACAGGGCCACCGCGGGGTCGTGGGGCAGGGCGGGGCCTGATTCCGATTGCCAGGCCAGCCAGTACTGGGCCTCGGTGACGCCCTGGTCCGCGGCGGAGCGGATCAGGGGCACCGCTTCATCCGGGTGCCAGTTGCCCCCGAGCCCGAGGGAGAAGAGGGCCAGCTGGTAGGTGGCGTCGGCATCGCCCTGATCGGCCTCCCTGGCGCACAGGGTGCGGACCGTTGCGATGTCGGCGGTGGCCGGCTCGGCCTGGAGAAGCAGGGGATGCAGCAGCGACCGGCACTCGCCCGCCACTCCCGGCAGGGGCAGGGACGCGACGCAGACGAAGAGGAGGGTCTGGCAGATACGGTGGCGCATGGGCGCCAGTCTAGCGCGCCTCCGGCACGGCACTACCAGCTGCGGACGCGGCCGGTGTCCATGTGGACGAAATCGGACCCGGGGTAGTAGCCGACGCCGCCACCGGCGCGCTGGAGCGCCGCGCGACGCAGGTCGGCGGTCCTCACGCCGGGCAGGCGGACGTCGATGGCCTGGCCCTGCAGGTGCAGGCTGCGGTCCGCCACGCCACCGCTCCGGGCGGCGAGCATGTGGTTGGTGACGGGCGAGCGATAGGCGGAAATGATCTCGTAGTGGCGCCGGCCACCAGTCGCCTGTTTCACGTCGTGGAGGATGTCGAGGAGCGCGGGGTCGATGCGGTGGATGTCGCCCGTGCGGAAGTCGCGGAAGAGGTGCTGGATCTCGGCGAGGGCATCCGGCACGTAACTGCCATTCTCGCTGTAGACGATATCCAGTGTCTCGCTCGTGTGCGTGTGATAAAAGGCGAGCCGGCGCGGGCCAGTTGCGGCGGCGGGCGACAGGGCGGCCCGCGCGACTTCCGGCCAGGCAACCGGCAGGACGGCCATCGGTGCCAGCAGCAGGGCGGACCGGAGGAAGCGACGACGGGGGAGCATGGGGGGATTCTCCCCAACGCCGGGGTCCCGGGCAACCCCGGAAGGCCACGAAAACGGAAATCCTTGACGCAGGCCACGGGATACAGGGGCAGCGGAATATGCAAAGGGCCGGGCGACAGCCGGGTGCGGTGCTGCTGTTGCTGCTGGGCGCGGCGCTGGCGCGGGATGCGCTGGCAGCCCCGCCCGCAGCGGCAGTGCAGCAGCAGATTGCCATCCAGACGAGCCAGCTCCGCGCGAGCGGCGGCCTCTACGTCCAGGGACTCGCGCTGGCCTCCGGCAGCCTGCTGCCCGATTTCTACGCGGCGCGGAGCTACGTTCCGGTATGGACGAAGCCGGCGCGCATCGACGAACTGCTGAAGCTACTCGCCACGGCCGAGGCCCACGGGCTCGACAGCAGCGACTACTACCTGCCCCAGATCACGGCCCTGGGGCAGCGGGCGCTGCGCAGCGACGATCCGGCCCTGGCCGCCAGCCTGGACCTGCTGCTCACGGAAAGCCTGATCCGCTTCGGTTACCACCAGCGCTTCGGCAAGGTGAACCCGCAGCGCATGGAGCCGGCCTGGAACTTCACCCGCCAGTTCCGGCCCGGCCAGGACCCGCTCGGGACCCTGGCGGCGGCCGTCGAGGCACCCTCCCTGGCGGGGTTCCTGGGCCAGTGGCTGGACCGGGCCCCGCTGTACCGGACGCTGCAGGACAGGCTGGCGGAGTACCGGTCCCTGGCCGCCGCCGGCGGCTGGCCCGAGTTGCCCGAGGGGCCCACGCTCAGGCCCGGCGACGCAGACCCGCGGCTTGAAGTGCTGCGAGAGCGGCTGACCGTCAGTGGCGACCTGCCCCGGGACACGCTGGCCACCGACGTCTATGACGACGACCTGGTGGCCGGCGTGCGCCGCTTCCAGGAGCGCCACAATCTGGCCGCCGACGGCGTGCTCGGCAACCGGACCCGGGAGGCGATGAACGTGCCCGTCAGCGCCCGCATCGACCAGTTGCGCCTGAGCCTGGAGCGGGCCCGCTGGGTGCTGGAAGACACGGCCGGCGAGGTGATCGTGGTCAACGTGGCGGGTTACGAGGTGTTCGCCGCGCGCAACGGAGCGCCGTTCTGGCGGCGCCGGGCCGTGGTGGGCAAGCAGACCCGCGAGACGCCGATCTTCAAGGGCTCCATGACCTACATCGACCTGAATCCAACCTGGACCGTGCCCCCCACGATCCTCCGGGAGGACCTGCTGCCCAAGCTCCGGCGGGATCCCGGCTACCTGGGCCGGGAGAACATCAGCGTCCTGGACCGGAGTGGCCGGGCGCTGAACCCCGCGACCATCGACTGGCAGGCGGTGGGCAATCGCCCGCCCTATGTCTTCCGGCAGGAACCCGGCCCCCGGAACGCCCTCGGGCGCATCAAGTTCATGCTGCCCAACTCCCACTCGGTGTATCTCCACGACACGCCCAGCCGCAATCTCTTCGAGCAGCCGGAACGGAATTTCAGCTCCGGCTGCATCCGCGTGGAGGATCCGCTCTCCCTGGCGGAGATCGTGCTGGGTGACCCCGTGCGCTGGAACCGCGACACCCTCGAGGCCGCCATCGCCGAGGGCAAGACCCGTACCGTCCGCCTGCCGAAGCCCTGGCCCGTGCTCATCCTCTACTGGACCGCCGAGCTGGACGGGGAGGGCCGGGTGCGCTTCCTGCCGGACCGGTACCGGCGCGATCCGGCCCTGCTGCAGGCGCTGAACGGCGCCGTGGTGATCGACTTTCCGCCGCTATAATGCCGGCGATGCGCGCCGTCACACTCCTCCTGCTCAGCCTGGCCGTGGCGGCGACTCCGGTCGCCGCGCGCGAGAAGCCCCGGACCGTCGGCGTGCTGTTCGTGGTCCACGGGGGCTCCGAGGACCAGGACGTGGCGAACACCTTCGACAGCACCCTCCAGTTCTTCCAGTACGACCCGAACAACGTCATCTTCAAGAGCCTGATCTGGAATGCCTCCGCCTGGCCCACGGTGGTGAAGTCCGGCGACAGCCAGAGCTACGCGAACGCCGCCACCCAGCTCAGGAAGTACCAGTTCGCCCAGTCGCGAATCGGCGGCCGTGACCCGGCGCCGGCGCTCACCGACAGGCAGTTCGCCCGGATGGAGCGGGCGCTGAAGCGGGAAGGGCGGCAGCAGAACATCCGCTTCGTCGCCGACATCGCCCAGTGGATCGGCACCCAGGAGCAGACGAACCGCCTCCCCTGGCCCCGCTACCTCTATGAGCCCAAGGTCCCCAACGGCAGCCGCCTGACCTATTGCGGCAGCGCCGCTGACGGGGGCCCGTGGCCGGGCTGCAACCCGGAGCGCTACAACGTGGATGGCCCCGCCGAGCGCCTGCTGAAGCAGGGCGCGGAGGAAATCGTCATGGTGGACATGACGGTGGGCGGCACCCGTTTCTGGAAGACCTACGACGTGGTCAGCATGACCCGCCGCGTCGTCGCCGACTGGAACCAGCGGCACGGCACGGCGGTACCCGTGCGCTGGGTCAATGACCCGACCGACCTGATGCGCGACAGTTACCCGTCGGACCCGCCGAACTGGACCCGCGCGCTCGGACCGCCAAAGGCTGATTCGCGGGTGCCCCTGGAGGGCCGCCCGAATCCGGTGGTCGAGGACCCGCGGCTGGTGGCCATGCACGTGGACGGGATCGTCGCGGCGTTCAATCCCGGGGTGCGGCCGGCGGACACCGCGGTGCTCTTCATCAACCACGCCACCCGGGACGGCAACGAGACCTACGACCCGAAGATCGACGACACCCTCGTGCTGGACGCGCTGATCAAGCAGGAGCTGCTCCGGCGCTACCCCGCCATCAAGCCCGACAACATCCTCGGTTCCTGGATGGGGATTCGCCAGCCCAATCCGGCCATCCGGCTCGGCGGGCCGGTGCGCAGCAACCTGGAGCGCACCCGGGCCATGCGGGGCGAGGACCTGGGTGGCGCCTGGCTCTACGAGAGCAACAAGCAGCTTCCCGGTGGTGATCACAGCTACCGGTACTGGGATGCCCTCGACCTGCTGCGCCAGAGGGGGGTCGGGCACATCGTGGTGATTTTTTCCCAGATCGTCATCGACAGCGCGCTGAATCTCGTCGAGGTCCCGAACCAGATCGCGAAGGAGATCGGTTCGGGGAGCTGGCTCCACGCGAAGCGCCTGCAACGCCGGCTCTACCCGGAAACCGGCACGCCCTTTGCCGACTACTGGGGCGTGTGGGTCGAGACCCAGTGCCGGATCGAGCCTGCCCCGTCTTCCGGGCCGGTGGTGGGCCCCTGCTGCCTCACGCTGGGCGGTTGTGGCGACAATCGCCCGTACCCGCCGCCGCGGCAGGCGCCCCTCGACCGGCCCCTCGAAGACACCGATCCCTCGCTGGCCTTCGACATTCCGGCCTGGGGCCATCTCGGTTACGACCCCGCCGCCGGCGCCCCAAGCGATGCCGGTCCCGTCCAGGGCCAGTATCGGGGCACCTGGGACATGTGGCGCCCCCCCAATGACGACCCGCGCATGGGCACGCTGCTCGCGCACCAGGTCGGGCTGTTCCTGCAAAGGTAGATTCCATGACCCGTTTCCCCCGGACCGTCCGGCTGGCCGCCCTGCTGGCCTTGAGCCTGTTCCTTGCCAGTTGCGGCGGCGGGGGCGACATCGACAACGAGCTGGCCTTTCGCGTGATCCACGCGTCGCCGGATTCGCCCCCCGTGAACATCCTCGTGGACGGGGTTCCCCTCCGGTCCGGCGTGAATTACAAGGGTGGCACCGGGTTCTTCTTCGTCACTCCCCGGGACTACCGGTTCGGGATCCAGGCGATCGTGCCCGGCGGCAACCTCCTCCTCGTCGACAGGACGGTCCCGCTCGCGGCCGGGAGCGAGTTCACCGTGCTCGCCATCGGCAAGGCGGGGGATCCCGGCCCCAAGACCGTCCAGTCGCTGATTGTCGAGAATCCCATCGAGGAGATTCCCGCCGACAACACCCGCCTGCAGTTCGTCCACGCCGCCCCGGACACGCCCACCGTGGACGTCTACCTGACCGGCCAGGATGACGACCTCCTGGCAGCCGTGCCCATCGACCAGGTCACCTATGGCCAGGACCCGGCGGCCCGCCAGCTCGTCCCGTCCGGCCCCTACCGCATCCGCGTGACGCCGGTGGGCGATCCGGCCACGGTGCTGTTCGATTCGGGCCTGCTGCCCGGCTTCGGCAGCCGGGGCGACCTCCTGATCGTCCTGGTGCAGAACACGGCTGCCGGGACTTCACCGGTCTCGCTGGTCATCAACAACCGTTTCGAAACGTTCGAGGTACTGGACGCCGGCTCCGGGTCCGCCCTGCGGGTGGTGCACGTCTCGCCGGATGCCCCGGCCCTGGACGTGGTGGGCGACCCGTCCGTCACCGCGACTCCCGAGGAAACCTTTGCCGGCGGGCTGACCTACCTTGGCAACACGGGTTACGTCAGCGTGCCGCCGGAGCGCTATGCCATACGGGGCGTGAAGACCTCCGATCCCAGTCCGGCGACGCCGCTCTTCGCCTTCACCCGGGACCTGCTTGCGGGGCAGCGCGCCACCCTGTTTGCCAACGGCCTGCTGGCCACCATCACCGGCCAGGTGGCGCCAGACGACATCCGTTCCGTGTTCACCGAGGGCAAGCTGAGGCTACTCGACGCATCCCCTTCCAGCGGCATCGTGGACGTCTACATCGTGGAAGCGGGCACCGACATCAACTCGGTGGACCCGACGTTCCGGAACCTGGGGCTGGGCACGGTCACCGGCCACCTGGGCTTCACCCCGAAGGCCTACACGATTACCTTCACCACGGCCGGCACCAAGACGGTGCTGGCCAGCGAGAATGTAGCGGCGACGCCCGGTACCGTGCACACGGTGATCCTCCGGGACGCGGTGCGGGTGGACGAGGCCAGCGACGGCAAGCCGCCGGCGGTGCTGGTGCTGGACGACCTCGCCAGCTAGTAGGTGGGGATTTCCCGGTCGATTTCCCGGGCCCAGGCGTCGATGCCGCCGGCCAGGTTGTGCAGGTTGGTGTAGCCCTTGCGGCGGTAGCGCTCGGCAACGGCCTGGCTGCGGCCGCCCCGGTGGCAGTGGAAGACGATGGGCGCGTCGGCGGGCAGGCCGTCGATCAGCTTGATGGCGGCCTCGTCCCAGGGCTTCGCGGCCGGCAGGGAAGCGATGGCCCGCTCGTCATCGCCCCGCACGTCGAAGAGCCAGAGCTTGTCGCCCCGGTCGAGGGCTGTCCGGAGTTCCTGCACGGACATCTGCTTCACGGGCGGCGGCGCGTTCGGGTTGTCGAAGCTGAAGCCCTGGCCCTGCAGGCTTTCCCGCACGCGGATCTTCAGGCCGTCGGCCCGCGCCGCGCTCCACCGGTCCACCTGCAGCGTCACCGGGCCGCTCGTCACGTCGAGGCTGCCCGCGCGGGGCGGACCGAGCGACAGGGAATGCTCGAAGCCGGCGTTGATCTTGAGGTGGATGACGTCACCGGGCCGGTCCCTGAGCGCGTTGGCCATGATCTCCGCCGCGGCCGGCTCGATCTCGATCCGCGGCGGCTGGCCGGTGGGCTCCGCCAGGCCCAGCACGCTGCCCAGCTCGCCGGAGTCGAACATCTCCGTCACGATGTCGCTGCCGCCGATCAGCTCGCCGTCCACGTACAGCTGGGGCACCGTCGGCCAGTTGCCGTAGACCTTGATGCCCTCGCGGATGTCCGGGTTCTGCAGCACGTCGATGGCCACGTAGTCGGGCAGCACCATGTCGAGCGCGGCGACGGTCTTCGCGGAGAAGCCGCACTGTGGCTGGGCCCGGTTGCCCTTCATGAACAGCACGACCCGGTGGTCGCGGAGGAGGCCTTCGATCGCGTCGCGGACTTCGGGGTTCATACGGAGAAGCTGGAGCCGCAGCCACAGGTGGTGGCCGCGTTCGGGTTCCGGATGACGAAGCGCGCGCCCTCCAGGTCGTTCTTGTAGTCGATCTCGGCGCCCGCCAGGTACTGGATGCTCATGGGGTCGATGAGCAGGGTGACGCCTTCGTTGCGCACCTGGGTGTCGCCGTCCTCCAGCTTCTCGTCGAAGGTGAAGCCGTACTGGAAGCCTGAGCAGCCGCCGCCCGAGATGAAGACCCGGAGCTTGAGGTTGGGGTTGCCTTCCTCCGCGATCAGCTCGGCCACCTTGGCGGCGGCGGAACTGGAGAAGTTCAGGGAAGGAGCGCCAGTTTCGGTTGCTGTATCCATTTGAAAAGTCTGACGTCAGAATCCGGTGCATGCAAGGCCTTGAAGTCCCGAAAACTGTCCTCAGCGCCTGGAACCTGGAGGGTGCCACCGTCTCGCCGCTCGGCAGCGGCCTGATCAACGGGACCTGGCTGGTGTCAGCGGGTCCCGGCCGTTATGTCCTGCAGCAGCTCAACCCGATCTTCCCGGCGGCCATCAACGAGGACATCCGGATCGTCACGGCGCACCTCCGGGCCCGGGGCCTGGTCGCGCCCGAGCTGCTGCCCACGGTGGACGGCCGGCTGTGGGTGGACGAGGCCGGCGGCGCCTTCCGGCTGATGACCCACATCGACGGGGTGAGCCATGAACGGCTCGAGAGCGCCGGGGAGGCGCGCGAGGCTGGCCAATTGCTGGCCCGCTTCCACCGGGCACTGGCCGATCTCCGGCACGAGTTCCGCAACCAGCGCCTGGGCGTCCACGACACGGCACGGCACCTGGGTATCCTGCGCCAGTCACTCGTCGATCATGCGGCTCACCGGGACATCGCGGCGATCGGGCCGCTGGCCGCGGAGATCCTGCAGCTGGCGGACGCGCTGCCGCCACTGCCCGTGCTGCCCGACCGGATCGTCCACGGCGATCCCAAGATCAACAACCTCCTGTTCGACGTAGCCACCGGCCGGGCGCTCTGCTTCATCGACCTGGACACCCTGGGCCGCATGCCGCTGCCCCTGGAGCTCGGTGACGCCTTCCGCTCCTGGTGCAACCCGAAGGGGGAGGACAGCCCGCGCTCGGCTTTCGCCCTCGACCTGTTCACCGCCGCGGTCGACGGCTACGCGGCAGGTGCGAAGGGCTGGATCACGCCGGAGGAATCGGCGGCCATCGTGCCCGGCACCCTCACGATCTACGTGGAGCTCGCCGCGCGCTTCTGCGCCGACGCGCTAAGGGAGTGCTACTTCGGCTGGGATGCGCAGCGCTACCCGAGCCGGAGCGCCCACAACCAGGTGCGGGCCGGGAGCCAGCTCACCGCGGCGCGGGCCCTGTGGGACGTGCGCGGGGCTGCCGAGGAGGTGGTCCGGCGGGCGTTTGGGTGATGCGTACGCCACGTTTCTGCGGAAACGCGCTGGATTCGCCGGTCGACAATGACCCGGCACCTGCAGTATGATAACAGTCGGAGTAAGAGTGTTATCACCATGATCCGCACCCAGATCAGCCTTTCGGAGCAGGAGTACGAGGCCGCCAAGCGCGAGGCAGAGCGCCTGGGTATCTCGCTCGCTGAACTGCTTCGGCGGTCGCTCCGCAACCTGGTCCCGCCGGGCGACGAACCGCCGTGGATGCGCTTTGCCGGAATAGTCAGTTCCGGGAATCCGGACTCCAGCCAGCAGATCGACGACGTGGTGTATGGCCGAAAGGACTGAGGCGTACGTCGATACCGCAGCGTTGATTGCCTTCGCCGACGGCTCCGATTCCCATCACGCCCTCTTTCGGCGCCTGTTCGCGCAACCGCCGCCGCTCGTGACGACCACACTGGTAGTTGCCGAGGGCCACGGCTGGTTCCTGCGCCGCTTCGATCCGGCCAGGGCGCTCCAGTTCCTCTCCATGGTGGAGGCAATCCGGCCGCTGAAGGTCACCGGCGTGGGTCTGAGGGAGCAGGCGGCCGCGACTCTGCTCCTCAGGCGCTTCGCCGATCAGTCGCTGACGCTGGCCGATGCGGTGGGGCTGCAGTTGATGACGGCGCGTCGCGTGAGATCCTGCTGGTCAACCGACCGGCACATGGGGTTGACTGGCGTGCCGCTGGTCATTCATCAGCACTGACGGCGGGGCATCCGAAGGCTATAGGCTACCCTGCGGCAGCGGTCGGGGAACCCCCGGGGCCTCAATGGATTCCGGCGGGTTTCTGCCCGGTGGCTGCGGAGGTTCTAGCTGGAATACCCGGTCACCGGGCGCGTTTGCGCCTGAACATGCCGAGCAGACCAAAGGCGGGTCCGAGCAGCCAGGCCGTCGCAGGAACGGGTATGGCCACCGAATCCAGGTTCGCGAAGAGGAGCGAGTTGTTCGGCGTCTGGCCGATGAACTTGCCGGTGAATGAGGTGAACGTAGGGTCGTAGTCGATTTCCAGCACGTAGCGAACCATGTCGAAACTCAGGACATCGAACGTCACGAGCGCGCACATTGACCCGGTGCACGTGGTGACTACCTGGGAGAGTCGGCTGAAGTCGACATTGACGAAATTGCCGGTTTGCACCTGAAAAACGGCCCTGCCATTGGCATCGACCGCAACGGTCGCGCCGGTGCTTCCGCCGCCTGCGGGCGTCAGGGGCCCGGGATTCGGCGCTCCCGGCGGGCCGAGCACCATTCCCGCGCCGACAGCGCTGACGTTGAGGCTGCTGCAGCTGGGCTCACCCATGCAGAGACTCAGCGGCGCGAACGTAATGGAACTTGTACCAAGCGTGAGCTGGGTATTGCCACTGTTCAACGTGAGGTCCAGGAACGATCCGGGAAGAGGGGTTGGTGCCACGGGGATGTCGTCCGGCCCGATCCCTCCCGGGGTCATGGCGACCAATCCGCTGGGCACTGGCGCCTGGTTGATGGCCCGATCGGCGCTGGCCGGGTCGCCACCGAAGAACGTACAGTAATTCGAGGAGCCGCTGCCGCACGCGACGAGGGGGCCATCGAAAGGGACGCTGTAGATGTCGTAGAGCCCGTTGTTGCTGGTGCTCACGGCCAATGCGACCGGTGCGGCGATGACGCGAGTGCCGGCCAGGAGGCACACCGCGGTGAGTGCTAGCCGAACGTGCAGAAACGACATGCGTTCAATTCTCATGGCTGATCCTCGTTGGCCCCATTCGCCGCGATGCTGAACTGTCCGTGCGAAAGTTGGATGGGCAAGTCTGAGGAGGCGAATCTACTCCCCTGCTGCCACCGTCAAACAGCGGGCTGAACATAATCCTGCCCCGTTCCTCTAGCGCCACCGGGCGATGACCCGGGCTAAGTCAGTGCGTCAGACGGCTTGCCGGATCCGGACCAACCCTCGGCCTCCCGCACACTGTTGCGGTAATAGGGCAGGTGCGCCGTCAGGAACGCCAGGCCAATCACACTGGCGATGCCGCAGACGATGGCCAGTGACCAGCGCAGCGCGTTGTCGTCGCCGAAGCCGAAGTCGGTGACGGAGGCGACGGCCGTCGGCCCCAGAAGCCCGAAGATGTTGATGACGAAGTAGTAGAGCGCCGTGGTCTGGGCGCGCAGCTGGTTCGGGGTGATCATCTGCAAGGCCGCGGCCCCGGTGGCCGTCACCATGGCGCCGCCGATGGACACGGGCACCAGCATGAGCAGCGCCAGCTGCGCATTGGGCATGACCGGCGTGAGCACCGAGCCCGGGATCAGGAGCAGCCAGGCGCCGCCGAGGCAGGTGCGCATCAGCGCGTCCTTGTAGCCGCGGCGATGGAGGCGGTCGGCGATCCAACCGCCGAGGACGATGCCCAGCGGGCCGCCGATGATCGTCACGATCCCGTAGGCCAGGCTGATCTCGGGGATGGTCCAGTCCCAGGTCCGCCGGAACAGGCTGGGCACCCAGAAGAAGTAGCTGTAGCCCTGGATCGTGACCACCGTCATGCCGATGAAGTGCGTGAGATAGGTGCGCCACCGCTGGCGCAGGTACGCCACGGTGGCGCCGATCGACAGGTCCTCGCTCACCGTGCCATCGGCCTGCCGGACCTGCAGCCGGTCCCGGCGGACCGGCTCCCGCACGGTCAGCATCAGCAGGGCGATCAGCAGGCCCGGGAGGCCCACCAGGATGAACACGGTCTGCCAGCTGCGCAGTTCGCCGATGCCCGGGACCGACACCGGCGGCGCCGAGGCCACCCAGGCGATCACCTGGCCGCCGAAGATCAGGGCCACGCCGACCCCCAGCGAGATGCCCATGTTGTAGAAGGTGAGGGCGCGGCCGCGGGTCCGGCGCGGGAAGTAGTCGCTGATCATGGACAGCGCCGCCGGATTCAGGGCCGCCTCGCCGACGCCCACGCCGACCCGGGCGATGAAGAGCTGCACGAAGTTGCGGGCCAGGCCGCAGGCGGCGGTCATGAGGCACCAGATGGTCACGCCGGCCGCGATGATGCCCCGCCGGCTGAACCGGTCGGCCGCCCGGCCCAGCGGCAGGCCGAGGAGCGTGTAGAAGATGCCGAAGGCCAGGTTGCCGAGCAGGCTGACCTGGAAGTCGGAGATCTCCAGGTCCCTGCGGATCGGCTCGACCAGCAGGGCGAGGATCTGCCGGTCCAGGAACGAGAGCAGGTAGGCGACCGTGAGCACGCTCACGACGTACCAGGCGTAGCGCGGGTCCGGGTAGCCGGCTTCCTCGTCCCGGTCGGGGTCGGTCATGGGGTGATCCTGGCCTTTCGGAATCTGAGCTAGTGGCAGGTGCCGCAGGAATTGAGCTGCACTTGTTTCTGGCCCGCCGACGCGGCCGCCCGGGTGGGCCAGTCAGGGGTGTGGCAGGCGGTGCAGTCCAGCCCACGTTCCTGCACGGTGCGGTGGGCGACCTCGAAGTGCCAGTAGCCGGGGCGGTGCGCGTCGAGCAGGGCGGGGAGCGCTTCGGGTGCGACGGTCAGGGCGCGGGCGCGGTAGGTGGGGTCGTTGGAGATGGAAATTTTCGCGGGTGCGGCTACAGGTTGGGGGTCGCGGCTCAAGCCGCTCCTACTGGTGACGGCGCGGCCGGCGAGGCGGCCGAGGTAGACGGACGGGCCCAGGAAGGTGCCTTCGCCGCCGTAGCTGCCGTTGATGCCGGCGACGCCGGTGACTTCGCCCGCGGCGTAGAGGCCCGGAATCGGCCGGCCTCCTGCATCCACCACCCGCGTGTCCGCGTCGATGGCGAGGCCGCCCATGCTCTTGCGGGTCATGGGGAAGAGCTGCATGGCGTAGAAGGGCGCCTTGCCGAGCTCGCGGGCGGTCGCGTCCGGCTTCCCGGGCGTGAAGCGGCCGAAGTCCGCGTCGTTCCCGGCGCGCACGGCGGCGTTCCACCGGTCCACCGTTGCCTGCAGGGCTGGCGCGGGCAGCCCGACGGCCTTGGCCAGCGCCGCGATGGACCCGGCCTGGCGGATCAGGCCGAGGGCCTTGAGCGGCTCGATGCCCGCCGGGTTCCCCAGCCACACCCCGTCCCGGACCCGCAGGGTCTTCAGGCCGTCCGCGTCGAAGATCAGCCAGTGGGTGGCCGGCTTGAGCTTCAGCACCGTGTCGTCCGCGTCCTTGCTGGGCGCCGTCTCGCTGATGAAGCGCCGGCCGCTGCTGTTCACCCAGATGGCCGAGGGGTTCTGGGAGAGGAGCGCCCGGCTGCCGGTCGGGTCCCGGGGGTCGGGCAGGCCGGTGGTGAAGGTCACCTGGTGGTCCATGCGGGTGGTGGCCGCGCCGGCCTCCGTGCCGAGCTGGATGCCGGAACCCGTGGCGAAGTAGCCGGCGCCCGCATAGAGCCGTGCCGGCGCCGGCACGTCGCTCCGCCAGTTCCGCCGGACGAAATCCAGGTCGCTCTGCCAGCCGCCCGTGGCGATGATGACGGCGGGCGCCCGCAGCTCGCTCGTCATCCCCGAGCGCAGGTCCCGCACCCGGACGCCCGTCACGGCGCTGCCGGTGCGGAGCAGGGCGACTGCCTCGGTGTTCCAGCGGAAGTCCAGGTTCGGCTGGGCGTAGGCCGCCCGCATCAGTGGCACCACCACGTTCAGCGCCGAGCCGCTGGCGAAATGGAAGCGCGGCACCGAGTGCTCGGGGGTGTCCAGTATGAAGCCCCAGCGCACGCCGAAGGCCGTCAGCCAGTCGTGGACCTCGGGCCGGGAGGCCCGGACGTAGCGGCGCACCCACGCGGGGTCCGCGTCCTCGCCCCAGGCCAGCAGGTCCCGCTCGGCGATCTCCGGGCTGTCCCGGTAGCCCTTCTTCTCCTGGAGTGGCGTGCCGACCAGCGCAAAGCCGCCGGCCTTGACCGCGTGCCCGCCGCCCACCGAGTTCGCGTCGATCACCAGCACGCGGCCGCCACTCGCCCCGGCCTCCAGGGCCGCCGACAGGCCGGCGATGCCGGCGCCGACGATGATGACGTCCGCGTCGGGCAGCGGGCGCGTGCAACTGGCGATGGCGAGGCAGCAGGCGGCGATGCCCGCGAGGCGAGTGCGCATCGACCTGACCGTTGGCATCGAAGAGCCGTCTGTTGCCCGAATTCCCGTGAGTATACTCACGCCACTTCCCCGGGACGCTGCCCATGGCACTGACGCGCCGGCAACTGATCCGCACCGGCATTCTCTCGGGCCTCGTCGTGGGCGGCGGCCTGGGCCTCGTCTACGTGCGTCGCCGACTCGACGACGGCGACGCCCTGGCGAAGTTCGCGGCGGGCGGCGGCGCGGGTGAGACGGCCCTGAATGCGTGGCTCCGGATCGGCACGGACGGCCGCATCGTGTGCGGCGTGCACCGGGCGGAGATGGGGCAGGGGGTGACCACCTCGCTGCCCATGCTGCTGGCGGAGGAGCTGGACGCGGACTGGCGGCAGGTCAGCTACGAGTTCACCCCCGTCGACAAGGACTACTTCAATTTCGGCATCCTCCTGCGCGGCGAGCCCCTCGGGCCGACCGAAGGAAGGTTCTGGGCGCGGACCGGCACCGGGCTGATCCGCGAAGCCTTCCACCAGCTCGGCATGTCGCTGACCATCAGCAGCTCCAGCACGATCGATGCCTGGGACACGCTGCGCCAGGCGGGGGCCGAGGCAAGGGAGATGCTGGTCGCCGCCGCGGCGGAGCGCTGGTCCGTGCCGGCGGCCCGGCTCATGACGGCCGACAGCGTCGTCACGGACCCGCAGACCGGCCGCACCGCGACCTACGGCGAGCTGGCGGCGAACGCCGCCCGCCAGCGGCCCTCGGGCAAGCCGCGGCTCAAGCAGCCGGGGGACTTCCGCCTGCTGGGCCGCTCCCTGCCCCGGCTCGACGTTCCCGCCAAGGTGACGGGCACCGCGCGCTTCGCCATCGACACCGTGTTGCCCGGGATGCTCTATGGCGCCGTCCGCCACGCGCCCCGGGTGGGTGGACGGATCGCCAGCTTCGACGCCCGCGCCGCCCTTGCCGTGCCCGGCGTGCGGCAGGTCGTGCCGCTGGGCGACCGGGCCGTCGCCGTGCTGGCTGGCGACACCTGGACCGCGCAGCGCGGCGCCGCCGCGCTCGTCATCGAGCCGCTGGCCACGGACCCGGTGCAGCCGGACACCGGGGCCCAGCAGCAGTCCTACCGGGAGGCGCTGGACAGTGCCGGGGCCTCCGTGTTTCGTGACGATGACGGCGTGCCTGCCGCGCTGGGTGCCGAACCGCTGACGGCGGCCTACGAGGTGCCGTTCCTGGCCCACGCCTGCCTGGAGCCCATGAACTGCTCGGCGCTGTTCGAGCCTGGTGGCGCGACGGGGGAGCGCCTGACGGTGTGGGCCCCCACCCAGGCGCCCAGCATCGCCCGGGACGAAGCGGCGAAGGCCACCGGCCTGTCTCCGGAGCAGGTGGAGATCCGCTCCACGCTCATGGGCGGCGGCTTCGGGCGCCGTGCCGAAATAGACTTCGTCCTGGAAGCAGCCCGCGCCGCGCAGGCCGTTCCCGGCCGACCCGTGAAGCTCACCTGGTCCCGGGAGGAGGACGTCCGGCACGACATGTACCGGCCCGCGGCCACCGGCCGGGTGCGTGGCGCGCTGGGCGCCGACGGTCGGCTTGCCGCCCTCGACTACACCCTGGTGTCCGAGTCCGTCGTGGCCAGCAATTTCCAGCGCATGCCGACGGCCCGCGGGGGCGAGGCGGCGAAGGACAGGAGCGCCCTCGGCGGCGCCCTCGACTCGCGCTACGCGCTGCCCGCCGCGCGCATGGCCTACGTGCCGCGGGAGGACGGGATTCCCACGGGCTTCTGGCGCAGCGTCTCGAGATCCATCAACCCGTTCCTGCTGGAGAGCTTCATGGACGAGCTGGCCGTCCAGGCTGGCGCCGATCCGGTGGAGTTCAGGCTTCGTCACCTGGAGGGACTGCCCGCGGAACAGGCCGTGCTGCGCGCCGCCGCCCGCCTCGGGCGCTGGGGGCAGCCGCTGCCGGCCGCGCCGGGCCGGCGCTTTGGCCGCGGCGTGGCCTTCATCGAGAGCCACGACAGCCTGGTCGCCCAGGTCGTCGAGGTGAGCGTGGCGGACGACGGCGTACTGCGCGTCGAGCGCGTGGCCTGCGTCGTGGACTGCCGCACCGTCATCCACCCGGACGCCGTCGAGGCCCAGATCACCGGCGGCATCCTCGATGGGCTGAACGCCGCCCTCCAGGGCCGCATCACGATCCGCGATGGCGCCGTGGAGCAGGGCAACTTCAACGACTACCCCTGGTTGCGCCTGGCGGACATCCCGGAGATCGTCGTCGAGCTCCTGCCCCAGGGCGGCCGGCCCGGCGGCGTGGGAGAGCCGGGCGTCCCGGGCATCGCGCCCGCGCTCACCAACGCCATCTTCGCCGCGACGGGTGAGCGAATCCGGACTTTGCCGATTGGGACAACCGTGGGAGCGGTCGTCGGAGCGCCTTCAGGCGCGACAATCGCCGGTCGCGGCTGAAGCCGCTCCTGCGGAAGGAAAAAGGGGCGCCGAAGCGCCCCCTCTTGCCCGTCGAGAAGCGTCAGCTCAGTAGTTGACCTTGAAGGTCAGCATGTACTCGGTCGGCGGCAACGGTGTGCGGACGTTCGTGAAGCCGTTGGCGAAGATGCCCGACACGTTGTCTTCCTCGTCCGTGATGTTCTTCACCGCCAGCATCGCCTGCCACTGCCGGTCGTCGGCGCCGATCCCCAGGAAGCCGTTCAGCCGGGTGTAGTCGTCGATCTCGACCAGGTTCCGGGCTTCAGTGAAGTAGCTGTCCGAGTGGAAGATGTCGAGGCCGTAGAAGAACTCCAGGCCATTCTGCAGCGGAACCGTGTAGTCGAAGCCGACCTTGGCCTGCCAGTTGGGGTTGGAGGGCAGTTCGTCGGTGGGGGTTGCCAGGCCGTTGAAGCCACCGGGCGGTGAATTCGGATCCACCGTGCCGAAATTGCTCTCCTGGATGCCGAGGTTGGCATAGACGTTCAGGTCGGAGATGGGCGTCCAGGTGACCTCCAGTTCCAGGCCGTATACGTCAACGTCGCCGATGTTCTCGATCGGGAAACCGAAGTCGCTGTTGATCACGATCTGCTGGATGTCCTGGTACATGGCATAGAAGGCGGCCACGTTAAGACGCAACGTGTTGTCGGCCAGGTCGCTCTTCCATCCCAACTCGAAGCTGTCGACGGTCTGGGGGTCAAATGTCGAGCCGCCGCAGCCCTTGTAGTCTGTGGTGATGGTGTCTGGCGGTGGCGTCGGGTTCGGTACCTCGAGCTGTTGGTCCGAAGTCAGGTTGCCAAAGCACAGGGTGCGAAAGCCGCCCGCCTGGAAGCCGGACGCATAGCTGGCATAGATCAGCTGGTCGTCGGTCAGCTGGTAGTCCGCGCCAAGCTTGAAGGTGACTTCATCCCAGTCGTCCTTGAGGGAAACCTGCCCGTCGCCGGGATCCGCCAGCAGGTCGGGAAGGTCGCTGTCGTCCTTGCAGAAGATGCCGACGCAGTCATCGCTGTATTCCTTCTCGTCCTTCGTCCAGCGCAAGCCGCCAGTCAGAGAGAAGGCGTCGGTGACCTTGTACGTGACCTCGCCATAGGCGGCGTAGCTGTCGGTTTGGTTATCGATCGCCTCGTTGAACGCCGGGGTGGTGGAGATGCCCGGGACCGTGCCCGAGAACTGCTGCTGGCCGTCCTCGTTCAGGTAGTACCCGCCGACCTGCCACAGCAGGCTGTCGCCGAACGTGCCAAGCAGCTGCAGCTCCTGGCTGATCTGGTCGAAGTTGGAGTCAGACCGGATCCGCAGGCCGAACTGGGCGGCAGGCACGGGGCCGAAGTCGGCGCCGCCGCCGGCGAGGTCGAAGCCGAACTTGGTGTCGACGCTGGCGAAGCTGGAAATGGACCGGAGCGTGACGCCGCCGAAGTCGAAGGAGAGGTGCAGATTCGCGCCACCCTGCTGGGACTCGCCATAGTTGACGCCCGCGGCGCTGAAGGTCTCGTAGAAGCCGCCCTGGGGCGCGCTGTTGGCCGGCGCCGGGTCGAAGTTGGGGTTCGGGCTGCCGGTGTTGTCGAAGGGCACATAGGGAATGCCGTTGTAGCCATCGTTCTCCACGTCGGCGACCCAGGCCGTGAGCGTGGCATCGAAGGAGTCGGTGCCATACCAGTGCAGCTTGGCCCGTGCGGCCTTGTTGTCGTACTCGCCGGGTTCCTCGCCCGTCGTGCCGTTGTCCATCCAGCCCTTGTTGCGCTTGTCGTAGACCGCGGCGATGGAGCCTGCCAGGGAGCCTTCCTCGATGGGGCCGCCCAGCGAGACGCCGATCTTGGTGGTCTCGTAGTTGCCGATGCCGATGGAGCCGGTCAGCCAGCTTTCGTCGCCGGGGGTGCGGGTGACGATCTTCACCGCGCCGGCGATGGTGTTGCGGCCGTAGAGGGTGCCCTGGGGGCCGCGCAGCACCTCGATGCGTTCCACGTCCAGCAGGTCCAGGTTCACGCTGGCGAGCCGGCCGTAGTAGATGTCATCCACGTAGATGCCCACGGGCGACTCGGAGAGATTGAAGCCCGGGTTCTGGACGCTGGCGCCCCGGGAGTGGATCTGGATGGCCTCGGCGCCGGCGGTAACCGTGTAGGTCTGCAGGTTCGGGACGTTCTGGCCGATGTCCTTGACCACATCGATCTGGCGGACCGTGATCTGGTCCGCGGTGAAGGCGCTGACCGCCACTGGCACGTCCTGAAGGCTTTCCTCGCGGCGCTGGGCCGTGACCAGGATCTCGTCGACTTCTGCCGCCGCGGGGCCTGCCCCGAGGGCCAGCGCCAGGCCGGCCAGCACGCTGGCTGCCGGCGTGGAAAAACTGCGCGTCTGCATGCTGAAACTCCCCGCTTACCCCTGAAGGACGCGGCACGGGCTGCCCGGCCCGTAGACCGGAAACCACAGTGGCGCGGCGAGGGGATGGTAGCAGAAGCCCTCGCGCGCCGGCCATGCGGGCCGGTGCGCGAGGGTGCGGAGAGGGATGGCGGGCCGAGTGTTGGCGAAAAGCCGCAGTAGCTAGTCCACCAGCTCGCAGGTGATGGTGCCGTCGTCCTGCCAGGGGGAAACCTTCAGCGTCACCCCCATGGATGCGCCGTACCCGGTCAGCCGCGGAATCGTCCAGGTCTCGTGGATCTCCCGGGGCGTCAGGTCGAACTGGCCGATCTTCACGCACTGGGCCAGCACCCAGCCGAAGGGATCCTTCCAGGTCCGGCTGCGGCCGTCGCCCGTGGTCGTGAGGGCCAGGGCGTAGTGGCAGGCCGTCCGGTCGAAGAGCGCGACCATCGCGATCTCCTTGATGCCGGTCTTCTCGATGATCTGCTTCATGCGCAGGTTGATCGGTTCCATGGTCTTGATGTCATGGGCGATGTACTGGTCGAGCGTGCCGCTGTTCTTGGCGAACTGGATGGCCAGCAGGTGGGCCTTCACGAGCGGGTCGTTCATCTCGTGGGCATACCCGGCATGGTTGCCCAGCATCTTCAGCAGGATGGACATGGAGAGGCCCAGTTCGGCCTCGCGGCCCTCGAAGCCGCTCAGGGTCTTGTACTGGTTCAGCATGCCGGCGGCGCCCGCGGCCTGCCCGCCGGCCGGCTTCGGGGCATGGGGCGGCACCTCGGCAATGATCGGCTTGGCGCCAGTCTGGGCATTCATGGCAACGCTCCTGGAAGGTGGGGTTGGGGCAATCCTACGCCCGAATTGTGCTATTCGCCGGGCGGGGCCCGCCGGTTCCCGGAGGTCGCGGCCGCAGCGCGAACCGATCTTCTCCGGACCCCCCGGGGGGGCGGGCGCCAGCTTGCGGGCCGTGCGGTTCGGTGGAACTATTGCCACCTTTTCAGGGGGATCACCAGATGGCTCAGGCGACTGCCGCAAAGAACTACGCCGGGGTGTGGGACAACAGGCTCGGCTTCGGCAGGAAATCCGCGCTGCTCGTCATCGACCTGCTGCAGGGCTATACCCTGAAGGGCGCCCCCCTGTTCGCCCCGGGCGTCGTCAAGGCCGTGGCGGAGATGCCGCCCCTGCTCAAGCTGGCGCGGGCGAAGAAGATGCCGATCATCCACACCCGCGTCCTGTATAACCCGCCCGACTTCGCCGATGGCGGCGTCTGGATCAAGAAGGCCCCCGTGCTGAAGAGCCTGGTGCCGGGCAACAAGTACGCCCGGTTCTGCCGGGGCGTCGAACCGAAGAAGGGGGAGCTGGTCATCGTCAAGAACTACGCCAGCTGCTTCTTTGGCACCTCCCTTGCCGCCACCCTGACCGCCCTGGGCGTGGACACGGTGCTGATCACCGGCTGTACCACGTCGGGCTGCATCCGGGCGTCAGCGGTGGACGCGGTGCAAAACGGGTTCCGGCCCATCGTGATCCGGGAGTGCGTCGGTGACCGCCACGATGGTCCCCACGAGGCCAACCTGTTCGACATCAACGCGAAGTACGGCGATGTGATCAGCAAGGCGGAGGCCATGAAGCACGTCAAGGGCCTGAAAAAGACCTAGAACGAAGCCGGAGGAGCGCCTTCAGGCGCGACCGGCCAAGCTGGTTCGCGGCTGAAGCCGCTCCTACAAATCAACAGAACGAAGCAAGGGAAGCGAGTCCATGGCCAAGAAACCCGCGAAAGCAGCCTCGAAAGTCGACCGCAGCAAGCTCACCCAGAGCCCGCACTACGACTACGTCCCGATCATCGACCGCCCCAGGTTCAAGCTCCCGAAGGGGGCCCGGGTGGCGGTGATCCCGTACATCAACATCGAGCACTTCCCCCACAACATCCCCGGCACGGCCATCATCCCCGGCACCCAGCAGTTCAACCCGGATCCCCTCAACTACGGCTGGCGCGACTACGGCAACCGGGTCGGCCTGTGGAGGATGATCGAGCTGATGGACCAGATCGGCATGCGGGGCACGGTCTGCCTGAACTCCGAGATCATCCGCGAGTACCCGCGGATCATCGACGAGACCAACAAGCGCAAGTGGGCCTACATCGGCCACGGCATCAACAACGCCCCCGCCAACTTCCTCTCGAACATCGACGAGAAGAAGGAGCGCGAGATCATCGGCAGCGTGCTCAAGTCCATGGAGAAGGCCATCGGCCGCAAGACCAAGGGGTGGCTCTCGCCGTTCCTGACGCACACCAACAACACGCCCAACATCCTCGCGGAGATGGGCGTGGAGTACCTGTGCGACTACACGGCGGACGACCACCCGTTCCCGTTCAACGTGAAGAAGGGCAGCCTGATCTCGGTGCCCTACACCGTGGAGCTGAACGACATCCCGGCCTTCGCCAACGTGGGCGTCAGCTCGGAGGCCTTCGGCGACATGATCGTCGACCAGTTCGACGTGCTGTACGATGAGGGCGCCGACAACGCGCGCTGCATGCCGATCTGCCTGCACACGTTCTGGGTCGGGCAGCCCAACAAGTTCAAGCACCTCAAGCGGGCGTTCGCCCACATCGCGAGCCACAAGGATGTGTGGTTGACGACCGGCGACGAGGTGAACGACTGGTACCGGAAGAGCTACAAGTAAGGAAAGCGACATGGCCAAGAGAGTACAGGACGTCAAGCCGGCCCGGTCGAAGGAGACCGAAGCCTGGTTCAGGGAAAACATCGCCGAGCAGAAGCAGCGCTATGCGGCGATCGTCAAGGAGCAGGACGGACTCGCCGCCCAGCGTGAGAAGTGGGTCGAGGAGTTCCTGCAGGTCATCCAGACCAAGGGGTTCAATGTCACTGGCGACACCCGGCGGGTGATCAAGCCCAGCGAGATCGCGAAGAAGCCCAAGGGCAGGCACCAGGTCGTCTTCTAGGCCCGGGCACATATCAGGAGTCTCAAATCGTGGCACGACCGCATATCGAGCCGTACGTCGAACTTGACCATCCGTTCAAGAAATTCGGCGTTTCCGGCTTCAAGGGCAGCTCCTACAAGGTGCTGTCACTGGACACCGACACCGGTGCCTGCACCCTCAAGGTGCGTTTCGACGGGGGCTTCAAGCGCAAGCCCGGCCTCAGCTACTCCGACATGGAGATCTTCGTCCTCAACGGCAAGATCAAGGTCGGCAAGCAGACCTGGACCGAGGGCCACTACGCCTTCGTCCCCGCCGGCATGGCCGTGGGCCAGATCGAGGTTCCCCAGGGGGCCGAGGCACTGCTCATGTTCAACGACAGCGAGCCGAGCTGGGTGGAGTCCGACAAGAACCACCAGCTGGCGCTGACGGAGGCCTTCTCGTCGGTCAACAGCTACGAGGACCGCCCCTGGGGCGGCGGCAGCATCGTGTCGCCGTCGGTCGCCACGGGCTGCCTCATCAAGCTGCTGCACTACGATCCGCTCACCGAGGCGCTCAGCTTCCTCTACTGCATGACGCCGCGCTTCGCCCAGGACAACATCTCCTACCACGACAGCGCGGAGGAGTCGTATCACATCTGGGGCACGTCCTGGATGATGCAGTTCGGCGAGCTGCCCACTGGGGGCTATTTCTGGCGCCCACCCTACATCAACCACGGTTCCTTCCGTTGCAAGTACGGCACCATCGCCTTCGGCCGGACCGACTCGATCCTGTTCAACTACTTCCACTTCAACCCGTGGACGAACCCGGACGAGAACAAGCTGCGCGCCGCCGCCAACCTCTACCGCAAGCGCCCGCAGCTCTACGACTGGGTCGCCTCCGACGGCCACAACCACCCGCACGGGCCGCCGGACTTCGAGAACCCGGACTACACCAGCGAGCCGCAGGTGCGCATGCTCCACGGCGAGCCCGTGGGCGGCACCGTGAGCCGGAGCAAGGTCGGCACCGGCGGCAAGGCCCGCAAGAAGAAGTAGGAGCGCCTTCAGGCGCGACCTGCAGGGAAACGGCGGGCATGATGCCCGCCGTTTTTCTTTCAGCCGCCTGCCTTCAGCAACGCAAAGAACTCCCGGCGCGTGCGCGGCCCGTAGGTCATGAACGTCGGGTCTGGCCGCTCCGCGTTGCGGGCCTTCTCCGTCTGCATGCTGTCGGCGAGGAACCCCTTGCGGATCTCAGTGGCATCCAAGCCGTACGGCCTGAGGGCGTTGAGGCCGAACACCTTGGCGCGCAGTTCGGGGGTCATGGCCGTGTAGCCGAACTTCTCCTGGTATTCCTGGCTGATCTGGAACGTGCGGAAGGCCTGGATCTGGTCCTGGGGCGAGCCGTACCAGATCGAGTCCGTGCCCCAGACGACATTGTCCTCACCCACGTACCTGAAGAGCTTGCCCATCGCGTGGGCGGCCTCGTTGGGGTCCTTCATCAGGTAGCGCCAGGTGGTGCCCAGCTCCGCATAGACGTTGCTGTTCGGCTTCACGCCGTTGTCGATCAGGGACCGGATCAGCGAGTCGATGCCGATCTCGTTCCTGCCAGACTCGTGCTTGCCCGGCACGAACTCCGCGCCGCGGAACTTCAGGTCGTAGCCCGAGTGGTAGATGATGAAGTTGATGTCCGGGTTCTGGCGCGCGGCCTTGCCCACGTCGGCGCAGCCGCCGTACTGCCGGTTCTTGCCGGTCATGAAGGGTGTGGGCAGCGGCAGGCCCTTGTGGATGCAGATGGTCTTCACGCCCGTCTTGCGCGCCATCTCGATCAGGCGGCCACCATTTTCCTCGTCGTCCAGCCACCAGCCCGTCTCGCCGGCCGGGTCGGCCTGGGTATAGGTCTTCCACGCCGCGATCCGCCACTTCTCGGCCAGTTCGGGCATGCGCTCGATGTCGCCTGGCAGGTTCGGCACGACGCGGCCATGCACGAGCAGCCGGCGACTGCCTTCCAGGGCGTCCACCATCTCCTGGGTGGCCCGCGCCTCGTCCTGGGTCAGGGGCATGTCCTCGTGAGTGGTGGGCGTGAAGGTGAGCACCGCCATGTCCGTGTCGCTGTCGAGGAACATTTCCTTGACGAAGGCCTGGCTCGTGAAGCACTTCATGTGCCCGTACTCGGACTTCGGGTCCAGGTAGTCGCACTTGGCCTGGGGCATGAACTTGAGCCCGGTCGCCGTGAGCATGTTCGGCGCCTTCCAGTGCTCCAGCGCGTTCACGTGGTGTCCCTGGATGTCGAAGATGAATTCCCGCTTGGCAAGGGATGCGTCGGCCGCGGCCGGGTCGAGGGCCGCGAGTCGGGGCACGTCGTAGTAGCTCCCGGTCCTGCCCAGCGCCGCGTGGGCCTCGTTGAAGGCCAGCAGGGTGGTGGCGGCGCCGGCGGAGGTGGTCACGAATTGCCGCCTGCTCATGCCGAGGCGCCGGGCGTTGATCCCGACCTGCTCCATGGCCCGCTGGTTCGCCAGGACGCTATGAGCCGGGAGGGGCAGGGGGGCGAATTCTCCGTTGGTGGTGGCGTCCAGCTTGATGGGCAACCGGGCGCCTTCCGGGTCGAAGCGGGAAACGTCGTGCTTGCGGGCCATCAGTTGTGCTCCGTGCCTGGCAATGGAGGGTTGCCCCGACCTTAGCCTATCCACCCGGGGGTCGCACCCTGCGCTTTCACGGGTGCCGCGGCGTGGCCATCGGTTAGCATCGCAGCGGGCCGTCCCGGGGAAACCCCACCGTGCTGTACCGAAGCGTGCGCCTCCTCTTGCCGATGCTCTGCCTGTCGTCGCTGGTGGGCTGCGCAGCCGCCGGACCCTATGTCGCGGACCTGTCCGGCGGTGCACCGGGAGCCCACGCCATCGGTTGGGCCGACGACCTCACGCTGCACGATCCGGCCCAACCCCGGGACATCCGCCTGCGGGTTGCCTACCCGAAATCGCCTGGCCGGTACCCGGTCGTCGTGTTCTCCCACGGCGCCTTCTGCTACCCGCAACTCTACGCCGCCATCACGGACCACTGGGTGTCCCGCGGCTACGTGGTCGTGCTGCCCGAGCACCCGGACTCGCCCAACCTCCAGCCGCCCCTCCGCCCCGACCAGATGGGCGGCCTCACGGCCACGCGCATCGCCGACCTCAATTTCATCCTCGGCCATCTCGACGAGATCGCCGCCGCCGCCGGCATCCCGGGCCAGCTGGATACGGACCGCCTGGCCGTGGCGGGGCATTCCTACGGCACGGTCATCGCCATGGCGAAGGCGGGGCTCTGGATCCGGACCCCGGACGGCGGCCGGCGCCAGTACCGGGACCCGCGCATCCGGGGCGCGGTGCTCATGAGCGGCGTCGGGCAGATGGACGAGATGATGGCCCCCGATGCGTTCAGCGGTCTCGCCATACCCCTGATCGCGACCGGGGGCACGCTGGACGTGGGCAACACCGGCGGCCCGGTCATCCACCCCTGGGAGTGGCGGATGTCGCCGTACACGCTGGCGCCGCCCGGTGACAAGTACAGCGTGGTGCTGGAGAACGGCGATCATTACCTCGGCGGGGTGATCTGCAGGGCTGACCGCGGTGGTGAGGACGATCCGGCGGGTGCCGCCATCGACGCCGGCCTCACGCTGGCCTTTCTCGACGCCTACGTGAAGGAGGATGCGCGAGCGATGCGCTTCCTCGCCACCGCCGACGTGCCCGCGCTCACGGCGGGCCGCGCCCGTTTCTCCCGGAAGTAACGCATGCCCGTCCTGCTCGTCACCATCCTCCTGTCCGGCATGGGCTTCGGCCTCATCCTGCCCGGCTTTCCCTTCGTCGCGGAAAAGCTGGGCGTTCCCCACTGGGCCGGGCCGATGGTCCTCGGGCTGTATGCCATCGGCCAGTTCATTGCCACGCCGTTCTGGGGCCGCTACAGCGACCGCTTCGGCCGGCGGCCCCTGCTCATCGGCAGCATCGCGGGCGGCATGGTCGGGCATCTCATCTGCGCCTTCGCGCCGGATCCCTGGACCCTGTCCTTCGGCCGCCTGCTCACGGGGCTCATGGGCGGCAACATACCGGTGGCCATGGCCTACGCGTCGGACATCTCGCCGCCGGAGCAGCGGGCGAAGACGCTCGGTACCGTGGGCGCGTCGCTCTCGCTCGGGTTCATCGTCGGCCCGCTCATCGGCGGGTTGCTCGGGGGCAAGGACGCTGCCTCGGCGACGCTGCTCTGGCCGGGGCTTGCCGCGGCGGCGGTGTGCCTCATGGCCATCACCGGCGCGTTCTTGTATCTCAAGGAAAGCCTCCCGCTGGAGAAGCGGGCCGCCGCCAGGCCGGCGGGCGCACCCGGTGGCGGCCTGGCGGACTTCAGGCAGGTGGTCCGGCGCCCGGTACTGGGCCAGCTCCTCGCCGTGGGCTTCCTTGCCTACCTGGCCATGGCCGCCTTCGAGACCAACTTTCCCTTCTGGGCGGGCGACCGGTTCGGCTGGGGCCCGCGGGAGATTGGCCTCTCCTTCACCTACCTGGCCGTGCTGGTGGTGACCACCCAGGGCGTGCTCGTCGGTCCCCTCGTGAAGCGCTTCGGTGAAAAGCTCCTGCTGATCACCGGCCTCAGTTCCTACGTCGTCGGCCTGCTGGTCATGACCCAGTCGCTGTTCTGGGGGGTGATGCTGTTCGGCATCACCTTCACGACCACCGGCAGCGCCCTGTACATGACGACCATGAACAGTCTGGTGTCGAAGCAGGCCGGCGACTCGGAGCGGGGCCTGGTCCTGGGCACCTTCAACACGGCAAGCTGGCTGGGCCGGGCCCTGGGTCCCGGGATGATCGCCCTGCTGGGCCTGGCGGGCCTCGGTCGGGACGCACCGCTGTTTGCAGCGGCGCTCCTTATGTTGCCCTGTATCGTGATCATGCGCGGACTCCGGTCCCGGGCCGCGGGCGTTCAGTCTGCGGACTGACCCGGATCCCGGAACGCTTGGCGGCCGGCGCCAGTCGGCCTATAGTTCCGTCCAGTTAAAGCACTGGTGAAGCGCCCATGTACATCAATTTCTGGTACCCGATGACGACCACCGCCGAGTTGACCGACAAGCCCCTCAAGGTGCGGGCGCTGGGCCAGGATTTCGTGGTGTTCCGCGACACCCAGGGCAAGGCCAACTGCCTCGCCAACATCTGCACCCACCGGGGCGGCTCGCTGGCCGGCGGCAAGGTGAAGGGCGACTGCATCCAGTGCCCGTACCACGGGTGGCAGTTCGATGGCGAGGGAAACTGCAAGAAGATTCCCTCGCTCGGTTCCAATGCCACGATTCCCGGCCGCACCCGGATCGATGCCTATCCGGTGGATGAGCGCTATGGCCTGGTCTTTGCGTTCCTCGGCGATCTACCCGAGGCTGAGCGCCCCCCGATCCTCCCGGTGAAGGAGTGGGAGCAGGAAGGCTGGCGGTCGACGCTGCAGCATTTCCAGATCAACGGCTACTACGAGCGCTCCATCGAGAACGGCGTGGACCCCGCGCACAACGAGTACGTGCATGACACCCACGGCTTCAGCGGCGAGCGCGAAGAGGAATACAAGATCGGCGACATGCGCATCGAGGACGGTGGCATCTGGGGCAAGGGCTTCTGGCACACATTCCAGGCTCCGCCGCTGCAGGGCGACCTCAAGAAGTACCGGCCGGGCGAGGGCACGCTGGATGCCGGCACCGGCTATCACGGCACCAACATGGTGTGGACCTACATCCACCCGGGGCCGAACTTCTACATCCACCAGTACCTCTACGAGCGCCCCATCGACGACAAGTCCACGCACCTCTACCTGGTCTGCGCACGCAACTTCTCGCTGGAGCCAAAGTCCGACGCCTACGTGGTCGAGCGCAACCAGTACGTGGCAAACCAGGACGTCAAGATCATCGAGAACCTGAATCCGCCCATCACCCCGGACAAGAACACCAGGGAGTTCATGGTCCCGTCCGACTCCGTGATCCTCGATTACCGGGCCAAGCAGAAAGAGTGGGCGGCCAAGGGCTGGAAGATCGACCTGGAGGAGGTCGAGCGCAACAACCGCCGCGTCGCCTACGCCATTCCGAGCCCCGCCCGCCGGCAGACCAAGGGGTGGGTCCTGGACCCGATCCCGCTCGTGGACGGGGCGAAGTTCGCTGAGAAGGGTGACCTGAAGGCGGTTGGCGGCCAGACAGCCGGCTAGCTCTCTGCTGCTCCAGGAGGAGCACCGAGCGGCGCGGGCGGGGGGCCCGCGGGCGACCGGGGCTGGCGCCAGGGGGCGGGCCGGGGGGGCCCCCGGCGCGCCCGCCCACGGTTGTAGTGGCAGTTGACCCAACATGTAATTGGGAAAAGAGAGGAGA
>JAEUQA010000066.1 GCA_016789845.1 Chromatiales bacterium
GTCGCGGCTGAAGCCGCTCCTACAGGCAAATACAGAAGACGACATCGCCGCGCTGTTCGAGCTCCGCGGCCGCGACTTCCACCAGCTCGCCGCCCGCGCCGACGAGGCCCGCCGCGAGGCCTGCGGCGACACCGTCACCTACGTGGTGAACCGGAACATCAACTACACCAACCTCTGCACCTACAAGTGTACTTTCTGCGCCTTCTCCAAGGGCAAGACCGACGAGGACCTGCGCGGCGCGCCCTACGTACTGGACATGGCGGAGGTCGCCCGGCGCACCGAGGAGGCCTGGCGCCGGGGTGCCACCGAGGTCTGCCTGCAGGGCGGCATCCACCCGGCGTTCACGGGCCAGACCTACCTGGACGTCCTCCACGCCGTGAAGGAGGCCGCGCCGGACATCCACGTGCACGCCTTCTCGCCGCTGGAGGTCACCCAGGGCGCGAAGACCCTTGGGATCACGCTCGAAGCCTTCCTCAAGCAGCTGAAGGCCGCGGGCCTCGGTACGTTGCCCGGCACTGCCGCCGAGATCCTGGACGACGAGGTCCGGCAGCTCATCTGCCCGGACAAGGTGAACACGGCCCAGTGGCTCGACGTGATGCGCACGGCCCACGGGCTCGGCCTGCGCACCACGTCCACGATCATGTTCGGCCACCTGGAGACGCCGCGCCACTGGGCCCGGCACCTGCTCGCCATCCGCAACCTGCAGGTCGAGACCGGCGGCTTCACCGAGTTCGTGCCACTGCCCTTCGTGCACATGGAGGCACCCATGTACCGCCGCGGACTCGCCCGGCGCGGTCCGACCTGGCGCGAAGTGGTGCTGATGCACTCCATCGCACGCCTCGTGCTCGGCCCCGTACTCAGGAACATCCAGGTGAGCTGGGTGAAGCTCGGCACCGCCGGCGCCGCCCGCATCCTCAACGCGGGCGCCAACGACCTGGGCGGCACGCTGATGAACGAGAGCATCTCCCGGGCCGCCGGCGCGAGTTTCGGCCAGGAACTGGAGCCGGAGCGGATGGACGCGCTGATCGAGGGGATCGGGCGGCGGCCGGAGCAGCGGACAACGCTTTATGCCACGCCGAGCGAGGCGCGGATCGAGCAGAGCTACCAGGCGGTGCCGCTGGAGGCGTTGCGGTTCCAGTCGGCAAGGGAGTACCGGGCGGGGCGCTAAGGCCGCGACTGGCGGCGCGGCGGGAAATCACACCCGGGCAGCCAGCCCCAGCTTCTCGGCCGCGGCGCGCAGCCGCCGGTCTCGCGTGAGAAGAGGTTCATCGGCAGCGCTCGCCGACGCCAGGAGGTGCACGTCGATCCAGCCGAGCCCGCTTCCGGCCAGCCGCTCCTCCTCGACAAAGTTCAGCACGTCCAGGTGGCGAACGACGGGCAGCATGAGCAGGGCCTGCATCGACTCGAGCACGGCCGCGCGTTGGGTCAGATTGCCGCAGGCGATCTCCCCCACCACGAATGGGTGCACTGAGACCCGCCCCTCCTCCAGCAGGCTGATCAGGACCGGATCGCTGCCACGAAGGTGGTCAACCCACACCGCGGTGTCAACCAGCACTAGCGACTCTGGGAAGGCCGCCGGCGGCGGGCGGCCCCGAGCTTGTTCTGGGTGCCACCGAGTGCAATGAGGCGCCGCGCACTCTCCCGGGCAATGAGGGCCTCGAGCCCGGCGTTCAGGATGGCGGCACGCTCCTGCAGGCCAGTGAGCGCCTTCGCCTTCTCCAGCAATGCCTTGTTGACCTGTGGTGTGCCGGGCATCTCCATAATGGTGGCTCCTGAGATAGCGGCACACAACTGCGCGGCCAACCAGCGACATCATGCCACCGTCCTCAAACCGGTCTACGCGAGAATCTGGCTAGATATTGCCGTTTTGGCCGGCGCGCCAGTACCAGGCAGGGGGCCAGGCCCAAGCGCGGGTTGATCAGTCCGCGGTCGACGCCACCAGCCTCCGCAAGGCAGCCCGCAACCTACGGTGCCCGTCGAAGGCGTATACGAACCCCGTCTCCCGCCGCCCGCCCTTGGCCCGCACGACCTCCACGAGACCCGACCGCTCCGCCGGCGACCAGACCTCCACGCCTGGCAGCAGCAGCACCAGCGGGCTCCACCGCGTCCACCACAGGCGTTCCGCCGCCGGCCACCGCTTCCAGCCGCGAACCCCGCACCGCCGGGCAGCCTCCTCCGCGCAAATCCTCTCGCCCCGCTCCCGGTCCGAGCCAAACCGCGCCGCCAGGTAGTCCGTGATCGCCAGGCCGACCCGGTGGAGCGGCAGGATACCGATCACGTCGTCCCGGGGCCGGCCCGCGTACCAGTACATGTTCTCCGTGGCGAGCGCCTTCAGCGTTCCGGGCGTGGAGCGATGCGCCGGCTTCCTCGCCATCCGCGCGAGCTCCTTCTCCATCAGCGCCAGGACGGCGGGATCCCGCGGCCGGAACCCCAGCTTCTGGTAGAACCACCAGGCCCCCGACCTGATGCCCTCCGCATTGCCGTCGCCGCCGAGCTGGTAGGGAAAGATGGTGAAGTCCCGGGAGCCGAACACCGCCCGCGTCATCGCCAGCACCCGGCCGTAGACGTAGCCCGCCTCGCCGCCGCGCCAGGTGTCGAACACGTTGTAGGCGATCTCGGAACTGCCGAACAGCGCGCTGGTGAGCACGTAGCCGATGGGCACGCCGTTCTGGAGCGTGAGGAAGCCGTAGACCGACTCCAGCATCAGGCGGCGCTCGGGCACCACCCCGATTGCGGCAAACTCGAGGCCACCGCCGCAATCGATCAGCCGCACGTCCCGGGGATCGCCGTGGATGAAGGCGTCCAGGTCCCGGGACCGGGTCACCATCGCGTTGCGGGCAAGCTCGATGAGCGCGGCGCCGTCGCGCTCGCTGACCGCGCGGATCGCCAGTGGCTTGCGCGCCAGCTCCCGGCGGATGTCGGGACGTTCCCGCCGCAGCGGCGCCTTCTGGTAGCAAATACGGGGCCGGGGCCAGATGGCTGTGGTGCGCGACGGCGTCGTCCGTCCCGGCTCCAGCGTCAGCGCCAGCTCCAGCTCGTCGTAGAGCAGGTCCCGCTCCGCCTCGCTCGCGCCCAGGCGCCCGAGCCGCCGCAGCAGGAACTGCGCATCGGTCTCGCGGGGTCCCTTCAGGCGCGCAACCCACTCCTTCAGCGGCAGGTGGTGCTCGTCCAGGCCCGGCGTCTCGGCGTAGCTCGCGAGCAGGGCCAGGCGCCCCTCCAGGCGGGCCTGGAGGCCGGACTCGCGCCAGTTCACGTGCAGGTGCCTGCCCCATCGGGCAGCCAGGCGTCGGGCGGTCGCCGAATAGAAGGAGTAGTTGAGCGCCGTGCCGGCGATGCCGGAGTCGGCCAGCTGGCTGCGGAAGCGGCGCAGGTCGGCGCGGCGGGAGAAGTTGCCGAGCAGGCGCTCGACGATGGCGAGGACGTGCCGGTCGTCGGGGTGGGCGCGGAGGAAGGCCGCCACTTCGTGCAGGCGCAGGACTTCCTGCGCCGTCTGCAGGCGTGCCATTTCGAGGATGCCAAGGAGCCTGGCCTTGCGGGCCGCGATGCCGTTGCCGAACTCTGCCTTCAGGGCCTCGAGGGCGCGGAGGGCGGGGCCGGGCCGGAGCATCGCTGGGCGCTGCATGGCAGAACTATAGCGCCACAAAACGAGAAACTCCGCGAAAAGGGCCGATTGTCGGGTGGAGCCGACGCTTCCGGACGGCTATCAACATCCCCTCCCCGACATCGGCAGCGCCAATGCCAACCGTCTCGAGAGTCGGCCCCTACCGCCTGTACTTCTACGCAGCCGACGGGGCAGAGCCACCGCACATCCATGTGCAACGCGATGCCGACATGGCCAAGTTCTGGCTGAGCCCGCCGGAACTGGCCTGGAACCGGGGCTTCCGTCCGCCTGAACTTCGGCGGCTTCGCGGTATCATCGCCGGACACCGACAGATATTGCTGGAGAAGTGGCATGAGTACTTCCGCACGTAGAACTCCGGAGGCGGACGCCGTCCGGGTCCGCTTCTCGGACGACAGCATGAGTGTCGACCTGAACGACGGCCGTACGATCACCGTACCCCTGACCTGGTATCCCCGCCTTCTGCGCGGGACGAAGGCGGAACGGCAGGACTGGCAGCTGATTGGTCGCGGCCATGGCATTCACTGGCCCGCGCTCGACGAGGACATCAGTGTCGAGGGGCTGCTGGAAGGCAGGCAGTCCGGCGAGAGCCAGCGATCCTTCGAGGAGTGGCTGCGCCGGCGCCAGCAGGTGTGACGCAGCGAGGCCGCTGACAAAAATCACGCGCCTGGCTAATGTCACCGCGGGCAGAGTCCCGGCATGGTTTGCTGCAAGCCTCAGCCACCAGCGAGGACCTGCACCATGCAAGCCGCAACTCTTCTCGACTTCAAGTCCTCCGTCGCCACCCTCGCCCGTCACGAAGGCGTGTGGGACGGGGTCTATCGCCACTACGACGCCAATGGCGTGCAGACGGATCAGCACCGCTCCCGCCTGTTCTGCCGCTTCCCGCCCGGCAAGCCCGGCACCTACCACCAGACCAACCACTACACCTGGGCTGACGGCCGCACGGAGACGCGGGACTTCCCGGCGCTGATCCGGGACGGCCGGCTGGTCTGGCAGGGCGAGCTGATCCGGGGCTGGGCCGCCGACGTCGCCGTCGACGACTTCGCCCGCACGAGCATGCTGTACTGGACCCGGCAGAACGAGCCCGGCGTCTACGTCTACGAGATGATCCAGCTCTCCGACTGCGGCCGCTTCCGGGCCCGGGTCTGGCAGTGGTTCCGGAACGGGCGCCTGGACCGCCGCACGCTCATCGACGAGGAGAAGGTCAGCGACGACTGGGCCGCCTTCCCGGGGTGACGCCAGTCAGTCGAGGCTGCGCATGAAGGCAGCCAGGTGGTCCTTCCAGACCACCGCCTTCGTGTGCGTCCCATGGCCCACCGTGGCCTCGCTCTCCGGGATCAGCACGGCCCGCCCCTTCGGGACGCGCCGGATCTCCCGTTCCAGCACGCCCAGCTCCGGCGGGTTGATCAGGTCGTCGGCGAAATTGATGGCGAGGAGCGGCGCCCTGATCCGCTCCAGCGCCGGACCGGGGTCGTAGTCCCGGGACGCGTCCAGCGCGTACAGCAGGTCGTTCGCGTCGGTCCCCCGCAGCATGCCGCTCGTGCCCCGGTCCAGGTACTCGTCCGCCGCCTGCAGCGTCGGCGCCGAGGCCTGGCGCATTCGCGAGTTGCCGCCCATGAAGATCAGCATCTGCACGCCCGTGCGCAGGCCCGCCGGCTGCGTCTCGTAGTCGCCACCGCGCCAACCCGGGTCGTCGCGGATCGAGTCCATCACGATGCGGCGCCAGATCCGGTTCCGGCCCGCGATCTGCGTGGGCAGGCTGGCCAGGGGCACCAGGCCATCCATGAAGTCCGGATGGATCTCGCCCCACAGCCAGGCGTGCATGCCGCCCATGGAGGTGCCGAGCACGAGCCGCAGGTGATTCACGCCGAGCCTTTCGGTGAGCAGCCTGTGCTGGGCCGCCACCATGTCCCGGTAGCCGTAGCGGGGAAAGCGGCCCTTCAGGCCGTCGCTGGGCTTGCTCGACCGGCCGTGGCCAATGCCATCCGGCAGGATGATGAAGTGGCGCGCGGCGTCGAGCAGCTGGCCCGGGCCAAAGAGCTCCGCGCCGAAGCTGTCGCTGCCGTCCCGCTGGCCCAGGAAATTGCCGCCATTGCCGCCCGTGCCGTGCAGGATCAGCACGGCGTTCCGGACCTGGCCCCGCGAATCCCGCTCGATGGTGCCGAGGGTGCGGTAGTGGATGCGCAGCTCCGGCAGCGTCTCGCCGGAGGCAAAGCGAAAATCCTTCAGGACAAAGTCGCCCTCGACGGGGGCCGGATACTCCGCGGCTGCCGCACCGATTGACCACAAGACACCAGCGAAGATGGCGATCAGCGACGCGGAAGCTTTCCTGCAGGCCATGTCCCGTCTCCCTGTGGGGAAAATCATCACGGACGCGAAACGTGCTCACTGCCCCGGATGTAGAACCGGAGCAGGCGACGCGCCCAGGCCCCGGCATAGTCCACCCCGATGCGGGGCCGCTTCACGATGCGGATCCCGCCGGGCTCCCCGGCGGCGATGAACAGCCTATCACCCAGCAGGTCGGCGCCGTTCAGCCGGCGGTCCACCCCCAGCGCCCTGCACAGCAGGCCGGGCCCGCTGGCCTTGCCGGCGAGGTTCCTCACCGGCTCCAGTGCGCGGATCAGCACCGCTGCGCCGTGGCCTTCGGCCTCGGTCACGACGTTCAGGCAGTGGTGCAGGCCATAGATAAGGTAGACGTAGGCATGGCCGGGCGGCCCGAACATGACGCGGGTGCGCGGCGTCAGCCCCTTCGACGAGTGGGCGGCGCGGTCGTGGGCGCCGACGTAGGCCTCCACCTCGACGATTCGCCCGACCCGTTCAGCACCGTCGACCACGTGAACGACATGCCTGCCCAGGAGTTCCCGGGCGACCGTCACCGTGTCGCGGACATAGAAGCTGCGCCCCAGTGCCTCGCGACGCCGCCCCACGTCACGCCGCCTGCTTCTCCGCCGGCGCCTTCGCCTCGGGCTTCTTCGCCTCGCCAACCTGCTCCCCACCCAGGATGGCGGTGAGTTCCTCCAGCAGCTGCTTCAGCTCCCCGGTCATCAGGGCGAAGTCGATGTCGAACTGCTCGTGGGGATTCTCGCCCTTCGCGTTGTCATCCTTGTACACGTCCAGGAACTGCACGCGCTTCACGTGCAGGTTCTGGTGGAGCATGAAGGCGATGCGGCCATTCCACGTGAGCCCGAGCCGCGTCGGCGACTTGCCTGACGCCAGGTGATTGCGGACCTCGGCCGTCTCCAGCGGGTGGCGCGCGTACCGGATCGTGGCGCCGTTGCCGTCGATGGCCGCGAGCTCCAGGTCCTCGCCGAGCATGAAGCGGCCGGGCGCGTCACCGTGGGTCAGCCAGGCGGCCATGCTGCCGGCGGGCGCGTGCTGCGTGTCGAAGGGCGTGACCGGCAGCGTGCCGAGGGCATCGCGCAGGGTCTCCACCAGTTCCTCGGCCCGGCTGTTGCTGGCGGTGTTCACCACCAGCCAGCCACCGGGCAGGTCGAGCCAGGCGAAGATCGTGCGCCGGCGCGTCAATGCCCGGGCGCGGAGTTCGTCCCCTACCCGCGCCTTCAGCTCCCGCATCTGGCGCCGCCCGACCGGATGGCCCTGCTGCTGCTCCAGCTCCAGGGCCCGCTCCTTCGCCACCTGGTTGATGATCGAGGCCGGCAGCAGCTTCTGCTCCACGCCGAGGCACAGCAGGTGCTGCTGACCCTGGGTGTACAGCGTGCGCTGCTCGTAACCGCAGGCGACGAAGCCGCGGGTCTGCATGTCGAAGCTGCCGCAGGCCTGCAGCGGACGTTTGTCGAGCGCCCCCTCCAGGTCGGAGGCGGCGAGGGAGAAGCCCTTGGGCAGGCGATAGAGGATCAGGTTCTTGAATAACACGGGTGCGGCTCGGGTGCCTGTGAGTGGTTGAAGCTGGATGGTCGAAGCGGGGTGAGTGAAACGGGCCGGCAGTATAGCGGCCAAACCAGCGGTCCGACGTCGCCCGCTCAGGAACTCCAGAGGCGCGTCGCGAGCCGCGTGTCCGCGGCCACCGGGCAGCGGAATTCCGCCAGCTCGTCCCGCTGGGGTTCCCAGTCCCAGGTCGCGAAGGCCACGGGGCTGGAGCGGCCCCAGGCCAGCGCCACCGTCCCGGACGGCCCGTCCACCAGGTAGAGCCGCACGTCCCGGCGGCGAATGTCCCAGTCGCCCCGCACGGCGTCGAGAACGGGCGGATCGCCCACCGCCAGCAACCGCCATTCGCCCTGCCGCGCGGAATCCAGGAGCCAGCACTCCCGGATACCGGGGTGTCGCGCCCGCAGGTGCGCGAGGAAACGCTGGAGATCCGGCGTCAGCGGGAGGTCCGGCTGGAGCGGCCACAGGGGCTGGCCCGCGCTGCGCCACCAGTGGGCCGGGGGCAGGCCGGTGGCAGCGACGTAGCCGAACAGCACCACGAGGCCCAGGAAGAGGATCGCCCGGGCGGCGAGGCCGACGAAGCTGACGCCATCCAGGATCTGGGCGTGAGCATCCCGGACCAGCAGCAGGATGGCCATGGCCGCGGCGGCGGCGACGAGGCCCGCAAGCACCCGGAGACAGGCTGGGATCACATGCACGGCGTGTCTCCCGGCCTAGTAGTGGGGCGGGATCTCGGCCCGGGGACTGGCCGGCGCGTCCGTGGCGGCTTCCAGCGCCTCGATCTGGGCGGCCAGGTCCTGGTTCCGCTGGAGCACCCGGTCCAGCTGCTGCTGCTGGCGGTAGGCCACGTCGCTCAGTTCCTGGACGGCCCGCTCCAGGTGCGCGCACTTGATTTCGAGGGCCTCGAGACGGTCGTTGTCCATCATTTGCTAAGGTAGCGCCACGAACGCCCTCTTCTCAATGGGCCTCATAACAAACCGGAGTGGCACCATGAACCGCCTGCGCAAACTGGCCAGCTACGGGCAGAGCTACTGGATGGACGATCTGTCCCGGGACCTGCTCCGCACGGGAGACCTGCCGCGGCAGATCCGGGACAAGGGCCTGCGCGGGATCACATCGAATCCCGCCATCTTCGGCCAGGCCATCGGGGGCAGTACGGCTTACGACGAGCAGATCGCCAATGGCGCGCGGAGCGGCCGGACGGCGGTCCAGATCTACGAGGAGCTCACCTGCCAGGACATCCGGGACGCCTGCGACGCGCTGCTGCCCGTCTACCAGGAAACGGGCGGCGTCGACGGCTTCGTCAGCCTGGAGGTCTCGCCGCTGCTGGCGCGGGACACGGCCGGCTCGATCGCGGAAGGCGCGCATCTCGCGACGCTGGTTGGCCGCCCGAACCTGATGATCAAGATCCCGGGCACCGCCGAGGGGGTGCCCGCCGCCGAGGAACTGCTGTTCCGGGGTATCAACGTCAACATCACCCTGCTGTTCAGCATCGAGTCCTATCAGGCCGTCGCCGAAGGCTGGTTCCGCGCGCTCGAGCGCCGGCAGGCGGCCGGCAGGCCGCTCAATAACGTGGCCTCGGTGGCCAGCTTCTTCGTCAGCCGGATAGACACGCTGGTGGACCAGCTCCTCGGTCACCGCATCCGCCCGGACGGTGGTTCGGCGCTGGAGCCCCACCCGAAATCCCTGCAGGGCAAGGTGGCCGTGGCCAATGCCAAGCTTGCCTATGCGGCTTTCAGGCGCATGGCGGGTAGCGACCGGTGGAAGGCCCTGGAAGCGGCCGGGGCCCGGCCCCAGCGCCTGCTCTGGGCCAGCACCGGCACCAAGAACCCGGCCTACAGCGACGTCATGTACGTGGAGCCGCTGATTGGCGCGCACACCGTCAACACCATGCCGGCGGCCACCGCCGCCGCCTTCGACGATCACGGCAAGCCAGGCAAGACGCTGACACGGGCGGTGCCCCAGGCGCGCCAGGTGCTGAAGGACCTGAAGGCGCTGGGCATCGACCTGAAGCGGGTGACCTGGCAACTCGAGAACGAGGGCATCCAGAAGTTCATCGAGCCCTACGACAAGCTGCTGGCCAGTATCGAGGCCAAACGCCGGTCTCTTGCGGGGCAGTAAGCCAGCGGTCCTGTGTGCCGTCCCGGGACGCCATCGGTTGACCGACGCCCGGTTATGCACTACCGTCGGCACCGCAATTGGCGTATTTGAGCTGCCTTGGACCAAGAAGATTCCCATTCGGGATATTCCACGACTAATGCTTCCCAGACATTCCACGTTGTACGGATCTGCCTCACCCTGCTTTCGAACAGGTTGATGCGGAGCCGGTTTTATCTATTTCTTTTAATTGCTTAAGGAAGACTTACGGAAATGGCTACAGGTACTGTCAAGTGGTTCAACGCCCAGAAGGGCTATGGGTTCATCCAGCCGTCCGACGGCTCGAAGGACGTTTTCGTGCATGTGACTGCCGTCCAGGCGGCAGGGCTCGCGACCCTCAATGAGGGCCAGAGCGTGACCTTCGAAGTCACCAACGAGCGCGGCAAGCCGGCAGCTGCAAATCTGCGGGCGTCCTGAGGTTCGGCCCTCAATGCGTTGAGGGACCGATCCATCGGATCTGAGGCCCCGGCTGGTCCGGGGCCTTTTTTTTCGCCCCGCAAAAGGTACCGGACACTTAGTTATTTTTGCTTAGTTGTTGGGGGCGCCGATCGCCTGGTCGAAGCGCAGGGTCGCGCTGTCCGGCGACCCTTCCGACGGCGCCCCGGGCTTGACCACGCCCATGAGGGCTGCCACCAGAATCGCCGCCCAGATCGCCACCGTGTAGGGCCTGCTGCTGGCCAGGCTGCGCCGCATGGCTTCGTCCACGGCCGGCGACGGCCCGCTGGCCGCGAGGTCGGCCAACCCCTGCCGGAGCGGCGCGAGACGCGCCCGTAGCAGCTGTCCGAACAGCAGGATCGCCGCGAAGAGCAGGAGCTTCGCCCCTACGTAGGGGGCAATGGCGAGGCGCCCGGTGAGCGTGGAATAGGCCACGGACAGGGGCACCACGATGATGAGGGCCCAGCGCAGCCAGGTCTCCAACCGCCGGGCGGTTGCGCCGAAGGGAGTCCGGTCCCGGACGATGCCCGCCAGGACCAGGGCCAGCCACACAGGCCCGAGCAGGATGATCCCGGCCATCTGCCACCAGGAATGCTCGAGGCCCACGTACTCCGACAGCAGGCCGCCCACCGTCAGCATGAGGCTGATGGCGGCCCGCGGTATGAAATCCACCAGGGTCATCATCTGGCCGGCAACGATGCGCTGCTCCGCGGAGGCGCCCGCCTCCACCGTCTTGCGGCTCCAGACGTACACGGCGACGTCGGGGCCCAGCCAGAACACGAACAGGAACACGTGCAGGAACTGCAACAGTTCGTAGCCAGTCACACCGTCCTGCATGGGGCCTCCGCGCCAGGTCAACGCCCGGGGAATGAGGTTAACATGCGGCCTTTCCAGGCAAGTGCCCCGAGGTAACCACGCCGTGGCGGAACATGAAGTGATGTGGATTGGCCGCCGGCCGGCGGCCATGGCGCCGGTGGAGCATGCGACGGGCACCGAGGCCTTTGCCGAGGCCGTGACGGGCGCGTGTGCCGCGTGTGGCTGCGACGTGGAGGACTACGTGGCCGCCGCGGGCCCCTACGGCAGCTGGCTCGTGCGCTTCGGCCGCGATGGCCGGCGCCAGCGGCTCGTCTGGAATGGCAAGGATGGCCGCCTGGTCCTGGAAGAAGCCACGACGGGCGCCCAGTGGAACGAACGGGGCAGCAGCCCGGTCAGCACGCGCGACCAGGCCACCTTCGTGGCGGCAATTCGCGCCCTGCTTGGAGACCAGCCCCATGCCACGCAAACCTGAGCAGCCGACGCCCGAACCGGGCGCCGGGCACGTCCACGGCCCGGACTGCAATCACGATCATCACGACCACGGCCCGGCGGTGGAAACCTACCGGCGCGACACGCCGAAGCTCGGCCGCAACGACCCCTGCTTCTGCGGCAGCGGCAGGAAATACAAGAAGTGCCACGGCGCTAACGGGTAGGAGCGGGTTCAGCCGCGACCGGTACACCGCGCCGGCGAGAATCGAGTCCCCGAGTCTCTCG
>JAEUQA010000083.1 GCA_016789845.1 Chromatiales bacterium
CCGGGTCCCCATTCCGGCCCGCCCCGTCCCCGCTCCAAGCCCGGGGGCGCGTCGCGTGGGGCCGCGGGGCGCGCCGCAAGGCGCTCCTACGAAGCCTTCACCTCGACGTAGCGCTCGAAGTCGCAGGTGAAGTCCTGGAACGTGGAGTTCGGCTCGAAGGCCAGCGCCCGGTAGGTGATGTGCCCGTAGCCGCTGACCAGCGCGGTCGGCTTGATCAGGGCGGAGCTGGCGACCACCGCACTGAAGTTGTTCCTGCCACCCCGGAACAGCAGCGGGTCCCAGCCGTGGTACATGTAGACCATGCCGGGCTGCATGCTTGGCGTCACGTGGGCCATCGCGACGAAGGAGCCCATGGAGTTGAACACCCGGATCAGCTCGCCGTCGCTCACGCCGCGGGCCTTTGCGTCCGCGGGGCTGACATAGATGTCCGGCTCGCCCCGGCGCAGGCTGAGCAGCAGCGCATCGTCGGCCCACATGGTGTGAATGCCGTGGCGCAGGTGGCCCATCAGCATCTGCAGCGGGTAGCCGTCGAGCTTCAGCGGGTCCTTGTGGCCTGGCAGCTGTTCGTCCTCGTCGAGGAACCACTGGTGATCCACGTAGAACTGCTGTCGGCCCGTGAGCGTCGGGTAGGGCTCCTTCAGTTCCACGCCCCGGAGCATCACCGAGCCGTAGGGTGCGTTCGTGCCATAGACAACCCGGTCAGTGTCGCCATTGCGCATCAGACCCTTGCTGCGCATCTCGTCGAAGGACACCTTGGGCACGCCGGGGTCCATGTCGATGAGGAACTGGATGACGTCCTTCGTGTCCTTCATCTGGCCACCCATCGTGAACAGGTCGTGGTAGCGGGTGAAGTCCCGCGGCACGGGCTGGCCGAAGAAGCTGTCCTGGATCGGCGCGATCCCGCGCACCCTGGCGCGCTCCGAGATGGCGGCCGCGAGGCGGTTCAGCGCGTGCCAGTCATCCACGGCCTCGCCCAGGGGCGGCACGGCGGCGTCGAGGACCTGCACATAGGGCGTGCGGGCCTCCAGCATGTAGTCCTGGCGCTCGTAGTGATGGGCGATGGGTAGGACGTAGTCGGAGTACAGGGCGGTGATGCCCATGTCGGGCGCCATGGTGACGATGGTACCGAGCTTCCCGAAGGTGGTCTCCCGCCAGCGGCCGCCGCCGGACCGCCAGTTGGCGGTGTTGCTTCCCGCGAAGATGCCCATCTTCCAGGGGGTTGCCGCGTAGTCCGGCCAGGCCCCGGACCGGGTGGACTCCTGGAAGTAGCGGTCCACCTTGTCCGCCACTGCCTTGCCGTAGATCTTCTCGTTCAGCCCCCTGCCGTCGGCGTGGGCGTAGTCCCAGCGCGCGAGGGTCGCGACCCGCAGCGTGGGCGGCACGCCGGCCAGCATGAAGGCGATCTGGCTGGCCGTGCTGCCCAGGTTCTCCAGCTGGAAGCCGCCCCCTGCCTTGCCCAGGTTGCCGGTGAGTGACAGCAGCAGCATGAAGGCCCGCTGGAGCAGGTCGCCCTGCAGCCACTTGCACATGCGGTAGCCGGTGAAGATCATCGCCGGCCGCGCCTTGCCGAAGATCCGCGCCACCTGCCGGATGTTGTCCGGGTGCACGCCGCAGATCGCCGAGGCCTTCTCCGGCGTGTAGTCCCTGGCCCGCTTCTTCACCAGCTCGAAGACCGTGGTGACCTTCACCCGGCCCTCGCGTGTCCTGACGGTCCACGTACCCTCCAGGGCGGGCCGCAATTCGCCAAGGGCCAGCGTGCCGGCCGGAATGACGGGGACCGGCGAACCCGGGGGCGGCGGCGGACCGCCCGTGCCCGGAGCCGGCACGGCCTTCCGGGACTTCTCGTCCCAGACGTAGAAGAGATTGTCGCGGGCCCCGTCGCCCGCCAGGAAGTCACTCTCCCGCAGGAACCTGCCGTTGTCCGCGCGAACGAGGAATGGCAGGTCCGTCTGCTCCCGGATGTAGTCCCGGTCGATGAGCCCGTCGGCCAGCAGCACCTGGACCATGCCCATGGCCAGGGCGATGTCGGTGCCGGGCCTGGGGTTCACCCACTTGCTGGCGTGCATGGCGCTCGGCGTGAACTCGGGTGAGATGGCGATCACTTCCGTGCCGTTGTACTTCGCCTCCCAGAAGAAGTGGGCATCGGGGATGCGCGTAACGGCTGGATTGCAGAACCACACGAGGCAGCACTTCGACTTGTACACCGCGGCCATGGTGTCGCCCAGCAGGGGCTCGCCGACGGTCATGTGCACGCCGGTGGGCAGGTCACCCACGCCCGCGAACGCCTCCGGCAGCTCGATGCCGCTGACGGTCGCGAAGCGACCCAGCGCGGCGAATGACGCGCGCTTGAGCACCATCTGGGTCCCCAGGTCGAAACTGATCGACCGGGGCCCGAACTCCACCGAGTAGTCGATGAAGCGGTCGGCGATCTCGGCGAGGGCCTGGTCCCAGGTCACCCGCTCCCACTTGCCTTCGCCGCGCTCGCCGACCCGCTTCATGGGGTACAGGATCCGCTGCCTGCCATACATGTACTTCGCGTGCCGGAGGCCCTTCTGGCAACCGCGGGGGCCGTAGTCGGGGGCGTCTTCCGAGCGGCCGTACTCGCCCTGCTGCTCTTCCCGCCAGACGATGCCGTTCTTCACGTACACGTTGAAGGCACAGGTGCCGGTGCAGTTGGTGCCGTGGGTGCCGTGGGCCACCCGGTCCCAGGTCCACTTGCGGCGCATCAGGTCTTCCCAGGCGCCGTAGGGCGGCTGCGACCCGCCGGCGTCCGCGGCGGAAGCCGGCGCGTAGCGCAGGGTCAGTGAGACGGCGACGGCTCCGGAACCGGCCAGGAATCGACGACGGGAGGTAGCGCCGGCAACCGCGGGAAGATCAGGCATGTGTCAGGCTCCGTGTGCTCCGGGAAGGACCAGCCGCATGCCGCCGAGGCGGGCCAGGGCGGCCTCGACCAGCGGCAGGCGATCGTTGCCAAAATACAGGTCGCCACCCTCCTGGCCACTGGCGACCAGGAAGGTCGGCGTGCCGAACCCGCCGCGCGCGACGAGTTCCGCTCCGTTCGCTTCGACCTGCAGGCGCGTGGCCTCGTCGCGAACGAGGGCCGCGAAGCGGACCCCGTCCAGGCCCGCGGTGGCCGCCAGCGCCTCCACGACAGCCAGGTCGCTGATGTCCCGATTATCCGCAAAGAGCGCCGCAAACACAGCCGCCAGGTAGGCGGCAATGCCAGCGCCACCCGGCCCACCGAGCTCCGCGGCGGCAACCGCACCCCGCTGGGCCCATTCGGGCCGGATGGGCCAGGGCTTCGGCCGCCGCAACGTGAGCCCGCAGTAACGCGCCCAGTCCGCCAGGTCCTTTGCCTGGTATCGGGCCCGGACGGCCACGGGGTCCGTGCGGTCGGCGGGGAAAGCCGGATTGGCAGCGTGCAGGACGTCGTCCACCAGGACGGGCCGGTAGATCACGCGGGCGCCGGTGCGGATCGCCGCCTCGCGGACCCGCTCCAGCGCCAGGTAACTCCACGGGCACGAGGCATCGAAGTAGAACTCGACGGCCGGCTTGTCCCCGGTGTTCGTCACCATGCCCGTTCAGTTCCGGGCCCGGAGCGCGGTCTTCAGCACCTTGCCGTTGGCATTGCGCGGAATCTGCCCGATGAATTCCACCTGCTTCGGCAGCTTCATCCTGGCGATCCGGGACGCGAGGAACGCCAGGAGTTCGTCGGCGCCCACATCCGCGCCCGCACGGGGGACGACGAAGGCCTTCAGCGCCTCGCCCCACTTCTCGTCCGGGATGCCGATGACGGCGGCCTCGACCACACCGGGGTGCTGGACGATGACCTCCTCCACTTCCCGCGGATAGATATTGACGCCGCCGGAGATCACCATGTCCTTCAGGCGATCCACGATGTACAGGTAGCCCTCCCCGTCCCGGCGTGCCAGGTCGCCGACGGTGACCCAGCCATCCCGGAACGACTCGGCCGTTTCCTGCGGTCGTCCCCAGTAGCCGTTGAAGAGGTAGGGGCTTCTCGAGAACAGCTCGCCCACCTCGTCGGGGCCGCACAGGGTGCCGTCCTGCCGCCGCACCTCGACCTCCGTGCAGGGGAACGGCTGGCCCACGCACTGCAGTTTCCGCAACTGGTCGGGCGGCCGGAGGTTGGCGACGATCCCGGCCTCGGTGGAGCCGTAGGTTTCGTGGAGCAGCCCCGGCCCGAAGTGGGCGACGAGGCGCTCCTTCATGGCCTGGGGCAGGGCCGCCGCGTTGGAAATCACTGCCTTCAGCGGCGCATTCCGGCTGCCGGCCAATGCCGGCGCGCTCGCGGCGAGCAGTGCGTGGAAGTGCGTGGGCACCCCGAAGAAGCCCGTGATGTGCTGGCCGCCGAGCCGTTCCAGCACTTCCTCCGGGTCGAACCTGTCCATGATCTCCGCGTAGCCGCCAAAGAAGACCGGCGCCAGCGAGAAGATCATTCCGGCCCCGTGGCACATGGGGGCAATCGCCAGGAAGCGGTCGTCGGGCGCGTAGCAGCCGTATTCCACCGCCATGCCGAAGAGCGTCAGGATCCGCGAGCGGTGTGGCACGAGCACGCCCTTGGGCTTCCCCGTGGTCCCGGACGTGTAGGGAATGGTGAAGGCATCCCACTCGCGGACCAGGGGCACCTGGCTGGCCGGCGTGGCCCTTGCCAGCCAGGCCTCCAGCTCGGGGCCGATGGCGATGATCAGCGGCTTCGCTGCCAGGGCGGCGTCCCGCAGGGCCGTCGCGGACTCGGGGTCGGCAAAGATCACGCGCGCCTCGGCGTCGTCGCAGATGGCCACGATTTCCGGCAGCGACAGGCGGGGATTGACCGTCGCCAGGGCCACGCCGGCCTGGGAAGCTCCGAGCACGATCTCCAGGTACTCGATCGAGTTCTTGCCGACGATGGCGCCGTGCTGCCCCGGCCGCAGGCCGAGGCCTGCGGCGAGGCCGGCGGTGACCCGGTCGATGCGCTCCAGCAGTTCGCGGTAGGTGCGGGTGCGATCCCGGTGCCGGCACGCAAGCTTGTCCGGCGCGCGATGCATGGCCGCCCGGATCCCGCCCGCCAGCGACAGGTGCTGGAACGTCGGCGGCGGGGCCAGCGGTGATGCCGTCGGGCCAGGAGTCATGGCGACCCCGCTCAGGCAGGCAACCTGAAAACGCGGAGCGCGTTGTCGCGCATCAGCAGGCGCTTCGACTCGGGGCGCAGGTTGAGGTCGTCGATCTCGCGCACCGCCCGCTCCGGATCGATCACCGGCCAGTCGGTGCCGAACAGCACCTTCTCCCGGCCGAAGGTGTTGGCGTAGTGGACGAAGGCCTCGGGCCAGTGCTTCGGCGCGTAGGCGTCGCCGGCCGTGTAGACGTTCTCGTGCTTCCAGCACATGGAGATCATCTCGTCGGTCCAGGGCACGCCGATGTGGATGCCGATGAGGCGCAATTCCGGAAAGTCGATCGCTACCTGGTCCAGGCAGATCGGGCGGCCGACGGATGGGAGACGGCGCTCACGGGAATAAACGAGGTTGTGGCCGACCTGCAGCATGATGGGCACGTCCAGCTCGCAGCACTTGGCGTAGTACGGGTAGTACTTGGCGTGGTCCGGCGCGAGCCCGCACCAGTGGGGATAGAGGTGGGCGCCGACGAAGCCGTAGTCCCTCACCGCCCGCTCCAGGTCCCGGAGGCCCTGCATGCCCCGGAAGGGATCGATGCCGGCAAGCCCGGAGAACCGCGCCGGGTGTTCCTGGCAGACATCGCGAACGTACTCGTAGGGCAGCTCGAAGCCGCCCTTGACGTTGATGTCGCCCGCCCGGACGGCGATCAGCAGCGACCGCTCGATGCCCGCCCGGTCCATCCGCTGCAGGTAGTCCTCGACGGTGACGCCACCCCGGATCTCGGGCGGCATCCGCACCTGGGCCTTGAAGGCGTCGTCCAGCCCTGTCTGGCCGTTGGCTACCGCCTCGGGCGTGAACAGGTTGCAGACGATGTCGATCGCGCCATTGCTCACCAGCCGTCCTTGTCCCACTCGCCCGTGGTCCGCGACCGGACCGGGATGCCCGCGATCACGGGACCCTGCGTCCTGGGGTCGTAGTTGAGCGGCGTGCCCTCCACCGTCACCTTCTCGTTGATGGTGATCCAGTTGATGATGGAGCCGTCCATGCGGAAGATGCCGGTGAAGCCCTTCTCCGCCCCCGAGATGAAGTGACCGTGCTTGACGCGGGCGGGCCGGAAGAAATAGGTGCCCGCATCCAGCCGCCCGAAGTTGTAGTCCAGGTGGCCGTCGATGGTGTAGGCCTCCTCGAAGACCGGGTGATGCACCATCCGGTCATCGGACCATCCCGGGGGGGCCCAGCACAGCATGGTGACGAAGCCCTTCTGCGGGTCGTCCTTCGGCGCCGGGTCGTTGTAGAGGAGCTTCAGCTTCAGGAACCGCTGCTGGTCGCCCTCGTAGATGTTGGGCATCCACTCCATGCGGGTCGTGTCGACGACGGTCAGCTCGCCGCGTTCGCTGGAGGCCGTGTTGAGGCCCCGGGGAATGAAGCCCGCGCGATCCTTGCCGGACACGCTGAAGCCCCAGTCCTGGAGCTCCCGGAACAGGAGCACCTCGGTGCCCGCCTTCACGGCCATGGCCGGCACGCGCAGGCCCGCGGGCGCGCGGAAGTAGGCGCCCTTCCCGAGGCGCCGGCTGCCGAACTGGACTTCGCCGGACAGGACGTACCACTCGGTATCGGCGTGGTGGTAGCCGGCCGGCCGGTGCCAGGCGGAGTCGAAGACGAGCCTGGTCGAACCGGCGCCGTTCTCCTCGTCGTAGGACAGGTTACGCTGCCGGGCCTTGCCCTCGCCGCGCGGCAGTTCCGCGGCGTGCCAGCACAGGTCGGCTTCCTGAATGAGTTCCACGTGGGGTCGCACACCGTTCTCCTTGTCGGCTGGGGCCACGGCAGGTGCACCGGGCCACAGGCTGATGATGCGGATGAGAATACCAAGGATCGAATGGCCCACCTACAGGTGGACAAGCCGCCTTGCGGTCACCACCGCCATTCGCGTTAAAGTCATGGCCGGCCTGTTCCGGGGGAGAAGTCCACGATGACCGCCTACGAAGTCTGGAAGTACGCCCACCTCCTGATGTTCGTCTTCTGGGTCGGCACCGACATGGGGGTATTCCTGGCGGCGCGCCGGTCCACCGATGCCAGCCTGAGCTTCATGACCCGGGTCACGCTGCTCCACATGGCGCTGCGGATCGAACTGCTGCCCCGCACGATGTGGAAAGCTGCCCTGCCCCTCGGGGTCATGCTGTCCCGGGACCTGGGTTACCTGCCCATTTCCGATGGGGCGGTGGCCCTCGTCTGGGCCTTCAGCATCGTCTGGTGGGCCATCAGCATGGGGGGTGCCTACTGGTACGACAAGCCGGTGGGCCACCGGCTGGCACGCGTCACGAACTGGCTAACCGGCCTCGTTGGCGTCACGCTGATCCTGCTGTGCCTGTCCTCCTGGCTGGGCTCCGGGCCTTTCGTGCAGGATGTGCCCTGGCTGCACCTCAAGGTCGCCCTCTACGGGGTCATCAACCTCATGGTGATATGGATGATCGTGGCCTTCGACCCCATCGGCGCCGCCTTCGGGCGCCTGGCGGTCGAGGGCTCCAAACCGGAGATCGAGGCCATCATCAGCGGCACGATGGAGCGCTCGACCATCATCATCTGGTCCACCTACGCGCTGATCGTCATCGTCGGCTTCATCGGCACCACCAGGCTGCTCGGCTGACCGGTCGGCGCGGCCCGAGCCACCCAAAGAAGAACGCCCCGGAGAACCCTGGTTCTCCGGGGCGTCGTTTCGCGGCCAGCGCGGCCGGGGCGCTGGCCTAGAGGCCGCCCCCGAAGCGGTAGGAGCCGCGGATGCCGAAGACCCGGGGATCCGGCAGGGTAGCGAAGTAGTGGGTGGTGCCGAAGCCCGCCGTGAAGCCGAGCTCCGTCACCTGTTTGCCGAAGTCGGGGCCGCTGCCGCCCGTCAGGAAGCGGTCGTCATCCAGCACGTTGTCCACGTAGGCAATGACGTCCCACTTGTCGGACTTCAGCCCCAGGCGCAGGTCCATGCGCGCATAGTCCGCCAGCTTCACCAGGTTCTCGGGATCCGCCCACCGCTCGTCCTGCCAGCTGCCGCTGACCTCGAAGAGATACTCGAAGGGCGTGTCCAGGAACGGGCGCTGGATCGACAGCGACGCCGAATAGGACTGTTCCGGCGAGCGCTCGAGATCGTTACCCGAGTAGTCCAGACGGCAGAACGACACCGGTGCCTTGGCGAGCGGATTCGCCGCCGCGTTCTGGAAGATGGGGTCGTTGGGATCCGTGGACACCAGCTCGTCGGTGGGATCGTCCGTCGATGCATCACCCAGCTTGTAGACAACGGGGCAGTCACCGTACACGGCGGCCTTCACCAGGTTCCGGGTGTCATCGGTCCAGTCCGTGATCTTCGCGTCCAGCAGCGTGCCCGCGAGGCTCAGCGTGAGACCTTCCATGAAGGCAGGCTGCCAGAGGGCCTCGAACTCGAAGCCCCACACGCGGGAACCGTCGATGTTGATGATCCGCGGCTGGGAGACGCCGCTCTCGGACACGACCTGGATGCCCACCTGCTTGTCGGTGTAGTCATTGAGGAAGATCGAGCTGTTGAGGTTCCAGAAGCCCGCACCCTCGAAGCTGGTCTTCACGCCCAGTTCCCAGGCCTTGAGCTTCTCCGAATCGAAGCGCTCATCCCGGATCGGGGGCGGCTCGGCGCCACCTCCTCCGGTAAGCTGGTTGATGCCGCCCGGCTTCTGCCCGAAGCCGAAGGAGAAGAAGTAGTTGGTGCTGTCGGTGGCCTTCAGCGCCAGGGTGACCTTCGGCGTGTTGTAGCTTGAGTAGGTCGAGCCCTCGATGTACCGGAGCGTCAGGTTGCCGGTGGCGGGGTCCAGCAGCGTCTGCGACGCGCCGATGTTGTAGACCAGGCGCTCGATGTCGCAATAGGTCCGGGGCTCGATGGGCCAGCCGCTCGTTGCATTGTTGCCCGTGGCAAAGGCCGTCTCGGTGCAGCTCGAACTACCCGGCTTGCTGAGGGTGAACTCCTCGTCGACGAACCGGTCCTCGAGGGTGAGGGTCAGGTCGTCGGTCATCTGCCAGTCGACGCGGCCATAGAAGGACAGGTGCCGGGTGCGGGCATCCCACTTGCTGGCGTACTGGGGATAGGCGACCTGGCGGCGGTATTCCTGCCAGCTGGTCGCGGTGTTGTTCGTGCCATCGCAGATACCCGGCACGTACTCCAGGGTGCCGGTCGTCGGGTCCAGGACGCCGGGTGCGATGCCATCGCCGTTGGTGTCCGGGAGCAGCTGGGCATTGACCCGGCCGTAGGGCGCGCAGAAGGTGATGTTGTTCCGGTCGTCCAGCTCCCGGTGCTCCTGCCAGAAGAGCACGCCGCCGGTGAACTGCACAGGGCCGTCCAGCTGGGTCTCGTAGCGGAACTCCTGGGAGAATTGCTTGGTGCTGGTGTCCTGGTTGGACTCCTGGTGGCCCATCAGCGTGTCGATGCGGCCGCCGCGGGGGTCGCTGGTCGTATAGGGCCTGCCGGTGTTGCCGTTGAAGTCGGCCGCGACGCTCGCCTGGTAGTCCTGGTCGTAGATGTCGAGGCCGTCGAAGTCGGTCCAGCCCGTGTAGGACGAGATCAGCCCGTAGCCCAGGTCGAAGGACGCGATGAGGCTCGCCCGGAAGGTCTGGGTGTCGGTCCCCGGATAGTCGGCGCCCGTTACCGGGTTCTCGCTCAGGGTCACCCGGTAGCCGCTGCTGTCCTTGATGGTGCCAGGCAGGCAGAACGCGGCCCCGGAGCCGTCCCCCACCGTGTTCGCGGGGTCATAGCCCGGGCAGTAGGCACCGAAGTTGAAGAGGTTCGTGGCCGACGACGCGGCGGGCTGGGCAATGTAGGGATTGCCCGTGAAGTCCGCGGGCCGGACGATGGCCTTTGCGGTCGGGGGCAGGTCGTATGCCGTGTCGCCGGCGAGCCTGACCACGGCACGCGGGTCGTAGCTGTCCTCGCTGTACTCGACCCGGGCCTTCACCTTCACCGCATCGGCGGGCTTCCAGACCGCGGTCAGTGCCCCGCCGTAGCCGTTGACGCCACCGACGTCCTTGCCGGTGATGGTGTTGGTGTAGTAGCCGTCCTCGTTGTACTGCACGCCCGTCAGGCGGATGCCGAAGGTGTCCGACAGCGGGCCGCCGAAGGCGCCATCGACCGTGCGCCGGCCGGCATCGCCCACGTCGATGCTGACCCGGCCGTCGAATTCGTCCGTGGGCTCCTTGGTGATGTAGCTGATGGCACCGGCGAAGGCCGAACGGCCGAAGAGCGCGCTCTGGGGCCCCTTCACGATCTCGATGCGCTCCACGTCGGTGAGCAGGCGGCGGTTCGCCAGGAGGCCAGAACCGGCGGAGATGAGGTTCTCCGTGGTGGTGTCGATGCCATCCACCAGGAACGCCACGTTGGAACGGCCCCGGGTGTTCGACAGTCCGCGGATGGTGATGCGGTTGTCCGCGGGACCGTAGGACTGGTCGAACTGCACGCTGGGCTGGTTGGCGACGATGTCCTTCAGGTCGGTGATGCCCTGCTGCTGGATCTGCTCGCTGGTGAGCGCCGACACGGCGATCGGCACGTCCTGCAGGCTCTCCTCCCGCCGGCGGGTGCTGACCACCACTTCCTCGATCTGTGCGCTCGCCACCATGGGCAGTGCCTGAATCACCGCGAAGGTCATCCACGCGGACGCGGAAATGCCCGTGACACTCTTGAACGTCGTCATTCGAATCCCCCTGGGAAGTGGCCCGGGGATCATACCAAACGGTCGCCCCGGCGCTACAGGAGAGGACGTCGCCCGCGCGGTCTGCCCACCGTGCAGACGTGCGTTGCGAGCACTGGTCAGCGCCTCCCCACGCTATAGCCAGTCAGTACCCGATTCGCTATAGTCCCCGGCGTTTTCGCTGATCCGCGCCATCAACAGGGGGACGTTCCATGACTGCCAGCTTTGCCCGGTCGCCGCTTGCCCGGTCGCCTCTCGTCACGCCCCCGCCAAGGCCGTCCCTGGTCCGCTCCCCGGGTGTTGCCGCCCTGCCACGGATCGCCGCAGCGGCGCTCGCCGGCGCGGCCGTGCTGGCGCCGGCTTCCGTCATCGCGGCCGACGACTGGTCGGGTGGTCCGCGCTACTCCTATTTCGATGCCGGGTACCAGTGGGTCGACTCCCTCTATGGCGTCAAGCAGGAGGGGGGGCAGCACGAGGGCTTCCAGCTCAATGGCTCGGTGGGCCTCGCCCAGTTCGACCGCATCGGCATCCACCTGTTCGGCGAGTTCTTCGATGGCGATTTCAGCGGCGTCCAGACGACGTGTGGCACTGGCGAGGGCAGCAGCAGCGTGGCCGGCGACCGGAACTCCCAGGCGCTGGCCGGCGGGCTCGGCGCCAGCTTCGCCCTGGCCGAGACGACGGACATCGTGGTGCGGGCCGCCTACGTGGACATCACCGATTTCGAGACCCCGAACGACCTCTGCCAGCTGGTCTCCGGTGACGACACCGGCTACTACGGCGAGGTGATGGTGCGCAGCGAACTCTCCCAGAACGTGGAGATCGAGGCGGGCTTTCGCTACGCCGACCTCAGCGACTCCAACGTGTCCGACAATTCGGTGCTGCTGGGCATCGGCTACCACCTGACCGACTACCTGACGATCCGGGCGCGGGGCGTCGTGTTCGACGACGACACCGGAATCGAGATCGGTGCACGCCTCTACTTTGGCAGCTTCCTCGGCCGTGACACGCTCTTCTGATGCGGTCCCCGGGAACGTTGGCGCATGGCAATTAACAAGAACAGTTTCGGGAGCGGGGGAATGAGCAAGAGTCTTGCAGTACTGGTGGCGATGAGCATGGCGGCGCCGTCCCTGGCGGTCGCCGGGCCCTACATCGGGGTCGGCATCGGTGGCACGCGCACGGAATCCACCCTGACGGAACTCGGCCTGTTCCCCGGTCCGGCACTGCCGGTGCCGGCACCGCCGACCCCGGACCCGAACTTCGCGGGCGACGATGACTTCACCAGCAACGACGTCAGTTTCGACGTGGCCGTGGGATGGATGTTCGGCAGGTTCGGCGTGGAAATCGGCTACACGGACTTCGGCTCCGCCGAGCAGCGCTATGTCCTGCCGGAATCCTGCAACAACCTTGGCTGCCAGAGCCGCGAGTGGACGGCCAAGATGGAGATGTCCGGGTACCGGGCCTTTCTCGTGGGCAGCTTTCCGTTCAATGACAGCGTGGATGCCTACCTCAAGGTCGGCGCCATGAACTGGGACGCCGACTACGCCGGCTTCGAGCGCAACCAGGCCTTCGTGCCCGGCCCGCCGATCGCGCCCCGGTACGACGAGGTGACCTTCAGCGGCGACGACACAGCCCTGGCCGCCGCCATGGGCATCAACCTCAAGACCGACTCCCCGTTCAGCGTGCGGGTCGAGTTCAATTACTACGACGTGGATACCACCGACATGGTGTGGAATGCCCAGCTGATGGGCGTGTACACGTTCTGACGACCGCTTCCCGGCCCAGGGCAGGCTGACGTGCGGACGTCAGCGGGCTGACCCCATGCGCATTTTGATGGTCTCCGCGGAGTACGCGCCGCTCGCCAAGGCAGGCGGGCTCGCGGACATGGTCACCGGCCTCAGCAGGGCCCTGGTCGCCGCTGGCCACGATGTCCGGGTGGTGCTGCCCCGCTACGGCGGCATGGCCCCCGGGCCGCTGTTGCGGGACGGGGAGCAGGTATCGCCCGTGGCGGTGGGCGGTACGCACCCGGCCTACGGGTTCCAGCAGCTCGCGCCGGCGCCGGGCAGGGAGCCCCTGGTGTACCTGGTCGATTGCCCGGCGCTCTTCGGCTCCGGTGGCATCTACGGCGGCGGAGAACTGGAGGCGCGGCGCTTCGCCCTCCTCTCCCACGCGGCCCTACACCTGTGCGAACTGCTGGGCTGGGCGCCGGAAATCATCCATTGCCACGACTGGCACGCGGCGCTGGTGCCCGTGCTGCTCCGGACGGGGCATCGCGCCTCCCGCGTCCTGCGCGAGGCCAGTTCCGTCCTGACCATCCACAACATCGGCTACCAGGGCGTGTTCGCCGGCACGCTGGCCCCGGACCTGGGACTCGCCGCGGCCACCCCGGCGCCCGCGCCTGCCGCCGACCTGAACTTCCTGCGGGATGGCATCGTCGCTGCAGATGCCCTCACCACCGTCAGCCCGACCCACGCGGCGGAGATCCTGACGGCGGAGTACGGCAAGGGCCTCGACGCCCTGCTGCGCCAGCGCCGCAACCGGCTGATGGGCATCCTGAACGGCGTCGACTACGCGGCCTGGGATCCGGCCACGGACCCGGCCCTGCCCGCCCGTTTCGATGCCCGGGCACTCGGCGGCAGGCAGGTGTGCAGGGAGGCACTGATCGCCCGGGCCGGCCTCGGCGCCTCGTCCCGCACGCCCTTGCTGGGGATGGTCACGCGACTCGCCGCGCAGAAAGGCATCGAGCTGGTGGTCGACGCGCTGCGCCCGCTGCTGCGGCAGCGGGACGTCCAGGCGGTCATCGTCGGCCAGGGTGAAGAACGCTATGCGACCGGGCTCCGGCAGATGGCCGCCGAATTCCCGGACCTGCTCCACTACTTCGACGTCCAGGACGAAAACCTGGCCCGGCTCGTGTTCGCCGGCTCCGACGCCTTCCTCGTGCCCTCCATCTACGAGCCCTGCGGCCTGACGCAGATGTATGCGCTCCGCTACGGCGCCGTCCCCATCGTGCGCGAGACCGGCGGCCTGAAGGACACGGTGCGCCACTTCGACGTCCGCACGCGGTCGGGCACGGGCAGCGTCTTCGAGCATGCGGACGGCGCCGGGCTGGCCTGGGCCATCGGCGAGGCGCTGGCCTGGTACCGGCAACCGGAGCTGTGGTCGGCTCTCCAGCAGAACGGCATGGCCGAGGACTTTTCCTGGCGGCACCAGGCGCCGCTCTATGAAGGGCTCTACACGCGGCTCACCGGCACGGTCTGAGCGGCAGGCTCCGCCAGCCCCTGGGTGAGGCCAGTCTCCGGCGCCAGGCGGCCCGCCTCCAGGCCGTGACGCCGGCAGTCGGGCGCCAGGCTGGCCGGCACCTGCCGCCAGCTGAAGCGCCAGGTCCAGTTCCCGGTGAGCGTCCCTGGCGTGTTCATCCGGGCCTCGGGTCCCAGGGCCAGGAGGTCCTGCAGCGGGAAGATCGCCACCTCGGCCCGGGACTGCCAGACCGAGCGCAGCAGCGCTCCCGGCATGTCGTCGGCTCCGGCGCGCAACACCCGGTGCACGTATTCCCGGGCGCCAGGCTCGAGACTCCGGTACCAGCCGACGACCGTGTCGTTGTCGTGGGTGCCCGAATAGATCACGGCATCGGCAATCTGGTTCGCGGGGAGATAGGGATTGTCTGCGGAACCGTCGAAGGCGAACTGGGCGATGAGCATGCCTGGCAGCCCGAAGCGGCGGCGAAGCGCATGCACTTCGGGCGTGATCGTGCCCAGGTCCTCGGCCAGGAACGGCTGGCCGCCGCACGCGGTACCCAGGGCATGGAGCAACTCCGCACCGGGGGCTGGTTGCCAGGACCCGTCCCGGGCACTGCCGGCGCCCCCGGGAACCTGCCAGTAGGCCTCCAGGCCCCGGAAGTGATCGATGCGGAGCCAGTCGAACCAGCGCAGCTGGGCCCGGACCCGGTCCACCCACCAGCGGAATCCGTCCGCGCGCATCGCCTCCCAGTCGTAGAGCGGATTGCCCCACAGCTGGCCCTCCGCGCTGAAGTAATCCGGCGGCACGCCGGCGACGGCCTCGGGCCTGCCGTCCGCGTCCACGCGGAACAGCCGGCGATGCCACCAGACGTCGGCACTATCCAGGTCCACGTAGATGGGCAGGTCACCGAGCAGTTCGATCCCGTGCTGGCCGGCCCGGGCGCGCAGCGCCCGCCACTGCCGGTCGAACACCCACTGCTCGAAGGCGATCTCGCGAATCCCGGCCGCGGCCTCCTTGAGCAGGGCCGCCATCGCGTCGGGCTGCCGATGGCGAACGGCGGCCGGCCAGGTCCACCAGCCCGCCTCACCGTGGCGCCGGCGCGCCTCCCGGAACAGGGCAAAGGGCAGCAGCCAGGACCGCTGGCCCCGCCAGTACTCCTCGAATGCCGCCCTCTCCCGGGGGTTTGCGCCAGAGCAGAAACCCAGCCAGGCCTCGTGGAGCAACGCCCGCCGGGCCTCCCAGGAGCCGCCGCCCGCGCCCTGGCCGGCGGGCAACCAGCTGTCGACGGGAGCCGACCCGGGATCGATCAGCCGCGGATTGCCGGCGAAGGCCGAACTCATCTGGTACGGCGACAGGGATTCGCCGACGGGGCCGACAGGCAGCATCTGCCAGAGACGGAAGCCGCCTTCCCGGAGCCAGTCCAGGAAGCGGTGCGCATCCGTGCCGAGGACGCCCGCTTCCCAGGGTCCCGGCAACGAGGTGGGGTGCAGGAGGACGCCGGCGCGCCGCTGGCCCTGGAGCAGTGACCTGGTCACATGGCAGCCCGGAGGGCTCAGCGCGTCGCGTCGGCGGCAGTCAGCACGGGCTGTCCTGCGGGCCGGGAAGCGTCGGCCCGCAGCATGTCCTGCGTGACGAGGACCACGCCCTGCTCCGTGACGTGGAACCGTTCCCGGTCCCGTGCCGCATCGGCGCCGATCACCATGCCGTCCGGCACGGTACAGCCCTCGTCAATGATGGCCCGCGAGATGCGGCAGCCCCGGCCCACCGTCACGTGGGGCAGCAGGACGGACCGGAAGATCTCGGACCGCTCATCGACGGTGACATCGAAGAACAGCAATGACTCCCTGATGTTGGCGCCCGAGATGATGCAGCCGCCGGCCACCATCGAGTTGATGGCCATGCCCCGGCGCCCCTCCTCGTCCAGCACGAACTTCGCGCAGGGCATCTGCTCCTGGTAGGTCCAGATGGGCCACTCGGCATCGTAGAGGTTCAGCTCCGGGCTGACGAAGATCAGCTCCATGTTGGCCGAGTAGAATGCGTCCACGGTGCCGACGTCCCGCCAGTAGGCCTGGGCCTGCGTCTCCACGCTCTGGAACGGGTAGGCGAAGACCCGGCTGCCGTGGATGGCGCCGGGGATGATGTTCTTGCCGAAATCGTGGGCGGAGGTGGCGTCCGCCGCGTCGGCGGCCAGCACCCGGCGCAGGTACTCACGGCCGAACACGTAGATGCCCATCGACGCCAGGGCCACGTCGTTGCGGCCGGGCATGGGTTGCGGGCTGGCGGGCTTTTCATTGAAGCCCACGATGCGCTGTTCGGCGTCGACGGTGGCGATGCCGAACTCGTGGGCGGTGGCCAGCGGGACCTGGACCATGCCGATCGTGATGTCCGCCGAGCGCTCCACATGGAAGGCAATCATCGGCCCGTAGTCCATCTTGTAGACGTGGTCCCCGGCCAGCACCAGGACCAGGTCCGGACCGTGGGCCTCGATGATGTCCAGGTTCTGGTACACGGAGTCCGCCGTGCCCCGGTACCAGAGTTCGCCGAGTTTCTGCTGGGCCGGGACCAGCTGCACGAACTCGCCCAGCTCGCCCCGCAGGTAGCCCCAGCCGCGCTGCACGTGCTGGATCAGCGAGTGGGACTTGTACTGGGTGAGGACGAGGATCTGGCGGATCCCCGAGTTGACGCAATTGGAGAGGCTGAAGTCGATGATCCGGTACTTGCCGCCGAAGGGTGTGGCGGGCTTGGCCCGGTGCTCGGTGAGCTGGCGGAGGCGCTCGCCCCGCCCGCCCGCCATGACCAGGGCCATCGTGCTCTTGGTAAGCTGGCTCACGAACCGGCCGGAACGGGCTGGCTTTGCGCTGCTGCCCGGATAGTAGATGCTCACCGCAGTGTCCGCGCCCGATCTGTCACACTGTGGCGGAATGTAACACCATAGGTCCCATGGGAGCCATGCCGCCTTCGCTGCCGGATCTGCATTCCCTGCTGGAAGCCCGACACCACGACCCGTTCTCCTGGCTGGGGCGGCACCCCCAGCCGGACGGCTCCGTCATCGTCCGGGCGCTGCGGCCGGACACGGCCCGCATCGAGATCGCGGAAGCCAGTGCCCCCATGCGGCGCCTGGGCGACACGGATCTCTTCGAGTGGCGCGGCCCGGCCCGGTCGGTGCCCGTCCACTACCGCCTGCGGGCCATTGCCGGCAGTGGCCAGGTCCACGAGGCCTACGACCCCTACTGCTTCGGACCCCAGCTGGATGAAGCGGCGATCGCTGCCTTCAACGGCGGGCACCACAACGCCGCGCACCGGATCCTGGGCGCCCATCCCTGGCAGGTAGATGGCATCGCCGGAGTGTGCTTCGCGGTCTGGGCCCCCAACGCGGAACGGGTCAGCGTGGTGGGCGACTTCAACCGCTGGGACGGCCGGTGCCACCCGATGCGGGTCCGGGGCTCGACCGGCGTCTGGGAGCTGTTCATCCCGGGGCTGGGGGAGGTCCTCTACAAGTACGAGATCCGCAACCGCCACTCGGGCGCATTGCGGCTGAAGACGGATCCCTTCGCCCGCGAGCACGAAGTCCGGCCGGCCACCGCCGCGCGCTTCCGCGAGACCGAGCCGTTCCCCTGGCAGGACGCCGCCTGGCTGGAACGGCGGCGTTCCCGGGACTGGCTGCACGAGCCCCTGTCGATCTATGAGATGCACTTCGGCTCCTGGCGCCGCAATCCCGATGGCAGCTCGCTCAGCTACCGGCAGGCCGCGGACCAGCTCGTGCCTTACGTCCTGGAACAGGGCTTCACCCACGTGGAGTTCCTGCCCCTCACCGAGTACCCGCTCGACGAGTCCTGGGGATACCAGGCCGTGGGCTACTTTGCACCCACCAGCCGGTACGGCCGCCCTGACGACCTGCGCTACCTGATCGATGCCTGCCACAGGGCCGGCCTTGGCGTGATCCTCGACTGGGTGCCAGGTCACTTTCCCCGGGACGGCCACGGCCTGGCGGACTTCGACGGCTCTCCCCTCTTCGAGTACGGGGACCCGCAGAAGGGCAGCCAGCCGGACTGGGGCACGCTGGTCTTCAACTTCGACCGGCACGAAGTGCGCAGCTTCCTGCTCTCGAGCGCCCGCTTCTGGCTCGAGGAGTTCCACGTGGACGGCCTCCGGGTCGACGCGGTCGCCTCCATGCTCTACCTGGACTACTCCCGCAAGCCCGGCGAATGGTCGCCGAACATTCACGGCGGCAACGAGAACCTGGAGGCCGTCCACTTCCTGCGGGAGCTGAACACGATGACGCACCGGGATTTCCCCGGGACGGTCACCATCGCGGAAGAGTCCACGGCCTGGCCGGGCGTCAGCCGGCCGGTCGAGACCGGAGGACTGGGCTTCAGCATGAAATGGAACATGGGGTGGATGCACGACACCCTGAAGTACCTGGCGATGGACCCGGTGCACCGCAAGCACCACCACGACCTGCTGACCTTTGGCCCACTGTATGCGTTCAGCGAGAACTTCGTGCTGCCACTGTCCCACGACGAGGTCGTGCACCTGAAGGGGTCGCTGCTCGCCAAGATGCCGGGGGACGACTGGCAGCGGTTCGCCAACCTGCGCCTGGCCTACCTGTTCCAGTGGACCTACCCGGGCCGCAAGCTGCTGTTCATGGGCGGCGAACTCGCCCAGCCCTGGGAATGGAACTCTCGGGAAGCCCTCGCCTGGCACCTGCTCGACGATCCCCGGCATGGCGGCATGCAGCGACTGGTGCGGGACCTGAACGGGTTGCATGCGGGGTTACCGGCGCTCCACCGGCTGGACTTCGACGGCCGGGGCTTCCAGTGGCTGCGCTGGGACGACGCCGACGACTCGACCCTGAGCTTCCTGCGCCGTGCGGACGACGAGCTGGCCGTGGTGGCCCTCAACTTCACTCCGGTGCCCCGGCCGGGGTTCCGCCTGGGAGTGCCCCAGCCGGGCGAGTGGCGGGAGGTGCTGAACTCGGATTCCCGCTTCTACGGCGGCAGCGACCTGGGTAACGCCGGCGCCCTGCAGGCAGAGCCCGTCCCGTGCATGCACCAGCCCTGGTCGGTCGTCGTGACGCTGCCGCCGCTGGCGGGCCTGGTGCTTGCCCCGGCCGGGCAGGTGGCCCGGCAGCTCAGATCCAGCGCATGAGCCCCAGTTCATAGGGGTGGGACAGGTGGGGATGCGACGGCACTGCCCGGACCTGGTAATGCAGGGCGCCGCACCAGGGAGGCCGCAACTCGACCCGGTACCGATGCGCGCCGTCGACCCCGGCCGGGCCGGCCGAGGCAAAGTCCTGGACGAAGACGTGGTCATCGCCCACCGACCGCAGCCCGGTTGCACTCGCGCCCCGCTCGGCGTACTGCCTGACCGGCACGGTGAGGTCCGAGCACAGCTCGCGGGACACCACGCATTCCAGGCGGACGTCGCCCGGCGAGAGCCCGTTGAGCGCCACGTCCACCTCGATGGTGACGCTCTCGCTGAAATCGATCCGGTTCCCGACCGTGTTCACCAGGCGCAGGGTAACGCCGGGCCAGGCGGCGCGAACCTGCTGCTTCCACTGCGCCAGGTCGCGGGCAACGGCGTACCCGTCCATGGCCAGGTGCTGGCCGCGGCGGGCCGCCGGGCCGTAGTACAGCGCGGCATAGTCGTGCACCACGCGGTTCATGTTGAACCGGGGCAGGATGGTGGCCATCGAGCGCTTGCACTTGCGAACCCAGCCCGGCGAGTAGCCGAGCCGTTCGTCACGGGCATAGTAGAGCGGGATGACCTCGTCCTGGAGGATCTCGTAGAGGGTCCGGGCGTCGTGGCGGTCGCGCTCGGCCGGGTCGCTGGTGTGGGTCGAGGGCGGAATCGCCCAGCCGTTCTCGCCGTCGTAGGCCTCGGCCCACCAGCCGTCGAGGACGCTGACGTTGACCCTCCCGTTGATCGCCGCCTTCATGCCCGATGTGCCGCTCGCTTCCATCGGATGGACCGGCGTGTTCAGCCAGACGTCGACACCGGAGGTGAGCAGGCGGCCCAGCCCCATGTCGTAGCCTTCGACGAGGAGCAGCTTGCCGAAGAATTCCGGCAGGTTGCTCACCCGGTGCAGTTCCTGCATGAGTTGCTGGCCCGGGCGGTCGGCCGGGTGGGCCTTGCCGGCGAAGATGAACACCACGGGACGCTGGTCCCGGTCGACGATCTCCTTCAGCCAGCCGAGGTCGTGGAGCAGCAGGGTGGCCCGCTTGTAGGTGGCGAAGCGGCGTCCGAAGCCGATGGTCAGCACATCAGGCCGTTCCGGGTCCAGGTACTTCAGGAGGCGGTGGATGTGGGCCTCCGAGAGCCGGTTCCGCGAGTGCTGGCGACGCAGCCGGTCCCGGAGGCCCGCGAGCATCGCCGTCTTCACCTGCTGGCCGACGTACCAGAACCGTCCGTCGGGAATGTCGTCGATCTTCTTCGCGAGGTCCCGTTCCATCAGCTGGTAGGGCCAGGACGGGCCCAGGTTCTGCTCCAGCAGGTCGCCCCACTCCGTCTGCATGAACGTGGGCACGTGCACGCCGTTCGTGACGAAGCCGATGGGATTCTCGGCCGCGGGAATCTCCGGCCAGTTGGCCGCGCAGATCTCCGCCGTGACCTGGCGGTGGATCCGGCTGACGCCATTGACGTGGCGGGAGCCGGTCAGGGCCAGGCGGGTCATGTTGAAGCCGGACTCCGGCCCGCCATCCGACCCCAGTTGCAGGAAGCCCTGCTCCCCGGTGCCCAGGTCGCTGACGAGCTTCCGGAAGTAGTCCAGCAGGACACCCCGGTCGAACACGTCGTGGCCCGCCGACACCGGCGTGTGGGTCGTGAACACGGTGCCGGCCGCGACGGCCTCGACCGCCGCGTTGAACTCGATGCCCTCCGCGACTAGCTCGCGGATCCGCTCCACGATCTGGAAGGCCGCATGGCCTTCGTTGATGTGCCATACCCGCGGGCGGATGCCGGCGGCACGCAGGGCGCGCACGCCGGCGATACCCAGGATGATCTCCTGCTGGAGGCGGGTCTGGCTGTCGCCGCCGTAGAGTTGCCGCGTGATCTGCCGGTCGGGCGGCTCATTCCGGGGCAGGTCCGTGTCCAGGAGCAGGACGGGAATCCTGCCGACATCCGCGCGCCAGGCCTTCACCGCGACCTGGCGGCCGGCCAGTTCGCAGGTCACGACGACTTCATTGCCCGCCGTATCCCGGGCCGGGTGGACCGGCGCGTCCTCGGCCTGGATGTAGCTGTACTCGGCGATCTGCTGCCCGTGCTCGTCGATGCGCTGGTTGAAGTAGCCCTGGCGGTACAGGAGGCCCACGGCAACGAAGGGCAGGCCCAGGTCGCTGGCGGTCTTGCAGTGGTCGCCGGCCAGGATCCCGAGGCCCCCGGAGTAGATGGGAAAGCTCTCGTGGTAGCCGAACTCGGCGCAGAAGTAGGCGACCAGGTCTTCCGCCCCGAGGCCGGCGGGCTTGTACCCGGCCGTGCGCTGCTCCAGGTACGAGTCGTATTCGGCAAGGGCCCGGCGGTAGGCGCCCAGGAAAGTGTCGTTGCTGGCCGCCAGCTCCAGCACCGACTGGTCCACGCAGCGGAGGAAGACCCGCGGATTCCGCCCGGTCCTCCACCAGAGCTCCCGGTCGAGGATCTCGAAGAGGTTCCGGGTGGGGCGGTGCCAGCTGAACCAGAGGTTGGAGGCGAGGTCGTTCAGCCGGCTGATGCGCTCCGGCAGGCGGGGCTGGACGTGAAGCGAGAACTGCTGACCGGTCATGTGGTGGGCCGTGATGGACTTGAACCATCGACCAACGGATTAAAAGTCCGCTGCTCTACCAACTGAGCTAACGGCCCGGGACAAATCCCCACGCAAGAGGAAGAAGTGTGAATGAGGATTCCTTGGTTGATCGAGGGAGGATGACGCAACAGCCCGACATTTTAGCGATAGCGGGTGGGATCCGCCACGCCGGCGGCGACGAAGCCCGCCCGCCGGAGGTGGCAGGCGTCACAGTTTCCGCAGGCCTCCCCTGCTGGCGTCGCCTGGTAGCAGGACACGGTCGCGGCGAAGTCGACACCCAGGTCGAGTCCGGCCCGGACGATTTCCGCCTTGCTCATCCTGAGCAGGGGTGCGTGCAGGACGATGGGCCGGCCCTCGACACCGCGCTTCGTGGCCAGGTTCGCCAGCTGCTGGAACGCGTCGATGTAGGCGGGACGGCAGTCGGGGTAGCCCGAGTAGTCCACCGCGTTCATGCCGGCGTAGATCCGGTCCGCATCGAGCACCTCGGCGAGCCCCAGCGCAAAGGCCAGGAAGACGGTATTCCGGGCAGGCACGTAGGTTATCGGGATGCCACGACCGCCTCCGGCATCGCCGCGGATGGGCACGGCCAGACTATCGTCAGTCAGTGCCGACCCGCCGAAGCCACCGAGGTCGATGGTCAGCGTCCGGTGCGTGCTGGCGCCGAGCTGCCTGGCGATGACGGCCGCTGCCTCGAGTTCGGCCCGGTGTCGCTGGCCATAGTCGAAGCTCAGCGCGTGGCACTCGCAGCCGTCCCGCCGGGCCATCGCCAGGCAAGTCGCGGAGTCCATGCCCCCGGACAACAGCACCACGGCCCGCATGCGTTAAGGCACCCCTCGCCCGTTCCGGAGGCTCAGTGCCCGGCGGCATCGCCCCACAGGTACTTGTGGAGCTGGACCTGGAAACGCACGGGCAGGCGGTCGGCGAGGATCCACTCCGCCAGCTCCCGGGCCGGCTGCTGCTCCCAGGCGGGCGAGAACAGGACCTCGCAGCGCGCCGGCAGGGCGTGCTCCCGCAGTGCCGCCCGCGCCCACTCGTAGTCCGCGCGGTTGCAGATGACGAACTTGACCTGGTCATCCCGCTTCAGGTGGGGCAGGTTGGCCCAGAGATTGCGGGCCTCCTCGCCGGACGCGGGCGTCTTCAGGTCCAGGACGACGACGACACGCCGGTCGACAGCCGAGATGTCCAGCGCGCCACTGGTCTCCAGCGACACCTGATACCCGGCGTCGCAGAGCGCGGCCAGCAGGTCGTGGCAGGCCGGCTGGGCCAGGGGCTCGCCGCCCGTGACGCAGACGTGGCGCACCTCGAAGGCCGCGACCGACGCCAGGATGTCGTCGATGCCCAGACGCTGCCCGCCGTGGAAGGCGTAGGCAGTGTCGCAATACGCGCAGCGCAACGGGCAGCCCGTCAACCGCACGAATGCGGAGGGCCAGCCCACGGGACGGGACTCGCCCTGGAGCGAGTGGAAGATCTCGGTGATGCGAAGTGCGGACAAGGCGGTCGGCGCTAGAGGCCTTCGCTGGTCATCCGTTCGAGCCGCTGGCCCGCCAGGCGGGCCGCGGTGGTTTCCGGATAGTTGGCCACCACGGACTGGAGGGATGTGCGGGCGGCGGCGAACCGCTTCAGTTCGTAATTGCAGTAGCCGATCTTCAGGAGGGCATCCGGGATCTTGCGCGACTTCGGGTACTTGTCCACCACCACCGTGAAGGCCGGCAGGGCCTTGTCGTAGGCCTGGCTCACGTAGTGGGTCTCGGCGAGCCAGTACTGGGCGTTGTCAGACAGGGAACTGTCCGGAAAGGCGATCATGAACTGGGTCAGGGCGGCGCTGGCTTCCTTGTAGCGCCCCTGCTTGAGCAGTTCGAAGGCAGCCTGGTAGTTGGCCCGGTCGGTGCCGCCCGGGACCGGCAGCTGCCCGGGCCGCAGCTCGCCACCATCCAGCACGCTGCGCCCATCCGCACTGGGGGCACGCTGGTTGCCCAGGGACTTCTCCAGGTTCTGCAGCCGCTGGTCCACGTCCAGGTACTGCTGCTTCTGGGCCGTGCCGCCCTGGTCAAGCTTGAACTGCAGCTGGTCGACCTGCTCCCGAAGCGCCTGGTTGTCCTTCTGCAGCTGCTCGATCTGCTTCAGGAGGTTCACCAGCCCCTCGCTGTCGATCACGCGCTCGACACGGGCTACCCGCGCATCCAGCTCCGTCTGCCTGATGTAGAGGGGGTCCTCCTCCGGCGGCGCCATCATGGCGCAACCGGACAGGAGCAGCAGCGGCAGGAAACCGCCGGTGCGCGGGAGATGAAGGACGCCGTTCATGAGCAATCTCCGGGGCACTTACTGCCCGTAGACGATCTCGACACGACGGTTCAGGGACCAGGCCTCGTCGTCGCTGCCGATGACGGCGGGGCGCTCCTCGCCGAAGCTCACCGTGGCGATCTGGTCGGACACCCCGCCCTGGAGCAGCAGCACGTTGCGCACCGACTGGGCGCGCTTCTCGCCGAGGCCGATGTTGTACTCGCGGCTGCCGCGCTCATCCGCATGCCCCTCGAGGCGCACCCGGGCCGACGGGTTCGACGACAGGTACCGGGCATGGGCCTGGAGGATGGCGTTGTACTCGGGCTTGATGTCGAAGCGGTCGAACTCGAAGTAGATGATGCGGTTCTCCTGGGAGGCGCCGGGGCCGCCGAGGGCACCGCTGCCGCCACCGCCCATGGCACCGCCCTGGCCCATGCTGCCATCGCCCATGCCGGCTGAAGAGGCGCCGCCCTGCCCGGCGCCGGCAGCACCGTCGTCAACCGTGGACTTGGAGGGGCCGGCACAGGCCGTCACGAGGCAAACGACCAGCAGGGCAGCAAGCGTCTTGAGGTTCTTCATGGGCATCAACTCCTGAAACCAGTACTTAACCGATACGAACTGAACAAACACTAATTGGGCGGAAAGGGCGACCAGGCAGGCTCCCGGACGTCGCCCTCCAGGGCCGAGATGCGCTGCTTGATCCGGCCGTTGGCACTGACCGTGGCGAGCACCCCCCGGGCACCCTCGCGGGTCGCGTAGATCAGCATTTCACCATTGGGAGCAAAGCTCGGCGATTCATCGAGCCGCCCGGACGACAGCACCTGGGTGGTGGACCGCGCGAGATCGACGGTGGCAATTCTATAGTTGCCACGGTCGTTATGCACTACGGCCAGCTGCTTCCCGTCGGGCGCGACGCGGGGCCGCGCATTGTAGGACCCTTCGAAAGTCACCCGCTGCGCGCGGCCGCCGTCTGCCGCAACCCGGTAGACCTGGGGTCCACCCGCGGCATCGGAGGTGAAATAGATCTGGCTGCCATCCACGGACCAGGCGGGTTCGGTGTCGATGGCGGGACCGCTCGTCAGCCGGGTGAGGACCTGGGTATTGAGGTCGAGCGTGTAGATGTCGAGATTGCCGTCCTGGCGGGACAGCGACACGGCCAGCTTCCGCCCGTCCGGCGACCAGGCCGGCGCCCCGTTGACGCCGGGGCGGGCCGACACGCGCTTGCGCGAGCCGGAGCGGAGGTCCTGCACGTAGATTTCCGAGCGGCGCGACTCGAAGGACACGTAGGCGATCTGTCGCCCGTCGGGGGACCAGGCCGGCGACATGATCGGCTCGGGCGACTCCACCATCACCCGGGGGTTCTCGCCGTCCGCATCGGCGATCACGAGCCGGTAGCTGCTCTTGACCTGGCCCTGGGCCTGGCCCGGCGCGCGCACCACGGTGACGTAGGCAATCCGCGTGGAGAAGACGCCGCGCACCCCGGTGAGCTTCTCGTAGATCAGGTCCGCCACCCGGTGGGCACTGCGCCGGAAATCCGCCGCGGTGGCCGGCTGCCGGTAGCCCAGCAGCTGCTCGCCCCGGAGCACGTCGAACACCTGGAACTGGATCTCGTACTGGTCCGGGCCCGGCTGCAGGACCCGGCCAATGACGAGCACCTCGCTGCCCTGCCGCCGCCAGTCATCGAACTTCACGTCGGCGCCGGTCGTGGGCTTCTGCAGCATGTCCTTGCGGTCGAGGGGCGCGAAGCGCCCGGAGCGGGCCAGGTCCGCCGCGACGATGGCGGCCGCGTCGAGGGGTGGGGCTGCGCCGCTGCCCTGCCAGCCGAAGGGCACCACGGCGATCGGCAGGGCCGTGTCGACGCCCTGAGTGATCTCGATCTGCAGCTCGGCCCGCGCCGGGTTCGCCAAGGTCAGTACCAGGGTCAGTGCCAGGACGAGTGCGGCAGCCAGAGGCGTAGCGATGTAGCGCATGGTCATGGGTATCCCTGGGCTCCCGCGTTCCGGGGCGGCCGTTATTGTTCCGGTTTGAAGGTAAAGCGCAAGTTTCGCTCGAAGAGCGCGGGGTCGGCGGGAGGCGGCAGGGGCGATGCCCGCAGCACGGCGGCCTCGATGGAGCGGCGGACAGCCTCGTCTGCATTGCAGCGTCCCATCCGCACGGCACTCACCTCGCCGCCGGGAATCTGGGTCACGAGGACCTCGCATTCCAGGCCCGGCTTCGCCCCCGGCGGACGGACCCAGTTGCGCTCGACCTTCTGGCGAATCACGGCCACGTAGTCGGCGAGGGCGCCGGAGTTGGTGGCGGCCAGCAGCCGCTCCTCTTCCTCCAGCTGCCGGTCGAACTCCCGGGCGGCGGCCTCCTTCGCCGCCTGCTGGCGTTCCGCCTCGGCCTTCTCCTTCGCGGCTTTCTCCTTCGCGGCCTTTTCCTGTTCGGCTTTTTCCTTCGCGGCCTTCTGCTTCTCGGCCTCGGCCTTCGCCCGCTCTGCCGCTGCCTTTTCCTGCCGCTGCTTTTCGGCCGCCTGTTCCTTTTCCAGCCGTAGCTGCTCGGCCTTGCGCTGCTCGACGGCGGGATCGGGCTTCGGCTTCGGTGGCGGCTCCACCTTCGGCTCTGGCTTCGGCTCTGGCATCCGCTCCGGCTTTGGTTCGGGCTTCGGTTCGGGCTTCGGTTCGGGTTTGGGCTCCGCGCTCGGCTTGGGCGCAGGCGGTGGCGCTGTCCTGGGTCGCCGGTTCGTCGGCGATTCGACGACCGTGGCCTTGATGGCCAGCTGGGTGGGCGGCGGGTCGTGGGGCAGCGAGAAGCCGCCAGTCAGCACGATGACGACGAGCAGGCCGTGACCTGCCAGGGACCACAGGATTGCCCGGTCGTCGCGCCTTCCAGCCGCTCTTGCAGTCATCCGTGACCGTTCCGCAAGTGGTGCGCCCCCCGAACCCTCGTCAGCTCCGTCGCCGGGGGGCCGCCGGCGCCTCCGTCAGGAAGCCCACGCTCGCCGCACCGGCCTGCTGCAGCAGGACCATGGCCCGGACGACGGTGCCGTAGGGCACGCGCTGGTCCGCCTTGACCAGGACGGGCGTCTGCGGATTACGGCGCAGCACCGCCCCGGCCAGTTCCACCACCCGCTCCTCCGGGATCGGGGCTTCCTCGTCGTCACCCACGTTCAGGTAGAGATCGCCCGACTCGTTGATGGACAGGACCAGGGGCTCCTGGTTCTGCTGGGTGACGATCGGATCGGCCGCAGCCCTGGGCAGCTGCACGTCGATGCCCTGGGTCAGCAGCGGCGCCGTGACCATGAAGATGACGAGCAGCACCAGCATGACGTCGATGTAGGGGACGACGTTGATCTCGCCCATCAGCCGTCGCTTGCGGGTCTTGCGCATGGGCCTAGCGGCCGCCCGGGGATGGTGCGGGCACCTGAACCTGAACCTGGGCCTGGGGATGCGCCCGCGAATGGGCGTGCCGCTGCAGGACGCTGAAGAACTCCTCGATGAAGCTGTCGTAGCGGACCTCGAGGCGGCTGACCTTGTCGGCGTAGCGGTTGTAGGCGATCACGGCCGGGATCGCCGCGAAGAGGCCGATGGCCGTCGCCACGAGGGCCTCCGCAATGCCGGGCGCCACCGCCGCGAGCGTTGCGGACTGCACACTGCCGAGGCCAAGGAAGGAATTCATGATGCCCCAGACCGTGCCGAAGAGGCCGACGTAGGGACTGGTGGACCCGATGGTGGCCAGGGTGGACAGGCTCTCCTCCAGCCGGTCCATCTCCCGCATCTGGGCCACGTGCATGGCCCGCCTGACGCCCTCGAGGACCTGGTCAGCCGGCATCGCGGCCTGCTCCGACAACCGGCGGAACTCCCGGAACCCGGCCTCGAACAGGCCCGCCATGTCGGCGGGCGGCTCGCCGGCCCGGGTCACGTCGCCGTAGATCGCGGTGAGATCCCCGCCCGACCAGAAACTGGTTTCGAAGGCGTCGGAGCCGGCGACCGCCTGGCGCAGCACGCTCCGCTTGCGCACGATGATCGCCCAGGAGGTCAGGGAGGCGGCGAGCAGCAGCAGCATGACCAGCTGGACCACCAGGCTGGCGGACAGGATCAGGTCAACGATCGACGTGTTAGCCGGCATCGTCAGGTTTCCTCGGCATCAAACAGACCGCGGCCGGGGTCGCCCGGGCCGCCCGAATCCACCAGGCCGCGGGGCGCCTGGAGGCCAAAATGCTGGTAGGCACGGCGCGTGGCCACCCGGCCCCGGGCCGTTCGGCTCATGAAGCCCTGCTGGATCAGGAAGGGCTCGAGCACGTCCTCGATGGTGCCCCGCTCCTCGCCCAGCGCCGCGGCCAGTGACTCGACGCCGACCGGCCCGCCGTCGAAGCGCTCGATGATCAGCAGCAGCAGGCGGCGGTCCTGGAGGTCGAAGCCATTGGGGTCGACATCCAGCAGGTCCATGGCCGAGCGCGCGGTGGCCTCGTCGATGCGGCCATTGCCCTCCACCTGGGCGAAGTCCCGCACCCGCCGGAGCAGGCGGTTGGCGATCCGCGGGGTGCCCCGGGACCTGTCGGCGAGCTGCCACGCCCCGGCATCGTCGAGCGGCACGCCGAGGATGCGGGACGAACGCAGCAGGATCTCGTGCAGCTCCTCCCGCCCGTAGAACTCCAGGCGCTGGACGATGCCGAAACGGTCCCGCAGCGGGGACGTGAGCAGGCCGGCCCGGGTGGTGGCGCCCACCAGCGTGAACGGCGGCAGGTCCAGCTTGATGGACCGGGCGGCCGGCCCCTCGCCGATGACGATATCCAGCTGGAAGTCCTCCATGGCCGGGTACAGGACTTCCTCGACCACCGGACTCAGCCGGTGGATCTCGTCGACGAAGAGCACGTCCCGGGGTTCCAGGCTGGTCAGCATGGCGGCCAGGTCGCCGGGACGCTCCAGCACCGGACCCGACGTGTGGCGCAGGTTGACGCCGAGTTCGTTGGCCAGGATGTTCGCCAGCGTCGTCTTGCCCAGGCCGGGAGGGCCGAAGATGAGCGTGTGATCCAGCGCCTCGCCCCGCTGCCGGGCGGCGGTGATGAAGACCTGCAGCTGCCGCTTCACGGCCGACTGGCCCACGTAGTCGGCCAGGCGCTGAGGGCGGATCGAGCGATCGAGCTCGTCGTCACCCAGCGAACCTGTGGTCACCAGCCTGTCGCCGGACACCATGCTCAGCTCTTCGCCGCGGACCGCAGCACGGCCCGGAGCAGCTCCTCTGTGGACGTGACCGTCTCCGGCACCCGGTCGAGCATGCGCCGGGCCTCGGGCGCCTTGTAGCCCAGGGCCACGAGGGCATCGAGCGCCTCGGCGCGGGGATCCGAGGGCGCCATCGCGATGCCGTCACCGCCCCTGCCGCTGGCCAGGCCTGGGTGCTGGACCCGATCGCGCATCTCGATGATCAGGCGCTCCGCGGTCTTGCGGCCGATGCCGGGCAGGCGGACCAGGGACGCGATGTCCTCGGTCTCGACGGCCCGGACGAAAGCCTCCACGTTCATGCCGGAGAGCACCCCGAGCGCGGTCTTGGCGCCGACGCCGCTCACCTTCAGCAGGTGGCGGAACAGGCGGCGTTCGGTTTCGGTCGCAAAGCCGAACAGCGTGTGCTGGTCTTCCCGGACCAGCAGGTGCGTGCGGAGGTGCACGGCCTCGCCCACCGCGGGCAGGCGGAAGCAGGTGGACATGGGCGCCTCGACCTCGTAGCCGACGCCGCCGACCTCGATCACCAGGAAGGGTGGCTCCTTGTGGGCCAGCACGCCCCGCAGGGAGCCGATCATCGCCGCAACCCCCGGCCGGCAGCGCGCCCCCGCGGCCGGCCGGCGGTCCGGACCAGCAGCGCGGCGTCGACCGGCGGCAGCGCGGCCAGCCGGGCGCTCAGCGGGCGCGTGTGGGCGTGGCAGAGGGCCACGGCGAGCGCGTCGGACGCGTCCACCTGCAGGGCATCCCGGTGGTTCAGCAGCACGGCGACCATGTGGCTGACCTGGGCCTTGTCCGCGTGACCGATGCCGACGATGGCCTGCTTGACGGCCCGGGCCGCATACTCGTAGACCTCGGCCCCCACGTCGAAGGTGGCGCAGATGGCGGCGGAGCGCGCCTGGCCGAGCTTGAGGGCCGTGTCGGGATTGCGCGCCAGGAACACCTGCTCGACGGCCACGGCGGCGGGTTGATAGTGGGCCATCAGCTGCTGCACGCCCCGGAAGATGGCCTGCAGGCGGGCGGGCATGCCTTCGCCGCGGGTGGTCCGGATGCAGCCGCTGGCCACGTGGACCGACCGCCTCCCGTCCGACTCGATGATCCCGTAGCCCGTGATCCGCGAGCCGGGATCGATGCCGAGTATCCGGATGGGGCGGCTGGCCAACATCAAGACCGCAGCGCCATCAGAACCGCAGTTCGAAGCCTATGTGCATGCCGGTGTCGAAGAGGATGGATGGCCGGTCGTCGTAGTCGGCGCCGGTGTAACGGGCGCCAACGTAGAGCTCCGCCTGCTTCGTGACGCTGTAACCCAGCCGGATGGTGCCGTCCCAGTACTCGTCGGCATCGCCGCCACTCAGGATGTCCGGCGCCCAGTAGTACTCGCCGTAGACGGCGAACCGGTTGTAGCGCGGAATGACCCAGCGCAGGGAGCCGCCGACGCCGAGCGCGTAACCCTCCCGGTTGCCGCCCTCGCCGTCCAGGTAGGCCAGCCGGGCGCCGATGCCACCGGTCAGCTTCTGACCTCCGGGCACCACGTCACCGACCACGAGCAGCCCGGCATGGACCACGTCGCCCTCGTCACTGTCGGTGAGCCAGCCGGCCTCCAGCCGGAGGCCGTTGTTGAACCCCGTGGCATAGGTGGCCCGCAGGGCATCGTCATTGAACCCCAGGTTGATCTCGTGGGCGTTGGCCGGCATGCCGATGAGCATGCCAATAAGGATGGCGGGCAGGCCCGGAAGGGCGAGCCCTGAATGGATTCGCATAACGCACTCCCCGCAACAACGGGCCAATGATAACCGAATTGGAATCAGTGATTGATGGCGTGCAGGGCCCGGCGGTCCACCGACAGGGCCGCCTCGTGCAGCGCCTCGGTCAGGGTCGGGTGCGCGTGGATGACGCGTTGCAGATCCTCGGCGCTGGCCTCGAATTCCATGGCCACCACCGCCTCGCCGATCAGCTCGCCAGCCATGGGGCCCACGATGTGCACCCCGAGGACCTGGTCCGTGGTGGCGTCAGCCAGCACCTTGACGAGGCCGGCTGCCTGCTCCATGGCCTTCGCCCGCCCGCTGGCCGCGAAGTTGAAGGTTCCAGCCTTGTAGGCCACGCGGGCTTCCTTCAGCTGCTCCTCCGTCTGACCGACCCAGGCGATCTCCGGCGTGGTGTAGATGACGCTGGGGATGACCGCGTAGTTGACGTGCCCGAGGCGGCCGGCGATGAGGTCGGCCACCATCACGCCCTCCTCCGAGCCCTTGTGGGCCAGCATGGGCCCGCGGACCACGTCGCCCACCGCCCAGACGTTCGGGGCTGAGGTGCGGCAGTCGGAGTCCACCTCGATGAACCCCCGGTCGGAGAGCTGCACGCCGGCCAGCGGATCGAGCAGGTCCCGGGTTTCCGGCCGGCGGCCGACAGCCACGATCAGCCGGTCCACTTCGAGCGTGTGACGGCCGCGGTCGTCCTCGTAGGTCACGGCGACGCCGGCGGGACCGCGCTCGGCGGCGGTGACCTTGGCGCCCAGCCGGATGTCGAGGCCCTGCTTCTTGAACTGGCGCTGGGCATCCTTGGCGATCTGGCCGTCCGCCATCGCGAGGAAGCGGTCCAGGGCCTCGAGCACCGTGACCTGGGCGCCGAGGCGCTGCCAGACACTGCCCAGTTCCAGCCCGATCACGCCCGCGCCGATCACGCCCAGGCGGGCGGGAACGGCCGTCAGCTCGAGGGCCCCCCAGGAATCGATGATGGCCTCGCCGTCGAACCGGGCGAAGGGCAGCTCGATCGGCGTGGAGCCCGTCGCGAGGACCACGTGGTCCGCTTCCAGCAGCTCGGGCTCGCCCCCGTGGGGGGTGTAGCGCACCTTGTTGCCGGGCAGGAGATGACCCCGCCCGAAGAGCCCCGTGACGCCGTTCGACTTGAACAGTCCCTGGATGCCCCCGGTGAACTGCCGGACGATGGCCGCCTTGCGCGCCTGCATGGCGGCCAGGTCGAGCTCGGGACTGCCGACGCGGATGCCGTGGCTCGCGAACTCGTGCCCGGCCCGGTGAAACAGCTCGGAGGATTCCAGCAGGGCCTTCGACGGGATGCAGCCGGCGTTCAGGCACGTGCCGCCAAACGCCGGCGCGCCGTCCCGGCCCTGCCAGGCGTCGATGCAGGCGACCCGCAGGCCGTTCTGCGCGGCGCGGATGGCGCCCACATAGCCGGCGGGGCCGCCGCCGATCACGATGACGTCGTACTTGCTTCCGCCGGAGGCGCCTGCAGGGGCCACGCCTCAGACCCCCAGCAGCAGGCGGGCGGGATCCTCGAGCGCGGCCTTCATCGCGACGAGGAACTGCACGGCCTCGCGGCCGTCGATGATCCGGTGATCGTAGGTGAGCGCCAGGTACATGATCGGGCGGACGACGATCTGGCCGTCCACCACGACGGGCCGGTCCTGGATCTTGTGCATGCCGAGGATGCCGCTCTGGGGCGGGTTGAGGATCGGCGTCGAGAGCAGCGAGCCGAACACGCCGCCGTTGGTGATCGTGAAGGTGCCCCCCGTCAGGTCCTCCATGCCCAGGGCGCCCTCCCGGGCCTTCCGGCCGAAGTCATTGATCGCGCCCTCGATGCCGGCGAAGCTGAACCGGTCCGCATCCCGCAGCACGGGCACGATCAGGCCGCGGTCCGTGGAGACCGCGATGCCGATGTCGTAGTAGTCGTGGTAGACGATCTCGCCGCCCTCGACCGACGCATTGACCACCGGGAAGCGGTGCAGCGCCTCGATGGCGGCCTTGACGAAGAAGCCCATGAAGCCGAGCCGCACGCCGTGCTGCTTCTCGAAGGCGTCCTTGTAGCGGGCGCGGAGGGCCATCACGGCCGACATGTCCACCTCGTTGAAGGTGGTCAGCATGGCCGCCGTCTGCTGGGCCTCGACCATGCGCTCGGCGATGCGGGTGCGCAGGCGGCTCATGGCCACCCGCCGTTCGGCGCGACCGCCGGCCGCGGGGACCATCGCCGGGGCACTGGACGGTGCCCGGGCGGCAGCCGGCGCCGGGCTGGCGGGCGTGGCAGCCGCCGTGGCCTGCAGGACGTCCGACTTCAGGATCCGGCCATCCCGGCCCGTGCCCCGCACCGTCGCCGGATCGATGCCCTTCTCTTCCAGCACACGGCGGGCGGCGGGGCCCGTCTTGCCCGCGCTCCGGCCGGCAGCCGCCGCCACCGGGACGACGACGGCGGCTGGCGCCTGGACCGCGCCCGCCGCCGGGGCGGCGGCGGCCTTCGCCACCTCGCCTTCGGCGGCCGGGTCGAGCATGGCCAGCAGCTGGCCGCTGGTCACCGTGCTGCCGCCCTTCACGCGCAGCTCCCGGAGCACGCCCCGGGCGGGCGCGGGCACCTCGAGCACCACCTTGTCGGTCTCCAGGTCAGCGAGGTTCTCGTCGCGCTCGACGACGTCGCCGACGGCCTTGTGCCAGGAAACGAGGGTGGCGTCGGCGACGGATTCAGGCAGGCGCGGGACTTTGACTTCGATGCTCATGTTCTGTTGCTTCAGGGTCGACTGGGGCGGGTTCACTGGACCTCGGCACTGAGGGCGGTTTCGACGAGGGTCTGCTGCTGCTGGACGTGCAGCTGGAAGATGCCGGGCGCGGGGGCCGCGGCGCCACGGCGGCCAGCATAGAACACCTGCTGGCCGTCCTGCAGGGGCCGCTGCAGCTGATGGCGGATCTGGTACCAGGCGCCCTGGTTCTGGGGCTCCTCCTGGCACCAGACGACCTCCCGGGCGCCCGGGTACTTCGCCAGGCTGGCGGCGTACTCGGCCGCGGGGAACGGGTACAGCTGCTCGATGCGCACCAGGGCCACGTCGGTGGCGCCCTTGGCCCGGCGCGCCTCGAGCAGGTCGAAGTACACCTTGCCGCTGCAGAACACGATGCGGCGCACCCCCGCCGGCTCGAGGGGGTCCACCTCCGGGATGAGCAGCTGGAAGCGCCCGGCCGCGAGCTCGGCGAGCGGCGAGCTGGACAGCCGGTGGCGGAGCAGGCTCTTCGGCGTCATCACGACCAGCGGCTTGCGCAGCGGCCGGAGCATCTGGCGGCGAAGCAGGTGGAACATCTGGCCCGGCGTGGAGGGATTGCAGACCTGCATGTTCAGCTCCGCGCAGAGCTGCAGGAAGCGCTCGAGCCGGGCGGACGAGTGCTCGGGGCCCTGCCCCTCCTGCCCGTGGGGCAGGAAGAGGGTGAGCCCGCAGAGCCGGCCCCACTTGGCCTCGCCGGAGCTGATGAACTGGTCGATGACCACCTGGGCCCCGTTGCAGAAGTCGCCGAACTGGGCCTCCCAGATGACGAGCGAATCCGGGTCCGTGGTCGAGTAGCCGTACTCGAAGCCGAGCACGGCTTCCTCGGACAGCAGGGAATCAGTGACGGTGAAGGCGCCGCGCTTCATCCCGCCCAGGTTGTCCAGCGGGGTGAAGGTCTGGTCGGTGAGCTGGTCGTGGAGCACGCAGTGCCGGTGGAAGAAGGTGCCGCGCCCGCTGTCCTGGCCGGTGAGCCGGACGCGGAAGCCCTGGCGGATGAGGCTGCCGTAGGCCATCAGCTCGGCAAAGCCCCAGTCCATGGGGATTTCGCCCGCGGCCATCCGCTCCCGGTCGGCGACGATCTTGGCCACCCGGGGATGCAGGCTGAAGTTCTGGGGCACGCGGTTGATCTCGCGGGCGAGTTCGGCGATCTCGTCGGCCGTCAGGGCCGTGCTGTCCAGCTCGTCCCAGTCGCCCTTCTCGTAACGGCTCCAGTCCACGGTGTATTCGTTGCCGATCATCCCGAGCGTCGTCTGGGGCAGGGGCTGGCCCGCCTCCACGCGCCGGCGGTAGTCCTCGTTCAGGCGTTCCGCTTCCGGCGCATCCACGATGCCCCGTTCCATCAGCGAGCGGGCATACAGCTGCCGGGTGGTGGGGTGCTTGCGGATGACCTGGTACATGCCGGGCTGGGTGGCCGCCGGCTCGTCGGCCTCGTTGTGGCCGTGGCGGCGGTAGCAGACCAGGTCGATGACCACGTCCTTGTGGAAGGTCTGCCGGTACTCCAGGGCGAGTCGCGTGACGAAGACCACGGCTTCCGGATCGTCGCCGTTCACGTGGAACACGGGCGCCTCGATCATCCGGGCGATGTCGCTGCAGTAGGGCGTCGAGCGCGCGTCCCGCGGATCGCTGATCGTGAAGCCCACCTGGTTGTTGATGACCACGTGCACCGTGCCGCCGGTCCGGAAGCCCCGCGCCTGGGACATCTGGAAGGTCTCCGCGACGACGCCCTGCCCGGCAAAGGCCGCGTCACCGTGGATGAGGATCGGCAGGATCTCCGCGCCGTCCTCGTCCCCGCGGCGCTCCTGGCGCGCCCGGACGGAACCCTCCACCACCGGATCGACGATCTCCAGGTGGGAGGGATTGAAGGCCAGGACGACGTGCACGTTGCCGCCCGGGGTCCGCAGGTCCGCGGAAAAGCCCATGTGGTACTTCACGTCGCCGGAGCCCTTGACCCGGGCGGGGTCGTACACGCCCTCGAATTCGGAAAACAGCTCCTGGGGCGCCTTGCCGAGCACGTTGACGAGGACGTTGATGCGGCCCCGGTGGGCCATGCCCACCACCATCTCCTGGATGCCGGCCGCCCCGCCCTGCTGGATGAGGTCGTCGAGGAGCGGGATGAGGCTGTCGCCGCCCTCCAGGGAGAAGCGCTTCTGCCCGACGTACCGGGTGTGGAAATAGCGCTCGATGCCCTCGGCGGCGCTCAACTGGGCCAGGATGTGCCGGCGCTCGTCGTCGGTCAGGGGATTCGTGAGCATCCCGCGCTCCAGGCGTTCACGGATCCAGACCCGCTCGCGCCCCCGGGACAGGTGGGCAAAATCAGCGCCGACCTTGCCGCCGTAGACGGTGGTCAGCGTGGCCAAAAGGTCGCGGAGGCGCATCCGCACGTCGGGCTGGCCGGCGAAGTTGCCCACGTAGAACTCGGTGTCCAGGTCAGCTTCGCCCAGGCCCGCGTACTCCAGCCGCATGACGTTCGGCATGGGGCGCTGCTGCATGCCCAGCGGGTCCAGGTCGGCGATCTGGTGGCCCCGCAGGCTGTAGACCTGGATCAGGCGGGAGACGGCGGCCTGCTTTTCCGTGGCCGGGCCGCTGTCATCGGCGGTCTCCGCGTGGAATTCGGCCGGGAGCGCCGGAGCCGGGCGCCGCGGAGCCGCCGGGGACACTGCGCCGGGGCCGCCCGCCGCGGCGACCGTGAGACCACCGGCCGGGGCATCGGCGGGCGCCTGCTCGGCGAAGAACTGCCGCCAGCGGGCCGGCACCGACGCCGGGTCCCGGAGCCAGCTGGCATACATGTCCTCGACGTAGGCTGCATTGCCCCCGAACAGGGGCGAAGACGCGTAGATCTGACGCAGGGTCTGGCTCATGGGGGTCCCGTACAGTCCGGAGGCGCCACTATAAGTATGTAGCGTCCGGGATCAAGGAGAAATTGGCGGAATTGCCCCGCGGCCGGGGGCACCGCAGCGCCTAGTCGGACCAGGGTCGCCAGTGGAACGGCAGGTCGGTGACATACACCGTGAAGAGCCACAGCTCCCAGACGATGAGGGCCGCGTAACCGGCGCAGAAGAACTGCAGCACGCGGAACACCGGGATCACGCCCAGAAACTGCCGGCGCGCGGCGACGCCGAGCAGGACGACGCTGACGCCGGTGACGCCGATCTTCAACGCGAGGAAGCGCTCGATGTCGTGGGTGATCAGCGCGTCCATGAGCACGTTCATCTCCTCGGCGCCGACGGCCAGGAGGTTCAGCGTGAAGAGCGCGTCGGCACAGCACATGAGGAGGATCGCGAGGGCGAGGTAGAGCACCCGCGGCTCGTGCCAGTCGAGGAAGATGCGGTCGTGGTCGCCATCCCGGCGGCCGATGCGGCGGCGTGGCCGGAAGCTCCCGTAGGCAAAGGACCAGGCCGAGTGGCTGCGGCGCTCGCTGTCGCGCCGTTCGGCACGGTGCGGCCCTGAAGGGCCATTTCCGCCCGCCCTGGCCAGCCAGTCGCGCCAGGGCCTGCGGAGCGGCCCGCCGGTGTTGTCATCCCCCACGGCTTGCTTCTCTGTGGACTCCGCAGGAAATGATAGGGGCCGGGAGAGCGGGCGCGCCGGACCCAGTTCGCACTTACGCCGGCCGGAGCGCCCGCTGCCCGCCCAGCACCAGCAGCGCCAGGACGAACACGCCGGCCAGCAGCGTGAGGGGAATGCCCGCCAGCTCGGGCAGCCGGTCGAAGCCCCGCTCCGAGTAGAGCACCGCGACGCCGGCGGCGTAGCCGAAGGCGATCAGCCAGCGCGCGCGGCGGGAAAGGCCGAGGCCGTGCATCTGGGTGATGACGAACATGGCCAGGCCGCCCATGAGGAACATCTGCCAGCCCTGCCCGGCGAGGTAGGCGACCATGGCGCCGTGGATGGCGAAGGTGACCTCGAGGACGACCGTCCACCGGCGGTTCACGTGGGCCCGGGTGAAGAACAGGCTCCCCTGCAGCATCAGGAGGAACATGTAGAAGAAGCCGAACAGGTGGCCCCAGGTGTCCTCCATCGGGTGGTACCAGAAGGTGTAGATCGTCGCCCAGGCAAAGAAGTAGCCGTGGTAGCGCCGCACGAAGGGTCCGGCCTTCTCGGCCCAGGTGGAGCCGACGCCGAAGACGAGCCCCCGCCTCCGGTTCTCCATGAGGAGCACCGCGACCAGGAGGATGATGACGGACCACTGGGCCGTGGCCTCGTGCACGTCCTGGGCGAGCCCGTCGTACCAGACCTGGGTCTGGATGAAATGCAGCCCGATGAAGACGGCGTTCACGGCGAGCGCCAGCACGTTGAAGCGGTGCAGGCCGCCCGTGTAGGCGGGACGTTCCTGCTGGGCGGTCCAGATGAGCCACCAGATGGCGACCTGGTGCAGCAGGTAGCCGCCCCACGCCGTGGCCCGCGACGCCACCGTGGGTTCCACCAGCTGCCACTCGTACCAGAAGCCCGGACGGTCCGGCGTCAGGGCACCGGGCTGCAGCCAGTGGGCGCCCGCGTACCAGATCAGGCCCGTGAAGGCGAAGCTGAAGGCGATGCCGCCCCACAGTGCCGTGCTGCTGTCCCTGCCTGCGTTCATGGCGCGCATCATTCGCGGTGTTCGCCCCCCGGGGCAACCCGGATTTGCCGCAGGGGCCGCGACGCGGCCGTTGCCCTCCATGCTGCGGCCGCGTATAAGCCCCGCGGTCACCGACCGGATCACGACCGATGCTATTTGCCGTTGCACTCCTGAAAACCGCCGACGGCAGCCTGCGCGCCGTCGCGCCGGACCTGGCCAACTGCGACCTGGCCGGAGCGACGGAACAGGAACTGCTGCCGAAGCTTCGCCTGGCGATCGAGGGGGAGCTGACCCGCCTGCTGCTGGCTGGCCACGCCTTGCCTGACACGAGGAATGGCGAGCCGGCGCAAGGTTTCAGCCCGGCAGGCACGTTTCAGGGGCCGGCCCGGTGGCTCACCATCCACATCAACATCGGCCACCTGCAGGCCCTCGCCCGGCACCAGGCCGGACGCTGACGGCCGCTACCAGGGAATCGTCTCCCCGTTATACCGGGTGAAGGTGCCGGTGCGGGACAGGTCGAGACCCGCGATCACCCGCCGGAGGCCCGTAATGCTTTCCTCCACGCCGAGCAACGCCGCGTCACCTCCGAGCTTCGTCCTGACGTAGCCCGGGCAGACTGCCGCGCAGCTGATGCCCCTGGGCTTCAGCGCGATCGCCAGCATGGTCACGACCTTGTTCAGCGCCGCCTTGCTCGAGCAGTAGGCGAAGGTCGGGTAGATCCCCTCCACGTTCGAGCCGGTGGTGCTGGAGACGAAGACCATGAGCTTCCGCCCGCTCGCCGCGACGTGCTCCACGAAGGCCTCCGCCACCTTGGCCGGCGACAGGGTGTTGATCTCCAGCACCCGCCGCCATTCCGCGTAGTTGATCGTCCCGAAGTGCTGCTCGTGGATCCGGCTGCGAGCCGGGTCCCGCGGGCCGATGTCGCCCGCGTTGTTGATGAGGATGTCGACGGGCTGGCCGCGGTATTTCGCGGCCAGGGCGTCGATGGCCCCGTGATCGGTGACGTCCAGCGCCTCGACCCGGATGGTTGCAGGATGGCGGGCAGCGAGAGCGCGCAGCTCACCAGCGCCAGCCGGATCCCGGCAGGTCGCGAGCACGGTGGCGCCGTCGGCCGCGTACTGCCGCGTGAGCTCGAGGCCCAGGCCCCGGCTCGCCCCGGTGATGAGGACGACCGTCATGAGAAAGCCCCGCTGATGATCAGGCCGATGCCGGTGAGGTAGAGCAGGTAGCACAGCCCGTTGATGGTGAGATGGCGCACCTGCAGCCCGCCGTGGGTGACATGCCAGCGCAGCCAGAGCGTGGCCAGCAGCGCGAAGACCATGGCCACGACCACCGGCGCCTCCGGCTGCCAGGGGGTGGCCACCAGGCCGAGCGCCGGCAGCAGCGTGCCCTGGAACACCATCGCGCCCGTCAGGTTGCCGACGGCGAGGGTGTCCTTCCGCCGCCGGATCCAGAGGATGCTGTTGACCTTCTCCGGCAGCTCCGTGGCGACGGGAATGATGAGGAGCGAGAGGATGAGCGCCGAGATGGCGAGCAGCACGGACAACTGCTCCACCGCAAAGATGAAGGCCTTGGCGCCGCCCACCAGCAGCCCGAAGCCCAGCAGGATCTGCAGGAGCACCACGGGCATGGCATCGGGGAGGCCGAGGCGGCAGAGGTACAGCACGTTATCGGCGGTGGTCCCGTGCCCCTCCTCCACCAGCCCCGCGGAACTGCGCAGCGTCCGCACCACGTAGTAGAAGTAGAGCAGCACCAGGGCCACGGCCAGCGCGATCCGGACGAGGCCGCCGTACTGCCAGTCAGCCGGCGGCAGCAGCCCGAGGGCCGCGAGGACGTAGGCCACCAGGAAGAAGTCCAGGTCCCGCCGGGTCCCTGTCGCCTCGGGCATGACGGGTCCGCGGAAACCGCGCACGCCCAGCGCCGCGGCGCCCATCAGGAAGAACGCCAGGGTGGAGAGCATGAGCGGCGCGCCGATGATCGCGCCCACGCCGATGGCGTGGTTGACCGCCATGTCCTCGCCGCCGGCCACCACCGCCAGCACGGGGACCATCGTCTCCGGCATGGCCGTGCCGACCGCGGCGAACAGCGACCCCGTGACGCCCTCCGAGATCTTCAGCCGCTGGCCCAGATGCTCCAGCGCGTTGGTGAAGACTTCGGCGGCGACCAGGATCGCGGCGAGGGAGCCGAGGAGGAAGAGCCAGATCATCTGTCCAGGTTCAAACAGTGGTGCCCCGACCAGGATTCGAACCTGGGACCTCTCGCTTAGGAGGCGAGCGCTCTATCCCCTGAGCTACCGGGGCGCGGCGGCGGCATTCTAGCCTATCGGGTCCCGAGCAGCGGCAGGATCGCCGCCTCGAATTCTGCGGCGGACTTGCCGCCCTGGAGCTGCGCGACGACGCGGCCCGTGCGATCGACCAGGTAGCTGGTCGGCAGCACCTCGTTCCAGGCGGGGTCCACCACGCTGACCATGGCGTCCATGTCCGGCGAACTGCGGATGAGGGTGCGGAGCGAAGGGAACCACTTGGCCAGGAAGGGCTCCACGAGCGGCTCCCGGTCGGCGGGCTCGTCGAGGGACACGGCCAGGAGCGCGAAGCCCCGGGACGCGTACTTCTGCTCCAGCGCCAGGAGGTCGGGCAGTTCCTTCAGGCAGGGGCGGCACCAGGTGGCCCAGAAATTCACCAGCAGGACCCGGCCCCGGCCGGCGTCCAGCGCGGCCCGGAGCTGGGCCGGCGTCGCGGGACTGACGGCCGGCTCACCGGCGGTCGCCGGGGCGGTCAGCAGCAGCGTCAGCAACGCGCCTGACAACAGGATCCGCAGGAATTGCATGGGCCGGGTTCTGCCAGGTGGGGTAGGCATTCAATAATAACGCCATGACCCCCGAACGCTTCCGCACCTTCAAGGCCGTGCTCGCCCGCCGGCAGCCGGACCTGACGGTGCTGGCCGACGACGTGCACAAGCCCCACAACATCGCGGCGCTGATGCGCACCTGCGATGCGGTGGGAGTCCTCGGGATCCACGCGGTGGGGCCGAGGAGCAGCTTCAAGCGACCCCGGGGCATCTCCGGCGGCACGGCGCCCCGGGTGGGCGTGCAGGCCTGGCGCCAGCTCGCTCCCGCCGTATCCGCATTGAAGAGCCAGGGGTTTCAGATAGTTGCAGCGCATTTATCACCCACGGCGGAGGACTACCGGGCCGTGGATTACACCCGCCCCACCGCCCTGCTGCTGGGCTCGGAACTGCGGGGCATCTCGGACGAGGGGGCCGCCCTGGCGGACCGGCACGCGATCCTGCCCATGCGGGGCCTCGCCGCCTCGCTGAACGTGTCGGTGGCCGCGGCGCTCTTCCTCTACGAGGCGGCCCGGCAGCGGGAGGCGGCGGGGCTCTACGGGAACTGCCGGCTCAGCCCGGAGCAGTTCGACCGGACGCTCTTCGAGTGGTGTCACCCGGACATCGCCGCGCGCTGCCGGACCCGGGGCCTGCCCTACCCGCCCATGACGCCCGACGGGGACCTGGCGGCGAATCCGTTCTAGGGGCCGGGAATGCCCGGCCCGGGGACGTACCGCGCGCCGTAGCGGAGGCGCAGCGTCTTCACCTTGCCGTACCAGGGCACGCTGACGACGTAGAGGTTGTCGTACTCCAGGTCCGCGAGCGCCGGCACCTTCTTGCTGCCCTGGAACCTGGGGATGAGGATGGGAATGTCAGCCGGCCGGGCGACCACCAGCACGATCTCGCCCTTGTGGTCCTTCATGATGCCCTTCGCGACGCGGGTGAGGCTGGACATGTCGACCTCCTGCACCGGGAGGTTCAGACGCCGGGCCAGCGGCTCCGCCGTCTCCCGGGATGCCCGGCCGCTGCCGACCAGGATGGCGTCCAGGCCCTGGACCACGTCCACCTCGGCGAGCACCCGCGACAGTTCCTCGGCGCGAATGGCGCCCAGCGGGCTCAGGCCCATGTCTTCCCCGAGGCCGGTGGCCACGTCGGCCTCCCGGACGATGATCACCGTGGTGGTGGCCTGGGACTCGAAGAAGAAGGCGATGCCGAGCGCCAGCACCATGAAGGCCGCGACAGCTCCCGCCCGCCGCCGGCGCCTGCGTCGCCGCCTGGGATCCATTGCCACGGTGCCTGCCCGCCGCGGAACCTAGCGCGGCGGGCCCGCGCGGAACTCAGCGGCGCTGATCTCCCGCACCTGGGCCGACTGCAGGCTCGTCCACGCGCCGGTCGCCGGATCCCGGAATTCCACCGAACCGCGCGCTTCCCGCGACAGCTTGTCCGTGTAGTAGACCTTGCCCGTCGCGTCATCCGTCACCGCGTAGTAGCTGCCCATGCCCATGACGTGGGGCATCGAGCAGCCTGACAGGTTGGCCGCCGTGAACAGCGGGGCGATGCAGAGCAGGACGGTCAGCAGCCGGGCGGGCACGCGTCGCGGGGTGGACATCACTGAACGGACTCCTCGAGAGACACTGGCGGAGAGGGAGGGATTCGAACCCCCGGAACCTTGCGGTTCAACGGTTTTCAAGACCGCCGCATTCGACCGCTCTGCCACCTCTCCGATGGAAGGGGCGGATTGTCCCCACCGGGGCGCGGACATTCAAGCGCCGCGCGGCGTCACGGCACGCCCGGCGCCTGCCGCCGTGACCGGGAACTGGCGCACAGTCCGGGCGGAACTTCGGTCCTGGCCCCAAGTCTGATACGGTGCCCGTTACCACCACTTCCCAGGGAGACCTCGCATGGCAGCAGAACGTGATTACCGTGTCGTACCGGCCACCAGCCCGGGTATCACCGGGACCATTCCCGGAACGTCCGAGCTCTCCGCCAACCGGGTCCTCCGCAACACCTATCTCCTGCTGTCGGCCACGCTCCTGTTCAGCGCGGCCATGGCCGGCCTTGCCATGGCGATCGGCATGCCCTACCTGGGCCCGGTGGTCACCCTCGTCGGCTACTTCGGCCTGCTCTTCGTGACCTACCGCCTGCGCAACTCGGCGGCCGGCATCGCGGCGGTCTTCGCGCTCACGGGCTTCATGGGCCTGACCCTCGGGCCGATGCTGAGCGCCTACCTGCAGAACGTGCCCAACGGCGGCGAACTCGTGATGACCAGCCTCGGCATCACCGGCCTGCTGTTTGCGGGCCTCAGCGCCTACGTGATCCGCTCGCGGCGCGACATGAGCTTCATGGGGACCTTCCTCATGGTCGGGCTCTTCGGGCTGCTCGGCGTCATCGTCGTGGGGCTGTTCGTGGACCTCTCCGCCTTCCAGATGGCGATCTCCACCGCGGTCGTGCTGCTGATGGCCGGCTGCATCCTCTACGAGACCAGCGCCATCATCCACGGCGGGCAGACCAACTACATCCTGGCGACGGTCAGCCTGTACGTCAGCATCTACAACATCTTCGTGCACCTGCTGGCGCTGCTCGGCATGGGCGACGACTGACGGACCACTGCAAGCCTGACGACCAGAAGGCGCCCCGCGGGGCGCCTTCTTCGTTTCGGCAGCTCCCGTGCTAGCGCCGCAGGCCCGTCGCCGCCGCGACGAAGGCCCACTGGTCCGCATACTCGCTGACCGTCTTGGACAACGACGCGCCGGCACCGTGGCCGCTACGCGTCTCCACGCGGATGAGCACCGGACGCCGGCAGTCCGGCACCGCCTGCTGCGCCGCCTGGAGGGCCGCGGCGTACTTGTAGCTGTGCCACGCCACCACCCGGTCGTCGTTGGCGTCCGCCTGCACCAGCACGGCCGGGTAGCAGGTCCCGGCCCGGACGTTGTGGTACGGCGAGTAGGCGCGGAGCGCCGCGAACTCCGCCGGGTCTTCGCTCAGGCCATAGTCGCTGGACCACTTGCGCGCGTTCAGGCTGGCCGTGTGGTACCGGAGCATGTCCAGCACGCCGACGGCCGGGACGGCCGCCGCGAACAACTCCGGCCGCTGGTTGAGCACGGCGCCCACCAGCAACCCGCCGTTGCTGCCGCCCCAGATCGCCAGGTGCTCCGGCGAGGTGTAGCCGTTGGCGACCAGCCACTCGGCCGCCGCGATGAAATCGTCGAAGACGTTCTGCTTGCTGAGCTTCGTGCCGGCCAGGTGCCAGTCCTCTCCGTACTCGCCGCCGCCCCGCAGGTTGGCGTGGGCGTAGATGCCGCCCGCCTCGATCCAGGCCATGCGGGACGCGGAGTACGCGGGCAGCAGCGCCACGTTGAAGCCGCCGTAGCCGTAGAGGACCGTGGGCCGGCGGCCGTCCGGGGTCACGTCCCGCCGCCGGACGATGGTCATGGGCACCCGCGTGCCGTCCCGGCTGGCGTAGAACACCTGCTCCGTCACGAAGCGGCCGGGATCCGGCGCGTTGGGCGCGGGACCCAGGGCCGTCAGCGCCGCCGACTCCATGTCGAGCCGGTACACCCGCCGGGGATTGGTGAAGTCCGTGTAGGTCAGGAAGGCCTCGGGATCGGCGGGCACGCCCTTCAGGCTCCCCACCGACCCCTGCCCCGGCAGCCGCACCTCGGCGATGGCCGCGCCATCCAGCCCGATGATCTGCAGGCGGGCGCGCACGTCCCGGATGGACTGCACCAGCAGGCGTCCGCCGACCAGTGCCGCCGACTCGATGGCATCCGCCGACTCGGGCACCACCTCCCGCCACCGCCCGGGACCGGGCGCCGCCAGGTCGATGGCAATCACCCGCCCCCGGGGTGCGCCGTTGGTGGTGAGGAAGTAGAAGGTGTCGCCGTCGGCGCCCAGGAAATCGTAGCGGGCATCCCAGGCGTCGAGGAGCTTCACGACGGGTGAGCGCGCGCCGTCCGGGCCCAGCCGCTGGTACCAGACCGCGTTGGTGAGATAGCCGTCCTCGATGTTCAGGAGCAGGAAACGGCCGTCGGGCGTCGCGGTGGCGTAGGGATCCCGCGTCGGGTGATCCGTGATGGCCTGGATCAGCGGATCTTCCGCCTGGGGCGTGCCGGGCACGTGGAAATGCACGGCCACCTGCCTCCCGTCGTCGTGCCCGCCCGCGCCGTCGGCGGGATAGCGGCTGTAGTAGAAGCCCCGCCCGTCCCGGGACCAGCTCACCGACGTGAACTTGGTGCCCGTGAGGACCTCCGGCAGGTCCTCTCCCGTGGCGACCTCCCGCACGCGCCAGGTCTTCCAGTCGCTGCCGCCGTCCGAGAGCGCGTAGGCCAGGCGGGAGCCGTCCGGCGACAGCTCGAAGTCCGCGACGGACACGGTGCCGTCGGCGCTGAAGGCGGCGGGATCCACCAGCACCCTCCCCGGTTCGCCCGGGTCCCCGGTCACCCGGAGCGCGTCCTGCTCGGCATGGCCCGGGTTCCAGGGATAAACGTACACGCCGTTCTCCCGGTCGGGCACGCCCCGGCGCTCGTAGTCCAGCAGCGATCGCAGCCGGGTGGCGAACAGCGCCCGGCCGGGCAGGCCCGCGATGAGGCTCTCCGTCAGTTCGTTCTGGGCCCGGATCCAGCTGCCCGTCTCGGGAGAGTCCATGTCCTCGAGCCACCGCCAGGGATCCGGCACGGGCGTGCCGTGATACACGTCCTCGACGGTGCCGCGGGCGGCGGGCGGGTAGGCTGGCGGGCCGTCTGGCGGCGGTCCGTCCGCCGACACGAACGCGACGAGCAGTCCCAGCAGGACGCACCAGGCCCCGAGCCCGACGGCTCCGGCCGCGGGCAGTGCCGCGCCGCCGGCCGTTACCCGGCGCGGGCCGGCAGGCACTCGAGGCCGCCCATCCAGGGCACCAGCACGGGCGGCACGGTGATGGTGCCGTCCGCGTTCTGGTAGTTCTCCATCACGGCGATCAGGGCCCGGCCCGCCGCCACGCCGGAACCGTTGAGGGTGTGGACCAGCTCCGGCTTGCCGGTGGCGGGATTGCGCCAGCGGGCCACCATGCGGCGGGCCTGGAAGTCGGTGCAGTTGCTGCAGGAGGAGATCTCCCGGTAGCGGGCCTGGCCGGGCAGCCACACCTCCAGGTCGTAGGTCCGGGCCGAGGCGAAGCCGGTGTCCCCCGCGCACAGCGCCATCACCCGGTAGGGCAGCCCCAGCTTCTGCAGCACGGCTTCCGCGTGGCCCGTCAGCGCCTCGAGCGCCGCCGCGGACTCCTCCGGGCGGACGATGTGCACCAGCTCCACCTTCTCGAACTGGTGCTGCCGGAGCATGCCCCGGGTGTCCTTGCCATAGGAGCCCGCCTCGGAGCGGAAGCAGGGCGTGTGCGCCACGTAGCGCGCCGGCAGCGCGGCCGCCTCGAGGATCCGGTCCCGCACCAGGTTGGTCACGGGCACTTCCGCCGTCGGGATGAGCAGCAGGTCCGACTCGCCGCCGACCGCGAAGAGGTCCGCGGCGAACTTCGGCAGCTGGCCGGTGCCCCGCAGGCTGTCCCGGTTCACCAGGTAGGGAACGTAGACCTCCGTGTAGCCGTGCTCGCCCGTGTGCAGGTCGAGCATGAACTGGATCAGCGCCCGGTGCAGGCGGGCCAGGGGGCCCCGCAGCACGGAGAAGCGCGCGCCGGCGATCAGGCCCGCCGCGTCGAAGTCCAGCAGGCCGCTGTCGGCGCCCAGGTCCACGTGGTCCTTCGGCGCAAAGCCGAACTCCCGGGGCGTGCCCCACCGGCGAACTTCCACGTTCGCCGCTTCGTCGCGGCCCTCGGGAACGTCGTCCTGGAGCAGGTTGGGCAGGCCCAGCTGCAGGTCCTGCAGCACACCCTGCAGGGTCTCCAGCTGGGCCTCCAGGTCCGCCTGCTCGTCGCCGAGCGCTTTCACGGCCGCCATCAGGGGCGCCGTGTCCTGGCCCGCCGCCTTCAGCCTGCCGATCTCCCGGGAGCGCGCGTTCCGCTCGCCGCGCAGCTCCTCGACCCGGACCTGGACGGCCTTGCGGCGGTCCTCGAGGGACTGGAAGGCCGCGGTGTCGAGAGCGAAGCCCCGGCGCGCGAGATTGGCCCGCACGGCTTCGGGATCGGCGCGGAGGAGTCTGGGATCGAGCATCGTGGTTGTCCGGGAGTGCCGTCGGGACGGATGCGCGGCAGTTTACACCGGTGGCTTCCCCTGCCGGGCCGCGCGGTTGCGCTCGCGGAAGTCGGCCAGCTTGTCGGCGATGCGCTGCTCGAGGCCCCGGGGCACGGGCTGGTAGTAGACGGGCTGGCCGAGTTCTGCCGGGAAGTAGCTGGCGCCGGCCGCGAAGGCGTCGGGTTCGTCGTGGGCATACCGGTAGCCGCTGCCGTGGCCCAGGCTGCGCGCGAGCGCCGTGGAGGCGGGCCGCAGTTCCGGTGGCACGGCCAGGGTGCCGTGGGCCTGGACGTCGGCCTGGGCCGCCTGCCAGGCCGTGTAAACGGCATTGCTCTTGGCCGCGCAGGCCAGGAACACCACCGCCTCGGCGAGGGCCAGTTCGCCTTCGGGCGTGCCGAGGCGCTCGAAGGCGTGCCAGGCCTCCAGGGCGAGCGTGAGCGCCCGGGGATCCGCCGTGCCGATGTCCTCGGAGGCCATGCGGACGATCCGTCGCGCCACGTAGGCCGGATCGCAGCCGCCATCCAGCATGCGGGCGAGCCAGTAGAGCGCGGCGTCGGGGTCGGAGCCCCGCACGGACTTGTGCAGGGCCGAGATCTGCTCGTAGAAGACGTCGCCCTGGCGGTCGAAGCGGCGATAGCTCCCGGTCAGGACGGTGGCGACGATGTCCGGCGTCAGGACCCGATCGTCGCCCACCAGCCCCGCGGCGACCTCGAGCAGGTTCAGGGCGCGCCGCGCGTCACCGTCGGCGCCCCGGGCCAGGGCCAGCAGTTCGGCATCGCCGGCGCTGATCCGACGGGCACCGAGGCCCCGCTCCGGATCCCGGAGCGCGGCGGAGAGAATGGCGACCAGGTCCTCGTCGGCCAGCGGCCTGAGGACATAGACGCGGGCCCGGGACAGCAGCGCGTTGTTCAGCGCAAACGCCGGGTTCTCGGTGGTCGCGCCGATGAAGGTCAGGGTGCCGTCCTCGACGAAGGGCAGGAAGGCATCCTGCTGGGCCTTGTTGAAGCGGTGCACCTCGTCCAGGAACAGCACGGTGGGCTGGTCAGGATGTGCCTGGGCGAAGGCGACGGCCTCGCGGACCTCCTTCACGCCCGCCAGCACGGCGGACAGCGCCACGAACTGCGCGCCTGCCGTGTCGGCCAGGAGCCGCGCGAGGGTCGTCTTGCCGGAGCCCGGCGGGCCCCAGAGGATGGCGGAGTGGAGCTCGCCGGCAAGCAGCCTCGTGAGCGGCTTGCCCGGGGCCAGCAGGTGCGCCTGGCCGGCTACCTCGCCGGGCGTCGCGGGGCGCATCCGGTCCGCCAGCGGTCGCCAGCCTGCCGGCGGGGCCGCCGTCGTCGGCGAAACACTCAGGGATTTGGGCGGGCGAGCCATGACTCCAGCATCGTGCACCAGCGGGAGAGCCCCGCCACGCAGAGGAGCCAGCCTAGCAGAATGCCCGCCACATCCGCGGCCAGGTCCAGCGCCTCGGCCTGCCGGGTCGGCGTCAGGCTCTGCAGCACCTCGATGAGCAGGCCGTATGCGGCCAGGGCCAGGGCGACACGCAGGAGGAAGCGGCGCTCGAAGACGCCACCGAACCACACCATGAAGCCCAGGAAGCCGATGGTGTGCAGGAACTTGTCATTGAGCGACCCCATGCCCGGGGGATGGCTGGAGAGGGCCGAGAGGAGGCCGAAACCCAGCAGCAGGAGGCCAGCCCCCAGCCAGATCCGCCCGAAGCGCAGGGGCAGCATGCCGGGAATCAGAGCTCGCTGTCGTCGATGACATCCGCGCCCGGCGGCGGGCGGAAGCGGAAGAGGTCGGGAGCCAGCCGTGGATTGATCCGCACCTCGGTGAGCTCGACGCGGGTCTGCTGGCCCAGCCGGTCGTCCAGCAGGAGGCGGCGCAGGACCGGCCCGTCGAAGCCCAGCGTCACGGCCGCAAAGTCGGAATCGGCGGACCGGGGCACCAGGCGCACCAGCTCCAGGCCGTCCCCGGTCCAGGACTTGTCGACCCGGAAGCGCTCGAGGACGGACTCCTTGCCGGTGAGCAGCGCCGCGGGCGTATCGCCGATGCCCGAGGAGAGCCGGCGGATGGTCACCTGCTCCAGGTCCGCCTCGTACAGCCAGACCTTCTCGCCGTCCGAAACGATGGCGCGCTCGAAGGGCGTCGCGTAGTTCCAGCGGAAACGGCCGGGCCGCTGCATGGCGACCGAACCGGAAGTGTCCTCGAGCACCTGCTGGCGGGAGTCGACCACCTGCTGGCGAAACTTGCCGTCCATGGCCTGCACGTCCGCCAGGAAGCTGCGCAGCCGGGCCTCGCCCCCGTCGGCGGCCGACGCGACCGTGCTGGCGAGCGCAAGGAGCAGTGCCGGCAGGCGCACGGAACGGGACATGGGCGCGCGGCTGACCCTAGTCGCCGTCGGGCGGGGGTGGCGCCAGGACTTCGCGGAAGCCATTGGACTGGAGCGGACCCACCATGCCCGCGGCCTCCATGGTCTCCACCAGCCGGGCAGCCCGGTTGTAGCCGATCTTCAGGCGGCGCTGGATGCCGGACACGGAGGCGCGACGGGTCTCGCAGACGATCTTCACCGCCTGGTCGTACAGGGCATCGGCCTCCCCGTCCTCCTCGCCGGACTGGGGCGCCTCGCCGGGCATTCCCGGCAGGCCCATGGGCGGGCCCTCGGTGATCTCATCCAGGTACACGGGCGGCCCGCTGCCCTTCAGCTGGTCCACGACCCGCTTGACCTCCTCGTCGGAGACGAACGCGCCGTGGACGCGCAACGGCAGGCTCGTCCCCGGCGGCAGGAACAGCATGTCACCGTGCCCGAGCAGGCACTCGGCGCCGCTCTGGTCGAGGATGGTCCGCGAATCGACCTTGGCCGATACCTGGAAGGCGATGCGCGTGGGGATATTGGCCTTGATCAGGCCGGTGATGACGTCCACCGACGGCCGCTGGGTCGCGATGATCAGGTGGATGCCGGAGGCCCGCGCCTTCTGGGCGAGCCGGGTGATCAGCTCCTCGACCTTCTTGCCGACGATCATCATCATGTCGGCCAGCTCGTCGATGATCACGACGATGTGCGGCAGTGTCTCCAGGGTCGGCACGGACCCGTCGACCGTGACCTTGGGCGCGTACTCCGTCCCCACGAGCGGATCGGGAATCGGCTGGCCCGCATCCAGGGCGAGCTTCACCTTGCGGTTGAACCCGCTGAGGTTGCGCACCCCCAGCGCGGCCATCAGCCGGTAGCGCCGCTCCATCTCGGCCACGCACCAGCGCAGGGCATTGGCCGACTCCTTCATGTCGGTGACGACGGGCGCCAGCAGGTGCGGGATGCCCTCGTACACCGACAGCTCGAGCATCTTGGGATCGATCATGATCATGCGCACGTCGTCGGGCCTGGCCTTGAAGAGCAGGCTGAGGACCATGGCATTGATGCCGACCGACTTGCCGGAGCCGGTGGTGCCCGCGATCATCAGGTGGGGCATGCGCTGCAGGTCGGCGACCACCGACTTGCCGCCGATGTCCTTGCCCAGCGCGAGCGTCAGGGGCGACGACATCTCCTCGTAGGCGCGGGAACGCAGGATCTCGCCCAGCGTCACCATCTCCCGCGTCTCGTTCGGAATCTCGAGGCCGACGGTCGGCTTGCCCGGAATCACTTCGACGACCCGGACGCTGATGGCCGACAGGGAACGCGCCAGGTCCTTGGACAGGTTGCTGATCTGGCTGACCTTCACGCCAGGCGCGGGCGCCAGCTCGAAGCGCGTGACGATCGGCCCCGGCTGGACGGCCACCACCTCGACCTCGACGCCGAAGTCACGCAGTTTCAGCTCGACCAGGCGGGAGATGGCCTCGAGGGACTCCTTTGAATACCCGGCCGTGTGTTCGGGCGGGTCGTCCAGCAGCGAGAGCGGCGGCAGTTCGCCGGGCAGCACCGTGCCCTGGAAGAGCGGCACCTGCCGTTCCTTCTGGGCGCGCTGGCTGGGTGGCGGCGGGGCGAGTTGCGGCTCGATGCGGGGCGGCGGTTTCTTCTCGACCTTCTTGCGCTCCTTGCGGACCACTTCCTGCCGCTCTTCCTGGAACCGGCGCGCGGCCGTGCGGGACTGGAATGACGTGAAGAGATCCCGGCCCCGGTCCACGCCCTGGAGGATGTAGTGGCCGACCTTGTCCATCACGGCCAGCCAGGACAGGCCGGTGAACAGCGACACGCCGGCGAGCCAGGAGGCGAGCAGCAGCAGCGTGGCGCCGAGGGAGCCCAGGCCGGCGGCAAGGCCGTTGCCCACCAGTTCGCCGAAGGCGCCGCCGGCCGTCTGCGGCAGGCCGTGGGCGCCGAAGTGGAGGGTCGCCAGCGCGCAGCTCGTGACCAGCGTGAGGGCAAACCCGGACAGGCGGGTGAAGAGGATCTGCCGGTCGACGGGCCCCGGGGTGCTGCGATGGGTAAAGAGGATCCACCCGGCGAGGAGCATCATGGCGGGAAAGAGCAGCGCCGGACCGCCAAACAGGCTGAAGGCGATGTCGGAAAACCAGGCGCCGATGGCGCCGATCTGGTTGCGCACCGGCGTGCCGTCGCCGGTATGGCTGAAACCGGGGTCCTGGGGGCTGTAACTCAGCAGCGCCACCAGCATGATGAGGGCGATGGCGCCGAGGACCCACAGCGCCGCTTCCCGCACGGCATAGGTCAGGGGCGCGGCAAGGCCACGACTTTCGATTCCGATAGCTCTGGCCATGTCCGTCCCTGACTAGCCACTCATCAACCAAGAACACGCCGCAACAACGAGGGTTAACTGCCTGCCCGACAAGCAGTTAACGCCCGGGATGATAGCAGCACGTCGCTTGGACGCAAGCGCGGGCCATCGCCTAAACTGGCCGGATGACAGCACCCATTCACGCCCGACTCATCATCCTCGGCTCCGGTCCTGCCGGCTACAGCGCCGCCGTCTATGCCGCCCGGGCCAACCTCAAACCCCTCCTCATCACCGGCCTCGAGCAGGGTGGCCAGCTGATGACCACCACCGACGTGGACAACTGGCCAGGCGGGCATCACGGGCTCCAGGGCCCCGAACTGATGACCCGGTTGCGCGAGCACGGCGAGCGCCTCGGCGTCACGGGCGTCCTCGACCAGATCGAGGCCGTGGACCTCCGCACCCGCCCCTTCAGCCTGCGCGGCGGATCCCAGGGCTACACCTGCGACGCGCTGATCATCGCCACGGGGGCCTCGGCGCGCTACCTGGGCCTGCCCTCGGAGCAGAGCTTCCGGGGCAAGGGCGTGTCGGCCTGCGCCACGTGCGATGGCTTCTTCTACCGGGGCCAGCGCGTCGCCGTGATCGGCGGCGGCAACACGGCCGTGGAAGAAGCGCTGTACCTGTCCAACCTGGCATCCCACGTCACGCTGGTACACCGGCGGGACAAGCTGCGGGCGGAGAAGATGCTCCAGGACAAGCTGCTCGGCCGGACGGGCCCGGGCGGCAACGTCTCGGTCGTCTGGAACCACGAGGTCGAGGCCGTCCTCGGCACGGATGCTGGTGTAAACGGCGTGAGCATTCGTCCCACGGACGGGGGCGCGCAAAGCCGGACCCTCGACGTCACCGGCCTGTTCATCGCCATCGGCCATGACCCCAACACGGCGCTGTTCAAGGGCCAGCTCGAACTGGACAAGGGCTACGTGGTGGTCCGGACCGGCCGTGCCGGGGGAGCGACGGCCACCAGCGTCCCCGGGGTCTTCGCCGCGGGCGATGTCGCCGACAGCGTGTACCGGCAGGCGATCACCTCCGCGGGCTCGGGCTGCATGGCCGCCCTGGACGCTGAGAAGTACCTGGACAGCGCGGGCGGGTGAACGCGACGGCCGAACCCGTGCGCATCGAAGTCGCCCGCCATATCGCCGAGGTGCGCGCGGCCGACTGGAACGGCCTCCGCGGCACCGAATACCCGTTCCTGCGGCACGAGTTCCTGCTGGCCCTCGAGGAGACGGGCTGTGTCGCTCCCGCCACCGGCTGGACGCCGTGCCACCTCCTGCTGCGCGACGCCGCCGGCCGGCTGCTTGGCGCCATGCCCCTCTACAGCAAGACGAGTTCCTACGGCGAATTCGTCTTCGACTGGGCCTGGGCGGATGCCTATCGCCGGGCCGGACTGCGCTATTTCCCCAAGCTGGTCTCGGCGGTGCCCTTCACGCCCGCCACGAGCCCGCGACTGCTGCACGCAGCCGGCCAGGACCCGGAGCAGGCGGGCATCGCGCTGCTCTCCGGCGCCACCGAACTGGCGCGGCAGGCCGGGGCCTCATCCGTTCATGTGCTCTTTCCCACCGCCGGCGAGTCCGGCCTGCTGTCGCGCGCCGGATTCATGCCGCGCAAGGACTGCCAGTTCCACTGGGCGAATCGCGGCTACGCCGACTTCGATGCGTTCCTTGGCGAATTCACGGCGGAGAAGCGCAAGAAGGCCAGGCGGGAGCGGCGGCGCGTGGCTGAAGCGGGGATCAGCTTCGTGCGCCTCGGTGGCGGGGAAATCGATGCGGCGCTCTGGAGGAAGCTGATGCCGCTCTACGCCAGCTCGTTCTGGCGCCGCGGCCGGGAGCCCTATCTCAACGACGCATTCTTCACGAGGGTCAGCACGGCCCTGCCGGATAACGTCCTTGCCATCGTGGCCATGCGCCGGGGCGAGCCCGTGGCGACGGCACTCTGCTTTCGCAGCGCGGACACGCTGTACGGGCGCTACTGGGGCAGCGAGGGCGATTACCACAGCCTGCACTTCGAGACCTGCTACTACCAGGGCATCGAGTACTGCATCGAGCAGGGCCTCAAGTCCTTCGAGCCAGGCACCCAGGGCGAGCACAAGATCAGCCGGGGATTCGTGCCGACGGAGACCCGTTCGGCCCACTGGCTGTCGCACCCCCAGTTCGCGCGCGCCATCGATCAGTACCTGGATCGCGAGCGCGCCCACATCGACGAGTACATGGAAGCGGCCAGCGACCATGTCCCCTATCGCCGGGGCACCGGCTAGCGAGCCGCCGGGAAACGGCATGAATGCCATCGCCTTCCTGCATGCCGACGACCCCCCGGACCGCTTCCCGGATCCGGCGGGCGCCGCGACGGAGCCCGATGGCCTGCTCGCCATCGGTGGCGACCTGGCGCCGGAGCGACTCATCGCAGCCTACCGGCGGGGGATATTCCCCTGGTACGAGGAAGGGCAGCCGATCCTGTGGTGGTCGCCGGACCCCCGCGCCGTCCTGCTCCCCGGGGCGCTGCACGTCTCCCGGAGCCTCCGCCGGACGTTGCGCAGCGACCGCTACCGGGTCTCGGTCGACCTGGCCTTCGGACCGGTCATCGATGCCTGCGCCAGGACCCGCAGGGCCACCGGCACCTGGATCACGCCGGCGATGCGCTCGGCCTACCTGCGCCTGCATGAACTCGGCCACGCCCACGCCATCGAGGCCTGGCTCGGACCCGATCTCGTGGGCGGGCTCTATGGCGTCGCGCTCGGCGGCGTGTTCTTCGGTGAATCGATGTTCAGCCTGGAGGCGGACGCCTCGAAGGTGGCCCTGGTGCACCTCGTCAGCCTGGCGGAGAAGCGGGGCCTGAAACTGATCGACTGCCAGGTCGCGACCGGCCACCTCGCCTCGCTCGGCAGCCAGCTGATGCCCCGGGAGGACTTCCTGCGGGCCATCCGCGTGCTCACCGGGATACCGGCTCCGCCGGGCCCCTGGACGGAATCTCCGGGCCCGACGTCAGTCCTCGCAGCACCACGTCCCGGGGCCGGTCGCTTGCACGGCTGAACGAGTTCGACGACAATCGCGGCCCGTTCCGCCGGTGTCTCCATGTCGAAAGAAGAAGCCATCACTATGGATGGGGTCGTTGCCGAGACCCTGCCCAACACGACGTTTCGGGTGAAGCTCGATAATGGCCACGTCGTGACCGCGCACATCTCAGGCAAGATGCGCAAGAACTACATCCGCATCCTCACGGGGGACCGTGTCACGGTCGAACTCACCCCGTACGACCTCAGCAAGGGCCGCATCACCTTCCGCTCCCGCTAGACGGCCCGCCGGCTCACGACGCCGGTTCAGGCCGGATCGGGCATGTGCTCGAGCGTTCTCGTGGCCGGGGTGGTGACCAGCGCCAGTTCGCCGGCGTCGTCGACCATGATCCGGACGTGGCCGCCCTTCGCCAGGTCACCGAACAGCAGCTGCTCCGCCAGCGGGCGCTTGATCTGCTCCTGGATCACCCGGGCCATGGGCCGCGCGCCCATCTTGGGGTCGTAGCCCTTGTCGGCAATCCATTGCCGGGCCGCGGGCTCCAGCTCGATCGTGACCGAGTTCTTGTCCAGCTGCGCCTCGAGCTCCATGACGAGCTTGTCGACCACGCGCAGGATCGCGTCCGGGCCGAGCGGCGCGAACTGGATTATCGAGTCCAGCCGGTTGCGGAACTCCGGGGTGAACATCCGGTTGATGATCGCCATGCCGTCGGTGGTGTTGTCCTGCTCGGTGAAACCCATGGAAGACCGGCCCATTTCCTGGGCGCCGGCATTCGTGGTCATGACGAGGATCACGTTGCGGAAATCCGCCTTCCTGCCGTTGTTGTCCGTGAGCGTGCCGTGATCCATGACCTGCAGCAGCAGGTTGAAGACCTCGGGGTGCGCCTTCTCGATCTCGTCGAGCAGCAGGACGGCGTGCGGGTGCTTGCTGATGGCCTCGGTGAGCAGGCCGCCCTGGTCGAAGCCCACGTAGCCCGGCGGCGCGCCGATCAGCCGGGAGACGGTGTGCCGCTCCATGTATTCGGACATGTCGAAGCGGATCAGCTCGATGCCGAGGCAATGGGCCAGCTGCCGGGTGACTTCCGTCTTGCCGACGCCCGTGGGCCCGGCGAACAGGAAGGCGCCGACCGGCTTCTCGGCCTCACGCAGGCCTGACCGCGCCATCTTGATGGCCGATGCCAGCGCCGTGACCGCCTTGTCCTGGCCGAAGATCACCAGCTTGAGATCGCGCTCCAGGTTCCGGAGCTGGTCCCGGTCCGAGGCCGAGACGGTCTTGGGCGGGATCCGGGCGATCTTGGCGATGACCGTCTCGATCTGGCCGACGCCAACCTCCTTGGCCCGGGTGGCCGCCGGCTCGAGACGGACGCTGGCGCCCGCCTCGTCGATCACGTCGATGGCCTTGTCGGGCAGCTGCCGCTCGTTGATGTACTTGGCTGACAATTCGACCGCCGCGACGATCGCCTCGTCGGTGTAGGTGACGCTGTGGTGGTCCTCGAACCGGGTCTTCAGCCCGCGCAGGATCTCGATCGTCTGCGGGATGCTGGGCTCCGTGATGTCGATCTTCTGGAACCGGCGGGCCAGCGCGTGGTCCTTCTCGAACACGCCGCGGTACTCGCGGTAGGTCGTGGAGCCGATGCACCGCAGTTCGCCGCTCGAAAGGACGGGCTTGATCAGGTTCGATGCATCCAGGACGCCGCCCGACGCCGCTCCCGCCCCGATGACGGTGTGGATCTCGTCGATGAACAGGATGGCGCCGGGATCCTTGCCGAGCTCCTTGATGACCGCCTTGAAGCGCTTTTCGAAGTCGCCCCGGTACTTCGTGCCGGCCAGCAGGGAGCCCATGTCGAGGGCGTAGATCGTGCAGTTGGCGAGGACCTCCGGGACCTTGCCCTCGACGATCATCTTGGCCAGGCCCTCCGCGATGGCGGTCTTGCCCACGCCTGCCTCGCCGACGTACAGCGGGTTGTTCTTCCGGCGCCGGCACAGCACCTGGATGGTCCTCTCCACCTCATGCTCGCGGCCGATCAGGGGGTCGATCTTGCCTTCGCGCGCGCGCTTGTTGAGGTTGGTGGCGTAGTTGTCCAGGGCGCTGCCGCTGGCATCGCCCTCGCCTTCCTCGCCCTCACCGGACTGGCCCTTCGGGCCGGCGGACTCGTCACGCAGCTTGGACAACCCGTGGGAAATGAAATTGACCACGTCGAGACGGGTGACGTCCTGCAGGCCCAGCAGGTAGACCGCGTGCGACTGCTTCTCGCCGAAGATGGCGACGAGCACGTTCTCGCCACGCACTTCCTTCTTGCCGCTCGACTGCACGTGGAAGACCGCCCGCTGCAGGACCCGCTGGAATCCCAGCGTGGGCTGCACGTCCTGTTCGCTGCCCTCGGCCAGGCGCGGGGTGGATTCCTCGATGAACTGCTCCAGGTCGCGGCGCAGCCGGGCGAGGTCGGCCCCGCAGCCCTTGAGGATCTCGGTGACTGTCGGCACGTCGACGATGGCGAGCAGGAGGTGCTCCACCGTCATGTACTCATGACGTTTCCCGCGGGCCTGCTGGAAGGCCTCGTTCAGGCAGAACTCGAGTTCGCTGCTCAACATGACTGTCAGGTTTCCTCAAGCGTGCAAAGAAGCGGATGCTGGTGCTGCTGGGCGTAAGCGCCCACCTGGGCCACCTTGGTCTCCGCGATCTCGTAGGTAAAGACGCCGCAGACGCCCTTGCCCCGGGTGTGAACTTCAAGCATGACGCGCGTGGCCTTTTGCCTGTCCATGGCGAAAATCAGCTCCAGCACCTCGACGACGAACTCCATCGGCGTGTAGTCGTCGTTGAGCAGGACCACACGGTACAACGGTGGACGTTTGACTTGGGGGCGGGACTCCTCGAGGGCAAGCCCCCGGCCATCGTCCATCCGGCGGGTGAGGTCCTTGTCGCTGTCACTGCCCATCGATCGCCGCTCGTCCACTATCCACTTCGTCAGTTGTGCCGGAAAGCTTGAATGCGAATTGATAGTAACTGATTCGATTCAAGGCAGTGGACCGGATTCCGCACTGCGGAATGTGCCGGTCACGCGGCGTTAACGGGCTCTGAACCACACTCTGCTGCAGTGTGTGGAGCGGGTCACGGTTCGCCGCCGGCACGCAGGCTCTAATTTCACCGCCCGGAGCGGGCACGGGCACGGGCATGGGCACGGGAAACTGAGGTTGCTCGCTTCCCGGTACCTGATTATGCTAAATCCCCTTAAGTTTCTTGGGTTTCTGTGAACATTCAGGATCTTGTCTCCCGTTTCGGCGGAACAGCGCCGACGCTGGTGGTTGCTCGTGCCAACGAGCACCTGCCAATGGCCGTGTCCATTGGGGCCGTGATCCTGATCGGCTACTACCTTGCCCGCCTCGCCTGGCTCGTCTATCCGGCGGGCCCCCGCGCTCCCTGGCAACCGCCCCGGCAACTCGCCGCGTCCGGACCGGCCGCAGCGGTGCCGGCGGACTACGCGACGATCACGGCGGCCCACCTCTTCGGCGAAGTTTCCAGCGAGCCACCGGCGGTGACCGGTGACGCGGCGCTGAATGCGCCGGAGACGAGTCTTTCCCTGCAGCTCCGCGGCGCGATCGCCGCCGACGACCCGCGCTTCGCCCACGCCATCATCGCGGACGGCAACGGCAAGGAACAGGTGTACTTCGTCAACTCCACCCTGCCCGGTGGCGCCACCGTGCAGCAGATCCAGCCCGACAGGGTCGTCCTCGCCCGGGCGGGGCAACTGGAGGTCCTGCGGCTGCCACGCGAGAACCAGGCCGGCGCCAGTCCGGGCGCGTTCAGCCCCGCCGCTCCCAGGCAGCCAGTGGTTCCTGACCAGCAGAATGTCCAGGAGCTGGTGGCCCAGAATGCCCAGGGATTCCTCGAGGTGGTCCGGCCGCAGCCGTTCATGCCCAACGGCCAACTGAAGGGCTACCGAATCTACCCCGGCCCCAACCGCCAGCAGTTCGCCGCCCTCGGCCTGCGCGCTGGCGACCTCGTCACGGAAATCAACGGCATCGCGTTGAATAATCCGGCCCAGGGGATGGAAGTCTTTCGCAGCCTGGGCGACGCACCCCAGGTCACGGTCACCGTCGAGCGCGATGGTCAGCCCCAGGTGCTGTCGCTCAACATGACTCAGATCAACGCCGTCGGAGCGACGCAGTGAGCCAAACAGGCAACGGATCGTGCACCCCCTACCGTCCCCGGCTGGCAGCCGCGGGGCTGACGGTGCTGTCAGCGGTGCTCATCCTGTGGTCCGCGCCGGGTTTGCACGCCCAGCAGACCACCATTACGCCCAACTACAAGGACGCGGACATCCGCCAGGTCATCGAGGCCGTCGGCGAGGTCACCGGCAGGAATTTCATCCTGGACCCCCGGGTCAAGGCCCAGGTCACCATGCTCTCAGCGACGCCGATGAGCCCCGCGGCCTTCTATGAAGCGTTCCTGTCGATCCTCTCGGTCTATGGCTTCGTGGCGGTGCCGTCGGGCGACGTCGTCAAGATCCTGCCGGACGCCAATGCCCGCCAGGTCCCGGGGGCGGAAACCGAACCCGGCGGCGGCCGTCCCGACGACATCGTCACGCGGGTCATCAGCGTGCAGAACGTGGCGGCCGCCCAGCTCGTCCCGATCCTGCGCCCCCTGATACCCCAGTATGGGCACCTGGCGGCCCACCCGCCGTCCAACCTGCTGATCATCAGTGACCGGGCGTCCAACGTGGACCGGATGATGCGGATCGTCGCCCGCATCGACCAGGCCGCGGACCAGGACTACGAGGTGATCCGGCTCGAGCACGCCTCCTCTGCCGAGATCGTCAAGATCGTGGGGGCTCTCAACCAGGGCGCCCAGCAGGCCGAGGGTGGCGGCGGACCCCGCATCACCATCGTGGCCGACGAGCGCACCAACAGCGTGCTCGTCACCGGCGACAAGAACGACCGGCTGCGCTACCGGGCCCTGATCACGCACCTGGATACGCCGCTCGAGGAAGGCGGCGACACGCAGGTGAGATACCTCCGGTACACGAATGCCGTGGACCTTGCCACCAAGCTGCAGAGCCAGTATTCGGGCACCGCCGGGCGGGCCGCCGGGGCCAAGGACGCTGCGCCACCCGAGCAACGGGGCGAAGTCAGCATCTGGGCGGACGAATCGACGAATGCACTGATCATGACCGCCCCGCCGAAGGCGATGAAGTCGATGATGGCCGTCATCGACAAGCTGGACATTCGCCGGGCCCAGGTCCTCGTGGAGGCGATCATCGTCGAGGTGTCCTCGGACAAGGCCGCCGAGCTGGGCGTTACCTGGGCGGTTGGCAACAGGGATCTCGACAACGCCGCCGGCCTGACCAAGTTCGACAACACCACCGGGGTCACGGGGATCGCCGGCGCAATTATTGGCGCCAGCGGCGGCTCGGGTTCCGGATCAGGCTCGACAGCCAATGTGGGCCAGCTGATCGGCAACGGCCTGACCATGGGCATCGGCAAGCTGGGCAGTTCCGGACTGAGTTTCGTCGCACTGATCGAGGCGCTGGAGTCCGATGGCAGCTCGAACATCATCGGCACGCCGGTTCTGGTCACCCTCGACAATGAGGAAGCGGAGATCAAGGTGGGCCAGGAGGTGCCGTTCGTCACCGGCAGCTACACCAATACCGGCGCCACCGGCGGCAGCACGTCGGTCAATCCCTTCCAGACGATCCAGCGGGAGCAGGTCGGCCTGACCCTCAAGCTGACGCCGCAGATCAACGAAGGCGATGCCGTCCGGCTCAAGGTCGAGCAGGAAATCTCGCAGCTCCTGCCCAGCGCCCAGGCGGTGGACCTCATCACGTCGAACCGCTCCATCAACACCTCCGTCATCGTCGAGGACGGCGGGACGCTGGTTCTCGGCGGCCTGATCCAGGATCAGCTCACCGAGCGGCAGCAGCGCGTGCCGATCCTGGGCCGGATTCCCCTGGTTGGGTGGCTGTTCCGGTCGGACGCCACCACCAAGCAGAAGACCAATCTCATGGTCTTCATCAAGCCGACGATCCTGCGGGACAACGTGCAGGCCGCGTTCGAGACCAATGCCAAGTACAACTACATCCGCGACCAACAGCTGGGCCTCAAGCCAAGGAATCCGCGCCTGATGCCGCTCACCGAGCGGTCCACGCTCCCGCCCGTGGAGCCGGCGTCTCCGTCGTCACTGCCTGCCGGCCAGTCGCCGGGCTCAGGAGTACCGGAGGCCCCCGTGATCGACCTGCGTGACAAGGCGGAGCCACCGCTTTGAACCCTGCGGCACCCGGGCTTCTCGACGACCTGGCCGACGCCCGCCGGCCGGACCGCGACCCGGAGGCCGCGGCCCAGCTGCCACCCGAGGTGCGCCGCTATGTCCTCCCGTTCGCCTTCGCCAAGCGCCACGGGGTGCTGATCAACGGCCTGCTGGACGGCCGGCCCCTGACCATCGTCCGCTCGGACGCGAAGCTGGCGGCCATCTCCGAGGTGCGCCGCTTCGTCGACGGCTCGATGCGGATGCAGGTGGTCCCGCCGGCGGAATTCGACCGCCAGCTGCAGCAGACCTACGAGCGCGAATCGAACACCACCATGCAGATGGTGGACGGCCTCGGGGAGGACACGGACCTCTTCCGGGTCGCCCAGGAGCTTCCCGAGCCCTCCGACCTCCTTGAGAGCGACGATGACGCCCCGATCATCCGCCTGATCAACGCCCTCCTGACGTCCGCCGTGAAGGACAACGCGTCGGACATCCACATAGAGCCGTTCGAGAATCGCCTGGTCGTGCGCTTCCGGGTGGATGGCGTGCTGCGCGAAGTGCTGCAGTCCCGCCGGGCCGTGGCCCCACTGGTCGTGTCCCGCATCAAGGTCATGTCCAAGCTCGACATCGCGGAGAAGCGGCTGCCCCAGGACGGCCGGTTCTCCCTCCGCATCGCCGGCCGCGCGGTCGACGTGCGCGTCTCGACGATGCCGTCCGGCCACGGGGAGCGGGTGGTCCTCCGGCTGCTGGACAAGCACGCCGGTCGCCTGGAGCTGGAAGGCCTCGGCATGGACCCGGCGACCCGTGGCGTGATCGACGAGCTCATCCACAAGCCCCACGGGATCATCCTGGTCACCGGGCCCACGGGCTCGGGCAAGACGACGACTCTTTACGCGGCGCTCGAGCGCATCAACGACAACACGCGCAACATCATGACCGTCGAGGATCCGATCGAGTACTACATCGACGGCATCGGCCAGTCCCAGGTGAACACGAAGGCCGACATGACCTTCGCCCGGGGCCTCCGCGCGATCCTCCGCCAGGACCCGGACGTGGTGATGGTGGGCGAGATCCGCGACCTGGAGACCGCGGAGATCGCCGTCCAGGCGAGTCTCACCGGCCACCTCGTGCTGTCCACCCTCCACACGAACACGGCAGTGGGTGCCGTCACCCGGCTGCGGGACATGGGCGTCGAGCCTTTCCTGCTGTCCTCGAGCCTGATCGGGGTGCTGGCGCAGCGGCTGGTGCGTGTCATCGATCCGGTCACGAAAGTCGCGTACACGGCGCGGGAGTACGAGTGCAAGACCCTGGGCGTCGATCCCGCCCAACCGCCGCTCCTGTATCACCCTGACGAGGCCGCCATGCAGTCCGGCGCCGTCGGCTACCGTGGCCGTACCGGCATCTACGAACTGGTGACCATCGACGACGAATTCCGCACGATGATCCACGACGGCGCCGCCGAGCACGAACTGGAGCGCTACGCCCGCACCCGCAGCCCCAGCATCCGTGACGACGGCCTCCAGAAGGCGCTGGCTGGCGTCACGACCCTCGAAGAGGTCCTGCGCGTCACCCGCTCCGACTGATGGGGGCGTTCGAATACACGGCTGTCGATGCCGGCGGCAAGGAACGCAAGGGCATCCTCGAGGGCGACACGGCGCGACAGGTCAGGCAGCTGCTCCGGGACCGCCAGCTGCTGCCCCTGACGGTCACCGAGATCGCCGAGCGCGAGGCATCCCGCCAGCAGTCCTTCACCCTTCGGCCCACCATGTCGGCCAATGACCTGGCGCTCGTCACCAGGCAGCTCGCCACGCTGGTCCAGTCCGCATTGCCACTGGAGGAGGCATTGCTCGCCGTCTCCGAGCAGACGGAATCGCCCCGGGTCAAGAGCGTCCTCATCGGCGTGCGGTCGAAGGTCATGGAGGGTCACACCCTGGCCGACGGGTTTGCCGACTTTCCCAAGGCCTTTCCGGAGATCTACCGCGCCACCGTGTCGGCCGGCGAGCAGTCGGGCCACCTCGACGCCGTCCTGGAGCGGCTGGCGGACTACACCGAGGGGCGCCAGGTCCTGCGGCAGAAGATCCAGCACGCCATGATCTATCCGGTCGTGCTGACGGCACTGGCACTGCTGATCGTGAGCGGCATGCTGGTCTACGTCGTGCCCAAGGTGGTTGGCGTGTTCTCCAACAGCGGGCGGGAGCTTCCAGGCCTCACCGTCTTCCTCATCGCGCTCAGTGATTTCATGCGGGAATACGGCCTGCTGCTGGTAGCGGCGCTGATCGCGGCGGGATTCGCCGCGCGGCGCGCCCTGCGTCATCCCGGGCCGCGTCGCTGGCGCGACGCCCTCCTCCTGCGGATCCCGCTGGTGGCGAAACTGGTCCGCGGCTCGAACACGGCGCGCTTCACGCGCACGCTCTCCATCCTCACGGGCAGCGGCGTGCCGGTCCTCGAGGCACTGCGGATCTCGGCCGAGGTGGTCACGAACGTCCCCATGCGGGAGGCGGTCGAGGCGGCGGCCACCCGCGTGCGGGAGGGGGCGCCCATCGGCAAATCGCTCGCGGTCGGCGGCTACTTCCCCCCCCTCTGCGTCCACCTGATTTCCAGCGGCGAGGCCAGTGGCGAGCTGGAAACCATGCTGACCCGCGCCGCGACCAACCAGGAGCGGGAGATGGACGGGCTGATTGCGGCCCTGCTGGGCATCCTGGAGCCGGCTCTGATCGTGACCATGGGCGTCATCGTCCTGGTCATCGTCCTCGCGATCCTGCTGCCGATCTTCGAGCTGAACCAGCTCGCGGGCTGAACCCGTCACGGTGGCTGCCGGCGCTGTGGACTGGCACCGGAATCAGGTCACGATTCCATGAAATGAGGATTGTCATCCCCGGATGAGGTGATTATAAAAACCGCGTCGGCGTTGCTCTTTGAACATAAGGATTGATCAATGGGACGCAAGTCTGCGGTACTCACGAGGGCCGAGAGGATTCCGCCGCCGGAGCCTCCCGGGGGATTTGCCGCGCCGCTTGAAGACCTGGAGGCGCCCGAAGCGGACGCCGCCGACGAGGGCCTCGAGGCCGAGGTGGCCGTTACCGACAACGTCGGGGAACAATCCATCGAGATCAACGTCGAGAGCCTCATCGCCGAACTGGAGGCCGAATCCCGGCACGGCAAGGCGCCGGAGATCCACTGCGCGCGCCGGAAGCTGGAGGACTACCTGGAACGCAAGCGGATCGCGCAGGAGCTCGAGGACTTCGAGGACTTCGTGGTCGGGGACTAGGAGAAGTCGCGGCTTGGCGCGGGCAACCGGCCGAGCAGCGCACTGTGATCCTCGAGGTGCGTGGCCACGACGTGCAGCACATCGCCCTGCCGCTGCACCCGGCCCCGCACGCCCATCAGGCGTGACTCCAGCAAAACCCGGCGCTGGCGCTCGGCCAGCCGCCGCCAGATGATCAGGTTGATGTAGCCGGTTTCATCTTCCAGCGTCACGAAGGTGACACCTCCCGCGCTGCCGGGCCGCTGCCGGGTGGTGACGATTCCTGCGGCATGTACCCGGGCCTCATCCCGCGCCTCCTGCAGCTCGATGGCCGTGCTGATGCCCTGGCGGCAGAGGCGCGCGCGCAGCAATGCCAGGGGGTGGCGGCCGAGCGTCAGGCCCAGGCTCTGGTAGTCCGCAGCGATGTCCTGGCCCTCGGTCGGGGCCCTGAGCAGCGGGATCCCCTCCGCGACCTGCAGCACCGGAAACACGGGCAGCGGCATCTCGGCGCCCGCCACAGCCCAGTGCGCCCGGTGGCGGTGGCCGGCGATGCCGGCCAGGGCGCCCGACGCGGCGAGAGCGCCGAGCTCGTGGGGGGCCAGGCCGGTGCGCTCCGCCAGGTCCTGGACGCTGCGATAGGGTCGTTCGCCGCGGTGCCGGACGACCCTGAGGCCAGCCTCTCCGCCCAGCCCGCCGGCCAGCCGCAAGCCGAGCCGGAGCGCATGCCGGCCATCGCCCGTGTCCTCGAGGCTGCAGTCCCACCCGCTGTGGTTGATCTCCACGGCGCGCACCTCGACGCCGGCCCTGCGGGCCCCCTGGACCAGCTGGGATGGCGCGTAGAACCCCATCGGCTGGCTGTTCAGCAAGGCGCAGCAGAACACCGCGGGCTCGTGATGCTTCAGCCAGGCGGAGACGTACACCAGCAGGGCGAAACTGGCGGCGTGGGATTCCGGAAAACCGTACTCGCCGAAGCCACAGATCTGGTTGAAGATCTGGCGCGCGAACTCCTCGGAATAGTTTCGTGCGCGCATGCCGCTGATCAGCCGCTCCTCGAAGTGGCCGAGACCGCCCTGCCTGCGCCAGGCCGCCATGGCCCGGCGCAGCTGGTCAGCTTCGCCGGGCGAGAAGCCCGCGGCCACGACCGCCAGCTGCATCACCTGCTCCTGGAAGATGGGCACGCCGAGCGTGCGCTCCAGTACCTGGCGAACCTCCGGGCCCGGATAGGTCACCGGCTCCTCCCCGTTCCGGCGGCGCAGGTAGGGATGCACCATGTCGCCCTGGATGGGCCCGGGCCGGATGATGGCCACCTCGATGACCAGGTCGTAGTAGGAACGGGGCTTCAGCCTGGGCAGCATCGCCATCTGGGCCCGGGACTCGATCTGGAAAACACCCATGGTGTCGGCCCGGCCGATCATGGCGTACACCGCGGGGTCCTCCGCCGGCACCGTGTGCAGGGACAGATCACGCCCCTTGTGCTCCCGGAGCAGGTCAAAGCTGCGGCGGATGGCCGAGAGCATGCCGAGCGCAAGCACGTCCACCTTGAGCAGGCCCAGTTCATCGAGATCGTCCTTGTCCCACTGGATGACGGTCCGGTCCGCCATGGACGCATTCTCGATGGGCACCAGGCGCCAGAGCGGCTCTTCCGCGATCACGAAGCCGCCGACGTGCTGGGAAAGGTGCCGGGGAAAGCCGATCAGCTGGCCGGCCAGGATCACCAGCCGGCGCATCAGGGGACTGCCCGGATCGAAGCCGGCTTCCCGGATGCGCTCTGGCGCAATCGCCTGGCCGTCCCACCAGTGCAGGTTGCGCGCCACCCTGCCCAGCTGCGCCCCGGACAGGCCGAGGGCGCGGCCCACGTCGCGAATGGCGCTGCGCGGACAGTAGGTGATCACCGTCGCCGTCAGCGCCGCCCGCTCCCTGCCATAGCGCCGGTAGATGTACTGGATCACCTCCTCGCGGCGCTCGTGCTCGAAATCCACGTCGATGTCGGGCGGCTCGTTGCGCTCGCGGGAAATGAAGCGCTCGAAGAGCAGCGACAGGCGGGCCGGATCCACCTCGGTAATGCCCAGGCAGAAGCACACGGCGGAATTAGCCGCCGAGCCGCGGCCCTGGCAGAGGATGCCCCGGCTCCGGGCAAACCGGACGATGTCGTCCACCGTCAGGAAGTAGGCTTCGTAACGCAATTCGCCAATCAGGTTGAGCTCATGCTCCACCAGCTTCAGTACTCCCGATGGCGCGCCGGTTGGCCAGCGCTCCCGCAGCCCCTGCAGGACCCGGTGCCGCAGCCAGCTGGTGGGCGTGTGGCCCGTCGGCACCAGCTCGTGGGGATACTGGTAGCGCAACTCATCCAGGGAAAAATTCACGCGACCGGCGATCTGCAGCGTGGCGTCGAGCAGCGGGGCCGGGTAGACGCGGCGCAACCGGGCCAGGCTCCGCAGGTGACGCTCGCCGTTGGAGTGCAGTCCTGCCGCGCCGGAGCCCAGCGGCAACCGGCGGCGGATCGCCGCCAGGGTGTCCTGCACGGCACGACGGCCGCGGGCGTGCATGTGCACGTCGCCCGCCGCCACCGGGGGAATGCGGTTTGCGTCAGCAAACGCCAGCAGCCTTGCGCAGCGTCCCGGCTCGTCGCCGTCCGCGTGCAGCTCCACGGCAAGCCAGGCCCGCCCGGCGAAATGTGCCTGGAACCAGCTGGCGTCGCCCGGCTCCGGGACTTCGGGCGGCAGCCAGAGCACCAGGCACCCGGCGGGCAGCGGCTCGAAGTCCGCGCGCACCAGGTGATAGGAGCCCTTGTCCGCCGCCCGTCGCCCGCGGGTGATCAGGCGACAGAGGGCCGCGTAGCCTTCCCGGTCGGCAGCCAGCACGACGAGCCGCAGGCCATCCGCGACGGTGAACTCGCTGCCAATGAGCAGCTTCAGGGCATGGCGGCGCGCCGCCACATGGGCGCGGACGATGCCCGCCACGGAACACTCGTCGGTCAGCGCGAGGGCGGTGTACCCCAGTGCTGCGGCCCGCTCCACCAGCTCGGCCGGGTGGGACGCGCCCCGCAGGAACGTAAAGTTACTGAGGCAATGGAGCTCGGCGTAGCCACTCACCCGAAGACCCCGTGCAGGTACCAGTCCTGGCTGCGCAGGTCCTGGTATACCCAGAGCACTGCACCACGGGGATTGCTGGCCCGGTAGTAATCCCGGCGCACGTCCCCGCCATCCCACCAGCCGCTTTCGATGCGCTCGGGGCCGTGCTCGAGGAGCAGCGGCCCCTGCCAGCGGGGCTGACCGGCAATCAGCCGGAGGCGCTCCGGCGCGGGCAGTAGCCAGACGGGCCGGGAACGGGAGCCGATCACCGGCTCACGGGCCCCGGGCCCGGCAACAGGATCTGCCACTGCCCGCCAGGCGTGCTCCGGCCGGTGCTCTGCGCGCAGTGCGAGCCCCTGCACCGCCTGCCCGCCCAGTCGCGCGCGCAGGCGTTCCAGCAGCGCCTGCAGCCCGTCATCCGGCCGCAGGCTCTGGCCGAGCAGGTCCGTGCCGGCGGGCGCCTGCCCGGGTTCCAGGTCCGCCTGCACTGCCAGGCTGGCGACCGGGCCGGGCAGGACCAGGGTCTCGAGACGCAGGCGCAGGAGTCCGGCCAGATGGCCTGCCCTATGACATGCCCTGGGACCCGCCGGCTGGCGCAGGGCGAGGCACAGGCGGGTCTCGGCGCCATCCGGATGGGCAAGGCTGCACCACACCCGGCGAACACCGGCCTGGCGGGACTCGAGCGCCTGTTCGAGGTCCTGCAGCAGTTGCCGGAACCCCTCGAGCAGGAGCGCGGCATCGGCGCTTTCCGCCGGGAGTTCGAGCCGGGCCATGAAGCGGGCCGGTGGCACGTAAGGCCGCTGTGGCTCCGGGCTTCGACCGAGGGCCTGGTCCAGTTCGCGAAGGCGCGCGGGGCCCAGTCGCCGGGCGAACCCTTCCCGGGGCAACCGCAGGCAGTCACCCACCGTCCCGAGCCCCATCTGCAGCAGTGCGCGGACCGTGTGCGCCGGCCAGCCCAGCTGGCTCACGGGGAGACTGGCCAGGACCTGGCGCAACTCCACGCTGGTCAGCACCGCTTGCCCGACACCGGCCCTGGCCAGCCACAAGGCTGCCCGGGCCGTCGGGGCGCAGGCCATGCGCGCCTCATGGCCAAGGGCCTGCAGCTCCCGGGCCACGGTGGCCCGCAGTGCTTCAAGGCCGTTGAAGAGGCGCAGGCTGCCCTGGACTTCAAGCAGCAGGGCGCCATCCGGGCCGGGGATCACAGCCGGCGTGAACCGGCCGGCCCAGCGGGCCAGCCTGGACAGTGCCACCGCCTCAAGCGCCGGACTGCGGTCCTCGAAGACGAGCTCCGGCACCAGCGCCAGTGCTGAAGTGACCGGCATGCCGGGATGCACGCCCCGGGCGCTGGCCAGCGCATTCACCGTGACGACGAGGGTGTGGCGTCCCTCCTCTGCACAGATCGCGAGCGGCTCCCTGCTCCCGAACCGACTGGCCTGCGCCTCGAGAGGCAACTGTGGCAGGTAGAGGCAGAGCCAGAGCCGGGCGGGCACGGGCCGGGGAGGCGCTGATCCAGGCCACTCCGGATGGCTGGCCGGGGGAATGGCCGCGTCGTACTCCGACGGCTGGGTTTTCGGGGAACGTGTCATGAAATAAATGCGCCACTTCTTTGCGGTGGCTCCGGTTGAGTGGGTGACTAGAAGCGCCGTTCGACGGTCACCGCCCCCGTGCCTCGCCAGCCGTTCCTGAAAATCTCGATCTGCAGCGTGTCCGGTGCGGGAGACAGGAGTTCGAGCCGCAGGCGGGCGGGGGATCGCTGCCGCCGAAGCCGTGCTGCCCTGACCAGGACCGCCCAGGCCTGCTGCTTGCCTGCCAGAAGATGGAGCCGCCGCAACAGGGAGTGTTCCGCCCGCTGGGGACCCGTGGCGCCAGTCCAGGCGATGACGGCGGCACAGGTTCCCGAGCGCAGTGTTTCATCCATGGCCCACAGGATTTCCGGCGACTGCCGGACCCGGACCACCAGTACCCGCTCCAGGTCAAGGCCCTGCCAGGACAGTCCGGGGGCATAGGGGATCCAGGGTGGAGCGATGAGGATCACCCATCGGGGACCGGCGTCGCTGGCATCATCAGCGCCAGCTGTGCCGCCAGTGGTCAGCCGGGCCAGTGCCGGACTCAGCAGCCCGAGTTCACCGCTGCCAGGCCCGGAGACCAGCACCTCGGTGAGCATCCCGGTGGGCCAGCCACCGCCGAGGAGTGCGTCGAGCGACGGAAAGCCCGTTGGGATCCGGGGAAAAATCGGTGAGGCCAGTACAGCAAGATCTGGCACAGGAAGATCCGGCACGGGACATCACGCGGCGGTGGACATGCCGTTACGGATCACGCCCACGACGACACCCTCGATGACCAGGTGCTCCGCCTTGAGGTCGACCTTGATGGGCTGATAGTCCGGGTTCTGCGGCAGCAACGTGACGGTGGTGCCGGTCTGGCGGTAACGCTTGACGGTCACCTCTTCTTCCAGGCGAGCCACCACGATCTGGCCATTGCGCACGTCGGGCTGACGACGGACCGCCACCAGGTCGCCATCGAGGATGCCGGCATCCCGCATGCTCATGCCCTGGACCCGCAGCAGGTAATGAGGCCGCGGATTGAACAGCGCGAGATCGAGGCGATAACGGGCCTCGATGTGCTCGGCAGCCAGAATGGGCTGGCCGGCAGCCACGCGGCCCACCAGCGGCAAGCCCTCCTCCTCCCCGGTGACTGAATCGCCTGGAAAGGCGTTCGCCGCCTCCAGCAGCCGGATGCCCCGGGACGTGCCCGGCAGGAGTTCGATGACGCCCTTCCGCTGCAGCGCCCGCAGGTGTTCCTCGGCCGCATTGGCCGACCGGAAACCCAGCTCCCGGGCCATGTCGGCCCGGGTGGGCGGCATTCCGGTTTCAGAAATAAACCTTTGAATAAATTCGAGGATTTCTAGCTGTCGCGGGGTGAGATCAGCGCTGGGGGACATGTTCTTTCCAATCCTGTATATCCGTACAGGACTGGGAGTATATACAGACCCGGGAAGCCCGCAAGGCCGGTGAGCGCAACTTGAGGCCCGCCCGTCACCCGAACGCCAGCCCGGCGGTCATGCCGGCAGACAGCCACGACTCCACGCCTGTCGCGCGCCTGCAACCACTGAGCTGAAACCCAAGCGCCGCGCCACTTCCAGATTGCGATTTAACCAATATTCGTTCATGCTTTTCGGAAGAACTCCGCCCTCCGGCGGTTTCTTAATTCTCGGCGACCAATTCTCCGGGTTTGTTGTTTACTTAAAAATCTGCTGTTGAGGAACTTTAGCTATGAAAATCAGAACCGCTCTTCAGGGAAGCGCTGTTGCCCTCGCCATGGTGATCGCTTCCGGCTGCGCCTCCACGACCCAGCTGAACGAAATGTCTGCCCGTCTGGATCGCGTAGCTGCCGACGCGTCGGCCGCCAAGTCGGCTGCTGATGCTGCCAGCGCCACAGCTTCCGAAGCCAAGCAGACGGCTTCCGCTGCCCAGAGCACCGCCAACCAGGCACTGAACGCCGCCAACCAGTCCCAGTCCTGCTGCGACGCCACCAACGAGAAGATCGACCGCATGTTCAAGCGGAGCCAGGCCAAGTAAGACGGTCCTGAAACTGCCGAGGGCCTCTTTCAGGAGCCCGAAGGAATAAGCCGCAGCATCTGCTGCGGCTTTTTTTTGTCTTAAAGAGGCACCGGGTTTGGCATCTGGCCACTTGCGCGGCGATGCC
>JAEUQA010000003.1 GCA_016789845.1 Chromatiales bacterium
TGGCCAGATGCCAAACCCGGTGCCTCTCAGAAGGCGGCCACGGACTGGGGGATCCCGAGACCGGAGCCCACCCGGACGGGAATGCCATCGCGACGGCGATAGGCCTCTTCCACCGCCTGCCAGTCGATCCGCGCCGGGCGCTCCCGCGTGAGCAGCACGTACTGCTCGGTGAGCGCCGTCATTTCCCGCTCCCTCGTGGAGTGATCGTCCTCCAGGGGCGGATGCACCTCCAGGTACAGATCATTGCCTGACCAGCCAAACTTGTAGGGCTGGTTCATGATCTGCACGGGCGTATTGACCGGCACCTGGGGAAACAGCCACTCGATGTCTTCCGGGTACATGCGGATGCACCCGTGGGTGACCTGCATGCCCACGCCGACCGGCTTGTTGGTCCCGTGAATCAGGTATCCGGTCGCGCTGAGGCGCATGGCGTAGCGGCCCAGCGGATTGTCGGGGCCCGCCGGCACCATCTTGGCGAGGTATCCGCGCCCGTCCTGCAGGTGCTCCTGGCGGATCGACTCGGGCGGATACCAGGCGGGGTCCTTCTGCTTGGCCGTCACCGACCAGCGGCCGATCGGCGTGGCCCAGTCCATGCGCCCGATGCTGATCGGGAAGGTGGAGACCATCAACTGGCCATTGCTCTTGTAGTAGTGATAAAGCCGGTACTCGGCGATATTCACCACGATGCCTTCACGCGCCGCGCCCGGCAGGATGAAGCGCTTCGGCAGGACTACCGGGGTGCCTTCGCCAGGCAGCCAGATGTCCACCTTGCGATTCGCCCAGACGATCTCTTCGTAGCCCAGGCCGTGAATACGGGCGATGTCGGTGAGTGTCTCGTCGTGCCTGGCGGCCACCGTGCTGGTCTGGCCAACCACCTGGGCATCCGGGGCGAGGGCAAAGGTATCGGCCGTGGCATGCACGGTGCCCGGCACGGTTGCCGCGAGAGCCAGGCATGCCCCCAGGATGGACCGGGCCACGCGACCCACTGTTCTCCGCTGCATTACTTCGCTCCGATGAGGGGAATGATGATCCCGCAAGTCACGACCGTAATAAACAGGATGCCCGTCACATTGAGCAGAAATCCCGCCTTTGCCATCTGACCAGCCGTCACCCGGCCAGTTCCGTAGACGATGGCATTGGGCGGGGTGGCCACCGGCAGCATGAAGCCACAGCTCGCTGCAAAGCAGGCAGCCAGGACCAGCGGCGCCGGGGCGAGCCCGGCGCCGACCGCGAGGGCGGCCAGCACGGGCACGACGGTGGTCGCCGTCGCCAGGTTGCTGGCGATCTCCGACAGGAACACCACCACGGCGGCGATGCAGGCGACCAGCAGCCAGACGGGCAGTTTTTCGAGCCCTTGCCCCTGCGCGGCGACGTAGGCGGCGAGGCCGGTCTGCTCGAAGCTGGCCGCCAGGCTCAGGCCGCCGCCGAATAACAGGAGCAGGCCCCAGGGCACGCGCTTCGCCGTGTCCCAGTCCATGAGCGTCTCGCCAGCCTGGCCCCGCCCCGCCGGCAGCACGAACAGCAGGATCGCGGCGCTGATGGCGACCCCCGCATCCGTCAGGCCGGAGAACGGCGTCGCGCCCGCGACGGTCAGGTCGCCGAGCAGTCCACGGAACATCCACGCCGCCGCCGCCAGCAGGAACACGATGGCGGTGCGGCGCTCGGCAGGCGTCACCGGACCCAGGCCCTCGGCCAGGCCCGCCAGCACCGTGTGCGTGCCGGGCAATGGCTCGTGGCCCACCCGGAACACGCCACGCGTCAGCAGGAGCCAGGCCCCAACGAGGAGCAGGATGACCAGTGGCAACGCCAGGGTCATCCAGTCGAGAAAGCTGATTTCCAGGTGCAGCTGGGTGCTGATGAACGAGGCAACGAAGACATTCGGCGCCGTGCCGATGATGGTGCCCATGCCTCCGATCGACGCCGCGTAGGCAACACCCAGCATCAGCGCCGTCCCGACGTTTGCCGTGCGCAGCTCGGCTGCCTGGCCGGCGGGATGTGCGTCCGCCAGCGTGTCCGCGACGCTCAGCGCCACCGGCAGCATCATCAGCGTGGTTGCCGTGTTGGTGACCCACAGGCTGAGGAACGCGGCGATGGCCATGAAGGCACCGACGATGTAGTCAGGACGTGAGCCCACGGAACGCAGTACCGTGAAAGCAACGCGGCGATGCAGGCCCCAGCGCTCCAGCGCAAGCGCGAGGATGAAGCCACCGAAGAACAGGAATATCAGCGGGTCACCGTAGGCGCCGGCCGCCTCCACGATCGTCGCCGTGCCGAGCAGCGGGAAGGTCGCGAGCGGCAGCATGGCCGTGACGTAGACGGGAATGACGTCCGTGATCCACCAGAGCGCCATCCAGGCCGTCATGGCCGCCGCACCCCGTGCGCCGGGCTCGAGCGTCCGCAGGGCACCGTCGGTCGCCACGTACTCGACGGGTAGCAGCAGGTAGACGCCGAGGGCCAGCAGCGGCCCCGCCAGGAGCACCAGCCACCGGTGGCCCGGGTCAATCATAGAGAACCTTCCGGACGGCCGTCAGAAGCGGACCAGCGCGGAGCCCCAGGTCAGCCCGCCGCCGAACGCCTCGAGCAGGAGCAGGTCGCCGCGCTTCACCCGCCCGTCGCGAACCGCCACGTCGAGCGCCATGGGCACCGATGCAGCGGAGGTGTTGCCATGATCCTGCAGCGTGAGGACGACCCTCTCCATGGGCATGTCGAGCCGCTTGGCGGTGGCCTGGATGATGCGGATATTCGCCTGGTGAGGAATCAGCCAGTTGATGGCGGAGCGTTCCAGATGGTTGGCAGCCAGCGTCTCGTCCACGATCCCTTCGAGCGTCTTGACGGCGACCTTGAAGACCTCGTTGCCCTTCATCTGGACGTAGGGCCGTTCCAGGTCCCCCGGGCGCTGGGGGCGGGAGGTGCCGTAGGGGTGATACAGGAGGTCGCCGTAGTGGCCGTCCGCGCCCAGGTGGCAGGAGAGGATGCCCGGTTCGTCCGCCGGCTTGAGCACCACGGCGCCGGCGCCGTCGCCGAACAGCACGCAGGTGGCGCGGTCGTTCCAGTCCACGATGCGGGAGAGGGTTTCGGCGCCGATGACCAGCGCGCACCTGGCGGAGCCGCTGGCGATGAACCGGTCGGCCATGGAGAGCGCATAGATGAAACCGCTGCAGGCGGCCTCCAGGCTGAAGGCCGGGCAGCCGTGGATGCCGAGGCGGCGCTGCACGAGGCAACCGACATTCGGGAACACCAGGTCCGGCGTCGTCGTGCCCACCACGAGGAAATCGATGTCGGCGGCCGTGACTCCGGCGGCCTCCATGGCCTGCCGCGCGGCCTGCTCGGCCAGGTCGCTGGTGCCCTGCGTGTCGGCGGCCACGTGCCGGCGCTCTATGCCGGTCCGGGTCCGGATCCACTCCTCCGTGGTGTCCACCATCGTCTCGAGTTCCCGATTGGTGAGCACGCGCTCGGGCAGGTAGCGTCCGGTGCCGGCTATGCGGGAATACGTCATTCGACCTGCTCACTCAGTAGTTCACGAATCTGGTCCGGCACGCCCTTCTCGGCCTCCACGCGGGCAACCGTGATCGCCTGCTGGAAGGCCAGCGCATCCGCGCCGCCATGGCTCTTGATGACGATGCCGTCCAGGCCCACCAGGCTGGCGCCATTGTAGCGGCGCGGATCGAGCCGGCGACTGAGGGAACGGAGCACGGGCCAGGCGACCAGTCCGGCCAGCCGGCCGTAGAGGCTGCCGCGGAATTCGATCTCGAGGAAATGCCGAATGAGCTTGGCGGTGCCCTCCATGGACTTCAGGGCCACGTTGCCGCTGAAGCCGTCGCAAACGACGACGTCCGCGCGATCGTCCTGGATGGCGTCGGCCTCGACGAACCCGACGTAGTTCAGGCGGCTGGCGCCGAGGCGGACGGCGGCCTGCTTCACGATGTCGTTGCCCTTGATGTCTTCCTCGCCGATGTTGAGGAGACCGATCCGGGGCCTGTCGATGCCCTCCGTGACGCTGGCCACGACGGAGCCCATCACCGCAAACTGGTAGAGCTGCTCGACGGTGCAATCCGCATTGGCGCCGAGGTCGAGCATGGCAATGGACCCGTGGCGCGTGGGCAGCCGGGCCATGATGGCGGGACGCTCGATGCCGGGCAGCGTCTTCAGGACGAAACGGCTGGTGGCCATGAGCGCGCCGGTATTGCCCGCGCTGACGCAGGCACTGGCGCTGCCGTCCTTGACGAGGTCCACCGCCACGCGCATGGAGGAGTCCTTCTTCTTGCGCAGGGCATCGGCCGGCGGCTCGTCCATGGCGACGATCTGGCGGGCATCCCGGATCTGGACGCCGGCCGGCAGGCCGCCCGCCGCCGCGGCCAGGGGCTCCAGCTTTTCGCTCTGGCCCACCAGGATGATGCGCACCGCCGGCTGGCGGCGCACGAACTCGATGGACGCGGGCACGCAGACGTCAGCCCCGGCGTCCCCGCCCATGGCATCGACGGCAATCGTAATGGACTCGGCCATCAGGGGCCCCTGTCACACGCCAGCCCGATGCCAGGGCTGGTGAAACGACTACTCGGTATCGCCGTCGTCGCGGGTCTCGATGACCTTCTTGCCGCGATAGTAACCGTCGGCACTGATGTGATGCCGGCGATGGGTTTCACCGCTGGTCGGCTCCACGGATATGGGCGGGCTCTTCAGCCGGTCGTGGGACTGACGCATGCCCTTGCGTGACGGGGTCACGCGGCTCTTCTGTACTGCCATCGCAGATCTCCTGGTAAGTCACTTGTCACCCTGCCGGTCACCACGACCCAGCAGGTCGGCGAGCCCGGCCATGGGCCGGTGCATCTCGCCCGATTTCACGTTCGCGTCACGACCGCCTTCACGGTCGGCCCCGATTCCGCAGGGGGTCCCATCCGCGTGCTTCGGCGCCAGCGGCAGGGCCGCCAGCACTTCGTCTTCCACCACCTGTTCCGGCAGAAGGTCGCCATCGGCCAGCAGCACCGTGTCGAACGGCTCGGCAAGGACCCCGGCTTCCTGGTCGTCGCGGACCATCGTCAGCCGCACATCCACGCTCACCGGCCACTCCAGCAGGCCGAGGCAGCGCTGGCAAACCAGGGGTACCGACCCGGTAACGACGAGGTGGACCTGCGGGTAGCCTTCCGCTCCCGCCTGAAAGGTGAAGCCCGAGTCCAGCCGGGCCGTCCCGACCATCGTCGCCGGGGGAGCCAGGGCAGCCAGGCGCGTCAGGGAAGAAACCGGAAAGCTGAAGTCGAGGCTCGCCCCGCGGGCAACCAGATCCGCAAGTTCGGCCGATCCGATGCGCCCAGCCCTCATCGCGGTACGCATGATAGGTACCGTGCCGGAGTGTGTCAAAATTCAGGGGCTTCCGCCCACGGAGCCCTGCTTCTTGATCCCGCCGTCCCGCGTCGTGCTGGCCTCCCAATCGCCCTACCGGCGCGAGCTGCTGGGCAGGCTGCTGTCCGGCTTCGAGGTGCTGGCCCCCCAGGTCGACGAAGCCCGCCAGCCCGGGGAATCGCCCCGGGACCTGGCCCTCCGCCTCGCGCGGCTGAAGGCCTCGGCAGGCGCCCGGCTGTCTCCCGGGAGCCTGGTGATCGGCAGCGACCAGGTCGCGGCCCTGGGCGACGAGACCCTCGGCAAGCCCGGCACCCCGGACAGGGCGGTCGACCAGCTGCTGCGCTGTTCGGGGCAGCTCGTCGAGTTCTTCACCGCCGTGTGCCTCGCGGGCCCCGGGAACGAGCCAGACCTCCTGCATACCGATACCACGCGGGTTCGCTTCCGTGCGCTGACGCGGCGGGAAGCAGAGCGTTATGTCGCTGCGGACCAGCCGCTGGACTGCGCCGGAAGCTTCAAGGCCGAACGCCGCGGAGTCCTGCTCCTGGAGGGCATCGAGAGCCTCGATCCAACCGCCATCCAGGGCCTGCCACTGATCTGGCTCGGCCGGGCCCTCCAAGGCCGGGGCGTGGCCCTGCTCTAGGCGTTGCGGGCAGCGGGCGCAGTGGCCCGCAGGTGCTCCAGGGGATCGGTCAGGTCCTCGCCGAGCGGGGCCTCGACGCCAACAGGCTCGCCGCTCTTCGGACTCCGGAAGCCGAGCGACCTGGCGTGCAGGAAAAGGCGCTTGAGACCGTGGGTGCGCACCACCGGATCATCGGCCGCTCCATAGCGCTCGTCGCCGGCGACCGGGTGACCGATGGAAGCCGCATGCACGCGGATCTGATGGGTGCGCCCCGTGGTCAGGTGCACTTCCGCCAGCACGGCATCCGGAAACCGTTCCAGCGGAACGAAATGCGTGACTGCCTCCTTGCCCGCCGCGTCGACCCTCACGTGCCGTTCCCCACCGCGCCGCTCGTCCGTCACCAGCGGTGCGTCCACCGTGCGCGCCCGGCCGGGCCAGCGGCCGATGAGCAGGGCCAGGTAACGCTTGTCCACGGTGCCGTCACGAAACTGGGCATGCAACGCGCGGAGAGCGCTCGCGCGCTTGGCGACCAGGAGGCAGCCGCTGGTGTCCCGGTCGAGGCGATGCACCAGCTCGAGCGTTGCGCGGGGACCGCGGGTCGCGCGCAGCAGCTCGATCGCCCCGAGGCTGACGCCACTGCCGCCGTGCACGGCAAGGCCGGACGGCTTGTTCAGCACGAGCAGGTCATCGTCCTCGAAGAGCACCCGCGCCTCGATCCACTCGCCGCGCACCCGGCTGGGTGGCGGCGCATTGCCGGCCTCGGGCTGGCGTACGGGGGGCACTCGCACTTCATCGCCGGAGATCAGCCGATAGCTGGCCTGGACGCGCCGGCTGTTGACCCGGACTTCGCCGCTGCGGATGAGGCGGTAAACGTGCGCGCGCGGCACGCCCTTCAGGTGTGACATCAGGAAGTTGTCGAGCCGGCGCCCGGCCTCGTCCTCGCCCGCCGTGACGCGGACCGCCCGCGGTACGGCGGCGTTCACCGGAAATCCTGTGACTGCAAGGGGTTAAGCCTTTGTGTGCGTTGCTGGCATCAGTTGCCGCTGTTATAGTACCGGACTGCTAGGCCAAGCGGCGTCGGCTGTCAAGCCCCAAGGTTCGATACCGGGGGCTGTCAGGCCCCCGCGAGGCCAACGCAGTTTCCATCGACCCGCCGCGTGGGGGGGTCGTACGGCAAGGCCCGCCGATGGCGGGCAAGAGCGGGCCTCCTGCTGGTGTGGCCGACCTGGAATGACCAGGCCGGCCGGAGCAGGGTCGGTCAGGCACAAATTCCGAGGATCTGACGCGTGGCAAGCCGCAAGGCACCAAAGACTCACCTCAGACTCGAATCCGGGCAGGTCGCGGTCGGACAGTCGTCCGCGTCGATCCCTGCCCGACGCCCTGATCAACACCCTGACCGGCCACACCCGGGAAGCCCAGGTTGTAGCTACCCACTGGTAACCGTGGGCATGGCTACGGGCACACGTTTTTCGCACGCAGGGTCTTATGAAGAGAATGCTCGTCAATGCAACTCAGGAAGAAGAGTTGCGCGTTGCCATGGTCGATGGCCAGCGGCTGTTTGATCTAGATATCGAGAGCCAGTCCCGGGAACAGAAGAAAGCCAACATCTACAAGGGCAAGATCACCCGCATCGAGCCCAGCCTCGACGCCGCCTTCATCGAGTACGGCGCCGACCGCCACGGCTTCCTGCCACTGAAGGAAGTCTCTCCCGAGTACTTCGTCAACCAGCCCGGCGCCGACGGGCGGATCAACATCCGCGACGTCCTCCGCGAGGGCCAGGACATCGTCGTCCAGGTCGAGAAGGAAGAGCGCGGCACCAAGGGCGCGGCGCTGACCACTTTCATCAGCCTGGCCGGCCGGTTCATCGTCCTGATGCCGAACAATCCCGGTGCAGGAGGCGTTTCCCGGCGCATCAGCGACACCGAGCGGGACGAAATGCGCGAGGCCCTCAACAGCATCGAGGTCCCCGAGGGCATGGGCGTCATCGTGCGGACAGCCGGCGTCGGCCGTTCGCCGGAAGAACTCAAGTGGGACATGGACTACCTGCTCGGGATCTGGGAGGCGATCAAGAAGGCGGTCGTCAGCCGCCCCGCGCCGTTCCTGATCTTCCAGGACAGCAACGCCATCATCCGCGCCCTCCGCGACCACCTCGCGAACGACGTGGGCGAGATCCTGATCGACGACGAGCGGGCCTACGAGGAAGCCCGCCAGTTCGTCGAGCGGGCAATGCCGCAGAACCTGCGCAAGCTCCGCCAGTACAACGACCCGGTACCCCTCTTCACCCGCTACCAGATCGAGAGCCAGATCGAGTCGGCGTTCTCCCACACGGTCGAGCTCCCGTCCGGCGGCAGCATTGTCATCGACCACACCGAGGCGCTGGTGTCCATCGACATCAACTCGGCGCGGGCCACCAAGGGCGGTGACATCGAGGCCACCGCCTACGCGACCAACCTGGAAGCGGCGGAGGAAATCGCCCGGCAGCTGCGCCTCCGGGACCTGGGCGGTCTCATCGTGATCGACTTCATCGACATGGGCCCCCAGCGCAACCAGCGCGAGGTCGAGACTCGCCTGCGCGACGCGGTGCGCATGGACCGGGCCCGTGTCCAGATCGGCAAGATCTCGCGCTTCGGCCTCCTCGAGATGTCACGGCAGCGCCTGCGGCCCTCGCTCGGTGAGTCCGCGCACCAGACCTGCCCGCGCTGCAGCGGCATGGGCCACATTCGCAGCGTCGAGTCACTGGCCCTGGCAGTCCTGCGCCTGATCGGCGAGGAAACCCGCAAGGACCGCACGTCGAAGGTCATTGCCCAGCTGCCGGTGGACGTCGCCAACTACCTCCTGAACGAGAAGCGGGAGTGGATCCGGACGATCGAGGCCCGGGACAACCTGCAGATCGTGCTCGTCGCCAATCCCGACCTGCAGACCCCCAACTACACGCTCCGGCGGGTCCGGGACGACCAGACGACGCTGCCGGAGAACACCGGCGCCAGCTACCAGCTCGTGGAGCCGTCGGACGAAAAGGCCCAGGACATCGAGGACGTGGGTCCCCAGCGGCCGAAGCCCCAGGCGCCGGCCGTGGCCAGCGTGCTGCCCTCCACGCCGGCGCCGACGCCGCCGCCGGAACCGGCGGCGCCAGCCACGGTGCCCGCCGCCGTCGCCGTGCCGGGGCTGTTCACCCGCCTCAGGATCTTCCTCTTCGGTACCGGCCAGCCTGCGGCCCCCACCCGGGAAGCGGAGCCCCCGCGCCGCGCCGACCAGGGCCAGCGCGGCCGGCCTGACGGCCGTGGCGACAGTCGCGGCGATGGCCGGCAACAGGGCCGCCAGCGCGGGCCCGGCGGCGATCGTTCCGGGCCACGGCGTGGCAACCGGCCACCCCGTCGCGAGTTCGACCCGAACCAGCCTCGCCCGCCACGGCCGGAAGGCGGTCCTGGCGAATCCCGCGGCAATGGCGATGCGCGTCCGGCAGCAGAGGCACGCGGTGACCAGCGGCGGGAAGACCAGCGGCGAGAGGGCAACCGGGGCGGTGAGAACCGCGGTGCCGGCCCCGGCGCGTCCGAGGGTCAGGGCCAGGGCGCACGCGGTGGCAGTGGCGACCGCTCGCGCCGCAACCGCCGGCGGCGTGGCGGCGCCGACCGGGATGGCCCCCGCGAAGGCCAGCCCCGGGCCGATGGCCCGCGTGGCGACGGCCCCGTGCCGGACACCAGCCGCGATGCGGTCGGGTCGGATGCCCCACAGCACAACCCGGCGCCGGACCCGATGCAGGATACCCAGCCGATGCTGACGCCCATCCGGCCCGGCATCTTCCAGCCGCCGGTCCAGCAAGCACCGCCCCGGAGCGAGCCGCGCCCCGAGGCACCGGCGCGGGAAACGCCGGCAGCCGAGCCCTACATCGAACGGGGCACGGAACGCCGGTTGCCCTGGGAGACCGGCAGTGTGTCGCCCACAGCACCTGCCAGTGCGGCCCCCAGTGCCATGCCCAGTGCACCACCAAGCCCTCGGCCGGCGGCATCGGCCTCACCCACGCCCACGCCCACGCCCCCGCGACCGGCGACGACCCACACGGTCTGGACCGGCATGGACGGCGGCGGTGATGGGGGCAACCGGGAGTCCGGGCAGAGTTAACCCGGGCCGACGGCTCTAGACGACATCCTCGTCGGGAGTTCCGCCGGGACCGGCCTCGAGTTCCGCCCGCCGGCGAGCGCCTATGGATTCGAGTTCGTCGAGGAGGCCTGTCATGGCCTCCTCGACGAGATCGAGCACCCGCTCGAAGCCGAGCGTGCCGCCGTAATAGGGATCCGGCACGTTGCGGCGGGAGGCATCGCCGGCAAATTCCAGTAACAGGCGCACCTTCTGGTGATGCTCCTCCGCCGCGAGCTCGAGCAGCGCGGCGTGATTCTCGTCATCCATCGCGACCACCAGGTCGAAGCGGAAGAAATCCTCGGGAGTTACGCGCCGGGCGCGCTGCCCGGAGATGTCCACGCCCCGCCTCAATGCGGCCGCCTGGGCCCGGGGATCCGGCGGCGCGCCGCGGTGATAGCTGTGGGTGCCTGCCGAGTCAATTTCGACGGGTAGCGGCAACTCGCGCCCGGCCAGGCGCTGGCGGAGTACGCCTTCTGCCATGGGCGACCGGCAGATGTTGCCCATGCAGACGAACAAAACCCTTACGCTATTGTTTTCCAATGGTTTTTCTTGTCGCCTGAACATCCGTGTCAGCATCATGTCAGCGTCCTGGAAGGCAAAGTACGCGGGGAGCAGGCCGAAGGTTACTACGGGGAGGACCCACTCATCCGGAACGCCGCAGGAACTCCGCAGCCCGCTCCAGATCTTCGACCGTATCCACATCCGGTCCCAGCAGGTCCCGGGCCACGGCCACGCGAATCTCCAGGCCAAGCCACAGCGCACGCAGCTGCTCCAGGCTCTCCGCCACTTCCAGCCCGCAGGCCGGCGCCGCGGCAATCTGGCGCAGCGCACCCACCCGGTAGGCGTACAGGCCCACGTGACGGAAGCTCCCGGGCATCCCGGTGTCACTCGCGTGGCTGGTGCCTGGAATCGGTGAGCGACTGAAGTACAGCGCCCGGCCATCGCGGTCGCTGACGACCTTCACCACGTGGGAACTCCGGTAGTCCTCTACCGTCGTGATCGGGGTGCACAGGGTCGACATGGCGGCACCGGGCCAGGCGGCAAGGAGCTCCGCCACCTGATCGATGGCGGCCGGCGGAATCAGCGGCGCGTCGCCCTGGACGTTCACGACCACCGCGTCGTCGGGCCAGCCACGCACCGCCGCGACCTCGGCCGCGCGCTCCGTGCCGGAGCGGTGGCTGGCACTGGTCATCAGCACCTCGGCCCCGATCCCACGGGCGACGGTGGCAATGCGCTCGTCATCCGTGGCGACCACCACGTCGGCAGCGGCGCTCTGGCAAGCCTTGCGCCACACGTGTTCCAGCAGCGGCCGGCCGGCCAGCAGCGCCAGCGCCTTGCCGGGAAAACGCGACGACGCGAAGCGCGCGGGAATCACCACATGAAACTCGCCGCCCATCACATCGTTCCTATCCCTTGACGCCCCGCAGGCGCGCGAGGATCCGCGCGCCGACCACTTCCGGCACGCCCAGTTCGAGTCCCGCGACCCACACCGGGCAGCCGCCGTGCACCGGCCGGTACTTTACGGCGTCCTTCTCCGTCATGACGATCGGCACGCCGCTGGACCTTGCCAGTGCCTGGAGGTCGACGCGGCCGTGGTCGGGAACCGGCACGGGTTCCACCCGGACGCCCGCGGCGGCCAGCTGGGCGTGGAAGCGGCCCGGGTTGCCGATGCCGGCGACCGCGCGCACCACCTGGCCGCGAAGTACTTCGAGGCCGCAGTGGACGCTGCCGTCCAGCGCCCGCAGCCTGCCGATCCCGTACTGCAGCGGAAACTCGCCCTCCTCCGCCGGTCCGCCAGTCACGAGCACCAGGTCCACGGCGCGCAGCCGCGAGGCGCCCTCGCGCAATGGCCCGGCCGGCAACAGGAAGCCGTTGCCGAGACGCCGCTCGCCATCCAGCACGACGATCTCCAGGTCCCGGTGCAGCCGGTAGTGCTGGAGGCCGTCGTCCGCGATGACGACGTTCACGCCCTCCGCCAGGAGTCGCCGGCCCGCCGCGACCCGGTCCGGGTGCACGCAGACGGGGGTGCCGGTCTGACGGTGGAGCAGCAGCGGCTCGTCGCCGACCACGGCCGCATCGTCATCCGGACAGACCAGCCGCGGCTCGGGTGACGGCCGCCCGCCATAGCCCCGGCTGACGATGCCGGGACGCAGGCCCGCCTCGCGGAAAAGGGCGGCCAGCCAGGCGGTGACCGGCGTCTTGCCCGTGCCGCCCACGGTGATGTTGCCCACGACGATGACGGGCACCGGCAGCCGGTGGACAGCCAGCCAGCCCACCCGGTAGGCCAGCCGGCGCAAACCGGTGACGAGCGCGAACAAGCCCGCGATGGGCAAGAGCAGCCAGGCCAGCGGTGAACGGCCGTACCAGAGCGCCTGGAGCCACCGCTCCGGGCCCGGCGCCGCCTCAGGCGGCGTCATCCCGGAACTGCAGCTTGTGAAGGTGCGCATAGTGCCCGCCGGCGGCCAGCAGCTCGGCATGACTGCCCGATTCCAGGATGCGGCCGTCAGCCATCACGAGGATCCGGTCTGCCTGCTCGATCGTGGAGAGCCGATGGGCGATGACGAAGGTCGTCCGGTCCTGCATGAGCCTGCCCAGCGCGTCCTGGATGCGCCGCTCGGATTCCGTGTCGAGGGCGGAAGTGGCCTCGTCCAGGATGAGGATGGGTGCATTCTTGAGCAGGGCGCGCGCTATCGCGATCCGCTGGCGTTGCCCGCCGGACAGCAGCACGCCCCGGTCGCCCACCCAGGTGTCCAGGCCGTCCGGCAACTGGCTCGTGAACTCATCGACGTAGGCAGCCCGGGCCGCGGCCTCCACGTCGGCCCGGGAGACGGAGCTGAGCGCCCCGTAGGCGATGTTGCCGGCGATGGTGTCGTTGAAGAGCACCACCTCCTGGCTGACCAGGCTGATCTGGTTGCGCAGGGCGGCCAGGGTGTAGTCCTGCACGGGCCGGTCGTCGACGAGCACCGCGCCGTGCTCGGCGTCGTAGAACCTCGGCAGCAGCCCGACCAGCGTGGTCTTGCCGCTGCCGGACTTGCCGACGATCGCCACCGTCTGGCCGGCCGGGACCCGCAGGTTGATGTCCCGGAGCACCAGGCCCTTCTCGGCGGCGTATTCGAAGCTGACGTCGCGAAACTCCACCTGGCCGCGCAGGCGCACCGGGGCCAGGGTGCCCGTATCCCGCTCGACATCCTCGTCCAGCAACTGGAAGACGCTCGCCCCTGCCGCGATTCCCTGCTGCAGGGACACGTTGACGCCCGTCAACGCACGCAACGGGCGCATCAGCAGGAGCAATGCGGTGATGAAGGCGCCGAAGTCCCCGATGTCCAGGGCCGACCGGACCGCATCCTGGTTGGCGACGAACACGATGCCGGCCATGCCCACCGCCGCCAGCAGCGCCGTGACGCCGTCCCCGGCCGCGCGGGTGGCGAACAGGCGCATGTTCATCCGCCGGTTCCGCTCGTTGGCGGACTCGAAGCGACGCCGCTCGTAGTCCTGCCCGTTGAAGATCTTGATCACGCGGTGGCTTTGCAGGGTCTCGCCCGTGATCCGGGTGAGCTCGCCCATGGACTCCTGGATCCGGCTGCTGTAGCGCCGGAACATGCGGCTCAGCACGCGGATCAGCAATGCCAGCAGGGGTGCAGCGACGAACACGAAGGCTGACAGCGGCGGACTCAGGTAGAACATGTAGGCCACGAGGCCGATGGCCGTCAGGCTGTCCCTGATGAGGACGGTCACGACGTTCGACGCCGCGGCAGCCATCTGTTCGATGTTGAACGTCAGCTTCGACAGCAGCGTGCCGCTGGACGCCGCGTCGTAGAAGCGGGTTGGCAGGTTGAGGAACTTGTCGAAGACGAGCGCCCGGACGCTCTTGATCACCTGCCGGCCGATCCAGCCGAGGCTGTAGGTGGTGGCGAACTCCGACGCGCCCCGCACCAGGAAGAGGACCATGATGCCCAGCGGCAGCCAGCGGCGGATCAGTTCGGCCTGCGGGTCGAGGGTGTCGGCCGGGGCGTCGATGGTGGCCAGGAGCTGCTTGACGAGCCACGCAAAGCCGGTATCGGTGGCGGCGTAGAACGCCATGCCGATCGCGGCGATGATGAAGACGCCCCAGTGGGGCCTGGCAAACGAGAGCAGGCGCCGGTAGATCGCCGCTGGCGCCACGCTGGACGAGACCTCGCTGCTCAAGATCGCGTCACTCGGGTGGCCGCGCCCGCACCGTCGTGATCCGGACCTCGACGAAGCCCAGGCGCCCGGCCACGTCCATCGCCGTCACCACGTCCTGGTGGCTGGCCCGGCCGTCGGCACTGACGGTCACGTGCCGCGCACGAACCCGGGGCATGACCTTGCGGATGGCCGCCTCGAGGGTCTCGGGACGGGAATCGACCAGCGGCCGGCCATTCACGCGGAACTCGCCCTGGCCCGTGACGGAGATCTCCAGCTCCTCGCGATCCGCGGGCACGTCGGAACTCACGCCGGCTTCCGGCAGGCGGATGGCGATCTGGGACGGGCGAACGAACGTCGTGGTCAGCATGAAGAAGATCAGGAGCAGCAGCACCACATCCACCAGCGAGACGACGTTCAGTTCCGGCTCCTCGCGCGGCCTGCGGTTGCCGAGGTTCATGCCTGAGGCCGCGAGCGCCCCAGGGTGTCGACGAACTGCTTGCGCTGCAGGGCCTCGACCATTGCGATGGCTTCCTTTTCCATCTGCACGACGAGCCCGTCGACCCGCCCGCGCAGGTAGCGGTAGGCGATCAGGGCGGGAATGGCGACCATCAGGCCGGCCGCCGTTGTGATCAGCGCTTCGGAGATGCCACCGGCGAGGGCTGCCGGATCACCGGCGCCGCCGGTGGTGAGAGCAGAGAACGTCCGGATCATCCCGGTTACCGTGCCGAGCAGGCCGAGCAGCGGCGTCACCGCCGCGATCGAGCCCAGGGTATTCAGGTAGCGCTCCAGTTCGTGGACCACGTGCCGGCCCGTGTCCTCCACGGCCTCCTTCATGATGGTGCGGTCCTGCTGGCGGCTGGCCAGGCCCGCTGCCAGGACCTGGCCCAGCGGGGAGTTCGCCCGCAGGTCCTGGATGTGCTGGTGGTTCAGCTGGTTGCTGCTGACCCACTCCCACACCTGCCGGGACAGGTCCCGGGGGACCACGCGATTGGGCTTGAGGGTCCAGAGTCGCTCGAGGATGATGGCCACGGCCACGACGGAGCACAGGATGATGGGCACCATCACCCAGCCGCCGGCAATCACTATTTCGAGCATGCGCACCCGTTCCGCAGCAGACGGGCGTCACTATACCTTGACCTCCCCGGGCCGTCACAGGCCGGCCCCGTGGGGAAAATCAGTTGCAGCGCGGGCGCGGCTGCGGGCGCGCGAGCCAGATTCCCGGCGCGGACTCGCGCTCCGCCCGCCGCAGCCGGAACCCCTCCCCTGCGCCTGCCTCGAACCCGAGGGCGCCCGCCTCCGCCGTGTTCAGGACGCACGCACCCGACTCGCGCCAGCGGGCGACCACGTCGCTGGCGGGATGTCGCCAGCGATTGCGATAGCCCGACGAGACGACCACGTGACTGGGTTGCGTGGCGCCGACGAACGGCGCGGACGACGAGGTGCGACTCCCGTGATGCGGGGCCAGCAGCAGATCCACCTGCCCGAAGTCTGATTTGGAGGCAAGTTCAAGCTCCTGGCTGGCCTCGATGTCGCCGGGCAACAGCAGGCGCGCACGCGGACCCGAGACGCGCAGGACGCAGGACGCCGCATTGTCGTGCGGATGGTTGCTGCCGGCGACGGGATGCAGGATCTCGAACAGCACGCCGTCCCAGCGCCAGGCACGGCCTGCCTCGCAGGCCCCGGCACGCCCGGCGGCGCTGCCGCCGGCCGGCCCCAGCACCCGGGCGCCGGGATAGCGCTCCAGCACGCTGGCGCCGCCGCCGCGATGATCCACGTCGGCATGGGAAATGAGCAGCGTGTCCAGCGTTCGCACGCCCAGCGACTGGAGCACCGGCACCACGACCCGCTCCCCCGCATCACTGTCGCGGAACGCCGGACCCGCGTCGTAGAGCAATGCATGGCCGGCGGTCTGGACGAGCACCGCCAGGCCCTGGCCCACGTCCAGTGCCGTCACGCGCAGGCCACCGGCCGGGACCGGCGGCGCGCCGGCGGCAAGCAACCCGGCGAGCATGCAGAGTCCCAACCAGCGGCCGGGCCAGGGCGGCGGCCACAGTGCCGACACAGCGCCGGCACTGGCGAGCAGCAGCGCCCCGCGGGACGGTTCAGGCAGGTACCACACGGCGCCGGGCAGGCTCGCGCACGCGCCCAGGAACCAGCGCCACGCATCAAAGCAGTCGGCGGCCAGGCCCAGCAGCACCGCACCTGCCGCGGGCGCCACCCAGACCGCCGCGGTGCCGGCGAGAGTCAGCGGCAGCAGCACGAAGCTGAAGGCGGGCACGGCCACCAGGTTGGTGACCAGGCCGCTCACCGGAAACTGGCCGAAGAACATGGCGAGCAGCGGGGCCAGGCCCGCCGTCATGGCAAGCTGCGTGACGAGCAACAGGCGCAGGGCGCCGGGCTTCGCGCGCCCCGCGGGCAGGCCCAGGGCGACCGTCGCGAGGACCATCACCCCGGCAAAGGACAGCCAGAATCCCGGCACGAGGGGCGCGAGGGGTTCGACCAGCAGCACGCCCAGCACCACGCAGGCCAGCAGCTCGGGCACCGTCACCGCCCGCCGGCAGGTGACGAGTACCGCAACGATGGCGACGGCAATGACCGAGCGGGCCGTGGGCACGCTGAACCCGGCGAGGGCCCCGTAGCCTGCCGCGGCACCGAGGGCCGTCCATGCCGCGAGGACCCGGGGCCGGCAGCGCCAGCCCACGGCCAGCATCAGTCGCGCGATGGCGAGGCCAACCAGCGCGGCCGGTGCCGCCACCAGCGCGATGTGAAAGCCGGAGATCGAGATCAGGTGGATCGTGCCGGTGCGCCGGAGCTTGTGCCACTCGGCCTCGGGCAGTGCCTGGTAAGCGCCGATGGCAAGGCCCAGGACGTAGGGCGCTGCTTCGCGGCCGTCGAGCACGGCCCCGACGCGACGCGCGGTGGCGGCGCGCCAGGCAGCCGGTGGACAGGCCGATGGGCCGCCCGTCACACGACCGTTGGCAGCGGACTCGCGGACCCAGCCCGTCGCCCCGATGTGCTGCGAGAACAGCCAGCGCTCGTAATCGAAGGTCCCCGGGTTGCTGAGCCCCCGGGGCGGCCGGAGCCGCAAGTTGAGAAGCCACTGCTCACCGGGGGCCGGCGGTGCCGCCGGGCGGGAGGCACTGTCATACCAGCTGACCAGCACCCGCCCGGGAACGCCCCGGGCCCGGGACTCCGGGTCGGTGGTGAGCACGAAACGCCAGGATCCGGGTTGGGCCCGGGGGAATTCGCAGATGGCGCCGGAAACCAGCGTGTCCGGCGTTTCAAGCCGGTCGGGCCAGCGGTCCGCCAGCAATCGCTCGCTGGTCCCGAGCACGGCAATGACCGGCAACCCGCCCAGCACAACCAGCAGGAATGTCCGCCGGCCGGCCTGCCAGCCAGCGACCAGGGCCGCCGCTGACAGCAGGGCCAGGGCTGCCCCGCTCGTAACGGGCAGGCGGGGAGCCCACAGGAGCAACGTGGCAAGCAGCAGGGTGACGCAGGTAACCGCGACCATGACGACTTCCGGCCCAGACTCTGGATAATGAGCGGCCGCGACGCGCCGCTCGAGCCAAGGTACCGGATGCCCCGCAAGTTCTTCAGGCGACTATCTGCCCCGTATCGCGGGAATCAGGACCACGCCGCGTGGTACATCCGACCATTCCGGGCCCTGCTGGCCCATCCGGTGTACTTCTCGATCAACCGCCGCACGATCACCGGCGGGCTGGCCCTGGGGCTGTTCATCGGCGTCCTGCCCTTCGTCGGCCACATGCCAGTGGCGATAGCGCTCGGCCTGCTGCTGCGCGTGAATGTGCCCGTGGCGATCCTGGGCACGTGGCTGGGGAACCCGCTGACCTACGGGCCGATCTTCTACCTGGAGTACCGGGTGGGTGCCTGGCTCCTCGGCCTGCCGCGGGCGGCCATGGGCCTGGACCAGTCCTGGGAACAGTGGCTCGGCCAGCTGGCCAGCGTGTGGAAACCGCTGTGGCTGGGGGCCATCGTGACCGGCCTGGCCCTGGCGGCGATCGGCTACCTGCTGGGCAATGCGGCGTGGCGCATCACGACGCGATTGCGGCTGCAGCGGCGCGTAGAGCGTCGCTTTCGTACTCCGCCGTAGCGTCCTCGAGGCGCCCGTCGCTGAGGCGGAGCACCCGGTTCATCTTCAGGGCGATCCGCGGGTCGTGGGTGACGATCACGAGACTGGCGCCCACCTCCCGATTCAGGTCCAGCATCAGTTCGAGCACCGTGTCGCCCGTCTTGCGGTCCAGGTTGCCGGTGGGCTCATCGGCGAGGACCACGGCGGGCTCCGTCACGAGGGCGCGCGCCACGGCGACGCGCTGGCGCTCGCCGCCGGACAGCTCGCCGGGCTTGTGCTCGAGGCGGCCACCCAGGCCGACCCTTTCGAGCACCCGGCGCGCCCGGGCCCTGACCGCCTCGAGTGGCTCGCGGCGCACGAGGAGCGGCATGGCCACGTTTTCGAGGGCGGTAAACTCCGGCAGCAGGTGGTGGAACTGGTAGACGAAGCCCAGGTACTGGTTCCGGATGCGCCCCCGCTCGGCATTGTCGGTGGTGGCGATGTCCCGGCCGCGAATGCGCACTTCCCCTGCCGTCGGGGTGTCGAGGCCGCCGAGCAGCTGGAGCAGCGTCGTCTTGCCAGCGCCGGAGGGCCCGACGATGGCAATTCGCTCGCCCGCACCAATGACCAGGTTGATGTCCTTCAGCACCTCGAGGACAGCGGCGCCTTCGGCGAACTGCTTGCGCAATCCCCGGCATTCGATGGCAGGCACGTCATTCATACCGCAACACCTCGGCCGGCGCCGTCACGGCCCCGCGCCATGCAGGATAGAGGGTGGACAGCAGCGCCAGCAGCAGGGCGATGCCCGCGACCTGCCAGACGTCCGTCCAGACCAGGCGGCTGGGCAGCTCGCTGATGAAATAGACGTCCGGGGCCAGGAACTGGAACCCGGTAAGCCGCTCGATGAACACGGCGATCGCACTGACGTTCCAGGCACCAAGCACGCCGGCGGCGACGCCCGCCGCGGTACCCACGATGCCGACCAGGGCTCCCTGCAACACGAAGATGGTGAGTATGGCAGCTGGCGTCGAACCGAGGGTGCGGAGTATGGCGATCTCCCCCCGCTTGTCCCGCACCACCATCACGAGCGTGGAGACGATATTGAAGGCCGCGACGCCCACTACGAGCAGCAGGATCACGAAGATGATCGAGCGGGTCAGCTGGATCGAGCGGAAGAAGTTGCCGTGCTCGCGGGTCCAGTCGGTGACGTAGACGCCGCCCCCCCAGGCATTGGCCACCGACCGGACGACCGTCGGTGCCTGGAGCGGATCATCGACGGCGAGCCTGATCCCGGTGACATCCTCGCCGAAACGGAACAGGCGCTGGGCATCGGCAACGTTCACGAAGACGAGCGCCCGGTCGAACTCGTACATCCCGGCATAGAAGATCCCGGTGACCCGGAAGCGCCGCATGCGCGGCACGACCCCTGCGGGCGTCGTGATGCCCTGGGAGACCAGCACGATGACGGAGTCGCCGACGCCGACGCCGAGCTGCTCGGCCAGGGTGCGTCCGATCACCATCCCGAAGACGCCGGGCTCGAGCGCCTCGAGCGTGCCATCCACCATCAGGGAACCCAGGGCGGAGGTCCGGAGCTCGCTGGCAGGATCGATGCCGCGCAGCTGGACACCGCGGATCTCGGCGGGTCCCACCAGCATGGCCTGGCCGTCCACGAACCGGGCGACGGAGCGCACGCCGGGATCCTGGCCGGCCACCGCGGCCAGGGACTGCCAGTCGGCGATCCGGCCATCCAGGCCGGTGATCGAGGCGTGGGCGACGATCTGGAGGATGCGGTTGCGCACTTCCGATTCGAAGCCGTTCATCACCGACAGGACCATGATCAGCACGGCGACCGCCAGGGCTATGCCCGTCATCGAGATCACGGAGATGAAGGAGATGAAGCGGTTCTTGTTCCGCGACCGGACGTAGCGGAGCGCGATGGCAAATTCCCAGGGACGAAGCATGACTGCTGGACCGCCTACTCGTAGCGCAGGACTTCGGCCGGCGCCACGGCCGCGGCCCGCAGGGCGGGATAGATCGTGGCTAGCGCCGTGAGGCCCAGCGCGATGACGCTCACCCACAGCAGGTCACCGGTCTCCAGGTCGGCGGGCAGCGCCGTGAGGTAGTACACGTCCGCCGGCATGAACTCGAAGCCGAAGAGGCGCTCGAGGGCCGGTGCCACCGAGCCAATGTTGGTCGCCAGCAGCGCCCCGCCGGCGACGCCCATGAGCACTCCGGCCCAGCCGATGAGCACGCCCTGCAGGGCGAACATGGCCACCACGGCGCCACGCGAAAAGCCCAGGGTGCGCAGGATGGCGATGCCCGGCCGCTTGTCGGTGACCACCATGACGAGGGTCGCCACGATATTGAAGGCTGCCACCGCCACGATCAGCGAGAGGAGCAGCGTCATCATGGTCTTCTCGATGCGGACCGCGCGGAAGTAGGTGGCGTTGTCCCGCGTCCAGTCCGTGGTGACGGGCGCACTGCGCCCCCCGGACGTCCAGCGGGCTACCCAGCCGCCGAGGATCTGCGGCGCCGCGAAGATGTCGGTCGTCTGCAGCCGGATGCCCGTAACCCGGTCGCCGAGGCCGGCCAGCGCCGCAGCGTCGCCGATATTGACGAGGACGCGCACGGCATCGTGATCGCGGACGCCCACCTCGAACACGCCGGCCACCGTCAGCTCGCGAAGCCGGGAGGTCACGCGCCCCGCCTCGTCCCGGACCGGCACGAGCACACGAATCCGGTCCCCGGTGCCGACGCCGAGGCGCCCTGCGAGGGAACGGCCGAGCAGCGCGCGCCAGGCTCCCGGGACGAGATCAGCAAGGGTGCCGCCCCGCAGTGCGCCCTCGAGGCCGGCGATGGGCGACTTCCGCAGCGGGTCTATCCCTTCGATCACGGCGCCGGCCAGTTCGCCGCCGACGGCGACCATGGCTTCGAGCTCCACGTAGGGGGCCGCGGACTCCACGCCCGGAAAGCCCTGGATGTCGGCCAGGATCTCGCGCCAGGCTGGTTCGCCGGCACCGGTGATCACGGCGCCGTGGCCAGTGATGGCGACGAGCCGCGACCGCAGCTCGTTCTCGAAGCCGTTCATCACCGACAGGACGACGATGAGCGCGGCCACGCCCAGCGCCACGCCGATGACGGACGCGAGCGCGACGAGCGAGGCGAACTGGTTCGTGCGTTGCGCGCCCAGGTACCGCAGGGCAATCCAGGCGGTGGCGGGTCGCATCATGCGGCGAGCGCCACCGGGATCAGGCGGTCCACGAAGATGCCGGCGAGCGTGGCCCGGGCCCCGACCGCCATGACGTCGACCCCGTCGGCCGCCGCGGCCCGCAGGGCCACGCCGTAGGCGGGGTCGATGCGGTCGGCGGGCTCGACCACGTCCACGTCGGCGCGCTGGGCGCAGAAGAGTACGCCGGCCCGGGCGCCGCCCCGGCGCAGCCGGGCGAGTTCCCGCGCGTGGCGGGCGGCCCGTTCGCTGACCGCGTCCGGAAAGAGTGCCCGGCGGTCCGTCACCGCGGCCGTCACGTTCTTGACCTCCAGGTAGTAGTCCGGCAGCCCGGCGCCGCGCAGCCGGAAGTCGAAGCGCACGCCCGCCTCGGGCACGCGGACTTCGGCGGTGACCTCGGCGTACTCCCGGAGGCCGGGCAGCAGGCAGGCCGAGAGCGCCGCGGCAGCGAGCCCGTTCGTGCGGCCGGTGTGGATGCCGACCAGCGTGCCGCCGGCCACCTCGACCAGCTCCCAGGTCCAGGCGCAGCGCCGCCCGGGCCGGCCGGCCGGGCTCAGCCAGACCCGGGACCCGGGGGCCTGGCAGCCGAGCATGGCTCCGGTATTGGGACAGTGCGCGGTCACCACCGAGCCGTCCGGCAGCTGCACGTCAGCCAGGAAGCGCTGGTAGCGGCGCACCAGGACTCCCTCGGTGAGCGGCGCCGGGTACCGGATCCCCACCGGCACGGGCCCTGGGCCGGTCACCCGGCGGGCACTCCGGGGCAACCGGCCGGATAGCTCATTTGTCCTGTCAAGTCCATGGGATAGGTCGTTTTTCTGAGGGCGGGTCGAGTGCTATATTGATCGGTGAACGACCACGGAGAGGTTAGCATGGCCGCCATCCCCCGAGCCTTCCTCCTCACGCTCGCGCTCGCCACCCCGCTGCTCCTGCCCGCCGGCAACGCCGTCGCCGACAAGCTGGTGATCGAGAACGTGGCGGCCGGTGCCGCCGCCGGTGAACGCCCCGCGCGGGGCAGCAGCATGGCCCGGGTCGAAGCCCGCTTCGGCGCCCCCGCCACCCGCTCCGGCCCCGTCGGCAAGCCCCCCATCACCCGCTGGGACTACCCCGACTTCGTCGTGTTCTTCGAGTACGACCACGTGGTGCATGCGGTCGGGCGGTAGCAGGGATAGTCGATCCCGGGCGTAGGCCAGTCCTGCGCAATCGCTGAAGGTCAGGACCACGACCTCCGCCCTGACGGTCACGCCGTGATGTGGGACTCAGGGCGGCGACGAGCGGCGCCGGCGGCTTCCCAGCCCGAGGAGGGCGCAGCCCGCGATGAACAGCGGACCCGCCGCCGGCAGTGGCACGACAGCCGCCGATACGGCGCCGGAGACGACCTCGCGGAGCGGCCCGCCGAAATAGACGGTCTCGCCCGAGCCGAAGGTTATCGGGAATGCCACGAACCCCGGCACGAGGTTGACCGTGCCGCCCGCATTGGTGAGCGGGTTCACGTACCTGAGGATGAAGCCGAGCGACGGGTTGATCGTGTCGAACGGCAAGGCAACGAGCTGGGTGGATGTCATCGTCCCGGGCTGCAGGTTCTGCCCGCTGTACGTCGCCCCGCCGAACGCCGTACCGGCGGTGGTCGTGATCGCGATGAGCGAGTAGGTATTGGTGTCGGCGTCGTAGGTGAAGGAGCCGCTGGCATCGCCGCCATCGTTGAACACGACGTTGGCGAGCGTCCACTGGAGCGGCGCCGCCCACCCCGCAACGGGCAGCAGCAGCAGGCAGGTGGCAAGGGATCGGATGATCGAGTGGCGCATGGCTGGCTTCCCCCGTAGCGGCTCGTTATTGGTTCTGGGCCATCCTGGTGGCCGTGTAGAGGAATATTACTGGCAACATTCCGCAGCGTCGACATCCCCGGCCGCGGCGCGCCTGCCGGGTCCGGCTGCGTGCCCCGCCTTTTGTGGTGACAGCGCCCGCGATGAACGGTGAGGACGGGGCAGCTTCCGCCAGGGGCTTTGGATGTCCTATGCTCCCGAGACCATTCTTCGACGAAGCGAAGCCACCGTGACCGAGTCTCTGCCCGACCGCCTGAGCACCGACCCCCGGAGCCCCTTCTACGACGAGGCGCTCCTCGCCCGGGGCATCGGCATCCGCTTCAACGGCAAGGAGCTGCACAACGTGGAGGAATACTGCGTCAGCGAAGGCTGGATCCGGTTAGCCGTGGGCAAGGCCCTGGACCGGCGGGGGCAACCACTGACGCAGAAGCGCACAGGCACGGTGGAGGCTTTTCTGAAGGACCCGACCTGATGGGTGCGATCCACGCCGTGGAGCTGAGGTAGCGCCCAGGGCGCGTCTTCGCTCCGACGCAGGCGTTCGTAGCGCTGCCGCCGCGCAACCAAGGCGGTCCTCGCTGCCTCGCGCGCGTTGATATAAGGGCCTGCAGTGTGTAGCTTCCGAGGCTCAGGGAAGTGAGCCGGCTCGACCACAGGGACGCGGTCCAGAGAATCCTTCAGGCAAACGAACCGTTCCTCAGGAGAGTCCGGCATGAAGAAGGTTGTCCTGGCTACCGCTGTTCTCGTCATGCTGATGGCCGCTCAGGGTCGTGCAGCCACCGTTGAGATGCTGCTTACCGACGTCCGCCTCATCAACCCCTCCGGAGTAGAACGCTTCGGCGATCTGGCAGGGTCCACGGCGACGTTCGAATTTGAAACCAGTAGCGGCGTGTTGACCCAGACGGGCGGCAGCTTTGACGTCCTTTTCATCCTGCCTCCGCCCTCGACGCTGACCCTGTATCGCCACGTTGCCACGGATCTGGTGCTCGGCAGCGGCGCCGCCGCGTCGGCCAGCTCCTACGGCTGCATTGACGGCACGTTCTTCATCCAGCTGGGACAGAGCGCCTGCATATTCATTCCCCTCTCTTCCTACGACGCCTTCGAAACGAAAAGCTGGGATGGGACAACCCTGGTGATGGGCAACTACCCGTTCATGGGCAACGAAGCCTGCGCACAGGGCGACACATTCTGCGAACCCCAGATCATGTACCAGTGGACCCTCGAAGCGCAGGTTGTGCCGCTGCCGGCGGCCGCCTGGCTGTTCGGCGGCGCTCTGGCGCTGCTTGGCTGGTTGAGGCGGGCCGGGGCGCCGGCCTAGGTCATGGGCGGTCGATCAGCCGCGGGCACGCGGACTCGGCTGTGTCCTCACCGGCGAAACACTTTACGCCGCCGTAAGTCTGGCAGGCTCCGATTGAAGGAGCCTGCTCCAGCCGCAAGGCTGGGCCTATACTCTGCTGCCGACTGGCGCCATCCCGCCGGAACCCCGCGTGCCCCGCACATGAACGAGACGGACCCGTCTTCCGGAATCGCAGCCCGGATCCACCGCGGAATCGTGTTTGCCGTGGTCATCGCGATGACCATCGAGGCAGTGGTAATGCTGCTCGAAGCCGAGTGGATGAACGCGTTCCTGGTGATGATGATCATGGGAGTGATCCTGGCGCCGACACTGCTCGACCGGCGGCTGCCCGTATGCATTCCGGCGGAATTCCAGGTACTCGCACTGGTTTTCGGCTTCGCCGCATTGTTTCTCGGCGAGGTTCGCAGCTACTACCAGCGCTTCTGGTGGTGGGACATCGCCCTGCATGCCGGGTCGGGCCTGTTGCTTGGCATTCTCGGGTTCCTGCTGGTCTACGTACTGAATGAGAGCCGGCGCGTGGACGTCCACATGCGTCCGGGATTCGTCGCCTTCTTCGCGTTCGTGTTTGCAGTTGCCGTCGGCGCACTCTGGGAGATCTTCGAATTCGCGATGGACGGCCTGTTCGGCATGAACATGCAGAAGCCGATGCTCGGCGACCCGTCCGGCCTGACCGACACCATGTGGGATCTCATCGTCGACGCGCTCGGCGCCGGAACGATCAGCCTCTTCGGCTGGTGGTACATGCGACGCAGCCGGCGCTCGTTCATCGAGAACTGGATCGGCAAGTTCATCGCCAGCAATCCGCATCTCTTCCGGCGCTGACGGCACCCTGCGGCCTTGCTGCTACCGAGCGGGGTCGCAGCGCGGCCGGTCGGCACCTGTGAACATAGCCGCCGGCCCATCTAAGAGCCGGTCAGCCCGGAGAGTAGGCCATTCAAAGCCCCTGCCGGATGCCCATTCCCGGCGGACGGCGCCGCGGGCAGCCAGTGATCAGCCGCACCCCGCGCCCGCGATCCCATCGACCGGGCCCCGAATCTCCCCCATCACCCCGGTTTCTCGGCGCGTCTGGCGCCTGGCGCAGCCGGGCCCGGCCCCCGCAGCCTTCACACGTCTCCAGGTCCAGCTTGAAGACCCGCTTCAGCCGCTGCGCCCAACTCATCGCCCGGTACCGCTCGGCCGGCATGCCGGTGTCCGTCGCCGCTTTACGGCTTCCCCGCCCCGCCGGCCTGATCTCGGCCCGCCGCCGGATGTGCGGCACGAACACCACGTGGTTTGTGCCGTTCCGGTAGGGCATGAGTAGTTCCCGCCGTTGCCAACCAGGAGCGACGGTGCGACTATTTTTCTCGGGCCAATGGCGAAGGGCGGCGTCATGCGCGTTTTCTGGCTTGTCATCTGGACTGGGTTACTGTCGTTGCCAGGCTTCGCCCTGGCAGACCCCTACATCCTCGTTGGTATGTACCAGAGGACCCCCATCGGGGGGGCCCTCTTTTCCCACATCTTCAAGGCCGGCATAGACCAGGGATGTCCGAACGCCGGCGGGCCGCCGCCCACCAGCTATATCCAGCCCTGCTACAACCCCCAGCAGTCATGGACCGCCGATTCGGGCGCGGCCAAGGCCGTCGCGGATGCCGGCCCGACGATCTGGGATTGGGACGGGTTTCGGCTGAGGAATTCTGGCTTGTTCTGGCCGACCCAGTTCTTCGGCAACAATCCTAACGCGACGATGCGCTTCAGCCGCGCGGTTACCGATCTCGTGATCACGCCGGGAAGCGCCAGTACGACCTATTCCGACTTCCAGTGCTGGGAGACCCCCGGCTTTCCGCCCGCATGCAATACCGCCGCACAGGTATTCAACATGTGGAACATCGTGCGCGACGACCGTCCCTACCTGATCCTGTCCACAGCGCCGAACATCGGCAACTGCGTGCTCTTTGGCGCAGGTACCACCCCCGCCTGCCCCGACGATGCCGCGGTGGGATCGCTGTATTACATGGTTCTGGCCGCGCCCGACGCGCCGGACAAGGACAATGATGGCATCCCGGACGGACTCGATAACTGCCGCCTTGCGGTCAACCCGACCCAGTGCGATTCGGATGGTGACGGCTACGGCAATCACTGCGACGGCGACCTGAACAATAACGGTGCGACCAATGCCCAGGACACTGCTCTGTTCCGGCAGCAACTGGGCCAGTCCAGCACTCCCCCCTTCAACCCCGCGGACCTCAACTGCAACGGGGCAGTGAATGCCCAGGACACCGCGCTCTTCCGGCTACTGCTTGGCTCGCCGCCCGGTCCGTCGGGCCTGCATCCTTAGCCGGCAAGCCGGCCAGGTGCGCCAGCACCTGACATAAGCCGCCCCTTTTCACCGCCCGGAGCATGGACGCTGCGGCGGCAAGCTGCTAGAAACTGGCCTTGAACCCGGCGGTTCGCGCGTCGCTCGCCCGAATCTGAGGCAAGAAAATGCAAAGAATGCTCGGGGCCATGGCGTTGTGGCTGTCAACCATGCCGGCTGATGCGGCCTTGCACAGTCGCCTGTCCGGCCAGGCCTACTACGACGACGTCCTGGACATCACCTGGGTGGCGGATGCCAATCTCGCCCAGACCTCCGGCTATGACGCCGATGGCCTGATGAACTGGGATGCAGCCCAGGGCTGGATAGCCTCCCTGAACACGGCCAACTATCTGGGTGCGAATGACTGGCGCTTGCCCACTGTGACGGACACGGGCGCCCCCGGCTGCAACTTCGGCTTCAGCGGCACGGACTGCGGCTTCAACGTGGATCTCGCCACCGGCGAGATGGCCCACATGTTCTACGGCACACTGGGCAACGTGGCTGCTGTCGATACCAGCGGCACTGCAACGGGTTGCGAATCCAGCCCACCAGATTTCTGCCTGACTAACATCGGACCCTTCTCGAACTTCGAGCCGACAAATTACTGGTACGGTACGCCCAATGCGCCCTCAGAGGCGTGGTACATGAACTTCCTGCCCGGCGTGCAGAGCATTGCCTCCAAGGGGTCGTTCGTTCGCGCGTGGGCCGTTCGCGATGGCGACATTGCCCCCACGGTGCCTGCTGGCCCCTCCCTGCAATGGTTGGGTGGCAGCCTCGGAATCGGTTCGAAGGTGTTCATTTCCGATAACGGCGGCACGGTCGCGTTCTTCTATGGCGCCAATGCCGTGCGCTGGACCGGGGCGGGCGGCAGCATTCCCTACAGCTTCGCGCCCCAGACCACGGTTGGCGGCCTGTCGACGGACGGTGCCGTGATGGTGGGTAACGCGGGCGTCGTGCCGTATCGCTGGGACACCACCGGCGGTTACCAGGCGCTGCCCTTCATTGACCCTGTGTGGACCAATGGCCAGTTCCCGGCGACCCTGTCTGCGGATGGCAGCATTATTGCCAGCCACGCGAATGTCGGCGGTGGCTGCTGCGCGGCCGTCGTGCATCGCGACGGGCTGCCGTCCTACCTGCCCGGCGGTAACTACCATCTCCCTACGCACATGACCCCGGACGGGCGGGTCATCGTCGGTTACAACCAGCTCGGTGGTACGTATGGAGCCAACGTCTGGACCTACAGCGATGCCATGCAGGTCTACGAGCTGGACTACCTGGACGATGAGCCCGGTGCCGGCACGGCGACCGTGGATACGCCGACGGCGGTGTCCGCGGACGGCACCGTCATCGTCGGCGGGCACAGCTTCAACGGGTCCACCAATGCCTGGTACTTCGTCGCGCCAGCAGGATTCAAGGCCCTGGCGCAGGGCTCCTACACGACAACTTCGGCCCAGGACCTCGACGCAACCGGCAGTCGGGCCGTGGGCTGGGGCCTTGCCAGCGGGGTGTATACGGCGATCGTCTGGAATGGCCTCGACAGCGGCGTCCCGGTGGTGCTCCAGGACCAGCTGGCCGCGCTGGGCGTGCCGGTCGATGGCGAGCTGTTGCAGGCCACCGGAGTGTCAGCCGATGGCACCAGGATCGTGGGCGTCGGGCGACGGTCCGGTGAGACCGGTTACCAGGCGTTCCTCGCCAACATTGCCCCGCTGCCGGATGCCGATGGCGATGGCATACCGGACACCAGTGACAACTGCACCCTGGTACCGAACCCCAACCAGTGCGACAGCGACGGCGATAGCTACGGCAACCGCTGCGACGGCGATATGAACAACAACGGTGCCACCAATGCCCAGGACACCGCGTTGTTCCGCCAGCAGCTTGGGCAACCCAGCGTCGGACCGACGTACAACAAGGCCGACCTCAACTGCAACGGGGCGGTGAACGCCCAGGACACGGCTCTGTTCCGGCAGCTGCTCGGCGCGCCCCCGGGGCCGTCGGGGCTGCGGCCCTGAAGGCGTTCGAGACCAGGCCACTCAAAGTCCCTGCCGGCGGGCGATCACCCGAATCTGGCCTCCGCAGGTTTCGCAAGACTCCAGGTCGAAGCGGTAGCCCCTCTGGGTGATTCGTGGGTGATCCGTGAATCCGGGAGCTTGACAGGGACTTGAGTGCCTGGCGTAGCCTCCTGGTGGTACCCGTTAAGGGGCTTCGGAGACTTCGGCCGGTCGTGTAATTAAGAAGATGCCGCAGGTACCGGTTACGGAGTTGCGCCGTAACCTGCGACCCTGGCTGCGCCGGGTCCGCAAGGGTGAGCGGGTGGCGATTACCTCTCGCGGCAGGCTCATCGCTGAACTCTTGCCCCCCGCGAACCCGCACAAGACCGCCTCCGACGCCGCGCGCGCCGTCCTGCGCGGCAGCGTGATGCGCTACGACCTGCCTTTCGATCCCGCCTTCGAGCCGCAAGAGTGGGACATGAACCGTTGATCCTGCTCGAACGGCCGATGTCGCCGTGCGCGCCGGCCGGTTTCACGGGATAATCCCGGTCCCGCCCCATGGCGGCTCCCCATGACCCCGAACGCGCCACCTGCACAGCCCCTGCTTCCCCTGCCCCTCCCCCTGCCCGCCGGTCCCGGCAGCCGGCGGTACTGGGCGGGCCTGCCTGCGGGCGGGCACGCGCTGGGCCTCGCCGCCCTGCGGGCCGCGCAGCCGGGCTTCTGGCTCGTGATCGTGCCGTCGGTGGCCCGGGCGGAGAGCCTGGAGGCGGAGCTCCGGTACTTCGCCGGCGGGGGTCAGCGGATCGCGCACTTCCCGGACACCGAGGTGCTGCCCTACGACACCTTCAGCCCGCACCAGGACCTGATCTCCCGGCGCCTGACGATGCTGCGGGACGTGGCGGCCGGGCGGGTCGATACGCTGCTGGTCGCCGCATCCACCCTGCTCCCCCGCCTGCCACCGCTTCGCTACATCGGCGGCTACAGCGTGTCCCTTGCCCGGGGGCAGAAGCTGCGGCCCGAGCAGCTGCGCCTGCAGCTGGAAACCGCCGGCTACCAGCGCGTCTCCCAGGTCGTCGAGCACGGGGACTTCGCGGTGCGCGGCTCGCTGCTCGACTTCTACCCCATGGGCTCGCCCCTGCCGGTTCGCGTGGACTTCCTGGACGACGAGATCGACAGCCTGCGGCAGTTCGATCCGGACACCCAGCTCTCGGGAATACCGCTCGACGCCCTGGAAACATTGCCCGCGCGGGAGATGCCCGTGGACGCGGAGGCCATCAAGCAGTTCCGGCAGGCCTACCGGCGGCGCTTCGAGGGCAACCCCGCCCGCTCCATCGTCTACCGCGAGGTCTCCGAGGGCCGGATGCCGGGTGGCGTGGAAAACTACCTGCCCCTGTTCTTCGACGGTACCGCGCTCCTCTGGGACTACCTGCCGCCGAACCGCCTGACCATCGCGCTCGGTGATCCTGCCAGCGCCCTCGAGCCTGCCTGGCGGCAGATCAACGAACGCTTCCAGGAATCGCGGGAGGACTCGGAGCGCCCGGCCCTGGAGCCCCATGAGCTGAACGGCACGCCGGCCGAGCACCTGGCGCGGCTCGCCGGCGGTCCGGTGCTGATCCTGGATCCCGGCACGCCGGATCCCGACGCGAGCGAGGACCGCGCGGCGACTTCCGGGCTGGCACCCCTCCCGCAGCTGCTCCTGGACCCCCGCGCCGATGAACCGACGCACCGGTTGCGGGAATTCATCCGTAGCTTCCAGGGCCGCTTGCTGTTCGCCGCCGAATCGGCCGGCCGTCGCGAGATGCTCGCCGACCTCCTGCGCCAGGAAGGCGTGACGTCGGCCGAAGCCATGGGCTGGGGCGAATTCCTCGCGTCGGCCCAGCGGGCGATGGTGAGTGTCGCGCCGCTCGGCCAGGGCCTCCTCCTCAGGGACGCTGGCATCGCCATCATCACGGAGCGCGAGCTCTACGGCGAGCGCCCCCGGGGCCGGCGCCGTCAGCGTCGCGTCCGGGATCCCGAGCAGATCCTGAGTGACCTGACCGACCTCCACCCCGGATCGCCCATCGTCCACGTCGACCACGGCGTGGGCCGCTACCGCGGCCTCACGACGCTGACCATCGACGGCATGCCGATGGAGTTCCTGACCCTGGAGTACGCCGGGGGCGACAAGCTCCACGTGCCGGTGGCGTCCTTGCACATGGTGTCCCGGTACACGGGCACTTCGCCCGAGGAGGCGCCGCTCCACAAGCTCGGCAGCGACCAGTGGGAGAAGGCCCGGCGCAAGGCCGCAGCCCGCATCCGGGACGTGGCGGCCGAACTCCTCGAACTCTACGCCAAGCGCGCGGCACGCCAGACGGTGCGGGCCGCGGCGACCCAGCATGACTACGCGGCTTTCGCCGCGGGCTTTCCCTTCGAGCCCACGGAGGACCAGGCCCGCGCGATCGATGCCGTGGTCAACGACCTGTCCAGCGGCAAGCCCATGGACCGGCTCGTATGCGGGGACGTGGGCTTCGGCAAGACCGAAGTGGCGCTGCGGGCCGCATTCATGGCGGTGTCATCAGGCCGGCAGGTGGCGGTGCTCGTGCCGACCACGCTGCTCGCCCAGCAGCACTACCAGACCTTCGCCGACCGCTTCGCCGACTGGCCCGTGACGGTCGAGGTACTGTCCCGCTTCCGCTCGGCCCAGGAGACCCGCAAGGTGCAGGAAGGCATCGAGGCGGGCAGCGTGGACATCGTCATCGGCACCCACCGGCTGCTCCAGGGCGACATGCGCTTCAAGAACCTGGGCCTCATCATCGTCGACGAAGAGCACCGCTTCGGCGTCCGGCACAAGGAGCGCCTCAAGGCACTCCGCACCGAGGCGGACGTCCTCACGCTCACGGCCACGCCGATCCCGCGCACCCTGAACATGGCGCTTGGTCGCCTGCGGGACCTGTCGCTGATCGCCACGCCACCCGAGACCCGCCTCAGCATCAAGACCTTCGTCACGCGCTTCGAGGATCGCGTGGTGCGGGAGGCCTGCCTGCGGGAACTGAAGCGCGGCGGCCAGGTGTACTTCGTCCACAACCAGATCGAGGACATCGACAAGATCGCGAAGGCCCTGGGCGAACTGGTGCCAGAGGCGCGGATCGAGGTGGCCCACGGCCAGATGCGGGAGAAGGATCTCGAGCAGATCATGCTCGACTTCCACCACCGGCGCTTCCACATCCTGGTCTGCACGGCGATCATCGAGAGCGGCCTCGACATCCCGTCTGCCAACACCATCCTCATCAACCGGGCCGACCGCTTCGGCCTCGCCCAGCTGCACCAGTTGCGCGGCCGCGTCGGCCGCTCGCACCACCAGGCCTTTGCGTACATGCTGGCGCCACCGCGGGAGGCGCTCACCCCTGACGCCGAGAAGCGGCTGGACGCGATCGCCGCCCTCGAGGACCTGGGCTCGGGCTTCATGCTGGCCACCCACGACATGGAGATCCGCGGCGCCGGTGAGCTGCTCGGCGAGGAGCAGAGCGGGCAGATCCAGGAGATCGGCTTCGAACTCTACAACGACATGCTGACCCGTACCGTGAAGGCGCTCCAGGAGGGCCTTGAGCCCGACATGGACAACACCATGCCGCCGGTGGCCGAAATCAACCTGCACCTGCCAGCCCTGCTGCCCGACGACTACCTGCCGGACGTGCACCTGCGCCTCGTGCACTACAAGCGCATCGCCAGCGCGAAGAGCGACGAGGCGCTGCGCGAACTGCAGGTGGAGCTGGTGGACCGCTTCGGCCCGCTGCCGGAACCGACCCGGAACCTGTTCCGCATGACGGCGCTGAGGCTCCGTGCCGAGCCGTTGTCCATCCGGCGGCTCGACGCCAGCGCGGTCGGCGGCTTCGTCGAGTTCGGCCCCCGGACGACGGTCAGTCCCGCCTGGATCGTCACCCAATTGCGGAATGCGCCAAAGACCTACCGCCTGGACAAGCAGCAGAAGTTCCGGTTCCAGGCGCCCCTGGAGGACCCGGAGGCCCGGTTTGCCTTCGTGGAAAGGCTCGTCACCGAGATGCTCACCCACCGGGAGAAGACGCCGCCGGCAGCTGCCGGTGAGCCGGCCGTGGGCCGGAACCGGCACTGACGCCGGCATGGCCCAGGCATCACCCCGGCCCCTTCACTGATAAAGTAGGCGTCCCGGTCGATTGGCCGGAGGCAGGCGACAGGAATCGGCGTGCACTCGAGGCCAGGGATCGGGCGGTTCATCTCACGCGCGCGGGGACGTGCCCCACGCAGGAGCATCCTGATCGCAGCCGCTCTTGTTGCCGGCTGCGGTGGTGGCGGTGGCGGCGGTTCGCCGCCGGCCGCGCCCGTCGTGACCCTGACCGCCGCGCCACAGTCGGTGACCGCGGGCAGCAGCGGCAGCCTCACCTGGTCCGCCACCGGCGCGACGGAATGCCAGGGCTCCGGCGGCTGGACGGGCAACAAGCCACCCAGCGGGTCGGAGGCGGTAGGCCCCATTCGCGGCGATACCCTGTTCGTGCTCACCTGCACTGGCGCCGGCGGCACCCGGGCGGCCCAGGCACTGATCAGCATCGCTGCTCCGGTCAGCAGCATCTCCGGCCGCGTGCTCGTTGGCAGCACCACCCAGGTCGACTCCGACACGAACGACCCCCTGGCGCCCCGCACCACCAACAACAGCATCGGCACGGCCCAGGTGTTGCCCGTGCCGGCCATCGTCGGCGGCTACGTCGCGCTGGCGGGTCGCGGCCCGCCCGGGGCCTCTCAGCCCGCGGGCGACCCGAGCGACTATTACCGGGCGTCCCTGGCTAGGGGCCAGGCCATCGAGCTGCTGATCGCGGCCGACGACCCGGTCGCCAATGACCTGGACCTCTACCTCCTGAATGGCGCTGGCCAGGTTGTGGACTCGTCCGTGGGGACGGGCCGGGTGGAGCGGATCACCGTGCCAACGTCGGGCACCTACTATGTGGAGGTGGTGGCCTACGAGGACGCCACCGGGGGCTTCGCCAACTACAGGCTCAGCATCGGCCAGACCCTGGCAAGCAGCGCCGGCGGCGAACTGCGGCTGACGGATGAATTCGTACCGGGCGAGTTGCTGCTCCGGCTGCTCCCGGAGGCCGCCGAGGCCAGCGGCCGGCGCCGCGCGCCTGCTGCTGCCGTCGGCGACCGGCACAGGCTGGAGCAGATCGGCGGCGCACCGGACCGGGAGCTGGTGTATCGCCTGGCCGACAGGCAGGCCGGTGCCCGCGTGACGGCGCTGGCTGCCGGAGCCGACAGCGGCACCGGCACCAGCTCGACCCCGCGGCACTTCAGCAGCCCGGAGCTGCAACTGAAATGGGAGACCCTGGTCGCCATCAAGCGCCTGCGCCAGGACACCACGGTGCAGTGGGCGGAGCCCAACTGGCTCCTGGCCAGCTCCGCCGTCCCCAACGATCCCGCCTACGCGCGCCAGCGCTGGCACTACGAGCAGATCCAGCTGCCCGCCGCCTGGGACATCAGCCAGGGCGACTCCGCGGTGACGGTCGCCATCGTCGATACGGGCGTCCGGGCCGCACACCCCGACCTGGCCGCCAGGCTCGTGGCGGGCAAGGACTTCGTGCGCGGCACCAACGCCGCCGATGGGGACGGCATCGACGATGATCCGACGGACCCGGGAGCCGCCGGACCGGGGGGCTCCGTGGTCTTTCACGGCACGCACGTGGCCGGCACGGTGGCGGCCACGGGCGACAACGGACTCGGCGTCACGGGCGTGTCCTGGCGGACGAGGCTGATGCCCGTGCGCGTGCTGGGTGACGACGGCTCCGGCAGCCTGGCCGACATCCTGCAGGGCATTCGCTACGCCGCCGGCCTCGCCAACGACTCGGGCGCGGTGCCGCCCGCCCGCGCCGACATCGTCAACCTGAGCCTGGGCGCGCTCCGGTCCTGCTCCCAGGCGGAGAGCGAGGTCATCGCGGCCGCTCGGGCCGTGGGCGTGATCGTCGTGGCCGCCGCCGGCAACGACGCCACCAGCCTGCCGGCGTCCCCGGCGTCCTGCCCCGGGGTCATCAGCGTGGCGGCCGTGAATTCGGCCAGCAGTCGCGCCTTCTACTCCAACTTCGGCAGCTGGGTGCGGCTCGCCGCACCGGGCGGCGACAGCGCAGACCGGGACGGGGACGGCTTTCCCGACGCGATATTCAGCACCCACGCCTCGCGGCAGGGGGGCTCCGTCGTCAACAACTATGACTTCCTGATCGGCACCTCGATGGCCGCGCCCCACGTGTCCGGTGTCATCGCGCTGATGAAATCCGTCAACCCCGGGCTCACGCCGGCCGCCGTCGACGCCCTGCTGGCTGCCGGTGCCATGACCCGTGACCTGGGATTGCCGGGCCCGGACGACCTGGGCATCGGGCTGATCGACGCCTTCAAGGCGGCGCAGGCTGCCAGCAACACGCCCCCGCCGCTGCTGCCGCAGCTGGGCCTGTCACCCCGGTCGCTGAGCTTCGGCGACGTGGGCACGACGGCCAGCGTACTCGTCAGCAACACTGGCGGCGGAGCGCTGGCCATTACCTCCATATTCAAGGTGGCTGGCTGGGTCCGGGTGGTTGCCGAGCAGGTGGATGCCACCGGGCTGGGCACCTACCGGATCGAGGTGGACCGCGCCGGCCGCAGCCCGGGCACCTACAGCAGCTTCGTCGAATTCCGCTCCACCGCCGGCGACTCGCGGGTGGAGGTCCTGATGCAGGTCACCGCCAGCCCCATCGTCGCCAATGCGGGACGCCAGTACGTGGTCCTCGTGGACGGCGCCACCTCCCAGGTTACCCAGCAGGTGGCGGTGAATGCACAGGGGCCGTCGGTGAATTTCGCCTTCGGCAACGTGACGGCAATCCCCTACCGCCTCCTGGTCGGCAGCGACATGAACAACGACGGGAGCATCTGTGATGACGGCGAGGCCTGCGGCGCGTACCCGGTCTTCGGCGAGCCCACGCTCGTGGCGCCCACCGCCGCCGACTTGGCCTTCGAGACCGCCTTCAGGACCTACGGCCAGACGGCGACGAACGGGCTTGGGTTATCCCTGCAGGGTCGTTAGGCGCTGACCGCCCCTTTACGCCGGCGCCAGGCCGCCAGCAGCGACAGCACGACGACTGACGGGTCCATCGCCGACGAGCCACCTGCGCCGGCATCCGCCACCGGCTGTTCACTCCCACCCTCATCGGGCCCCGCCACCGGTGGCGGGGGCCCTGGAACCACGGGCGCTGCCGTGACCGAAACGGTCACCGAGCGCACGACGTTCCCGCCCGGACCCGAGCAGGTCTGGGTATAGGTAGTTGCGGCAGCCAGCGGCCCCGCCGTGGCGGTCCCCGCCGTCGGCTTCGAGCCGGACCAGCCGCCGCTGGCCATGCAGGACGTCGCCCCCGTGGTGGCCCAGGTCAGGACGGTCGAGCCGCCGCTCGTCACGGTACCGCTCGCGGCCGAGAACGTCAGGGTCGGAACCGGCGGCGGCGCGGCCACCTGGACGGTGGCCGAGGCCGAGCCGGTCTGGCCCGTGGCATTCGTGCAGATCAGTGTGTAGCTGGTACTGGCGGCAAGGGCCCCAGTCGACTGGCTGCCGGAGAGATTGCGTGAACCGCTCCAGCCGCCCTGCGCCGTGCAGCTCTGGGCCCCGGTGGTCGACCAGTTCAGCTGGGCGGAGCCCTGCCACGCGACGGATGCCGGACTGGCGACCAGGCTGACGGCTGGCGCGGCCGGGGCCGCGGCCTCGCCCTTGAAACCCGGCCCGACCGCCCAGCCGGGATTGCCCGCGGTGGTGCGCAGGTAGGCCCCCGCGTCCGCGGTGCCCTGGCGCGGCGTGCCGTTGAAATCGTCCACGGGCTGCTGAACCGCATTGCCCGCCCCCAGCAGGGGCGCCGTCGCCGTGGGATAGAAGTTCCTGGCGGCCGGATTCAGGAAGTCCTGGGCCTGGGAGCGTCCCGTCGTGTAGCTGCCGGCCGGAAAGCCGGATGGAACCTGATCCACCACGTTGCCGGTCACGGTGACGCCGGACAGGCTGCCAATGACGAACTCCGCCGTCGGGCAGTACACCGCGTTATTCGCAAAGACCATCCCCGGCCGTCCCGCCCACCCGTTCATGCGCAGGCAGGGACTGCCGCCGATGAAGGTGTTGTTGACGATCGACAGGTTGGCCGGCGAGACGCCGTTGCTGCTCTGGGAGCTCAGGCCGCCCCCATCGCCGGGGATGATGATGTTGTTGCGAACCACGGCATCGGCCGCCACCTGGATGCCGGCATCGGCACAGTTCCACATCACGTTCCGCTCGACGATGTTCGGCGGGTTGCCCTGGGTCCCGTACAGGATGATGCAGGGGTAGAAGGTGTCATGGATGACGTTGTCCCGGATGACGTTGGAGTGGGACCCCTTCTTGATCTCGATCCCGTCGCCCTGGTCGGAGTTGGCCGTGTGGTGGATCCAGTTACCCTCGATGAGCGACTCGCTCACGGCGCAACTGCCGTCGTGGCACCCCACGTACATGCCCTCGCCAGTATCCGCCGTGTTGTAGATCTGATTCCGGCGCGCCGTGATGTGGTGCATGCTGCTGCGAAAGTTGATGCCGACCAGGATGTCGTGGATCTCCAGGTCCTCCAGCGTGATGTAGGAGGGGTTACCGCTCATGTTCACGCCGTCGCCCACGCCCCCGGTGATTTCCAGTCCGCGGATCGTCAGCCAGGTGGCGCCGACGATATCGATGGTGTTCTCCACCGCGCCGCCGCTGCGCGTGATCAGGGGCCGCGCCTCGCCCGCCGCCGCCTGGATCACCACGGGCTGGGCTTGCGTACCGCGGACGGTGATGGCCACGCGACCGCTCTCCGCGTAGGTGCCGGCATGGACGATGAGGGTGTCGCCGGGATTCAGCGACTCGGCGGCGCTCTCGAAGCTGCCGCCCGGATAGAGGTGAATGACTGCTGCCGTCCCGGGGAGGGAGATGAGTCCGAGACCTGCGATGAGGACGCAGGCGCTGGCGAGGCGCGCGACTGTGGCGCGCCGACGGTGAAGGATGGCGAGGATCAAGCGCGGGTCCCTCCGCAAGCCGGGTAACTGGCGCTCACCAGCCCCGGTGGGCGCCCCGAAGGGATCACAGGCTAGGCGTGCGTCACCAGGGACACAAGCAAACCGCCGGCAGTTTGAGAATTGCGTCGCCCGTTCAGGATTGATTCAGGAGACAACCCGCTCAGGGCGTGGCCTCAAGGACGAGGACCCAGTCGCCGGCACCGGCGCTGTTGTTGCCGGGCGGCAGGAAGGCCCGGCTGCCGGTGGCGGCAAAGGGCGAGCCGGCCACGGTGCTGTAGGTGGCGCTCAACGGGTCGAACCAGCGGGCCGTGACCCGC
>JAEUQA010000014.1 GCA_016789845.1 Chromatiales bacterium
CCCCCGCCTTAGGGCCGCGCTGGCGGGGCTCCGGGCGCGCCGGGGGTTTGGGGCCCTGTTTAACTTCCCGGCGAGCCACGCGTGCTACCGCCGCCCCGGGTAAAATAAATTCTGCCCCCAATCCCCCGGCCGCGCCTGAAGGCGCTCCTTCATTTTAGTGGGCGCCGCCCATGAAGCCGCCACCGCTGGTCATGGGCCCGGGCGCCTTCCAGCGCACCCAGATCGCGTATAGCACCACGATGACGGTGATCCCGCCGACCATCTCGAACACCGCGTGGGGGCCGATGGCATCGTAGAGCCGGCCGCCGACGGCGGTGCAGAAGAGGATGCCGATCGCGCCGGACATGTTGAACAGGCCGACCACGGCGCCCCGGGACTCCTTGGGCGCTTCCTGCCCGATCAGCGTGGCGGCGCCGACGAAGGCGCTGATCTGGCCGATGCCGAGCAGGACGAAGAAGATCAGGGACTTCTTGTCCAGCGGGTCATCCACCAGGTCGGTGAACAGGAAGCCCAGCGCCGCCAGTGTCATGCAGATGATCGTGCCGGTCACCCGGTTCACCTTGTCCAGCATGTACCCCATGATCGGCAGCCAGAGGAGCCCCGCGCCGGTGGCTGCGGCGAACAGCAGGCGCCCCTGGGCGGACGCCGCCGCCGGGTCCATGCCCGCGGCCATGGCCGCATTGGTGCCCCAGAGGTTGACGAAGGTGCCGATCACCACCAGGTCGCCCCGGGCGATGAAGGCGCAGGCGTAGGCCAGGGCAACCCGCGGATTGCGGGCTGCGGCGAAGCCGCTGGTGACGAGCACCCGAAGCGGCAGCCGCTCCTCCCGGTTCACGGCCGTGCCCTTCTTCAGGCCGGTAGCCACCACGATCGCCGAGATAAAGCAGAGGCTCGCCACGATGAAGTGCGTGATGTAGCCCGCCATCTCGGGCGTGAAGCCCCGCTGGACGAAGGTCCTCATCAGGCCGCCGAGGCCGATCGTGAGGACGATGACGCCGAGACCATTCAGCGTGCCGACGAGCGCCGTGGCCTTGCCCCGGGAGACGTTGGCCGGATAGTCCGCCACGACCGTCTGCAGCATGGCCGTGGCGAGCCCGATGCCCAGCGCGTAGATGACCCGGTAGCCGGTCAGCTCGGTCACCGAATCCGCGAAGGGATACAGGGCATAGGCAATCGCCATGAACACGAAGCCCACGGCGAACACCTGTCGCCGGCCAATGCGGTCCGCCAGGATCCCTGCGGGGGCAAAGACCAGCAGCAGGGCTACCTCGGTCCAGGCCGCCAGGTCGCCGGAGATCTGCCCCTGCTCGCCGGCCGGGATCTTGAGGTAGACGTTGAGCACGTAGGGCGTGCCGACGCCGATGAAGGCCAGGAGGCCGATGGCCGTGAAGGCCCCATACAGCAGCGTGCCGAAATTGGTACGGCTGATGCCCTCCGCCAGCTCGACGAAGAGGAACTTCCGGGCGATGGCGGTGCCCGGGGCTTGCGGCGCGGCGGGTTCAGGTGAAGACATGGATGGCCTTGTTGTGGGTGTAGCTCAGCAACTCCTCGAGGCACTCCTCGCGCCCGAGGCCACTGTTCTTCCAGCCGCCGAACGGCGTGCCGACGAAATGCCGCGCCGTGGTGTTGATCCAGACGAAGCCGGACTGCAGGGCACGGGCAAAGGTCATGGCAACCTTCAGGTCATTGGTCCAGACCCCGGACGCCAGGCCGTATTCAGTGGCGTTCGCCATCACGATCGCTTCTTCACGGGTCCGCCACTTCAGGATCGAGAGGATGGGCCCGAAGATCTCCTCCCGGGCCACCCGCATGCTCATCGTCACGTCACCATACACGGTGGGGCGGAGCCAGTAGCCGCGGCGAAATGCCTCACCCGCGGGACGCTGGCCACCGGTCAACAGCTTCGCCCCGTCCTGCCGGGCAGATTCGACGAAGGACAACACCCGCTGGTAGTGCGCCGCGGAGTTGACTGGCCCCATCTGCGAGGCGGGATCGAGGGCATCGCCCACGCGGATCGCGGCCACCTGCGCCACCACGCGCTCCAGGACCTCGTCGTAGAGGGACTCGTGGATGAGCAGGCGGCTGTTGGAGCCGCAGGACTGGCCGGCCCAGGCGAAGTTCATCCCGGCAACCGCCGCCCCGGCCACCGTGGCCGGGTCCGCATCCGGACAGACGATCATCGGGTTCTTGCCGCCCAGTTCCAGCGAGATGTGCTTCACCGCCACTTCGGCCGCGGAACGCTGGATGGCCAGGCCGGTCTGCACGGACCCCGTGAAGCCGATCCGCCAGATCCGGGGGTGGCGCACCAGCGCGTCGCCCGTGGGCAGGCCGGGGCCATGGACGATGTTTACCAAGCCCGGCGGTAGAACGTCCCGGCAGATCTCGCCCAGCAGCGTGCCGGTCAGCGGGCTCGTCTCCGGCGTCTTGATGATCACGGCGTTGCCGGCCATCAGCGGCGCGGCCAGGTGCGCGGCGGCGAACAGGAACGGGTGGTTGAAGGGCACGATGCGCGCCACCACGCCGTAGGGCTCGCGGATGGAGAAATGGATGCCGTCCTTCGAGGCCGGCACGCTGTCGCCCTTCATCTCGGTGCCATAGCCAGAGAAAAGGTCCAGGTAGTTGGCCGCCACCGCCACGTCCCGGCCGAGGCTCCCGATGGTATTGCCGGTGTCGGCTGCCTCCAGCGGCACGATTTCGGCCGACCGGGCGAGCATCGCGGCGGCAACCTTGCGTAGCAGGTCCCGGCGCTCCCAGATGGTGGTCTCGGCCCAGGCCACCTGGGCGGCCTCGGCGGCCAGCACCGCCTTGTGCACGTCCTCGACGGTGCCGACAGGAACCCGCCCGTGGACCTCTTCGGTGCCCGGATTGACGGACTCGATCCACTGGCCACTGCTGCCGGGCACGAACTGCCCGCCGATGTACATCAGACGATCGCCAAACTTGCCGGACATGCGCAGGAAACCCCGAGAAAATCAGGCGTTATTGTGGGGGACTGCCGGGCCGACGGGAACGGCCAGTGGGTGCGGGATTGCCGCAGCGACCACCTACCGGCGTGGGGACATGCCTGATTTCCCCGGCCCGCCAGCGGCAACGAAGTGAACTGCCTGGCTTTCCCCGGCCCGCCGCTGGCGGGCCGGGGAAATCAGGCATGTCCCCAATTACTTCGCCGGCTGGGGCTTCTCCCGCTCGGCGTAATGCTCGAGGCTGGACAGGCTGCGCACCGCCTCGTACTTCTCCGGCGCATTGAAGTACTTCTTGTAGTTCTTCTCGGCGTAGTCCAGCACCTGCCGGTGCAGGACCTGCTCCAGGTCGGTGGCGGTGCCCATGAAGCAGCTGTACTGGCAGCTGCCGGGCATCTGGCCATTCAGCATCCAGGGCAGCCAGGGCGTGGTGCGGTTCCAGGTGCCGCGGTAGTCCACCGTCGTCAGCTTCTCGTTCTGCATGTCCGCGGCCTTGACGTGGTGGGCGAAGAACTCCGAGACCTGGGCGATGGGACCCGCCGATTCCCGGGGCCACTTGTCAGGCTGCAGGGCGCTCGGGTAGGCCAGGTGGATGTGGATCTCCATGTCCAGCCAGTCGCCGTGCTGGTACCAGGGCAGGATGAAGGGAATCCGGGGCGGCGGTGCTTCCTTGTTGAGGCCGCCGAAGGACGGCGGCGCGGGGAAGAAGTCCTCGATCATGTAGTTGAAGGGGTCGTTATCCACGTGGACCACCTTCACGGTCTCGTTGAGGTAGGGGTTCTTCCACTCCTCGAGGACGTCCCCGGACCGCATGTCGGTGTAGACGATGATCTCGCGGCACATGCGCTGGATCGAGCCGTCGGGCAGCACGTTCAGGCGGATCGCGCCGAAGCCCTCGGCGCCGACGAGGTCGTCGATCTTCTTGCCGGGGCGCACGCCGGAGACGTAGCCCTTGAACCAGAAATACTTCTGCTTCGAGTTGTCCAGGTCGCCCTGGATGCGGGCGTAGGCCAGCTTGTTGCCCTTGCCGGTGCGCAGGTCCAGGTAGGGGCCTTCGAGGGCCGGGCCCTTGCCGTAGCGGCTGGCCATGGCGGGGGCCTGCCCGGCGCCCTTGTGGGCGCCGGCGAAGGCCGGACCGGCCTGCAGCATGGCCAGCGACAGGGCCCCCATGGGCCCGACAGTGGCGAACGAATTCAGCAAGTCCCGGCGGGTCGTCTGCATGGATCCAGTCCTCGGGTTCGGTGGTTGAAACGTGATGATATCAAGCCCCGGCAACGGCTGGATCCCCGGGCCGGTCATTCCCCGGCCGGCGGGTAGCGAGGTACACGAGGACCGCCGCGACGACCAGCAGGGCGTTGGAGCCGGCCATGTAGAGGAAGGGCCCGACGGGCTTCCAGTTGTCGAAGAGCCAGCCGCCGACCAGGCCGACGACCATGATCCCCACCGCCCCGAAGAGGCTGAACAGGCCCAGGACCGCGCCCCGGCCCCGGTCCGGCGCCTCCTTGCCGATCAGGGAGGTCGCGGAAATATTGGCCGACATCTCGCCGGCCCCGACGAAGGCGGCGGCAATGTACATTTCAAAGCTCAGCGGGTTCTCGAGCATGCCCAGCGAGGCGTAGCCCACGAACGCCACGCCCATGCCGATCATGAGGCCCTTCACCCGGTCGATCTTGTCCAGCAGCACGCCGAAGACCACCGCCCAGGGCAGCGCAAACGCCTGGATCACGATGTAGAAGAACGTGGCCTTCACCGTGGCCTCGGCGGGCGTCATGCCCTGCTCCATGCCTTCGCGCACCAGCCATAGCGTGAGGAACTGGCTGACGACGGCGAGGTCGGCGCGGGAGACGAAGGCGGCCGCGTACCCCAGCGCGACCCGCGGCATGCGGGCCGCGGCCATCCCCACCTTGAGCGTGGCCAGCAGCGGCTCCCGCTCCCTGGATTTGGTCATCGAGCCCGGCTTGAGGCCCCACAGCAGGACGAGAGCGAGCATCACGCAGGTTCCCGCGAGGCACCAGTAGGCGTACCGACCGGCCATGGCGGGATCGACGCCCATCTCGATGAACATCTGCGGCAGCCCGCCGACGAGGCGGGGCAGGCTGGCGATACCTATGCCGTTGAAGACGAAGACGCCGGCGATCATCTTGGCCCGGGTCCGGTCCACCGGATAGTCATTGGCCACCGATGACAGCATGACGTTGACGCAGGCCACGCCGGAGGCGATGAAGAGCCGGAAGAAGACCAGTTCCCACCGGACGGTCTCCAGGTCGCCGCTCGCCAGCGGGTACAGGCAGTACCCGAGGGCGAGCAGCAGGAATCCCGCGGCAAAGACGGGCGGCCGGCCCACCCGGTCGGAGATGGCGCCCGCCAGGCCCACCAGCAGGATGACGACGAGTTCCTGCACCACCAGCAGGGTCCCGGTCAGGGATCCCTGCTCGTTGGGCGGGATCTTCAGGATCTCGTTGAACAGGTAGGCCTGCATGATGCCCACCGAGTTCATCATGGCGATGCCGAAGTAGGAGACGAAGAACAGGGTCAGGACGTGCTTGTAGGTAACCCCGACCCGCATCTGCAGGGGCCCGATCCGGATACCCGGCTCCTCAGGAAGGCTGGCGGCGCTGGCATTGGCCATTAGTGCCCCTTCAGGGCGGACAGACTGCCGCAATCCTCGCAGTATCCGGCGCGGAAACAAGGCCTGGCGGCGGCCTATCCGACAGGTGACCTCGTGCGGAGGGTTATTGACCGGGCACCGTGCCTGAAACTAAGGTCCCTACCCCTCTTTCACCTTTCCGGAGCGGCCATGCGAGTCATCAAGGGGTTCCTCAAGATCATCGGCATCCTCGTCCTCGTGGCGGGCCTCGGCACGCTCTACGTCCTGAACCGCGGCGGGGCCTTCCGCAAGATCGAGCCCCACTTCGCCGGCACCTGCGAGTCCCTGCCCCTGGACGCCAGCGCCGAGGACATGACCGTGGACCGGGAGCGGGGCTTCGTCTACCTCTCCTACCTGGACCGGCAGTCCCTGGTGAAGGGCGATGGCACCAACGTGCAGGGCACGATCATGCGCCTGGACCTGAACCGCCAGCCGCTGGCCATCGAGGACGCCCTGCTGGACAAGCCGGCCCACCTGCGCACCCACGGCCTGAGCCTCTACGTGGACCCGGCCGGCAAGCGGAGCCTCTTCGTGATCAACCACCCCGTGAACCGGGGCACGGAGCCGGAACTGGTGGAGGTCTTCGACGAGGTGGAGCCGGGACGGTTCCGGCACCGGGAGACCTTTGCGAGCCCCCTCTTCAACTCGCCCAACGACATGGTCGCCGTCGGCCCCCGCCAGTTCTACGTGGCGAACGACAAGGCGCTGAAGGGCGGCCTGGCGGCCGGGTTGCAGCAGCTCGGCATCGGCGCATCGCCGCTCACGTACTTCGATGGCAGCGAGGCCCGGGTCGTCGCTGACGACATTGCCTCCGGCGGCGGCATCAACGTGTCGGCGGACGGCGGCACGCTGTACGTCTCCGAGACCGCCGGCCAGCGACTGCGGGTGCTGGAGCGCAATCCCGCCGACGGCTCCGTGACGGAAAAGGCCCGCATCGGCCTGCCCACCTCCCCCGACAACGTGGACGTGGCGGCCGACGGCAGCCTGTGGGTCACCGGCCACGCCAACACCGTCAAGCTGATCCAGCACTTCATCAACGGCTCGCCGGCGCCCACCCAGGTGCTGCGGGTGGTGCCGGGCGCTGGCGGCGCGGCGACCGTGGACGAGATCTACCTGAACGCCGGCGACCAGATCTCCGCCGGCAGCGTGGGCGTGACCTATGGCAAGAAGCTGCTGATCGGGTCCATCACGGCCCGCCAGGTCCTCGTCTGCGAGATGTCGTAGTAGCGGCGACCGCCGCGGCCGGGAATTGGGGACAGATTTATTTTCCCACGGGAGAAATCGTAGGAAAATAAAT
>JAEUQA010000064.1 GCA_016789845.1 Chromatiales bacterium
TGCAGCCCTGCTCGTTGCTGCTGAAGCTGCCGCTGATCTCAACGACGGTCTCAACCGCATTGGCCTGCACCGACACGCCCAGCGACCCCGCGGCGATGATGCCCGCGGACAGTAGATTCCTCATTGCGACGATCCTCCAAAAAAAACGGGCGTCCCGACCTGGCGAGAGCATCGGGACAGTGCGGTAGCCAACAAAGCAGACTGGCGGTCGAGTTCCCCCCGGGCCAGAAACCTGCCCGCGTATAGCGGCGGGCATCCCTTATTAGTTAGGTTGCGCGGTAACGCTACCGTGTCCCGGGTGTGGAGGCAAGGCAGCTGCCAGGTCGTCCGCGTGTCAGTCAGCGTGCCCCTATACTGGGACCCATGCTGGATCTGCCGGACCGGCCGTTGCTCGACAAGGACCGTCTCATCGGCGGCTGCCTGCGCCTGCCCCTCGTCATCGATGCTGCCCGGCTGGCGGCGGAGATCGAGTCCCTGGGCACCGCGGTCTGGGGCACGACCGATGGCCGGGTGGGGGTGCACCGGTCGGCCGAGGCCATCTTCCTCCGCGGTCACGCGCCGGCCGAGGGGGAGCTGCCCATCCACGACCGGCCCCTCCTGGACCGCCTGCCCGGTGCACGGGAGGTGCTGGCGCTCCTGGGCGCGCCGCCACTCCGGTGCCTCCTGGCCCGGCTGCCCGCGGGGGGGACGATCGCGCCCCACATCGACCGCGCGCCCTACTTTGCGAAGACCATCCGGATCCACGTGCCGGTCACGACCAGCGAGCGCGTATTCATGTACTGCGCCGGTTACAGCTACCGGATGCGTGCCGGCGAGGCCTGGGCACTGAACAACAGCACCCGCCATGGCGTCTGGAATGCGGACCCGGAACTCTCCCGCACGCACCTGATCTGCGACTTCCTGCCCGCGCCGCCCTTGCTCGCGCTCCTCGCGGCTGGCGAAAGGTCCCTGGGCCGGGACGACCCGGAGGTCGAGCGGCACCTGACCGGCGCCCGGCGATGATGGTGACGGAATGGTTCGTGTTCCTGCACCTCCACAAGTCCGGGGGAAGCTTCGTCAACGAGGGCCTGCGCCGCCACGTGCCCGGCGCCCGGGAGGTCGGCTATCACCTGCCCGCCAGCCTGATACCGGCAGCAGCCAGGCAACTGCCGGTCATCGGCCTGGTGCGCAATCCCTGGAGTTACTACGTGTCCTGGTTCAGCTTCCAGCAGCAGAAGCCGCGGCCGAATGCGCTCTTCCGCGTCCTCAGCGACGACGGACGCCTGGGGTTCAGGGACACCATCCACAGGATGCTGGACCTGGGGCGGGACGACGCGCTGCTCGCGCGCCTCGTGGACCTGCTGCCCCGTGACTACGGGTCCCGGGGCCTGAACCTGCCCGGGTTTGCCCTGGCGCCGATCCGGGGCACCGGCCTCGGCTTCTATTCGTATCTCTACCAGTACCTGTACGCGGGCAGCGGGAGCCCGGCACACATCGGGCGGATGGAGGAACTCCCCCAGGCGCTCCTCATGCTGTTCGATGCCATCGGCTACACGGCCAGCGCCGGCCTGGGCGAGTACCTGCGGAGCGCTCCCCGGGTCAACAGCTCCCGGCACGACGCCTACGGCAGCTACTACGACGCGGAACTGCGGGACCGGGTCGCAAGCCGTGACGCGCTGGTCATCGGGCGGCACGGCTACGCCTTCGAGGCCTGAGCTAGCGGAGCTGCTGCAGCCGGTGCCAGGTGCTTTCGACCGCGGGCAGGACCCGGTCGATCAGCGCCGCATTCTGCCGCCACTTGTCCGGCGCCGGGGGCGTGTGCGTGTGCCGGGACAGTGGCAGTGGCTGCGCGAGCCGCCCGGCGAGGCTGGCATCCACCTCCAGGCCGAGGAACGCGCAGAGTCGTTCCACCGTCGTCCGCGGCGCGTCCCGCAGCTCGTCGTAGCGGACCACGGCCCACTGCTCCCGGGGCAGGGCCGCCAGGTCGTCGCCGATGTAGCGGTTGGCGCTGTCCCACTGCCAGGCGGCGATCTCTTCCACCGGGCGTCCCCGCTGCTGTTGCCACTGGGGCGGCAGGAGGAGCGACCAGGGCCCGTCCCAGCCCGGCAGGCCCGGGTAGGTGACCCAGCCGCCCGAGCGCCAGGCCTCGATGATGCTGCTGATGTTCTCCCGCGGGTCGCGCCACAGGAAGACGAAGCGGGCGTCGGGGAACAATGCGTGGAAGAAGGGAATGCGCAGGGCGTTCTTGGGCGTCTTCTCGAGGAAGCGCAGCGGCCGGTCACCGGCGGGCTGACCTGAGCTGTCCTGCAGGCGCGCGCGGATCGCCGCCAGGAGCTGGTTGCCCACCGCGGGAGTCATGGCCGCCGCCGTCAGCCGGTTGGAGTCCGTCCAGGCGCCGCCGGGCCTGAGCTCCGGGAGGGCCTCCACGAGCCAGTGCGCCTCACCGCCCAGGGTGGCGATGGCGCCGTGGGCGGCCAGGGTCTCGAAGAGCAGCGTGCTGCCGGAGCGGGGGGCCGCGACGATGAAGATCGGGGCCTGCAACGCCGCCGGCCGCGCGGGGCTTCGCCTTGGACCCGGAGACTGCGCGTCCCGCAGCAGGTGCCGGAGCACCCGGGCCTCGAGCACCCGGTGGGCGGCGACGCCGTTGGTCGCCATGACCAGTGCCTCGCCCAGCTGGCGCGAGCCGGCCCGCAGCGCCTCGCACGCGCGCTCGAAATCCGCCCGCCCGCTGCCGTCCCCGCCGTGCAGCGCCCACAGCTGCCGCCAGTCGTGGCAGAAGTCCTCGAACAGCAGCCGGTACCGGGCGAGGCGGGAACGCGCCTCGTCGCTCCCGTCCAGCGCCGCCAGTTCGCGCCCCAGGTCGCCGAGCAGCAGCTCCACCTCGGCGGGCGGCATGATCGCCGGCGCGACGTTGTTCTCGGTCATCACCCGGGCATCGGCGGCCGGGTCGAACCGGTGCTGGCGCCACTGGGCAGCAGGCGTTTCGCCCTGGGCGACGAAGTGCCAGAACGGGGCGGTGCCCGACGTGTCCGCGACCAGGTGGATCCGCTCGACGCCGGTGGGGTTCTCCACGCGATGGGGCCGCCAGTTGTCGAATACCCAGGCCTCGCCAGCCGCCATGTGCACCTGCTCGTCACCGCAGTGGAACGTAACGTCCGGGTGGGTCTGCACGGGAATGTGCAGCCGGACCCGGGAAAACCAGTGGTAGTTGATGTCCGCGTGGGGTGGCACGCTGGCGCCCGGCGCGAGCCGCATCAGCCGCGAGCGGCTCCAGACCACCCCGAAGCTGGCGAGCACCTGCCGGAGATAGGGTGCCGCCCGCAACCGGGGCGTGGGCAGCATCCGGCCGGTGACATCGTCGTTCTCGCCGCCCTCGGCGCTGATCAGCCGCACGGAGGCGTTGCCGGGGATGTCGTTCGGGTGCGGCGCCCAGGCGCCGGCCGGCAGCTCCGCCACTTCCGCCCTGAGGCGTTCCACGTCGAACCGGACGGGCAGCCGGTAGAAGGGCCGGGGCAGCCGCATGGGCTCAGGCCTGCTCCAGGGCCTGGCGGAACTCGCCCATGGCGACGACGAGACGGGCGACCGCCGCCCGCTCGAGTTCGGTCAGGTGCGGGTTCCAGAGGTCGAAGATCAGCACGACCCGGAGCCGGTCGCTGCGATTCCAGGCCTCGTGCTCGTAGGTGTCGTCGAAGACCACCACCCGGCCCTCCTGCCAGGCGTGCTCCTCGCCGCCGACGCGCAGCGCACAATCGGGTGGCACGATCAGCGGGAGGTGTCCCACGACCCGCGTGTTCGTCACGCCGCGGTGGGGGAGCAGGTGCGTGCCGGGCGTGAACACCGAGAACAGCACCTCCGGGCCGTGGGCGGGGACACGGGACAGGGGCAGCCGGTCCAGCGCTTCGGTCGTGACGGGGCAGGCCGCGCAGTTGGCCTCGCGCCGCTCCCCGTGGCGGTAGAAATAGTAGCCGGTCCAACCCGGGGCGCCGCGCTCGCTCTTCAGGTTCTGGGCGGCGAGCTCGGCCGAGCCGAAGACGTCCTCGGCTCCGGCGTCGGTCGCGAGCACGGCCTGCAGCTCGGACCGAATGTCACCGGCCCGGCATTCGAGGCCGTCGACCCAGGGGAGCAGCGCGCGATCGAAGTAGGGGGTCGCGGGCAGGTCGGGGAAATAGAGGAACGTGGGCTGCTGGCGGGGATCGGGGCACGCCTGCGCCTCCTCGCCGAGATGGATGCGCAGCATCCGTTCGACCCGCGCGAGCCCCGGGCGGCCGAATTCCGCCAGGAGCGGCTCGAGCAGCCCGAAGAAGAGTGACCGGCGCCCCGCGCGCACGACCTGGGCCGCATGGGCCACCAGGGACACCAGCGCCGGCGGCGTGGTGGCGACATCCACCCACTTGCCCCGGGCCTGCATGTCGGACATCACCCGGGCGTACTGGACCAGGGACGCGTGGTGCTCGCCGAGCTGCTCGAGGACCGCGGCCAGGTGCAGGCGCGCGGCGGGGAGTTCCGCGCCGAGCTGCGTGGCCCGTGCGTAGCTCGCGCGCGCCGTCGCCAGGTCGCCCATGAGCTCCGCCGCCCGGCCGAGATGGTGGTGGCTGGCGGCATGGTTGGGACTGACGGATACCGCCCGGTCGAGGAGTTCCCGGGCCCGGTGGAACTGCCCGAGGCGCAGCGAGGCCAGCGCGACGATGTTGAGCGCCTGCAGGTTGAACGGGTCTTCGCTGAGGACGCGCATGAAGGCCTGCTCGGCCTCCTCAATGCGCCCGGACCTCAAGAGCCCGCTGGCTTCCTGCGCGGCATCGGTCACGGATGGGTTCCGGTCGGCTGGCGAAGGCTTATGATTCTACAGTGAACCTTGAGCACTTCGTCCGCAGTTACGACGGCGACCTGGACGCGGCGCTCTGCGCGCGGATGATCGATTCCTTCCACGGCCTCGCGCGCTTCCACCAGCCCAACGGGCGCACGGTCCGCGCCGGGCTCGAGGAATCCGCCTGGACGGAGATCAATGTCACCCGGCTGTCCGAGCCCACGCTGCAGGCCTTCTTCCGGCGGCGCATCACGCTGGCCCTGGACCGCTACAACGCCGACATCGGCCTGGCGCCCATCCCCGTGCCCGACTCGCCGAAGACGGCCGACCTGATCCTCAAGCGCTACCGGCCGGGCGCCGGCGAGTGCTTCCAGCCGCACTTCGATTCGGTCCATGACGTCGCCAACCGGTACCTGGTGTTCCTCTGGTACCTGAACGACGTGGAGACGGGCGGGGAGACGGAGTTTCCCCAGCTCGGCCTCAAGGTCGGTGCCCGCGCGGGGCGCCTGCTGATGTTCCCGCCCTACTGGATGTACCAGCACGCGGGCCTCGAGCCCGTGTCCGGCGACAAGTACATCCTCTCAACCTACCTGCTCTTCTGAGCCCGGTTCCGCCCGGTAGCCCCAGCGGTCGAGGTAAGGCTGCAGCGGGCCGAGGGCCTCGCTGAAGTACGCCAGGTAGGGCGACCAGCGGCCCACGGCGCGCCGGTGCACCGGTTCGATCACCTGGGCGTAGCTGGGCGTGCTGATGAAGCCCCTGGCCAGGGCGTGGGCCGCCGGCTCCAGCTGGGCGGGGTCGAGATCGAGTCCCAGGAACGCCATGATGTCGCTGGCCTGGGCCGGGAAATCCCCCACGAGTGATTCGTAGCGGATCTCCCGCACCGCGGGCTGCAGCAAAGAGGCCTGGGCGTACCAGAAGTCGAAGCACCGCCGATAGCCCCGCGCCAGCGTCGGCAGGTCGCGGCAGAGCAGGGCAAACTCCGGCGAGCGGAAGTGCTGCATGTAGCAGCTCAGCACCACGTCGCAGGGGTGCCGGATCGCCAGCAGGATCCGGGCGTGGGGGAACAGGCGACGGATCGCCGGCAGCCGCAGCAGGTTGAGCGGGTTCTTGTCGATCAGCCGCTGGCCGGGGGCCAGCCGGACCTTGCGCCGGGTCAGGGACCAGTAGTGCTCCCTGATTCCTGCCAGCTGCTCGCCCGTGAGCGCGGCGAGGGCGGCGGGATAGTCGATCCCGAGGTCGGTGATCCGGTCGATGGCCTGCTGCAGGAACGGCTGCTCGTCCATGGTGACGAGCGCCGGGTGGGCATCCAGCATCTGCTCGAGCAGCGTCGTGCCAGACCGCGGAAAGGCGACGATGAACACCGGGCTTTCCCCGGCCGGCGGCGCACCGGTCTCGTCCCAGCGGGCGATATCGGCGCTGTCGCAGCCGTGGCGGGTGATCAGGAGGGGCGGCTCCCGCATGCCCGCCGACTCCGGGTTGGTCCGGGCCAGGTGCAGCAGCTGGGCCTGGTGCGCGTCCGCGAGGCACTGCCAGGCCTCGGCGTGGCGCCGGACCGCATCCAGGGCCTTGGCCAGGGGGAACAGGTAGAGGTGCCGGCGATCGGGCTCCGTGCAACCAGCCACGAGGGCCTGGAACTGCCCGATCGCCTGCTCGTGACGGCGTTCCCGCAGGGTGATCTGGGCCTCCAGCAGCCTGAGGTCCTCGCCCAGCGCGGCGGCGCCCGGCAGGTCCCCGAGCCGGCGCAGGGTGTCGCGGGCCTCGGCGACCCGGTTGCTGCGCTCCTGCACCTGGGCCAGTCGCAGCAGTGTCAGGGCAGAGGGCGCCGGATCGGCCGCGGCCCGCGCGGCGGCGTCCGTCGCCGCCTGCGCCTCGCCCAGGTTCAGCAGCAGCAGGGCGAGCGACGCGAGCTGCTCGCCGGTGATGCCCTCGAGCTGGCGCCACCCGGCCAGCGCCTCCGTCGCCGCCTCGATGTGCAGCGACTCGTAGCAGCACTGGGCGTACTGGCGGCGGATCTCGAAGTCCTCCGGCGCCTTCTGCAGGGCATCCGCGAGGACGCGGCGTGCCGAGTCGTAGTCGCCCCGGTCCTGGTGGAGGAGGCCGACGTTGTAGAGGAAGCTGGGGGAGGCCTCGCCCCGGGCGGCCGCCTGGATGTAGGCGGCGAGCGCCTCCTCGTACCGGTGCAGCCGGCGCAGGGTCGTGCCGAGGTTGACCCAGTGGGCACTCCGGCCCGGCTGCCGGCGCGTGAGCTCCTGGCAGCGGGCCAGCGCGTCAGTGTCTTCCGGATCGTTCAGCATCGCCCGGGCCACCGGACGGTCGCGCCCACGGAAAAGGCCGCGCGGCTGGCGCCGCGCGGCCCCGGGTCTGCACGTTCGATCCGGCTCAGAACTTCTGGGTGATCGAACCGAAGAAGTAGCGGCCGATCGTGTCGTAGGTCTCCACGTCGGTGTTCGCGTTGGTCACGTTGTTCTGGTAGAGGATCGGCGGCTGGTTGTCGAACATGTTGTTCACGCCCAGCAGGAACTTCGTGTTGGTCTTGGCCAGCGTGTAGCCCGCGGTGAAATCCCAGTAGATCTGGGAGGCGATCTCCAGGTCGGGCTGGATGCCCGGGGCGCCGTCCGGATCCGACAGCTTCACTGAGTCGATATACCGGCCCACCAGCAGGGCGTTGAAGTCGTTCCAGGCCCAGCCGACGTTGCCCTGCACCCGCCACTTGGCGATGTTGCCGTACTGGCGGTCGTAGTAGCCGTCCACCTCGGTGACGCCGCCGCCGGCAATGACCTCGCTCTCGTAGCTGTTGGTGTAGCTGCCGTCGAGGCCCGCCCGGAAGTCGCCGATGGCCGTGGTCGGGAACGCGTAGGCCACGCTCACGTCGACGCCGTCCGTGTCCAGGGAGCCCAGGTTCACCGTGGGCGTCACGAAGAGGAAGATGGTGCCGTCGGGGAAGCGGTTGATGAGATTGCAGTACAGGGGCGACCCCGTCTGGACGCAGGTGTCGGCGGCCACGTTCACGTCGATCTGCTGGATGACGTCGTCGATCGAGTAGCTCCAGTAGTCGACGCTCAGGGACAGCCCCGGCAGGGCCTCCGGCTGGTACACGAAGCCGGCGGTGAATGCCTCACCCTCCTCGGGCCGGAGGTCGAAGCCAGCGACGGCGCCGCCGATCTGCTGGGCATCGATCTGGGCGTTGGGCTGGGCGAAGCCGCTGTCCGGGGTCACGCCCTCGCAGGCCAGGGCGTAGTTCGGATTGCCGGCGAGCTGGGCGGACGTCAGGCCGACGCAGGGGTCGGTGAAGGTCTCGGCGCTGGCCGTGGGCGCCTGGTAGAGGTCGTAGATGGTCGGGGCCCGGAAGATGTCCGCGTAGGAGGCCCGGACCAGCAGGGAGTCCACCGGTTTCCACTCCACCTTGAAGCTGCCGTTGGTGGTGTCGCCGAAGGTGGAGTAGTCCGAGTAGCGGATGCCGAGGGTGACGTTCAGGGAGCGGGCAAAGGGCGCGTCCTTGACGATCGGCAGGAAGATCTCGCCGTAGACCTCCGTCACGTCGAACTGGCCGTAGGAATCGCCGGTGCAGGTGTCGCTGGAGAGGAGGCAGTCCTTGTAGAAGGGCGCCACGCCCTGGGTCAGGAAGTCCGTGTCGAACTTGCCGCTCTGGTCCCGGTACTCGACGCCGCCGGCGGCCTGCACGGTGCCGGCGGGCAGGTCGAAGAGCCCGCCCTCCAGGGCCAGCACGGCCGACTGCATCTCGTACTCGTATTTGTCGGTATAGACCGCGGACAGCGACTGGATGGCCGCCACCTGGCTCTCGTCCGTCGGGTTGAAGATGTTGAAGGGTATGCAACCGGCGATCGGCGCGCCGGGCACGCCGCAGCGGGGCACGTCCCCGTCGAGGAAGGACGGCCCCAGGGCGTTCGCGAAGCCCGTCTTGAAGGGATAGCCGAAGTACTCCCGGTCCTGGTCCATGCGGTTGTAGGAGTAGCTGGCGTCCCAGCTCCAGCCCGTGTCCAGCAGGGCGCCCCGGAAGCCGCCGGTGACCTGGCCCTGCCAGGTCTCCACGGAATTCGCCCGGTTGCCCAGGGATTCCAGGCGGAAGGTAGCGTTGGGATTGACCAGTTTCTCGAGGAACTCGCCGGGGTTGTCCGGGTCGGGGACGAGGACGGTCTCCTGGCCGCCAAAGCTGATGCCGAAGGGGTTGTAGATGTTGTCGGCGGAAATCACGACATTGTCGCTGCGCGCATCGAAGGGCAGCGGGGCGATCTGGAAACCCGACGTGGTGCGGTTGTAGAGGAACTCCCCGTACATCTGGATGTCGTCGCTCAGGTCGGTGCTGGCCAGGGCGAAGACGCTGGAGCGCTCCTGGGGCGTCAGCACCAGGTTGAGCGGCTGGTAGTTGTAGGAGTCGTTCGGCGTGCCGGAGCTGACATAGCAGCGGAAGTCGGCAAGGCTGCTGCCCGGCGCCCCCTCGATGCGCGTGATGCCGCCAGCGGGATTGCAGTCCGGGTACGCTCCGGCCAGGCCCTCGCCACTCGTGGTATCGAAGAAATAGCGGCCTCTGGGGGTCCTGCTGGAGCCGCCTTCGAAGACCGAGCCGTAGAAGTACAGGGCGTTCCGCGAGTAGGCCCGGTCGCCCGCCGAGATGGCGTCCTGCTTGTTGTAATTGAAGCCCAGCATGACGTTGCTGGTGTCATTCTGGGCGCCCCAGGAGACCGACACGCCCTTGCGCTCGCCGTCGCTCTCGCTGGACTGGCCGTAGTCCACGCTGATGTCGGCGCCATCCGTGCTGGTCTTGGTGATGAAGTTCACCACGCCACCGATCGCATCCGAGCCGTAGATGGCGCCGGCGCCCTGCTTCAGGACCTCGACCCGCTCGATCATGCCGACCGGGATCGAGTTGACATCCACCGCGCTGGTGGTGCGGCCCAGTGCGCCGTAGCGCCGGCCATTGAGGAGCACGAGGGTGCGTTCGGCGCCCAGGCCGCGCAGCTCGATGTTGCTCGCGCCTTCGCCGCCGCCGTTGTTGACGGCCGGATTGGCCGCGGCGCCGCCGACGGCGGGAATCTTCTGCAGGAGTTCACCCAGCGTCACCGCGCCGGATTCCTTGATGTATTCCGAGGTCAGCACCTGCACCGGGCTGGCCGTCTCGCCTTCGATGCGGCTGATGCGCGAGCCGGTCACGATGATTTCCTGGGTGCCCTCGGCCGCGGCGGTCTGTGCCAGGGCGGGAGCCTGCTGGATGCCGGCGACGGCACCAGTCAGCATCGCCAGTTGCGTGGCCCCCCTGGGCAACGGCCCGTAGCGCTCGGAATCCTGCTTGCTGCTCATGAGTACGTGTTTCCCCTGATTGAAGTGCGCCAGAAATGAATGCCCCGTACGGCCGATCATAGCTGCAAAAAAACTACAGGTGCAATGAAGCCAACCGATTGAGCCGAAAGGGGCTGCCGTTCTGTTGTTTGGGCGCTACAAAAGCCGGGGGGCGGATCGCCGGCTCCGGCGGTGCCACCTCCCGCTGACGGGCGGGCTCAGGCGGTGTCGCAGTCCGCCGGCCGGCCGTCGGCGCGCTGCCCGGCGAGGACCGGATGTCCCAGTGCCGAAATGAGGACCACCTGGGGCGTCAGGCCCCGGGCCGTCCCGCAGAACATGAAATCGCCGCCCGTCGCGGACGAATCCGGGGCGGACACCCGGCCGGTGGGTCCGTAGGCGAAGGCCGTCGCGAACTTCGCCGTGCGGATCTCGAGGCCGGCAATTGCCGGCGCGCCGCCCAGGACCGCCTCGCCGTCGTCGGCCCGGTAGTTGCCGTTGCTGTCCACGAACCGGATCCAGCCGGCCTCCCAGGCGACGGGGGCGCAGGTCTGCCCGTCGGCGCTCGGGCAGACGGCGATGGATGCATTCCGGGCCAGCGCCTCGCTGCGGGCCAGGTGCAGGGTCGCCACCAGTTCGTTGATCGCGGTGGCCCGCAGGTTGCTCTGGGCGGCCCGGTCGAAGCTGGGCACGGCCAGGGACAGGCTCACGCCCAGCACCCCCAGGGTCGTCAGCACTTCCCCGAGCGTGAAACCCCGCTGGCCGCGGGGCGTGGCGCCGTTGGCTGAGATTTGCATGATGGCCCATCCGGAAAGGAACGGGCGGAGCATAGGAAAGGGGCCGTGTCCCGGCGTTGAGCCGGTTCACGCTTCCAGGGGCCGGGGCGGCGCCCGGGCAGGCCCGGTCCCGGGCGTCAGGGCCCCCCTGTTGCGGGGTCGCCACCCCGTTCGCGGCCGTAGCAAAGGCCCTGCGAGTGGGTTAAGTTATTGCACAACGTGGGGCGGGCCACCCGCAACGTGCCTTCTGCAGCACCACCATCGGCTTCAAGAACCACCATCCAGGGGATACCTAAACATGCGACGAACAACGGCGATCACGACCACCGCTATCGGAGCCTCGTTGCTCCTGGGCGCTGCGGTGGCCCAGGCAGCCGAAGAGGTCGGTCAGGCCTATTTGAAGGGCCTCGGCACCTACATCTTCGCGGACAGCGACCGGCACGTTGATGATGATTTTGCCGGCGGAGCCGTGGGTTTTGGCTACGCGCTCAGCGAGCATTTCAACATCGAGTTCGACTTCCAGCGGCTGAACATGGACGGCGATGGCACGTTCGATGGTGGGGAAGGGGTCGGCCTCGTCGCCTATCCCGACCAGGAGCAGTCCGCGGTCAACGTCAACCTGATGAACATCTACAACCGGTCCGGCACGTTCTCGCCCTACATCCTGGCTGGCCTCGGCGTGGTCAACACGGACATCGGCAGCGAGGACGGCGACGACCTGCAGGGCCAGCTCGGCGTTGGCGTCCTGACGAAGCTGTGGGGCAGCCGCCTGTCGCTCCGGACCGAAGCGCTGGCCCGGGGCCAGGATGCGTCGGACAACCTGACCGACATCCTCGTCAACGTCGGCTTCAGCCTGGCGCTGGGCTCCAAGGCCGCACCGGTGGCGGTTGCCGCCCCGGTCGCCGCCGCGGCTCCCCCGCCCCCGCCGCCGCCGCCGCCCGCACCGCCGGCCGACACGGACGGCGACGGCGTGATCGACGCGAACGACCAGTGCCCCGACACGCCGCGGGGCGAACGGGTCGGGCCCCAGGGCTGCACCTGCGACGTCACGCGCCAGCTGACCTTCAAGCTGAACTCGGCCGAACTCACCGCCGAGGACAAGAAGGTCCTCGATGAAGTGGCCGAGAACCTCACGCGGCTGAAGTTCATCTCGGGCACGGTCGTGGGCCACACGGACAGCTCCGGTTCGGAGGCCTACAACCAGGGCCTGTCGGAGCGGCGCGCCCAGTCCACGGTGGACTACCTGGCGACCAGGGGCATCGATCCGAGCCGCCTGAAGGCCTCCGGCGCCGGCGAGAGCCAGCCGATCGCCGACAACAAGACCAAGGAAGGCCGGGCGCAGAACCGCCGCGTGGTTCTGTCCCGGACGGACTGCGACGCGCCGAACTAGACGGCACGCAGACCAACGACCTGACGGCAGACGAGAACAGGGCCCCGGTCGCGCAAGCGGCCGGGGCCTTTTCGTTGCGGCCGGGTTGGAACCGGACGGAGGGCGTTATATGTTTATGACAATAGGACAACCCGGCGGAACCCGTGGACGCTGATTCCCATACCCTCCTGCGCTTCGTGCACATCCTGCTGTTTGTCTACTGGCTGGGCGCGGACTTCGGCGTGTTCCTCGGCGGCGGCTGGATGTCGCGCCCGGGACTGACAGTCGTGGAGCGCAATCGCATCCGGGACCTGGTGATGGCCATCGACGTGGCGCCCCGGATCTCCCTGGTGCTGATGCTGCCGGTGGGCTTCAGCCTGGCGCTGGCCTGGGGCGCGCCGCTGCCCGCGACCGTCCTGCCGGTGCTCTGGGCCGGTGCCGCGGCGTGGATCGCCGTGCTGCTCTGGGTGCACTTCGCCCACGGGAACCCCCTGATCGGGACGGTGCTGCAGCTCGACCTCGGACTGCGCGTGCTGCTCCTCGCGGGCATGCTCACCCTGGGCTTCAAGGGCCTGACGGCGGCCGACAGCATCGTGCCCGGCTGGCTGTCAATGAAGTTCCTGCTGTTCGCCGCCATCATTGCCGACGGCATCGTCCTGCGCCGGATCAGCGGCCAGTGGTATCCGGCCATCGCGCGGCTGCAGTCCGGTGATACCGCCACGGGCGAGGCGATGCTCCGGGTCCGCCGCCGCAAGGCCATCGTCGCCGCGCTCACCATGTGGCTGCTGATCGCCGCCGCCGGGTTCCTCGGCACGCTCAAGCCGTGACCGCCTATTCCCGGGGGCGGGTGCTCCTCATCATGTCGGCGCTCCTGCTGGCGAGCCTGATGGCGAGCCTGGACTCCAGCTTCCTGCCGCTCGCCTTCCCGGACATGATCGACGACCTGGACTCCAGCACCAGCGAGATCGTCTGGGTGGCCCTGGGCTACCTGGTCGCCGCCACCGGTCCGATGCTGCTGGCGGCGCGCATGGCGGATGCCTGGGGGCACGTGCGCCTGTTCCAGGTGGGGACCGTCATCTACTCGCTGGCGATGATCGCCTGCACCTTCGCGCCTGACGTGCCCGTGCTGATCGGCCTGCGCCTGGTGCAGGGGCTGGGCATGGCGCTGTTCCTGCCGACGACGTTCGCCATTGCCACCCGCATCTACGGGCCGGAGAAGCGGGGCCGCGCGCTTGGCCTCCTGCAGGCGGCGAACGCGGCGGGCTTCATCCTCGGCCCGATCTTCGCGGGCTGGCTGCTGGACGCCTACGACTGGCGGGCGACGTTCGCCAGCCGCATTCCCTTCGCGATCCTGACGATCGTCCTGGCGCTGCTCGCGCTCGACTATCGCCAGCCCATGGCGGTGGCCGGCGCCAGCCGTCGCTTCGACATCCCCGGCGCGCTCTACCTGACGGGGGCCCTGTTCGGCGTGCTCTTTGGCTGCAACCGGCTGCCCGTGGAGGACAACCACCTGGACCCGCTGGTCTGGCTGGTCTTCGCCGCGGGCTTCGTCTTCTTCTGGCTGTTCATGCGCCGGGAGCGGACCTGCGCCGAGCCGCTGATCGACCTCGGCCTGTTCAGCAACAGCGCCGCGTTCTCCCGGGCCTGCGTCGCCTTCGCCGCCATGTTCGCCAGCCTGCCGCTGACCCTGTTCGTCCTGCCCATCGTGCTGATCAACGGCCTGGAGATGCGGGCCTGGGACGTGGGCTTCATCATGGCCGTGTCGGCGCTCTGCACCACCGTCATGAGCCCCTGGGCGGGCCGGGCCGCCGACCGCTGGAACGCGGAGTGGCTGGCCTCCGCCGGCGCCATCGTCCGCGGCGCCGGCTACCTGCTGCTGCTCTTCGTGACCATCAACACGGAGGCGGCCGGGCTGTACCTGCCGCTCATCGTGATCGGCATCGGGACCGGCCTGTTCTTCTCGCCGAACAACGCGCTGCTGCTCGCCAACGCGCCGCCCGAGCGGGCCGGCATGGTGTCGGGCCTGTTCGGGACGATCCGCCAGGCAGGCTATGCCTTCGGCTTCGCGCTCATTGCGAGCCTGTTCGCGGCGACCCAGGACTACTACGAGACCAACTGGACCCACACGGGCTTCGGCCATCTCACGCCCGACGCGGCCGATCAGCTCACCGCCATCTTCGACGGCGGCGGCATCTGGTCGCCGGAGATGCTGGTCTTCATCCTCCGCGTCGCCGCGGTCGTCTGCACCGCGATCCTGCTGCTTGCGCTGATCAATTCGCTGCCGCGCCTGAAGATCACCGCCAGGCGCCAGATGGGCGCGCTGGCGGCGAGCGCGGGCGCCGCGGTCCTCGGGGTCTATGCGCTGCTGGTCCTGGTGCCGGGCGGCGTGGTGGTGGATGAGTCTGTTGCTGCCTCGATCGAGGCTGCCGCGCCACCGCCGGTCGCCGCGTTCGGGATGCCGGCGCGGCTCGCGCTGGCGGGCGAGGAGGCGCCTGTCGCCTCAGGGACTGCGGGACCGTTCGCCGACTATTGCGCCAGTTGCCACGGTGCCGACGGGCGGGGCCTGCCGGGTCTCGGGGTCAACCTGGTGGAGTCGTCCTTTGTGCGGGGAGCCAGTCCAGCGGACCTCGAGGGCTTCCTCCGCAAGGGGCGGATGCCGGGAGAGCCGGGCAACGTGACGGGGCGACCCATGCCGGCCTTCGAGTGGCTGGGCGATGAGATGCTGGAGGAGTTGGTGCGGGAACTGGAAAACTGGTCCGGTTGACGGCGCCGATCCTGCGTCTCGCGTCCTCCACTGATAGGTTAATGCTGTTGGAGCAGGTCTCTCAGTTCATCTGCAGTCCGCAGCAGATTCGAACCAGGCAGGTCAGGATGGATGTCCTTGGGGTCATACCCGGTCGGCAGGCCGTTCCGGGAGCTGACAATCCAGCTATATCGGGGACTGCGCTCGGGAAGTCTCCGCCCGATCCCAATCGCATGACCGCCGACGATACCGGCAACCGCACCATAGGTGGCGCGGATCTTATTTGCATTGAGCGCCGAAACCACGGAATCCAGGGTGAGTGGTGAACTGCTCGTGGAGGTAGTCATTACGCTGCTCCCTGTTGTTGTTATGGCGCCGGAATGGTCGCTGACAATAGCCCAGAGTCGAGCAGATGGATCCCTCTAGTGGGTGACCATGCGGCGGTGGGTCAAACCGAATCTGGGCGAAATCATCGGATTGGCGCCTGGACCCGGCAAGATCCCGGACCTACCGTGTGGAGCATGCGCATACCGTACGCCATGGCCGAGATCAACGGGAGGCTGCTCACCCGCGGATCCATCGTCGCTGCGGTGCCCGACACAGGGGGACTGAGGCCCGTCCGGGCGCATTGGCGGGCCGGATGTGCGCCGCAGCCTTGCGCCGAGGGTCCCGCCGCACCATGATTCTTTACATGGCACCCGGCCAGCACATCCAGTTCACTGTTCGCCTGCCCGTCGAGTACACCGAGGACGGCGGCGCGATCATTGCGCACACGCCCGGAATCGACGTGGCGAGCCACGGAGCCTCACGGCCGGAGGCGCTGGCGGCGTTAGTCGAAGCAATGCAGCTGTGGTTTATGTCCTGCTACGAGCGGGGTCAGTTGGACGCCGCGCTCAAGGAGTGCGGCTTTGCGTCTCTCGCAGAGGGGAGCGATAGCTCCGCCGACATGATCGACGTGCCCCTGCCATTCGCCACGCTGCAGAATGTCCCAGAAGCTCGCGCCTATTGACTGGCGCACGCTGGTCAAGGTGTTTGAGGCAGAAGGATTCACGCGTAGCCGTCAGCACGGATCGCACATCGCCATGGTGAAGCCCGGTATCGCCCGGCCCATCATCATTCAGCAGGGGACGCATGTCCCCGTGTTCATCATCAAGAACAACCTCAGGACGGCGGGCATGAGTCGCGAACGATACTTCGCGATCCTCAGCTCCCTGTAGCTTCGACGGCCGGGCAGCATGAGCGAAGTACCCCGCAAGCTGACCATCGACGAACTGCAAGGCCTCCTGGTGCGCATGATGGATCTGCACATCATCGCGGTTGGAGTGGAGGGGCAGGCCTCGAGCGCTACCTGCGTGGCACGCCTGCGGGACATGGGGAAGCACGACGACGCCGATGAGCTTGCCAGGCTGCTGGCCCTGACGGAGTCCTTTGGCGCGACCCGGCAGTGACGGCCTGGAATTGGGGGCGGGATTCGACCGACCGGTCAACTGGTCGGGGTGACAGGATTCGAACCTGCGACCTCTTGCTCCCGAAGCAAGCGCTCTACCAAGCTGAGCTACACCCCGAACGGGGGCGCCATTGTATAGGGCGCGGCGGACGGCGTCAGTAACGGCGGTCGACGGCGAAATCGGCCAGGTCGGTGAGGGCGGTCTTGAAGGGGGAGTCGGGCACCGGGGCCAGGGCTGACCGGGCCCGGGCCGCGCAGTCCCGGGCCTTCGCGGCGGTGTAGGCCAGCGCGCCGGTGGTCTGGATGGCCTCCTGGATCGGCCGGATGTCTTCCCGGCCGCCCCGTTCGATGGCCCGGCGGATCATCACCTGCTCCTTCGGCGTGCCCCGCTGGAGCGCGTAGATCAGCGGCAGCGTGGGCTTGCCTTCCGCCAGGTCGTCGCCCACCTGCTTGCCGAGCTCGCCCGGGTTGGCGCTGTAGTCCAGCGCGTCATCCACCAGCTGGAAGGCGAGGCCGAGCTCCCGGCCGTAATCGACCAGCGCTTCCTCGACGGCCCGGGTCTGGTCGGCCAGGATCGCGCCGATCTGGGCGCCGGCCTCGAACAGCCTGGCCGTCTTGCGGTAGATGACGTCCATGTAGCGCTGCTCGGTGGTGTCCGGATCCTTGCAGTTCATGAGCTGCAGGACCTCGCCCTCGGCGATGGTGTTCGTGGCATCGGCCAGCACGTCCATGATCCGCATCTGGCCCACCTGCACCATCAGCTGGAAGGCCCGGGAGTAGAGGAAGTCGCCCACCAGGACGCTCGCCTCGTTGCCGAACACGCTGTTCGCCGTGTCCTGGCCGCGGCGCAGGTCGGAGGCGTCCACCACGTCGTCGTGGAGGAGGGTGGCCGTGTGGATGAACTCGATGATCGCCGCGGTGATGACGTGCCGGTCGCCGCGGTAGCCGCAGGCCCGGGCGGCGAGCAGGGTGATCAGCGGCCGCAGCCGCTTGCCGCCGCCGCCCACGATGTAGTGGGCGACGCTGTTGACCAGCGCCACGTCGCTCTGCAGGCGGGCCGTGATCTCCCGGTTGACGGCGGGCCAGTCGTCGCCGAGCAGGGCGCGCACTGCTTCCAGGTCAAATCGCGGGAATTCGGGTTGGACGAGGTGCATTGCGACACGAATAATGCCCGCGATGCGCCGTGCTGTACACCATGCAAAACAGCTCGCTACCCGGCGGATTCTTCGGCTTGCCGGTGTGTGGGCCGCCGCGGCGCTGTGGGCATGGTCACCGTCCGCCCTGGCGTTCGGCCCGTCCGGGCACCGGGTCGCGGGCCACGTGGCCGAACGCCACCTCTGCACGGACACCCGCGCGGCGCTCGCGCCACTACTCGGCGGCATGACGCTGGCCGAGGCGGGCCTGTGGCCCGACATGATCCGGCGCCAGCCGGAGTGGGAGCACACGCGGCCCTGGCACTTCATCAACGTGTCAGACCGGGGCTCGGTGGCGCGTGCGGCCCGGAGGGGTCCGGACAACGTCCTCGCGGCGCTGGCGCGCTTCGAGAAGGAGCTGGCCGACCGCTCCCTGCCCATCCGCCAGCGCGGCATCGCCCTGCGTTTCGTCGTGCACTTCGTCGTGGATATCCACCAGCCGCTGCACGTGGGCCGGGCGGAGGATCGCGGCGGGAACCTGGTGCCAGTGCTGGTGGACGGACGAAAGTCGAACCTGCACGCCCTGTGGGACGGCGAGCCCCTGCGGCTCCCCGGCGGCCCGGGACCAAGGGACCGGGCGCGGTCGCTGCCCGGCCCGGGGCCTGACGAACTGGACCGCTGGCAGCGGGCCACGCCCCTGGACTGGGCGCGGGAATCCCTGGCGCTCCGGCGGCAGGTCTACGGCTTCAGCCGGAGCGCGGACCTGCCCGCACCGCCAGCGGCCTACCTGGCGGCGGCCAGGGCCACCATCGACCGGCGGCTGGTCCAGGCGGGGGTCCGGCTCGCGGGGCGCCTCGATGCAGTGCTGGGCCCGCCCGGCGGGTGCGCCGGCGAGGTTGCCACCGGCCAGCCAAACCTCTAGAATTCGTCGGCTTTTCGCGGGGTTGTGTTGACCCCCGGGCCCCCGCCAGGAAATTCCTGGCGTTCCAGGAATAACCGATGTACGCAGTATTCAAGACTGGTGGCAAGCAGTACCGTGCCAGCCAGGGCGAGAAAGTGAAGATCGAGAAACTCGAGGCCGCCGCCGGCGACACCGTCGAGTTCGGCGACGTGCTGATGGTCGGCGAGGGCGCCAACGTGCAGGTCGGCAAGCCGCTCCTGCCGGGTGCCAGGGTCACCGCCACGGTGGTCGCCCAGGATCGTCACGACAAGATCACCGTCATCAAGTTCAAGCGCCGGACCACCTACAAGCGCATGCACGGTCACCGCCAGGCCTTCACGCTGGTGGAAATCACCGGCATCGCCGCCGGCGCCTGACGTCAGTCTGAAGATATCGAGGTATTTGAGTCATGGCACACAAGAAAGCTGGCGGCAGCACACGTAACGGCCGCGATTCCGAGTCGAAGCGCCTGGGCCTCAAGAAGTTCGGCGGCGAGTCCGTGCTCGCCGGCAACATCCTGGTCCGGCAGCGGGGCACCGAGTACCACCCCGGCCGGAACGTGGGCATGGGGCGTGACCACACGCTGTTCGCCAAGGCCCACGGCGTGGTGCTGTTCGAGGTCAAGGGCGAGGGCGGCCGCCGCATCGTCAACGTCGTCCCCGCCACCGCCTGAACGTCATCGTCCAGGCTGACTTTCGTCCAGCCCGGTAGAAAGACCCCGCGCCAGCGGGGTTTTTCGTCTCTGGGCCCCAGCTCACCGAGGCACCCATGAAATTCGTCGACGAAGCCACCGTCAGGGTCGCCGCCGGTAACGGCGGTCCCGGCTGCGTCAGCTTCCGGCGGGAGAAATTCATTCCCCGGGGCGGGCCGGACGGCGGCGACGGCGGCGATGGCGGCAGCGTCTGGCTCGTGGCCACCCGTGCCCTGAATACCCTGGCGGACTTCCGCGTCAACCGGCGCTTCGCGGCGAAGAGCGGCGAGGGCGGTTCCGGGTCCGACTGCACGGGCCGGGGCGGGGAGTCCCTGGAAGTGCCCGTGCCCTGCGGCACCCGGGTCTACGAGGCCGACACCGGCGAACTGCTCGGCGATCTCACGACCGACGGCCAGCGCCTGCGGGTCGCCGCGGGCGGCGAGGGCGGGCGGGGCAACACCCGGTTCAAGAGCAGCGTCAACCGGGCCCCGCGCCAGTCCACCCCGGGCACCCCGGGCGAGCACCGCACGCTCCGCCTCGAGCTCAGCCTGCTGGCCGACGTGGGGCTGCTCGGCAAGCCCAACGCGGGCAAGTCCACCCTGCTTCGCGCCGTGTCGGCGGCCCGGCCCAAGGTGGCGGACTATCCCTTCACCACGCTGCACCCCGGCCTTGGCGTGGTCGCCGTCGGCCCCATGCGCAGCTTCGTCATGGCCGACATCCCCGGCCTCATCGAGGGCGCCGCCGAAGGTGCAGGGCTCGGCATCCGCTTCCTGAAGCACCTGGGCCGGACCCGGCTGCTGGTGCATCTCGTCGACCTGGCGCCCTTCGACGGCAGCGATCCCGCCGCGGACGCCGTCGCGGTGGTCGGGGAGCTGCAGCGCTTCAGCCCGGAGCTGGCAGCCCGGGAACGCTGGCTGGTGCTGAACAAGACCGACCTGGTCAGCGCCGGGGAGGCGGAGCGCCTGGAGAAGGAAGTGTGCGCGGCGCTGGGCATGTCCGCCGGGGGCGAGGAGGGACCGCGGGTCTACCGGATCAGCGCGCTGACCGGCGACGGCACGGAGCGCCTGACCCGGGACCTGATGACGCGGCTGGAGCAGCTCGCGGTGGCGGCTGATCCCGCCGCAGGAGCGCCTTCAGGCGCGACGGCGGACGAAGCGGACGGGGGGGCCGGGGATCGCGCTGGGGATCGCGCCTGAAGGCGCTCCTACAGAGCGCTCCTGCGGGGCGCTCCTACTTCTTCTTGGTCGAGATGGCCTTGACGGCCTTGTTGAGCCGGCTCTGGTGCCGGGCAGCCTTGTTCTTGTGGGTCAGGCCCTTGTTCACCATGCTCGCCACCTCGGCGGCGCCGGTCTTGAAGGCGGCGGCAGCCACGGCGGGATCGCCCGCCTCGATGGCCTTGATGACCTTCTTGATCGCGGTGCGCATGCGCGAGCGCAGGGCAACGTTATGCTGACGACGACGTTCGCCTTGTTTGGCGCGCTTGGCTGCAGACTTGGTATTCGCCACGGGTACTTCCAGACTGGGGTGAGGGCCGCGGACCCCCGCGACGGGCGCGTATTCTTTGGTTTCCCCCGCTGGAAGTCAACCGGCGGGAACTGACGCGGCCCGAACGCGGCGTGGGTAGACTTGAGGCGCGCATGACCGATTCCCCACAGCCCCCCGTTCCTTCCGGCCACCAGAGCCAGGGACCCAGCGGCCGCAAGCTGCTCCGGTCCACCGGCACCGTGGGTGCCTGGACGCTGCTCTCCCGCATCCTGGGCCTCGTCCGGGACGTGGTCTATGCCCGGCTCTTCGGCGCGTCCTTCGTCATGGACGCCTTCTTCGTCGCCTTCCGCATCCCCAACATCTTCCGGCGGTTCTTCGCCGAGGGCGCCTTCTCCCAGGCCTTCGTGCCGGTCTTCGCCGAGTACGACCAGACCCGGGAACACGAGGAGGTGCGGGAACTGGTCCGGCGCGCGGCCGGGACGCTGGGCGTCATCCTGTCCAGCCTGGCGGCCGTGGGCGCCCTGGCCGCGCCCGTCTTCATCGCGGTCTTTGCGCCGGGCTTTGCCACGGAGAGCGTGGGCGCGGACGCCGCGGGCGGCGAGGCAGGCCGGTATGCCCTCGCCGTGGACATGCTGCGCTGGACGTTTCCCTACCTGCTCTTCGTGTCCCTGGCCGCCCTCGCGGGCGGGATACTGAACAGCTACCAGCGCTTCGTCGCGGCGGCCTTCTCGCCCGTCGTGCTCAATGTCGTGCTGATCGTCTTTGCCGTCTGGGTGGCGCCGCTGTACGACCGCCCCGGCATGGCCCTGGCGGCGGGCGTGTTCGCCGCCGGCGTCGTGCAGCTCGCGTTCATGCTGCCGTCCCTGGCCCGGATCCGCCTCCTGCCGCTGCCGGCCTGGGGCTGGACGCATCCCGGCGTCCGCAAGATCCTGAAGCTGATGGTGCCGGGCCTGTTCGGGTCCTCCGTGGCGCAGGTCAGCATCCTGCTCGACACGCTCATTGCCTCCTTCCTCGTCACGGGCAGCATCAGCTGGCTGTACTACTCGGACCGGATCATGGAGTTCCCGCTGGGCGTGTTCGGCATCGCGCTGGCCACCGTGCTGCTGCCCAGCCTGTCGCGCCAGCACGCCGCCAAGGCGGCGGCCGACTTCGGCCGCACCCTCGACTGGGCGCTCCGCCTCGTGATCCTCATCGTCATTCCGGCCACGCTGGGCCTCATGCTGCTCGCGGGCCCGATGCTGGTCACGCTGTTCTACGGCGGGGAGTTCACCGCCCGGGACGTGGACCAGTCCACCTACAGCCTGGTCGCCTACGCGGCCGGCCTGGCGGGCTTCACGATGGTGAAGGTGCTGGCGCCCGGTTACTTCGCGCGGCAGGACACGGCCACCCCCGTGCGCGTCGGCCTCATTTCCCTGTGCTCGACGATGGTCATCAACCTCGTGCTCGTGGTGCCCTGGGCACTGGCCGGCGGGGAAGCCCCCCACGCGGGCCTGGCACTCTCCACGTCGCTGGGCTCCTTCATCAATTCGGGGCTCCTCTACCGGGGCCTTCGCCGGAGCGGCGTGCTGCAGCCGGTTGCCGGCTGGGGACGGTTCCTCCTGCGGGTGGCGGTCGCGGCCGGCGTGATGGCCGTGCTGCTGCTCACCTTCTCGCCGCCCACGGCCGCCTGGCTCGACGCGGGCTTCTGGACGCGCTGCCTCTGGCTCGCCGCCGCCGTCTGCGGCGGCGGTGCCACCTATGTGATTGCGCTCCTCGCCGTGGGCATCCGGCCCCGGGACCTCCGGATGCAAAACTTCCGGGCGGGCGACCCCTTATAATCCCGGTTTTTGGCGTCCCCCCCGTTCCCATGCATGTTTTCCGCCGGCCCCGGCCGGGTGTTCAAGCGGTGCCGTCCGGCTGTGTCGCGACCATCGGGGTGTTCGATGGCGTGCACCTGGGGCACCAGCGGATTCTCGGCCGGGTGCTTGAGGAAGCGGCGCGCCTCGGCGTGCCGTCCCTGGTGTTCAGCTTCGAGCCGACGCCCCAGGAAGTGATGAGCCCGCGGCAGGCGCCGGCGCGGCTCATGCGCCTGCGGGAAAAGGTCCTGGTGCTGGAGGACGCCGGCATCGACCACCTCTACTGCCCGCCCTTTGCCCGCGCGCTCCAGGAAATGGAGCCCGGGGAGTTCATCGAGCGGCTGCTGGTGCGCACGCTGGGCGTGAAGCACCTGGTGGTGGGCGATGATTTCCGTTTCGCGCGCGGCAGGGCCGGCCAGTTCGAGCACCTGGCCGCGGGCGGCCGGCAGCATGGCTTCGGCGCCGAGCAGGTCGGCAGCGTCACGTCGGGTGACCTGCGGGTGTCGAGCACGGCGATCCGCAGCGCCCTGGCTGCCGGTGACTTGGCCACGGCGGGGCGGTTGCTGGGCCGGCCCTACCGGATGGCGGGCAGGGTCAGCCGCGGCCGGCAGCTGGGCCGGCAGCTGGGCTTTCCGACGGCGAACATGCGCCTGCACCGGCGGGTGAGCCCGGTGAGCGGCATCTTCGCCGTGCGCGTGCACGGCGTGGCGACCCGCGCGCTGGATGCCGTGGCGAGCGTGGGCACGCGCCCGACGGTCGATGGGGTCGAGCCGTTGCTGGAGGTGCACGTCTTCGACTTCACGGGCGACCTCTACGGGCGGCAGATCGCCGTGGATTTCGTGGCCCGGCTCCGGGACGAGGTCCGCTTCGACGATCTCGAGGCGCTGCGCCGGCAGATGGAACGGGATGCCGCCGAGGCCCGACGGGCGCTGGCAACGAACTGAACCGCGGCCGCAATCGCCACCAGAGGACGAGAGACAGTGACGGACTACAGGAACACGGTGAACCTCCCGCGCACGGATTTCCCGATGAAGGGCGACCTGGCGAAGCGCGAGCCCCAGATGCTGGCGGAGTGGCACGACCGGGATCTCTACGGCCAGATCCGCAAGGCCGCGGCCGGCCGGCCGCGCTTCCTGCTCGTCGATGGCCCGCCCTACGCCAACGGCGACATCCACATCGGGCATGCGGTGAACAAGGTCCTGAAGGACATCATCGTCAAGTCGAAGACCCTGGCGGGCTTCGACGCGCCCTACATCCCCGGCTGGGATTGCCACGGCCTGCCCATCGAGCACCAGGTCGAGAAGAAGCTGGGCAAGGTCGGCGAGAAGCTCTCCGCCGCCGAGTTCCGCAAGGCCTGCCGGGAATACGCCCTGCAGCAGGTGGACAGCCAGCGGCGCGATTTCCGCCGGCTCGGCGTGCTCGGCGACTGGGACCGTCCCTACCTGACGCTGGATCCGCGCTTCGAGGCCGAGCAGATCCGCGGCTTCGCGCGGATCATCGAGAACGGGCATCTGCTCCGGGGCTACAAGCCGGTGCACTGGTGCCTGGACTGCCGGTCCGCGCTGGCCGAAGCCGAGGTGGAGTACCTGGACAAGACCTCCACGGCGCTCGACGCCCGGTTCGAGGTCGTGGACAACCGGGAACTGTACCGGCGGCTCGCGGTCCGCGAGGGCGGTCCGGTGTCGGTGCCCATCTGGACCACGACGCCGTGGACGCTGCCGGCCAACCAGGCCGTGGCCCTCGGCGCCGGTCTGCCCTACGTGCTGGTCGAGGCGCAACTGGCGTCAGGCGGGGTCCTGCTCGTGCTCGCCGAGGGGCTCGCCGAGGCGGCGCTCAGGCGCTACGGCGCCCTGCACTCCGTGACCCTGGCCCGTTTCGAGGGCGCCCTGCTCGAGGGGCTGGTGCTGCGCCACCCGTTCTTCGACCGGGAAGTGCCCGTCATCCTCGCGGACTACGTGACCCTCGACGCCGGTACCGGCGCCGTGCACACGGCGCCCGCCCACGGGCAGGACGACTACCAGTCGGGCCTGCGCTACAAGCTGCCGGTGGACAATCCCGTGGACGGCCGCGGCGTGTACGTGGCCGGCACGCCATTGCTCGCGGGCGTGCACATCAACGAGGGCAACAGCCGTGTCGTGGAGCTGTTGCGCGAGAACGGCCGCCTGCTGCACGCGGAGAAGTTCCAGCACAGCTACCCCCATTGCTGGCGGCACAAGACGCCGCTGATCTTCCGCGCCACGCCCCAGTGGTTCATCAGCCTGGACCAGAACAACCTGCGCGAGGCGAGCCTCGCGGCCATCGCCGGCGTGCAGTGGATCCCCGCGTGGGGCGAGGAGCGCATCGCGGGCATGGTTGCCGGCCGCCCGGACTGGTGCATCTCGCGCCAGCGCACCTGGGGCGTGCCGATCCCGCTGTTCCTCCATCGCGACACGGGCGAGCTGCACCCGGACACGCCGGCGCTCCTCGAGGCGGTCGCCCGGCGCATGGAGGAGAAGGGCATCGACGGCTGGTTCGAGCTGGACCCCGCCGGGCTCCTCGGTGCCGCCGCCGACGACTACGAGAAGGTCCTGGATACCATGGACGTGTGGATGGACTCGGGGATGGTCCATCACTGCCTCGCGCGCAGCCGGCCCGAGGTCGGGTTCCCGGCGGACCTCTACCTGGAGGGGTCCGACCAGCACCGGGGCTGGTTCCAGAGCTCGCTGCTCACGGCCGTCGCGACTGACGGCGCGGCGCCCTACCGCGCCGTGCTCACCCACGGCTTCACCGTGGACGAGAAGGGCCGCAAGATGTCCAAGTCCCTGGGCAACGTCGTGGCGCCCCAGTCGGTGATGAACTCCCTGGGCGCCGACATCCTGCGCCTCTGGGTGGCGTCCAGCGACTACAGCAGCGAGATGAACGTTTCCCAGGAGATCCTGAAGCGCATGGCGGACTCCTACCGTCGCATGCGGAACACGGCACGCTACCTGCTGGGCAACCTGGACGGCTTCGACCCGGCCCGGGATGCGCTCCCCGTCGAGGCGCTCGTGGCGGTGGACCGCTGGGCCCTGGCCCGCACGGCGGAGCTGCAACGGGAGATCGTCGCGGCGTACGCCGCCTACGAATTTCACCGGGTCTACCAGCAGCTCCACAACTTCTGCGTGGTGGACCTCGGGTCCTTCTACCTGGACGTGATCAAGGACCGGCTCTACACCACGCCGCGGGACGGGGCGCCGCGCCGGTCGGCCCAGACCGCCCTGTGGCACATCGCCGAGGCCATGGTGCGCTGGCTGGCGCCGATCCTGAGCTTCACGGCGGAGGAGATCTGGCGCCATCTGCCCGGCCAGCGCGCCGGGTCGGTGCTGCTTTCAACCTGGCACGACCTGCCGGCGGTGCCGGCGGAGCGCATCGACTGGGCGGGCCTGCTCGGCGTGCGGGAACTCGCCGCCCGGGCCCTGGAGGCCCGCCGGGAGGCCGGCGTCATCGGCTCCGGCCTGGATGCGCGCCTCACGATCTGGGCCGATGGCGCGCTCCGCGCCCAGCTGGAGGCATTCGGGGAGGAGCTCCGCTTCTTCTTCATCAGCTCCGCGGCGGACGTGGGTGCTGGCGCGGATCACCCGGCCGATGCCCTGGCAGGCGAGGGGTACTGGGTCCATGCCGAGCCGGCGACCGACGGGAAGTGCGTGCGCTGCTGGCACCATCGCCCGGACACGGGGGCGTCGGCGGCGCACCCGGAGCTCTGCGGGCGCTGCGTCACCAACCTGGACGGGGGCGGGGAGAGCCGCCAGTTCGTATGAACAACCGGCCCAGCCTGAACTGGCTGCTGGTGACGGTCGCCGTGATCGCCATCGACCAGTACACCAAGCGGCTGATCACCGCGAAGTTCGAGCTCTTCGACCGGGTGGCCGTCATGCCGTACTTCGACCTGGTGCGGCTGCACAACACCGGCGCGGCCTTCAGCTTCCTGGCCAATGCGTCGGGCTGGCAGAACTGGTTCTTCACCGGGGTTGCTCTGCTCGTCAGCGGAATGATCCTCTGGTGGTTCCTCCGGCAGCCGCGGGACCGCATCGTGGTCCCGCTGGGGCTGGTGCTGGTCCTCGGTGGCGCGATCGGCAACCTCATCGACCGCCTCCAGCACGGCTACGTGGTGGATTTCTTCCTCTTCTACTACGAGCGGTGGTCGTTTCCCGCCTTCAACGTCGCCGACTCGGCGATCACGGTGGGAGTGATGCTGCTGCTGGTCGACGGCTTCTTCCTGGAGGGCCGGCGCCCGCCGGATGCGGCCGGCCCGGTCAGCGCCAGCAGCGATCGGTGATGGCGGCGCCCTGGGCGCCGCCCGCGTCCCGCGCGCCGCGCCGGCCGCTCTGGTCGATGGTGAAGGCCTGGCAGTCGTCGTCCCGCTGGGGGCCGGTGCCGGAGGCCGTGGCCGTGAGGGTGTACCCGAGCATCGCGCCGCCGGCTGCCGGCTCCACGGCCAGGTCGTAGAACCCGCGCTCGGTTCCCGCGATTCCCAGTCCCCCGGGCGGCGGATTCGCCAGCTCGTCCGCGGTGGTCGCGTAGCGGCTGTTCTGCAGGTAGAAGCGCTCCTGGGCAGAGGAGGCGCGGAGCAGGGCGCTGGTGGCATCCACCCGGTTGGCCCGCTGGATGTACTGGCGGTAGCCGGCCACGCTGGCGGTGGCGAGGATGCCCAGGATCAGCACCACGATCATCAGCTCGATCAGGGTAAACCCGGCTCGCCCGGCCGCCCGCCTGCTAATCGGCCTGGCCCTCGCGCTGGAACCAGTAGGTGCGCCGCACGGCGCCCTGGCGCAGCCGCAGGCGCTCCAGTTCCTCCGCCGTCAGGCACTCGGTGCCGGCGCAGACCTGCGGGCCGGACTCCGTGCGATACAGGCTCACGTCGGTCACCGGGATGCCCGTGCTGAGGGTCCGGAAGCGGTCGGCGACGGTCAGCGGCTCCCCAACCGGGCTGTCGAAGTTGGTGCGGGGCCGGCCATCGAAGATGCTGACCGCGTAAAGCCGGTTGATCCCGGCGCCGCCGGTGCACTCCGTCACGGTGGCACCCGGCGTGAAGGTCGTGAAGAACGTGGTGTTGTCGAAGGTGACGGACTCGCCCAGGACCTTTTCGCCGGGCCCCTCCACCAGGCGGAGTTGCCAGCCGGCAGTGGCAAAGGGCAGCTCGGGTTCGGCGTCGCTGGTGATGTCGACCAGCTGGTCGACGGTGACGGGCGACGGGGCAGGCCCCCCGGGGACGCCGAACACGTCGAAGTCCCGGATCGAGAAGAAAGCCTCGTCGATATCCGTGTCGAGGGGGTGGCCCCGGTAGCCGGAGCCGATGTTGACGATGATCACCAGCTTGCGATCCAGGATCGTCGGGACGACGTCCGGCGCCTCGTAGAAACGCCGCAGGTCGGCGGTCGCCGGATTGCCCGCGGCGGCGCCGCCCAGCGAGGCAAGGACCCGGCCCTGCACCAGCGCGTCGCGGCTCGCGCCATTCAGGATGTCGAAGCGCCAGACCTGGCCGCCCATGTCACCCACGTAGAAGCGTTCCGCCAGGCCATCGCCGTCCAGGTCCAGGGGCTTCACCGGCGCGGGGATGGAGTAGATCATCGCCTCCCGCAACGGCAGGTCGTGGGTCTCGTTGTCACCGGCGCTCCACAGGAGCGTCCCATCGCGCACGTCCACCATGTAGATGGCATTGCCCACGGTGTCCCGCCGGAAGGTCCGGTTGTCCTGGCCCGGATCGTAGCCGCCGCCGAACACGGCCACGTCGGTGACGTTGGCCCCGATGCGCACCCGGGCGCCCACCGGCGGCGACCAGGTCTGGCCCAGGCTGGAGAAGCCGGGGTCGGCGCTGCTCCGTTCCCAGAGCAGGACCGGCCGGTTGCGGGCGGTGACGTCGACGGCAAACACGCCGTCCCCGCCCCGGCCCATGCCGAACAGCAGGATGGCCCGCTCGCTCCCGGACAGCCCGGGCCGGCCGTCGTCGTTCAGCACCACCAGGTTGACCTCGCCGTCGAGCCCGTAGGTCTTGGTGGCGGCGGCCTCGTTCCGGTAGAGGGGGTAGAGCCCGTTCAGCAGGCGCCCGGGCACGACCGCCCAGAGTTCCTGCCCGGTATCGGCGTCGAAGGCGTGCAGGAAGCCGTCGTTGGTGGTCAGGAAAACGGTGGCGACGGGCACATCGACGGTGCCTGAATAAAGCAATGTCAGGGCCTGGGCGTGGAAGGGATCGCCCATGTCGCGGCGCGCTTCGGCCCGGTCGCCGTCCCGGTCGGCATCCTGCACGTCCCGACCCAGCGCCCAGTTGATGACGGACGCCCGCTCGGCCTCCGGAACGGCCGACAATGCGGCCCGGACGTCCGCGTTGCCGGCGTTCAGCGGGACCAGGTCGGTACCCGCCAGGTTGGTGAGCACCGTGCGGGCCGACGGCAACGGCAGCCTGCTGGCGGCGCCCCCGTCGCTCACCCGGTCCCCGTCCGGTTCGGCGGACCAGAAGCTGAAGGCCTCCCGGGAGAACAGGCCGGTGGTCGTGTCGATGACCGGCCTGCCGTCCCGGCCCACGAGCACGCCGCCGTCGAGGCGGTATTTCTTCAGGTTGCCGAGCCAGCGCGCCGTTTCCGTGGGCTGGAACACGGAGATGAACACGTCCCGCAGGTTCTGGGTGCGGTTGAAGGAATTCACGGGCACGGCCGGCGCGGCGAAGGTGCCGGTGTTGTCGAAGATGGATAGCACGATGCCGCTGAGCGCCGTGGACAGGGACGCGGTGTCGTCGGCCAGGTGGTACTCGCCGCCGCCCCGGGCGGCGGTGCTCACCAGCAGGGGGAAGTCCACCTCGAAGCCGATGGTGTGGGTCACCACGTTCTGCCGGCCGGGCAGGGCGTCGCTCAGGTCCTGGCGCAGCAGCCAGGCGGCCACGTCGTCGAGGCACCGGCCCTCGCCGCTGCCGTCGCAGGCGGGGCCGACGAGGGTGCCGAAGCCCGGCAGCGCGGCGATCTTGCTGTTCGCGCTGGAGTCGTTGTTCGGTTCGCCGTCCGTGAGCAGGATGATGAAGTTCTTGCCGCAGGCCTCGGTGATGGGCGAACGGTACAGCGGGGAGTCGATGGTATTCCCCGTCCGGGACCCCGCCACGCTCCGGATGGCGCCCGCATTGCCATAGTCGACGTTGGCGCCCCGGAAGACCTGGGCCGCCTCGTACAGGGTTTCCGACAACGGCGTGCTGCCCGAGGCAGTCATCGCGTTCACGATGGCGATGACCGAGTCCCGGGAGGTTTCGATGGCCGCGACAGGTGCGATGACCGAACCGCCCTCGTTGCCATTGAAGCGCATCACGCCCACATTCACATCCCGGAGCCCGGTCATGAGCGCATTCACGGCTTCCTTGACGATGGCCAGCCGGGACTTCTGGACGGTGGGCGGATTGCTGCGCCAGTTGAGCCAGTTGCCGTCGTAGACGGTGTACTGGCTGGTCCAGGCCGGTTCGCTGGCCTCCGTGGCCGCCCAGGGGCCGTCGTCACCGTTGGCCGCGAAGTTCTCGCCGGATGCACCGTCGCCATGGACGCCACGGTCGCTCTCGCACTCGAGTTCACTCGCCGGGCGGTCCGGCCCGATCACGTCCCAGCGCTGCCGCGCGCCGTCCCAGCCCAGGAGGAAGTCCGAGTAGTAACCCAGGCTCCCGAGCGCCTGCCGGGAGGCCGCGCAGCGATTGAGTGCCTTCGGCAGCACGTTGGGGTTGTCGCAGGCCGGCGTCGCGCCGCTGGCGGAGAAGTACAGGGCGCCGCTGTCGTAGCAGCCCGCGTAGGTCCGCGTGGTGTCGAAGGTCGCCTGGGTGGCGACCAGCGTATCCATGCTGCCCGACGTGTCGATGACGAAGAGGATGTTGGCCCGGGTGGCGGTGGCCTGCGGGTCCCCCAGGAAGAGCTCCGAGTCGTCCGCACGGGCCGTGCCGGCCGCGATGACGAGGGCCAGCACGAGCGTCCGGACCACCGACGGCGTCCAGCCCCGGGGACCAGGGGTAACGTTGGCGGTCACCGGGCCACCCCCGCCGGAACGTCGAGCACGATGCGCTTCACCCGACGGGTCTGGGGCTCGTAGTAGACGTAGACGAGTGTGTCGGGGTTCGTGGCGGCAGCGCGGAACGCGGCCAGGACTGCGGACTGGCCGTCGGGGTCCCGGGCGCCGGGCCGGCTGAACCAGGCGGTGGCGGCCGTGACCTGCAGGGTGACGGGACGGCAGTCCGCGCAGGGACGCAGGGTCAGCGCACCCTCGGGCCTGCCGGGCAGCTGGACCTGGCTGCGGGTGAGTTCGTAGGCCTGCTCGATGGTGCGCAGGGTGGCGCCGGCGGGCTGGGCCAAGCCCAGGAGCAGCCCGGCAAGCAGGAGGCCGGGGACGGTGTTCGGTGGCCTGGCCTTGCTGCTCATCGTCCGGAGGCTCCCGTCAGCGCGTACCCCTGGACGAGGGTGGCGCGCGCGTCCCGCGCGTCGGTCCGGCCGGTGGACGTCACTTCGTAGTTGTAGGTGGGAAAACGCGGAAAGCTGTTGCCCGCCGTGATGGACTCTCCCCGGTAGCACACCCGCGTGACGTAGCGCCCGCCCAGTTCGGCGACTTCCACTGCCGGATCCGGCGCCGGGGCCGGGCAGTCGCCGGCGCCGACGGGCTCGCTCCCCCGGACCACCGCGTCGATGCCGCTCTGGGCAAGCCGGAAGGCGTTCTCCCGGAACTGGGCATTGCCGGCCATGAGCAGCCCCAGGCTGGCGGTGCGCATGGTGGAGATCGCGAGCACGGTCAGGACCATGAGCAGGATCAGGCTGACGATCAGGGCGGCGCCGGACTGGCGCCCGCCGCTGGGGCCTCTCGAGACTGGTGCGGGAGGAGATGCGGCCATCTAGGCGCCCTCGTTGTTCAGGAAGATGGTCTTGGAAATCTGCAGGCGGCGTGAGGTGGACGGATAGTCGGCCGACCCGGCCGCCAGGTCGCCGAGATCGGCATCCGGCGTGGCATAGCTCTGCCCGTCCACCCAGGCGGGGTCGTCGGCAGGCGTCGCCACCAGCATCCAGAGCCGCACGGCGATGACCTGGCCGTCCGGGTCGAAGCCCGCCGCGCCAAACGTGACCAGCGGGTGATCGCCGTCCACGTAGCGATCCACGTCCCCGTCCCGGTCCGTGTCCACGCCCAGCTGGACCTGCAGGTTCTCGATGCCGGGGATCACCTCCTGGTCGTCGAAATCCCCGTTGGGGCCGAGGACCAGGCGCCGCAGGGAGGGCAGGTTCGGGTCGAAGCTGGACTCGTCGCTGACGTAGTAGGCATTGACCGTGACGTTGTGGGTGCTGGCGCCGGCGCCGAAAGGCTTGATCCCGTCATTGAAGAGGCGGCCCTGGGCCAGGGTCGTCTGCACCTGCAGGCGCCCGTTGTCGGCCAGCGGTTCCACGTTGCCCTGCCAGGGCTCCGCGTGCCGGACGATCAGCACGTCGCTGCCGTCCCGTGGCCTGTTCCTGAAGCTGGGGCAGCCGAGGTCGTAGTTGTCGTCCCGCACTTCCACCGCCGCGGAGAGGTCGGCCAGCGCCCAGTCCGCGGCGGCGCCATTGCAGGTGGCGGTCACGCCGGCGGGAACCGTTATCAGGGCCGGCTCCGAGTTGAGGCCCCAGTACCGCGCCAGCCGGATGTCCGGTTCCAGCGCGTCGAGCGCGAACCGCGCACTCTCCTGTAGGCGGGCCAGGCTGTCGCTCGCCCGGTAGGTGTTCCTGCTCTGGCTGTAGACGTACAGCGCGCCGCCGATGAGGAAGAGCCCGATCGCCATGGCGACGGTCAGCTCGATCAGCGTCATGCCCCGCTGGGTCCTGGCGACCCTCATGCCCCGAGCCTTCATGGTTGCATCGTCAGCGTGTAGGTGGCCGGTTCTTCCTGGCCGATCTCGGGCCAGGCCACCGTGATGGTGTAGGTGGCCACCGGGGCCGCCGCGTCGACGATGATTTCTCCCGCGGCGCCCTCCGGCAGCTGCGTGGCCAGCCGCGTGCTCCAGTCGAGCCAGTCGTCGGCGGCGAGTTCTTCCGCCGTGCAGTCCGCCGCGCCATTGACGCAGCCGCCGTCCGCCCCCGGGCCCGTTCCCGCATAGGCAAGGCCGGCATTGCGGTTGGCCCGGATCCGGTCCGCCATGTCGGCGGCCAGGGTGATGGCGGTGGTCCGGTAGAGCGCCGTGCGGCCGGCCCGCAGGCCCTCCAGGTACAGGGCGGCGATGCCCAGCATGCCCACGGACATCACGACGAGGGCCACCAGCACCTCGACCAGCGTGAAGCCCGCCTGCCCGCGCCTAGCAGCCACCGAGTGGATTCCTCTCGGACTGGAGGTCGGCCCGGGTGCGCACGAGCTGCTGCCGGCCCAGCGCCGAGATCTGGATCCAGCGGCCCGCGGCGATGCCGCGGCCGGTGTCCACGTCACCCCGGCGGTCGCAGATCTGGATGTGGTAGTCGGTGAACGGCGCGCCCGCATCGAAGCCGAGGGCGCCCGAGTCCGTGAACCGGAGATCGGCAGGGGTCGAGGTGACGCCAGCCGTGAATTCCGGGGGCAGGGCGGCGTGCCGCTGCAGGATCACGTCGTCGGCACTGATCGAACCGTCACCGTTGCGATCGACGAACACGGTCCAGCCCAGGCCCAGGTTACCGCCGTCCAGGCAGGGGCCGGCCCCGTCGGGGGTGGGGCAGAGGGCCACGGTGACCCGGCGCATCAGGGCCTCGCTGCGGGCGGCGTGCAGGCTCGTCACCAGGTCGTTGGTCGCGCTGCTCATGCGCTGGTTGGCTGCCAGGGTGGTGAACATCGGCACGCCGACCCCGAGCGCGATGGCCACGACGGCCAGGGCCACCATGAGTTCAATGAGGCTGAAGCCCCGCTGTTCTTGTTGTTGTTCTGGGGTAGACACCGCAGCCGCCGGTCACGAGTCGCGTCAACAGGCGCTATGGTGCCGTGCCTGGCACCGCGGCTGGGCACTGGCCGACAGCCGGTTGGATGCCGGGGATGATCAGGGATACTGCAGGTCATTCAGTTTCTTAGCCCGGACAATTCGATGCGCCGTTAGCAGCGGCCGCGGAAGTGGCGCGGGGCCTGCCGGTGTAGCTCACGACGACGGCGCGGGCCCGCGCCGGGCCGCGCCGGTCGCAGAAGGTGAGGGTGCCGTTCACCGAACGGGACCAGGGCCGGAAGACGAAGGCCCGGCGATTGGCCAGCACGGTGGCGAGGGGGAAGGCGGCCTCCCGCTGGAGGATCGGCTCGCCGGGGTCCACCCGTGGCGGGTCGTCCCGGTCCCGGTTCACGAAGACGATGAGGCCCGCGTTCCAGTCAGCCGCCTCCGTGCACTGGCGGCCCGAGGGGCTCCGGCACAGGACCACGTCGGCGCCGGACTTCAGGGACTCGTGCCGCGCGACATGGATGCCGTGGACGACCCGGTTCACGGCCGCCGTCAGCCGCGCGTCCAGGACCAGGGCGGTGAAGGCGGGCACCGCGACGGCCAGCAGCACGGCAACGACGGCCAGGGTGACCAGCAGTTCGAGGAGCGTGAAACCCGGCGAGCGCGGCATGGGCGGAGCACGACCTGGCTGCAACGAGGCCGCCTACCTTAGGCACCGCCGGCGCCTGCGGCCAGCGCACAATCCGGCCCGTCCGTCGAGTTTCGGCACTTGCGCTAGAATCCGGCGATGTCCCCCGGCATGTCACTCAGGACCGACGTCGAAGCCACCCTGCGCGCCCACCGGGTGCAGGCCACGCCCCAGCGAATCGAGGTGGGCATGCTGCTGCTCGCCGGCCCCTGCCACGTGTCCGCCGACCAGATCCTCCAGTCCCTGCGCGGGTCCGGCAGCCGCATCTCCAAGGCGACCGTCTACAACACCCTGAAGGTGTTCTCCCGGGCCGGCATCATCCAGGAGGTGGCCGTGGATCCCAGCCGCCTCGTCTACGACTCCACCGCCACCCGGCACCACCATTTCCTGGACGAGGACACCGGCGAGCTGACCGACATCGATCCCGCCCAGGTGGAATTGCTGCGCCTGCCCCCGCTGCCCGAGGGCACCCGCGCCACGAGCGTTGAACTGATCATCCGCGTCCGTCGTCGCCGGTAGGAGCGCCGACCGGCGCG
>JAEUQA010000067.1 GCA_016789845.1 Chromatiales bacterium
CTGAAAATAGATCTGTCCCCTTTTTTGGGTCGCGGCTGAAGCCGCTCCTACAGCACTTTCGCCTTGATCAGGCCGTCGGCGACGCGGGCGGTGATGGCGTCGCCGGGTTGCACCTGCGTCGAGCTCCTGACCACGCTTCCCGCCGCATCGAGCACGATGGCGTAGCCGCGCTCCAGGGTGCGGAGGGGACTCACCGTGTGCAGGCGGCCGCTGAGCACGGCGAGTTGCGTGCCGGGCGCGGTGAGCCGGCGGCTGGCGGCCGCGGCGAGCCGCAACCGGGCGTTGGCGACCCCGTCCGCGGCCATGCGCAACCGCACTGCCGGCGAGTTGCTGCGCAGGCGCGCGAGGGCGTTGCCCACGCGCAGCTGGTCCAGCGTGAGCCGGTTGCGCAGGGCGGTGGCGAGCTGCGCCCGCAGCTCGTCCAGGCGCTGGGCATTCTGCCGGAGCATGAAGCCCGGGTGACAGCGGGCGAGCCGGGCATTGAGGGCGCGGAAGGCCAGGCGGCTCGTGTCGACCACGCGGCGGGCGGTCAGGGCCAGCCGCCGTTCCAGCACCTGCACGCGCCGCAGCCAGTCCCGGCCGTCCGGCACCGCGAGTTCGGCCGCGCCGGAGGGCGTCGGCGCCCGCACGTCGGCAACCAGGTCGGCGATGGTGAAGTCCACTTCGTGGCCCACGCCGGACACCACCGGGATGGGGCAGGCGGCGATGGCCCGGGCCACGATCTCCTCGTTGAAGGCCCACAGGTCCTCCAGGGAACCGCCGCCCCGGGCGAGGATCAGCACGTCGCACTCGGCCCGGGCGGCGGCGGTCTCCAGCGCGGCGACGATGTCGAACTTCGCCTGCTCGCCCTGAACCTGCACCGGGTACACCACCACGGGAATGGCGGGAAAGCGTCGCTTCAGGATATGCAGCACGTCCCGGATGGCGGCGCCGCTGGGCGACGTGATCACGCCGATGCGGCGGGGCAGGGCGGGCAGGTCCTGCTTGCGGGACTCGTCGAACAGGCCCTCCGCCGCCAGCCTGCGCTTCAGTTCCTCCAGGCGGCGACGCAGCAGGCCCTCGCCGGCCGGCTCCAGGTGGTCGACGATCAGCTGGTAGTCGCCCCGGGGCTCGTAGATGCTGACCCGGCCCCGGGCCAGCACCTGGTGGCCATTGGCCACGCTGACGTCCGTGTTGCGGCCCCGGCCGCGGAACAGCGCGCAGCGGATCTGGGCCCGGTCGTCCTTCAGCGAGAAATAGAGGTGGCCGGAGGCGGGCCGGGCCAGGTTCGAGACCTCGCCCTCCACCCACAGGACGGGCAGGTCGCTCTCCAGCAGTTGCCGCGCCATGCGGTTCAGCTGGGACACGGACAGGACTTTCTTGCCGGGGACCTCCACCATGCCGCCAGTTTACGTGCCCGGACCGCCTGCGTAGAATGGCTTATGCGGATCACCCACGACGCCCTCACCTTCGACGACGTCCTCCTCAAGCCGGCCTACTCGGAGATCCTGCCCCGGGAAGTCAGCCTCCGGACCCACGTCACCCGCGGCATCACGCTGAATATCCCGATCCTGTCCGCCGCCATGGACACGGTCACCGAGGCCCGCCTGGCGATCGCCCTCGCCCAGGAAGGCGGCATGGGCATCATCCACAAGAACATGAGCCCCGCCGACCAGGCCCGCCAGGTGGCCCAGGTCAAGAAGTACGAGAGCGGCATCGTCAACGACCCCATCACCGTGCGGCCGGACCAGACCATCCGGGAAGTGCTGGCCATCACCCACGCCCACAACATCTCGGGCGTGCCAGTGGTGGACAAGGGCCGCACCGTCGGCATCGTGACCAATCGGGACCTGCGCTTCGAGACGCGCCTCGACGCGCCGGTGTCTACCGTGATGACGCCGGAGAGCCGGCTGGTGACGGTCCGCGAAGGCGCCGACAAGAAGGAAGTGCTGGACCTCCTCCACAAGCACCGCATCGAGAAGGTGCTGGTGGTGGCCGAGAACTTCCAGTTGCGCGGCATGATCACCGCCAAGGACTTCCAGAAGGCCAAGGACTATCCCTACGCCTGCAAGGACGACCGGGGCGCGTTGCGCGTCGGCGCGGCCGTCGGCACGGGCGGCGACACGGCGGAGCGCGTCAAGGCGCTGGTCGAGGCGGGCGTGGACCTGCTGATCGTCGACACGGCCCACGGCCACTCCAAGGGCGTGCTCGACCGGATCAGCATGATCAAGGAGCAGTACCCGAAGCTGCAGGTGGTCGGCGGCAACATCGTCACGCCGGAGGCGGCGAAGGCCCTGGTCGCGGCAGGAGCCGACGGCGTCAAGGTCGGCGTGGGTCCCGGCTCCATCTGCACCACCCGGATCGTCGCCGGCGTCGGCGTCCCCCAGATCACTGCCGTGGCCGACGTGGCCGCCGCGCTGGAGGGTACCGGCGTGCCGCTGATCGCTGACGGCGGCATCCGCTACTCCGGCGACTTTGCCAAGGCCATCGCCGCGGGCGCCCACTGCACGATGATCGGCGGCCTGTTCGCCGGCACCGAGGAGGCGCCGGGCGAGGTCGAGCTGTACCAGGGCCGTTCCTACAAGTCCTACCGGGGCATGGGGTCGCTTGGCGCCATGGCCCAGCGGCACGGCTCCAGCGACCGCTACTTCCAGGATTCTTCCTCGGAGCTGGAAAAGCTGGTTCCGGAAGGCATCGAGGGCCGCGTCCCTTACAAGGGCAGCCTCTCCGCCATCATCACCCAGCTCGTCGGCGGCCTCCGGGCGGCCATGGGCTACACGGGCTGCGGCAGCATCGACGAGATGCGCACCAAGCCCGACTTCGTGCGCATCACCGGCGCCGGCATCCGCGAGAGCCACGTGCACGACGTGACCATGACCAAGGAACCGCCCAACTACCGGACGGAGACGTGACGCCGGCAGACGCGGCCGCCCGCCGCATCCTGATCCTCGACTTCGGCTCCCAGTACACCCAGCTGATCGCCCGCCGCGTGCGGGAGGCGGGCGTCTACAGCGAGATCCTGCCCTGGGATGCGGAGCCGGCCGACATCCGCGCCTTCGGCCCGGCGGGCGTGATCCTGTCGGGCGGGCCCGAGTCGGTGATCTCCGGCGCCACCTTCAGCGACGTCACGCCGACCATACCCGCGCTGGTCTTCGAGCTCGGCGTGCCGGTGCTCGGCATCTGCTACGGCATGCAGTCCATGGCGGCCCAGCTGGGCGGTGAGGTCGAGTCGTCGGCGCACCGGGAATTCGGCCTTGCCCTGGTGAAGGCTGCCGAAGGCAGCGCGCTCCTCGATGGCGTTGCCACGGACGACATGAGCGTGTGGATGAGCCACGGCGACCGGGTGAAACGCCTGCCGCCGGGCTTCAGGGCCATCGCCAGCTCCGCCAACGCGCCGCTGGCCGGCATGGCGGACGAGTCCCGCCGCTTCTATGGTCTGCAGTTCCATCCCGAGGTCACCCACACCGAGCAGGGCCAGCGCATCATCGAGCGCTTCGTCCGCGACATCTGCGCCTGCCCCGACACCTGGCGCTCCGGCAACATCATCGCGCGCGAGATCGCGAAGGTCCGCGCCCAGGTCGGCCGGGACAAGGTGCTGCTGGGCCTCTCCGGCGGCGTGGATTCCTCCGTCGTGGCGGCGTTGCTCCACGAGGCCCTGGGCGACCAGCTCATCTGCGTTTTCGTGGACACCGGGCTGCTCCGCCTCCACGAGGGCGACCAGGTCATGGACGTGTTCGCCGAGCACCTGGGCGTGAAGGTCATCCGGGTGAACGCGGCGGAGCGCTTCCTGAAGGCGCTGGCCGGCGTCGCCGACCCCGAGGCCAAGCGCAAGATCATCGGCCGCCAGTTCGTCGAGGTCTTCGACGAGGAGGCCGCCAAGCTGCAGGACGTGAAGTGGCTGGCCCAGGGCACGATCTACCCGGACGTCATCGAGTCGGCCGGCACCAAGACCGGCAAGGCCCACGTCATCAAGTCCCACCACAACGTGGGCGGCCTGCCCGAGAACATGAAGCTGAAGCTCGTGGAGCCGATCCGCGAGCTGTTCAAGGACGAGGTCCGCCGCGTCGGCGTCGAGTTGGGCCTGCCCCGGGAGATGGTCTACCGCCACCCGTTTCCCGGCCCGGGCCTCGGCGTGCGAATCCTTGGCGAGGTGAAGCGCGAGTACGCCGACCTGCTGCGGAAGGCCGACCACATCTTCATCGAGGAGTTGCGGCGGGCCGACCTCTACGACAACGTGAGCCAGGCTTTTGCGGTGTTCCTGCCCGTGCGCTCCGTGGGCGTGATGGGTGATGGCCGGAAGTATGACTGGGTGATCGCGCTCCGGGCCGTGGAGACCATCGACTTCATGACGGCCCGCTGGGCGCACCTGCCCTACGAGTTCCTCGACCACGTCTCGCGGCGGATCATCAACGAGACCGCCGGGATCTCCCGGGTGGTCTACGACATTTCCGGGAAGCCGCCGGCCACCATCGAGTGGGAGTAGGGCGCCTGCAGTTCGCCAAGGCTGCTCAGGGCAGCAGTCCCGCCGGACCCGGCGGCGAGCCCAGTCTCTGCCGGAAAAGCGTCGTGTCCTGGGCATTCACGGCGCCGTTGCAGTTCAGGTCTGCCACGTTGTAACCCGGCGCGACGCTGGGCTGCCCGAGTTGCTGCCTGAACAAGACGGTGTCCTGGGCATTCGTGGCGCCGTTGTTGTTCAGGTCGCCGTCACAGCGGTTGCCATAGGCGTCGCCGTCGCTGTTGCACTGGGACGTGTTCGCGACCAATGTGCAGTTGTCCTGCGCGTCCAGGACGCCGTCCCCGTCGGTATCCCGCCAGCCCGTGACCACGCCCACATAGCCGGGCGCAGGGTCGAACGAGATCCAGCCGACGTTCTCGCCCCAGGCCTTGCCGCCGAAAGCTCCCGTGGCCTTGTCAATCGTCACGCCGTAGTTGACGGCATTGCAGGTGTTACGGGTTGTGCAGGAAAAGCTGATCCACCCCGCGTTCTCGGACCAGCCAAGCCCGGCGAGTGTGCCGAGCCCGTCGTTGGTCACGCCGTAGTCGACTGTCGCGCAGGTGCCCCGGTTGGTGCAGGAGAGGTTGATCCAGCCGACGTTTTCCGCCCAGACGAAGCCCGTGAGCTGGGCGTCCGAGACGTTTGGCTGCTGGCCGCCGGCGGTCGCGGGCCTGAAATTGAGCCAGCCGGCGTTCGCGGCCCATCCGTAGCGGGCGCCGACGTTGCCGGGGTCGATGCCCTGGGCTCCGGCGGTCGAACCGGAAACGACGAGCGCGACCAGCGCGGCGGCCTGGCGCCAGACCGGCCGGCATGTCGTGGAGGCCTGGTCCCGCATCGGCGTCGCTGCCCTGCAACCGCCCGTCAACAGCCGACATTCTGGTGCGACGTCGCCGCCGTGACGTTGCCCGACCCGGTGTTGGTCAGGCCGGCGCAGACGTTGTCGATGATCGAGTTGTTCGATCCGGAAATGATTAGCAAGCCCACGACGTTTTCACGCACGGTATTGAAGTTATTCTGGACACTGATGTCCCCCGCCGAATTGCTCCGGACCAGGTTGCGTTCGATGAGGCTCTGGTTCCCGCCTAACGTTATCCCCTGGGAACCGTTGTTTTGGACGTGACAGTTCCGGATTACCGATCGGTCCGCGGGGAAGTAGATGCCGGATTCCGTGTTGTCGGCCGCCACGCAATCCGTGAGGGTTATGCCGGTGCCCAAGAGGCTGAAGCCCCGGACGTTACTGTAGGCGGCGACCTGGCGAATCTGCATGAACCTGTTGAGGAAGCCGGAACTGTCCAGTCCGATCTGGAAGTCCCGGACCACGCCATTGACGACAGTGACATTCACCCGGTCGCCGCTCAGGCGGATGCCAAAGCTACCTACGGCGTCATTACCGCCGAGCGTGAATCCCCCGAGGTCTATGATGACATTGTCCGCCGCGACGCTGATCGCGACCTGCGCGCCAGGGGACACGATGTTCCGGGTCAGGTAGTAACGCCCGGGTGCGGCGATGGTGAAGGGCGCGCTGGCGATGGCCGTGCCGGGCAACTGCACCGCATCGGTCGGGGCTGGCGGGGCGGGTGGATCCAGGGGCCCTGCGATGACGGGAAATGCAAGGGCGGCCAACAGGGCGCCCGAGGCAAGGCTCGAAGCGAGCCAGTTGTTGCCGCGGGGAGCGTGGTTGGAAACGGTCATGGGCATGGCCTCATCGTGGGCGCCATCCGTGGACCATGGAACGATCATTAGGCGCAGTGCGCGTCGCTATTCCTTACGCCGATTGCCAATCCTCGTCAAGCGTGCAGAAGTCCGTGGGCGGGGATTAGGTCAACTCCCCGGATCGCCGCGCATGGCGGCGGGTGTTTCGGGCTGGCACGCTCAGCTGAAAGGGCGCTTGAAGTTCCTGTTTCCCGCCCGTTGCGCCTGGCCGGAATCCGGCAGATCATCGTGGCTCAGCCACCCCCGGAGGGATCGGTACCATGATCAAGATGCATCGCACGACCACCCTGCTTGTGGCATTTGCGGCCGCCTTCTCCCTGGCGGGCTGCGCTGCCATGGATGATTTCGCGACCAACCCGGAGAAGCAGAAGACCCGGCAGGGCGTCGGCATCGGCGCCGCGGGCGGCGCCGTGGCCGGCTTGATCATCGGTGGCGGCTGGAAGGGCGCACTGATCGGCGCTGGCGTCGGCGCCCTGGCGGGTGGTGCCGTCGGCAGCTACATGGACAAGCAGGAAGCCAAGCTGCGCGAGGAGATGGCCGGCACCGGCGTGGAGGTGGTGCGGTGGGGCGACAACATCACGCTCGATATCCCCGGCGGCGTGACGTTCGCAGTCGACAGCGCCAAACTCAATCCGCAGTTCCACCCGGTCCTGGACAAGGTTGCCGCCACCCTGGCCGAGTATAACCAGACTGTCGTGCAGGTGGCGGGACACACGGACAGCACCGGCGCCCGCAGCTACAACATGCAACTCTCGCAGCGGCGTGCCGACAGCGTGAAGAGCTACCTCACCACCCGCGGCGTGCCTGCCCAGCGCCTGCAGACGGTTGGCGCAGGTCCCGACCGTCCGGTGGCCGACAATGCCACCGAGGCGGGCCGTGCCCAGAATCGCCGGGTGGAGATCACCATCGTCCCGGTCACCGAGCAGGCGCTGCAGGATGCGCAGGGCTGAGCCGGTGCATCACCGAAGGAGGCTTCGAATGAGCAAGCGAACGGCACTGGCGGCGGTCACCGCCGCAATGACAACGCTGATCACCGCCTGCGCCACGGCGCCCACCTCGTCCGTGCCGGTCACGGAGGCCTGGTACAAGGTTGCGGTCTCCGGCAGCGAGGAGGCTTTCGTTGACACGAACTCCATCCGCGCGGCCGGCGGGCTGGTGCAGGTGCAGGTCAAGGAGAACTACCTGGCCCCGCGGCCCGCGGCCAAGGAGGGCAAGACCTTCCGGTCCGCCCGCACGGACTACCGTCTCGACTGCGCGCGCCGCAAGGTGGCCATGCGGCAGACCGAGGCCTTCGAGGGCACTGACCTGCAGGGGAACGTGGTGCAGAAGGCCTCGCGCTCCGAGAAGAACCTGATCTGGGTGGATGCACCCCGCGCTTCCGTGTTCGGTGAAGTGCTCGACTACGGGTGCAAGAATGCGCCTGCCCCCGGGGGCTGAGGCGGCATCGGGATCGAGACCTGCGAGGGGTGCGCGGTCCCATGAAACTCCGTCGATGGATTGCCCTGCTTGCGTTGACTGGAATCGCCAGCCCCGTTTTTGCCCAGGCCAAGAACTGCGCCTACTACTCCTGCTCGGAACAGGAGGCGGATAAGTGGGACCAGCAACAGCGGGACGATGCCTACGAACAACAGCGGCAACGCGACGAGGAATTCGAGCGCCAGGCCGCACCCGGACGGGCCGACCGGGCGCGCCAGCAGGCAGATAACGATGCCGCGCTGAAGGCCTTGCGCGCCAAACTGCTCGCCTCGCCGCCACTTCCACCTGAGCGGAATCCACTGCTCGGGCGCTGGCGCGTTGGCAGCAGCGTCATGGGGCGCGGAGGGGATGACATGTCACAGCTGCTGGGGATGCTCTCCAATCCGGGCGGTGCCATGTGCGAAGTCGTGTTTGGCGGGGGCACCACCGAGTTCAAGCCCGGCTCGTGGTCCGCCCAGGACAGCTCTGGCGATGACTCGCTCGGCCCCATCCAGTACCGCATGCAGGACAGGCAGGTCTTTGCGCTGCCGGATCAGGGCGTTCCCCTGCTGGGCTTCGACATCGTCGACAAGGGCACCATCCGGGAGTTCAGGTTGCAGGACTGTGTCCTGGTGCGGGTCGGGGCGCCGCAACCGGCGGCCGCCCCCGCTGCCAGAGCCGCGACTCCCGCCGCGCCAGCGCGGTCGCCGCGCAAACCCATCGATCCCAATTCCCCGCTGGGGCGCGGCGTGCGCCTCCATGCCGAGAAGGACTTCCAGCCGGCGCTGCAGCAGCTACTCGCCGCCGAGCAGTCTGATCCGAACGACCCGCGGATCTACGTCTATCTCGCGGACACCTATGGCTGGCTGGGCTTGCGTGCCGAAGCGCAGCAGGCGGCGGAGCGCGCGAAGCAACTCGACCCGAATGCCTTCGAGATCCTGCGTTAGTCGCGGTGGACTAGCGCCGCCCGCGCCGCGCCAGCACCCCGGGATTCATCAGCCCCTCCGGATCCAGCGCGGTCTTCAGTGCGTCCAGCAATCCCCGCGTCTCCGGCGCCAGGTTGTCGTAGTAGCGGTAGGTGCGCCCCAGCTGGTTGGAGGCGACCCCCAGCTCGTCGAAAAGGTCCAGCGTGCGCTCCCGCAGCTCGGCGACCAGGGCGTAACCGGCCGGGTTGGGCGTGTCGGCTGGCAGCTTCGCGAGGAACGCGGGATCCGCCGTCGCCCGGTGCAGCGGCAGCCACCGGTCGGGCCAGTGGTACACCGCCTCGAAGCTGAAGGCGTGGGTGTTCATGGCCGTGTACAGGGTCGAGCAGGTGACGCGCGCCGCGGCCATGCGCTCCCGATAGCCCTCAATCATCGCGCCGAAGCGGCTGATGATCAGCGGCGCATCGCCGTGGCGCACCTTGGCATTCAGCGCCATCCAGCGCTCGCCTTTCGGCCCGACCACGCCGTTCAGGTTGTCGAAGGGCTGGGCGCGCACGCCCATCGGGATGGAATTCGGGATCTCCTGGCCTCCGTGCCGGGCGAGCAGGGCGGCGCAGTGCTCCAGGTCGGCGGAGAGGGCCGCCGGCGTGCGCGCCGCGCAGGCCAGGTGCAGCGAGTAGCAGCCCGCGGGCACCAGCCGCTTGCCGGCCAGCACGACCCGCGCGCCGGCCTTCAGGCCCGCGAGCAGCCCGCCCTGGCCCGTGACGATGCCGCGGAGCCGGCGGAGGTCGCTCGCGAGGTTGCTGGCCGCCATGCCCCGGGCCGTCGTCGCCGGGTCGAACACGTAGGCTTCCTCGGTCGCGCCGCTGCGCCCGATGGCGGACAGCGCCGCCGCGGCGCCCTGCGCGTCGGCGAAGGCCCAGGACAGGTAGCCCGTGTGGGCCGGCCGCTCGATCAGCCGGAAGGTGGCCTCGGTCTTTATTCCCAGGGCACCCCCGTCGTGGAGGAACAGCCCGGTGAAGTCCGGTCCGTGGGTGCGGTAGAAGGGCCTGCCGTTGCGGAACGCCGCCTGCCCGGTGCGCATGACCCGCCCGTCGGCGCAGACCACTTCCAGGTCCAGCACGTTGTCCGCCGCCGCGCCGTAGCGCGCGGTGCCGTAGAAGAGCGCGCCACCGGACAGGCCACCGCCGACGGTGGCGGCCCTGCCGCTGAAGGTCCCGAAGTACGGGAGGCGCAGGCCGTGCGGGGCCAGTGCCGCGTCGATCGCTTCCCAGGTGGTGCCGCTGCGCACCGTGAGGGTCATTCCCCCGGCGTCCAGCTCCACGATGCCGGCCAGGTCCCGGGTGTCGACGATCACGGACCTTTCCGTGTCGGGCACGTAGCCCCGGGTGTAGGAGAGGCCGCCGCCACGGGGAATCACGGCATAGCCGGCGCGGGTCGCCGCGGCCACGGCTTCCGCAAGCGAGGCGGTGTCGGCGGGCCGGATTGCGGCAGCGCAGGTCGCGCCCTCCGCGTAGAGATCGGTGCTGAGCAGCGCGCGCTGGACCGGGTCGGTGATGATGCGCTCGGGCCCGACGCGGTTGGCCAGCGCGGCGACAAGGTCCTGCGTTGTCAGGTGTTCCATGCCGGTAAGGCCGTCAGTGGCTCGCTGGCTGTGCTACAGCGAACATACCGCACTCCCCGCCGGTGGTGATACCTTGGACCGGGTGGCATGAGGAGAGTGACATGAAAGTCCAGGTCAACAGCGACAGCAACATCCAGGGCCGCGAATCACTGGCGGCCCATGTCAGTGGCGTGGTGGAGAGCGCTCTCGACCACATCGGCGGGCACATCACGCGGGTGGAGGTCCACCTGAGCGACGAGAACAGCCACAAGGCCAGCGACGATGACAAGCGCTGCGTGATGGAAGCGCGCCTCGAGGGCCGCCAGCCCGTGGCAGTGACTCACCAGGCGGCTACCCTGGAGCAGGCGGTCAATGGTGCGGCAAGGAAACTGGCGAGGAAGGTCGAGGGCACCCTCGGGCGGCAGCGCGCGCAGCGGAAGCGGCCGGCATCCCCGGAACCGCTCCCCTGAGGTCGGTCTACCCGCTGCCGCGTTCCCGGCGAACGAAGTAGAGGTACGCGCCGACGCTGAGGAAGTTGATCAGCACCGCGACCATGTTCCACAGCACGACGGGCCGGGATGCGATCAGCAGGCCGTACCAGACCCAGATGATCTGGAAAGAGCCCGTGATGCCTGCCATCCGCGGATTCATGCCCGCGCTCGACCGTCGCCTGAGCATGGCGACCAGGTCCGGCACGGCGGCGAAGGTCGTGCCGAAGCCCGCCACCAGGCCTAGGATTTCGGAGCGCTGCAAGCTGGGCACCAGCAGGCTCGACACGTCCTGGACGACCAGTTCCTCGCAGCCGTACAGCGCGACGGAGCCAAGCAGCAGGATGCCCAGCGCCGCCCTGTTGAGTTGAGCCCGGGTCACGGGAGCTTCCCGAGCGAGAACGCGCAGGCCGACCAGGGCGCCTCGTCCAGGTAGAGGCCCCGGGCCTGCAGCTCGGCCCCGTCCCGCTCGTAGTTGGCGTCGCCCATCAGGTCCGTGAGCCGCCAGCGGCCAGTCCCGAGGTCGGCGAAGGGCAGCTGCACCCGGCACTGGCCCTGGTGGGGCGCGTAGTTCACGGTGACCAGCAGCCGCTCGCCACCCGGCCCCTGCCAGGCAAAGGCCAGGTAGCAGTCCCAGGTCCAGTTGCCGTCCCAGGCGGGCCGGCACTCGAGCAGCTGCCACTGGCCATCGCGCACCACGGGCTGGCGCAGCACGTTGAGGAGGCGCTCGTAGAACGTCTGCAGCCGCGGGTTGGCAGGCTCCTCCGGGGCCCGCACCAGGTGGGGCGAGATGCGCTTCGTTCGCCCCGTGAACTGGCCCTGGTGGAAGAAGCGCAGTCCCGGCGAGAGGAAGGTGATGAGGGCGGCGGCCTCGTGCATTCCCGGCGGGAAGGTGGCGGCCGCCCGGGGTTCGTCGTGGTTCTCCAGGAAGCGGGCGAGCTTGCCCTGGTAATCGAGCCCGGCGTGGAAATGCTCCCGCACGGGGCGGGCGTGGCCCTCGCGGAGGCGGTCGTAGAGCCGCTTGTCGTAGGCGTAGTCGAAGCCCTGCTGCTGCAGGGTCCATTCCATGTCCCAGTAGACCTCGGCCATGAACAGGAAGCGCGGCTGCCGGCGCCTCACGGCCTCGGTGGCCTTCGGCCAGAAGAGTTCGGCCCGGATGCCCCAGGTGCGTTCGAACACGTCGGGGAGCACCAGCATGGCCATGTCGCAGCGGACGCCGTCGCATTGGGTGGCGATGCGCTCGAGTTCGCCGATCATCGCCTGCTGGGTCGCCGGGTTGCCGTAATTGAGCTGGAGAGTGTCGGGCCAGCCGGCGAAGTAGGGGTCCCGCCCGTAGGCCAGCACCCGCGGGCCGTCCCTGGTCTGCACGCGGCAATAATTCTGGGGTGCGCGAGCCAGGTCGGACTCGTTGCCGCCGACGAACCAGTCCGGGTGGTCGCTGACCCAGGGGTGATCCGGGGCCATGTGATTGGGGACGAAGTCGAGCATCAGCTTCAGGCCGCGCTGCGCAAGTCGGCCGCGCAGCCGGGCCAGGGCGGCAGGCCCGCCCAGGTCACGATGCACGGTGTAATCCTGGATCGCGAACCCCGAACCAGCGATGTCGTCGTCCCCGAGGTCCGGCAGGGTCGCCACGAACTCGCGGCGCCACTCCGGATTCGCCCGCGAGATCGCCCGGGCCGCAGGGCCGGTCTGCCAGACGGAGAGCAGCCAGATCCAGTCGAAGCCCAGCTCCCGCAGGCGGTCCAGTTCCGTGTCCGGAACGTCATCCAGCGTCGCCCGCCTGCCCAGCGCGGCGGCCATCCCGGTCAGCCAGACCCGCGTGTTGATCTGGTACAGCGCGGGCTGGGCAGGCGATGGGTTCACGTTTCGGCCTTGCTCGCCTGCGACCCCCGGGCAAAGGCTGCTTCCTTGCCGACCTTGAGTGCCGTGTCGGCATCGAGCATGCCGAACAGCTGGATCAGCTTGGCGACCAAGCCGGTCCAGCCCGTCTGGTGGCTCGCCCCGAGCCCCGCGCCGTTGTCGCCGTGGAAGTACTCGTAGAACAGGATGTGGTCCCGCCAGTGGGGGTCGGACTGGAACTTCTCCGTGCCGCCGTACACCGGGCGCCGGCCCTGGTCGTCCCGGAGGAAGATGCGGGTCAGCCGGTCGGAGATCTCCTTCGCCACCTCGAAGAGGTTCATCAGGTTGCCGGAACCGGTCGGGCACTCCACCCGGAAGTTGTCCCCGTAGTACTGGTGGAAGTTCAGCAGCGCCCGGATCAGCAGCACGTTGACCGGCATCCACACGGGGCCCCGCCAGTTGGAGTTGCCGCCGAACATGCCGGTGTCCGACTCGGCCGGCAGGTAGTTCACCCGGTACTCCTGGCCCTCCACGTGGACCACGAACGGGTGCTGCTCGTGGAACTTCGACAGCGAGCGGATGCCGTAGGGACCCAGGAACTCGTTCTCGTCCAGCATCTTCGCGAGGATCCGCCGGAGCCGCTCCGGGTTCACGAGCGCGAGCATCCCGCGCTCGGCGACGCCCAGGTTGCCCGGGCCGGTCGGGTGGATCGCGGCCATCAGCTCGGGCATGCGGCTCAGGCGGCGCTGGAGCCCCGCGACGGCCCGGGGCACCAGATCCCGCTGCCGCTTCTCGATCACGGTGGCGGCGCACAGGGGCAGCAGGCCCACCATGGAGCGTACCTTCAACCGCCGGGCGCTGCCGTCGGGGAGGCGCAGCACGTCGTAGTAGAAGCCGTCCTCCTCGTCCCACATGCCCTCCTGGCCCGGGCGGTTGATGGCCGCCGCGATGAAGTAGAAGTGCTCGATGAACTTGGCGACCATGGGCTCGTAGCTGGGGTCGTGGCCGGCCAGTTCCGCCGACAGCTCGAGCATGTTCTGGCTGAAGAGGGCCATCCAGGCTGTGCCGTCGGCCTGCTCCAGGTGGCCGCCGGTGGGCAGCGGGGCGCTGCGGTCGAAGACGCCGATGTTGTCGAGGCCGAGGAAGCCGCCCTCGAAGACGTTCTTGCCGAAGCGGTCCTTCCGGTTCACCCACCAGGTGAAGTTCAGCAGCAGCTTGTTGAAGGTCTGCCGGAGGAATTCCAGGTCGGCGCCACCCTGCAGCGCCTGGCTGGTCCGGTGCAGGAACAGGGTCGCGAAGGCGTGGACCGGCGGGTTCACGTCGCTGAAGTTCCACTCGTAGGCGGGCATCTGGCCGTTGGGGTGCAGGTAGGCGCCCTGGAGCATCAGTTGCATCTGCTGCTTGGCGAAGTCGGGGTCCACGATGGCGAGCGGCAGCGTGTGGAAGGCCAGGTCCCAGGCCGCGTACCAGGGGTACTCCCACTTGTCCGGCATGGAGATGACGTCTTCGTTCAGCATGTGGAACCAGTCCGAGTTCCGCGCGGCCCGATAGCCGGTGTGCAGCGGGTTGGAGTGGTGCTCGTCCAGCCAGTTGTCGCCGTCGAAGAAGAAGAACTGCTTGCTCCAGAGCATCCCCGCGATGGCCTGGCGCATCACGTTGGCGGCGTCGGGGGATGTTCCGGTCGGCGTCACGGACCGGTAGAACTCGTCGGTCTCCCGGACCCGGGTCGCCAGGGTCTGCTCGAATTCCGGGCCGAACCAGGCCGGGACCTTCGTGGGCTTGCCGGCCGCCACCTGGCTGGTGAGGCGCAGTTGCACGGTCGCCGACTGGCCGGGCGCGATCGTCCCGCGATAGTGCGCGGCGACCTTCGTGCCCGTCTTCCCGGGGTTCACCGCCGCCAGGTTGCCCTGGACCACGTAATCATTGATCCCGTCCTTGGCGTAGGGGCCCTCGTTCTTCTGGCCGGGGAAGAGGCGCTCGTTGTTCGTCTCGTTCTCGGTGAAGAGCAGCGGCGCGGCGCCTTCACAGGCGAGGATGTACTTGCCCAGCGCCGGGTGGCTGGCCTCGACGGCGCTCGTGCCGTCGGGTGCGGCGATCTGCCGGAGTTCCGGCTTCGAGGTGGACCGGTTGGACGCGGCGATCCAGGACGCCCAGTCGTTCCGGAACCACAGGGTCGGCAGCAGGTGCAGTTCGGCCGCATCAGGCCCGCGGTTGGTCGCCGTGATGCGCACCAGGATGTCGTCGGGGCCGGCCTTCGCGTACTCCACGACTACGTCGAAGTAGCGGTTGTCGTTGAAGACGCCCGTGTCGAGGAGTTCGTACTCCATGTCCTGGCGGGTGCGGCGGCGGTTCGTGTCCACCAGGTCGGCGTAGGGGTAGGCCGCCTGGGGGTATTTGTAGAGGTACTTCATGTAGGAGTGGGTCGGCGTGCTGTCCAGGTAGAAGTAGTACTCCTTCACGTCCTCGCCATGATTGCCTTCGCTGTTGGTGAGGCCGAACAGCCGTTCCTTCAGGATGGGGTCCCTGCCGTTCCAGAGGGCGAGGGCGAAGCACAGGTGCTGCTTGTCGTCGGACAGGCCGGCGATGCCGTCCTCGCCCCAGCGGTAGGCCCGGGAGCGGGCGTGATCGTGGGTGAAGAAGTTCCAGGCGTCGCCGTTCGGGCTGTAGTCCTCCCGGACGGTGCCCCACTGGCGCTCGCTCAGGTAGGGACCCCACTTCCGCCAGGGGGTACCCGCTTCCCGGGCGTCGTCAAGGCGTGCCTGTTCTGCTGTCGTTGCCATGCTGCTCTCCAGTGCGTACCTCACCCCCCAAGGCATACGGTGGATCAAGGTGAGTAGAGGGGGCAGTGGGGTTTCTACCTACCCCCCTGGGGATTGGCGCGGGCTCCAGGAGCCGGGCAATGGCTTTGGTCCAGGGCAGGAAGAAGCCGGCGATGGCCAGGTTGAACACCAGGTGACCCAGGGCCACGGCGATGTCCGGCGACGCGGCCTGCAGGCCAACCCAGGTGGCGAAGGGCACGATGAACGGGGCAAAGGCCAGCACGCCCAGGCCGTTGAAGGCCAGGTTGGCGACGGCCGTGCGCTTCGCCGCCGTGCCCAGCGGAATGCTGGCGATGAGGCCGGTCACCGTCGTGCCCGCGTTGGCGCCCACCAGGATCGCCACCGCGCCGGTCAGGTCCAGGACGCCGGCCTGCACGAGCAGCACGACGAGACCCGAGACCACGCTGGAGGACTGGACGAGTATGGCGGCCACGGCCCCGGCGAGCAGGCCGATCCAGGGCGTGGCGGCCAGTGCCAGCCACTCCCTGAGCGCCGGATCCTGCTTCACCGGTTCCAGGGCGCTCGAGATCAGGTCCAGGGAGAAGAGGATCAGGCCGAAATAGAAAATGCTCTTGCCCACCACCCGGCTGGTCCGGGGCAGGATGGAGAGCAGCGCGCCCAGGACGATCCCCATGGCGCCGAGCCCGGCGATCTTGGCGCTGACCAGCCAGGCCGTGGCCGTGGTGCCCACGTTTGCCCCGAGGAGCACGGCGAGGCTCCCCGCCAGGCTCAGCACCCGCGCATCCACCAGGGCAACCGTGATGGCGGAGACGGCGCTGGACGACTGCACCAGCGCCGTGAACAGGGCGCCCATGGCGAAGCCGAGCAGCCGGAAGCGCGTGGCCGCGGTCATCAGCTGCCGGAGGGTGTCCCGGCCCAGGGTCTGGAGCTCTGCGGAGAAACTCTGCAGGCCGAAGAGGAACAGTACGACCGCGGCGAGGATGGAGATGCCGGTCTGCAGGACGCTCATGGACGGCGCAATGCGGCGTCAGTTCAGCCAGCGGCTCAGCCGGTCCACCAGCGCCTTCATGTCCTCGCCAGTCTTCGGCAGCTCCCCGGGTGGCAGGTCCAGGTGATTCAGCGGCAGTTCCTGCCGGTACTGGCTGAAGACCGGCGCCACCACCTCAAGCGGGTAGCGGGGGATCCGGCGGTCCTTGCGGAACGCCGCGATGGGAATCGTGGCCTCGATGATGCCCTCGTTGTTGGTGGGGTCCTCCGCCAGCACCTGGCCCCGCGGGCCGACGATCAGCGATTTCCCGCCCATGGCCGCCACGGGGCTGTCCGCCGGGAAGGTGATGTTCGACATGGCGGAGTAGACGTTGTGGTACAGGGCCGTGGCTTTCACGTCGTCGGGGGAGAAGAGCGTGGCCGTGCGGAACATGATCTCGACGCCCCGCATGGCGAAGGCGGCGAACACGAAGGGATCCAGCTGCACCGTGCTGACCGCGATGTTGCCGTACTCGGTCTGCAGCACCGGGAACTCGGCCTCGATCCCGTAGCGTGCGCGGAACTTGTCCCGCACGTTCTCGATGGTGGTGGTCGGGATCTCCTCGCCCGGCGTCAGGCGGGTGATGTTGCGGGTCTTCCAGTACTTCTGGGCGATCCGCCCCTGGCGGTCGAGCACCGTGTTGATGCTGAGGATGTGCCCCGGCCAGTCCTCGTCCCGGGCGTAGCTGCCGAAGATGAGGTAGGTGTCGCACTCCCGGGCGAGAGCGCCGAGGCGCTCGGTCTCGGGGCCGGGAATGGTGATGGTGAACTTCAGCTTCTCCTCCCGCGAGCCCGCCGAGTAGCCGGTGAGCGGGAACTCGTTGAAGAGCAGGAAGTCCGGCTTCGCGCCGGTGGTGCAGGCTTTCTGGGCGAAGGACACCATCTTCTCCAGGTTGGCCTTCAGTCCCGCCTCGATGCTCGGTGCCTGCTGCAGGTTCTGCACGCCGTTCTGGATCACCTTGACGACGATGGTGTCCTTCTCGAGCGGCTTCACCGGGTAGGTGCCGTCCGGGCGGACGAGCACCGGCAGTGACGTGGGCGCCGGCGCCTGGCCGGTCACCGGGCCGGCGCCCGGCCCTTGCCCGGGGCCGTCCGCGGGACTGCAGCCTGCGGCCAGGAAGGGGGCCATGCAGGCGAGCGTGGAGAGGCGGCTTCTGGGCTTCATCGCGGGACTCCGGTTCTGTGTTCGGTGGGCCCACTCTATACTCGGCCGTCGTTGCTGCAACCCGCTGGACCCCCCGGTGCCTGAAAACCCGATTCCCGCCTGCGGCGTGCCCGCCGCCCGCGACGACGCCGCCTACATGCGCCGTGCGATCGAGCTCGCCCGCAACGCGGAGGCGGCGGGCGAGGTGCCCGTCGGCGCCGTGCTGGTGCTGGAGGGCGTCGTGATCGGGGAGGGCTGGAACCGCCCCATCGGCAGCACCGATCCCACGTCCCATGCGGAGATCGAGGCGCTGCGCGCCGGCGCCCGCCAGCTTGGCAACTATCGCCTCACCGGCAGCACGCTCTACGTGACCATGGAGCCCTGTCCCATGTGCGCCGGCGCCATGATCCATGCCCGGGTGGCCCGGGTGGTCTACGGCTGCGAGGACCTCCGGGCCGGCGCCACCGGCACCGTGATCGACGTGCTCGGCAGCGCGGCGGCCAATCACCGGGTGGCGGTCACGGGCGGGGTGCTGGCCGACGAGTGCCGGGCGCTCCTCCAGGCCTTCTTCCGCGCGCGCCGCGGGGGAAAGGGGGACAGATTTATTTAGCCGCTAAATAAATCTGTCCCCTTTTCCTCCTTTTCCTGCGCCGTCACCGGCGGCTTGCCCGGCTGACCCGGCTCCTGGTAATCCTCCGGCCCGTCCTCGAGCCACACCAGGATGTCGTAGTAGTTGCGGATGTTGCGCACGTAGGCGCGGGTCTCCCGGCCCCGGACATAGCCCCAGCGGGCCTGGCTGTACCAGCGGTGCTCCATGAGCAGCGGCAGCGCTTCCTTCACGTCCACCCACCGGTCCGGGTTGCCGCCATTGGCCTTCGTGACCTGGCGGGCATCGAGCAGGTGGCCGAAGCCCATGTTGTAGGCGGCCAGCGCCATCCAGGTGAGGTCCTGGTCGGGAATGTCCGGCGCGAGTTTCGCGATCCGGCGCTTCATGCGCCACAGGTACTTCGACCCGCCGACGATGCTTTGCCCGGCGTCCATGGGATTCTCGATGCCCATCAGCTCGGCGGTCTCGGGCGTGAGCATCATGATGCCCTGGGCGCCCTTCGGTGACACGGCATCCGGGTTCCAGTGACTCTCCTGGTAGCCGACGGCGGCGATGAGGCGCCAGTCGATGCCGGCGCGCTCGGCGGCCGCCTCGAAATGCTTCCGGTAGCGGGGCAGCAGCGTCTGGTAGTCGCGCATGAACTTGCGGGTGCCGGCGTAATCGAAGGTGGCCTTGTGCCCGTAGTAGCGGTCCATCACGTGGGCCAGCTGGCCGGAGGCGCGGATCCCCGCCAGGTAGGCGGCGGCCTCGTCGATCAGGCTGCGATCGCCGCGCCGCTGGAAGGCCCAGGCCAGCGCGTCGCCCTCCGTCATGTTGAACGCGACGCGGAGCTCCGGGTGATAGCGCTGGTAGATGGCGAACAGGTTCGAGTCCACGAGGGTGTAGTCCACCTCGCCCCGCGCCACCCGGTCGAGGATTTCGCCCGCGTCGGCCGTCGGGTCTTCCGTCCAGGCGAGATCGGGGGCCGTGCCGCGGGCGGCCTTCAGCGTCTCCACGTAGCTGGAGTTGGCGACCACCTGGAGGCGCTGGCCCACCAGGTCGGCGGGGGAGCGGGGTGCCTTGCGGCCGCGATGATGGACGAGGCTCTGGCTGACCTGCTGGTAGGGCGGGCCGAAGTCGACGCGCCGGGCGCGCTCGGCGGTCACCGTGAGGCCGGCGGCGGCCAGGTGGGCCCGGCCCGACTCCACCGCCGACAGCAGGTCGCCGAAGCGGTCGGCCTCGACGAGCACGAGCTTCACGCCCAGGTGGTCGGCGAAGCCGCGGACGAGATCGTAGTCCGGGCCCTCGGGCCCGGCCTGGCCGATGAAATAGGTGATGGGGCTGTTGCGGGTGACGACCCGCAGCTCACCCAGGGCCCGGACCTCCTCCAGGAGGGTGGGCTTGACCCCGCAGGTGGCGAGGAGGGTAGACAGCAGGATGATGAGCACGTGTCTCATAGGTCTGTGGTTCCGGGCTTGCGCCCGGCCTCATGGCCCTTCGACGGCGTGCACCGTATCACGCCCGTTTCCGGCGACTCCACGGGTCGGGTCTCCCTTCCGGGCCTTCGTCTTATGTATGAAGTCAGGATAAACAGCCACTTGCAGAATGGTCTTCCGGTTATTGTCATGTCGCGGTGCGGGCGGCCGGCAGGGTATCGTAGCGGCCCATGACCGCACCCACCCCAGCGCCCGCCCCCGCCCCGACCTGGCGCGCCCGCGCCCGGGCTGCCGGCATAGACCCGGCCGAGGTGGAAATGGTTTCCGGCCGCTACCGGGCCTACCGGGACTACATGGCCCCCCGGGGCGGCGGCCTGGCGCTGGAGGAGTGGTTCCGCTTCTACCGGCTGGAGAAGCAGTCCGAGGCCCCGGACCAGGCGGGCGGGGTGGTGAGCGGCTGCTCGGCGACGGGGGAGGCGACGGAGCAGAGCGTGCTGACGCGACCGGCCGAGTTTCTCGCCCTGCTCAAGGACTCTCTATAGAATGCCCCGCGACGGAGGGGTGCCGGAGTGGCTGAACGGCCCTGACTCGAAATCAGTGGAAGGTTAACGCCTTACGGGGGTTCGAATCCCTCCCCCTCCGCCACTCTCTCACCGCCCCACCATTGCCTCCACCCACCGTGGGAAGTTCGGGTGCTGCACCAGCCCGTTGGTGATGATCACGCGCTTGGCGTCCTCGACCAGCCGGCGGAGGAGGGCCGGGAAGGCCAGGGCGAGGCCCAGGCTGGAAGCCAGTGCGAGACGACGATGAGCGATCGCCGGATGGGTGTCGCCGCCTATCGCTTCTTGTAGCGGACGATCACGCCCCCCATATCGGCCTCCAGGCCGCCATCGACCCGGGTCAGGCTGATGCCGGAGCTGCCGAAGCAACTGACGGCAATCAGGTTCTCACCGGCCTCGTACGCACAGTCCACCGGTTCCCCTTCTCCGTCCTCCGTCATGGCGAATGTCGCTTTGCCATCACCGAGGAAGTTGAACTCCATGGTGCTGCCCTCCAGTTCCGCGACATAGCGGCCAGAGAGTGATGAATCGGGCCCGCCGCAGCCGGCAAGCCCCCCGGCCATCATCAGCGCCACGAGCGCCCGCGCTGCCGTCGCCATCTGCTGTCTCATGCGTTTCCTTCCTGTTCCGCCAGCGTGCCGTCCCCAAAGCTATACCTGTTTCGGGTTCAACGCAGTCGCCGCGGAGTCCCGGCTCCCGCTGTAAACTGCCCGTCATGGGCAATTTCCAGCCGCCTGGACGATCGCTGCTGGCGCTCCTTGCCGGGCTCGCCCTGGCTGGGCCGGCCGCCGCCGCGGAAACTCCCATCCCGCCCGCCATCAGCCCCGAAGCCCAGGCCTTCTACCGCCAGCTCCCGCCCCGACGCGCCGGCCCGAGCGATCTCTCCGACCCCGCCGTGCTCGAGCGCCTGCGCACCGGCCTCGGCAGGATGTTCCTCGGCAATGCCCGGCGGGTCCGCACGGACTACACGCTGGAGGAAGTGGATGCGGACGGCGCGCCCGCCGTGTGGGTGCGCACGCCGGACCCGGTGCGGAAGGGCAAGGCGCTGCTCTACATCCACGGCGGCGGCTTCATCCTCGGCTCCGCCAGGACGGACCTCAGCCTGCCCCTGCAGGTCGGGCCGGCCGCCGGCCTGGCCGTGCTGTCGGTGGACTACCGGCTCGCGCCGGAGCATCCGCATCCCGCCGCCGTGGACGACGCGCTCAGCGCCTACCGGTGGTTGCTGAAGAACGGCTACCGGGCGCGGGACATCGGCGTGTTCGGCGATTCGGCGGGCGGCGCCATTGCGCTCGCGCTGGTGCTGGCCGCACGGGACGCCGGCCTGAAGCCGCCGGCGGCCGTGGCGGTGCTCTCACCCGTCACCGATCTCGCGGGGGAGGGCGACACGCGCACGACGCTGGCCGCCGTCGACCCGGTGCTGTCGGGGGATGCCGCCAGCCGCTGGTCGGCTTACGTCGGGGGCCATGATCCCCGGGAGCCGCTCGTGTCTCCCCTGTACGGCGACCTGAAGGGTTTTCCCCCGCTGCTGATCCTGGTCGGCAGCCGGGAGGTGCTGCTCAGTGACTCACTGCGCCTCGCCCGCAAGGCCCGCGCGGCGGGCGTCGACGTCACCCTGGACGCGTGGGATGGCATGTGGCACGTGTTCCAGGCCAATCCCGGCGTGCCGGAAGGCCGGGAAGCCGTGGAGGAGATCGCGGCGTTTTTTCGCGAGCATGTGACCGGGCGCGGGCGCTAGGATCTGCCGGTGATCATCAGGGTACTCCCGTCCGGCCGAGCTACCAGGATGTTGCGGTGGCTGGCGCTGCTCGGCCTCACCCTGGCGCTATCCTCCATGCCTGCCCAGGCCGGTGACCCGCCGGGGGCGCGCGCCGCGGCGGCCGACCGCCTGCAGCAGGCCGAGGCGACGGCGGGCCCCGATAGCCCGCAGGTCATCGTTCCCGCCATCGACCTGGCAGCGGCGCTGCTGGCCGAAGGCAATGCCGATGGTGCGGCCAGCCTGCTGGCACGTGCCAGCGGGCTACTGGACAGGTACCCGGAGCAGGACCGCGCGCTCCGCCTCCGGGTGCTGATCCTGCAGAGCGACCTGCTCGTGCGCCTCGGCCGGCTGGCCGACAGCAACAAGGTGCTGTACGAGGCGCTGGACCTGTCCCGCCGCGCAACGTCCATCAGCCCGCTGGAGCAGGCCAACGTGCTCGAGCGCCTGGCGGCCAATGAGGGCCGCCGGGGTCGTGCCACTAGTGCGAGTTCCTACGTCAGCGATGCGCTCGCATTGCGCGGGAAGCACTTCGGCAAGGACTCCCCGGAGTACGCCGCGGCGCTGCTCAGGGCGGCCGACTGGTACCGGTACAACGGCAACTTCAGGCTCGAGGTCGACGCCGAGAAGACGGCTCTCGCCATCCTGGAGGCCACGTTCGGCGCCCGGGACCCGCGGCTCGCCATTCCGCTGATCCGGCTTGCCACCACGCGCATTGCCCAGCGTGCGCAACGTGGCGATGCCGTGGCGGCCATGGATCGCGCCAGCGCTCTGGAGTTCGGCCCGGGCCCGGAGGATGCCTACATCCGCGCGGAAATACTGGCGACCCAGGCTGACCTGCACGTGGTGTTCGGCAAGCCCGGGGACGGCACGCCCGTCTATGCCCAGGCCTGGCGAAGGATCGCCACCCACGAACAGCTGGGCGACGCGGCGGCCAACCAGTACTTCGCCCGCGTCAGGCAGCTGTTCGTCTCCGCCCCCGACGTCATCGCCAACATCGGTACCATCAACCTGGCCTACACGGTCACGGCGACCGGCACGGTGGATGACGTTCGCATCGTGAAGAACGCAGTGCCCGCCACGGATGGCTCCAGCCAGGCCGCCCGGAGCGACGCAGGCAGCGCCATGTGGATGGCCATGCGCCGCTCCCGCTATCGGCCCCGTGTGGTCGACGGCGTTCCCGTCGCCACCCCTGACCTCCGCTTCTCGTCGGAGTTCTGCCTGGATCCGACGCAGTTCCTCCCCATCTGCACCGGCGGGGCCAACGCGTCAGCCGTACGCTGACGACAGGGTTGCTGGTCCAGGGCGACTGGTCCGGGGCCGCTACTCCGTGAGCTCGTCCACCGCGTCGTCGAGCTTGGTGGCCGTCGATTCCTCGCCCTTCTTGAGCGTGTCGACCGCTTCGTCAACTTCCTCGCCCATCTGCTCCACGGGGCCCTTCTTCTTGCAGCCCGTGGCCAGCAGGGCGGTGAGGCCCAGCGCGATCCAGTACAGCTTGGTCTGGTTCAGGTTCGTCATGGCGACCTCCTTCGCTCCAGGTTGATCGGTCGGTACGCCCCTAGGCTATACCTGTTTGGGGTTCATCGCAGCCGCCGAACCAGGCAGGACGTGTCCCACAAGTCCCCGCCCATCCGGCTGATTTCCCCGTAGTACTTCGCCACCAGCGCCGTCACCGGCAGCTCCGCGCCCTGGCGCCCGGCCTCCTCGAGGGTCATGCGCAGATCCTTGATCATCCACTTCACGGCGAAGCCGAAGTCGAACCGGTCGGCGAGCATCGTCCGGCCCCGGTTGTCGAGCTGCCAGCTCTGGGCAGCGCCCTTGCTGATCACGTCCAGCACCGTCGTCATGTCCAGGCCCGCCTTCTCGCCGAAGGCGATGCCTTCGCTTAAAGATTGCAGGAGGCCCGCGATGCAGATCTGGTTCACCATCTTGGCGAGCTGGCCGGAGCCCGCCGGGCCGACCCGGGTGACGGCCCGGGCGTAGGCCGACATCACCGGCCGCGCGGCACCGATCACGGCCTCGTCGCCGCCGCACATGACCGTGAGCGTCCCGTTGACGGCGCCCGACTGGCCGCCGGACACCGGCGCGTCCACGAAGTGCAGGCCGCGCTCCGCGGCGAGGTCGTGGAGTTCCCGGGCGAGGGTGGCGGACGCGGTGGTGTGGTCGATCAGCGTCGCCCCGGGAGTCATGCCGGCCAGGGCGCCGTCCGGCCCCAGCACCACGGACCGGAGGTCGTCGTCATCGCCCACGCAGGTGAACACGATCTCCGCGTCCCGGGACGCGGCGGCAGGGCTCGGGGCGGCCTGCCCGCCGTGCTCCCGGACCCAGGCCGCGGCCTTGCTGGCCGTCCGGTTGTAGACGGTCACGGCGTGGCCCGCCCGGGCCAGGTGGCCGGCCATGGGGTAGCCCATCACGCCGAGGCCGATGAAGCCGACGCGGCGGGGCACGGTGGCCCCCGTGACTGGAACTGGGACTGTGACCGGGACTGGCTCAGGCATGGTGGGCTGACCCCGCACGGTGGACGACGGATGCGGTGATTCTAGTGGGGTTGCCCGGTTCTTCTATCATGACGGTCCTCAACTGGCCGGACGGATTCCCATGAGCAAGCAGAGCGACGTCAAGACCATCCACGAGTTCCTGGCCGACAACCCCAACGTGGACGTGTCCCGCCAGTGGGAGCGCTGCTGGGAGATCCACGGCCGCATCGCCGACCGGATCATCGGCCACTTCGGCGCGACCTTGCACCCGATCTCGAAGGGCGCCGAGTACTACACCTCGCCGGACGGCCAGATGGAAGGCGCCTTCTTCGGCTACACCGCGAAGGACATCGACTGGTTCGTCCGCTCCTGGCTCGGCAACCGCAAGGCCAGCATCATCGACATGAACATCAACGTGGCACTGGGCCAGGAAACCCAGGTGCCGAACCTGATGATCATCTTCGGCACCGTGCCGAACCTGCTCTTCTACGCCGACTACGTGCCCCGGGTGGACCTGAAGGTGAACGAGGACTACGTCAACCGCTACTACAGCGGCGACGTCAACAAGGACTACCTGGAGTTCCGCAAGAACACCGACTTCGTCTGGTCGGCCAGCCACGGCCCCATCATCCGCGGCATGCAGTCACCCGTCTGCTCCAGCTACATCACGGCGCTGAATGACGCGCACATCGACCAGGCAGAGGCCTACCTGACCCGCTTCGTCGACCGCTGGTTCAAGATGTACGACGAGGCGCCCCGCCTGGACCCCGCGAAGCGCGACGCCCAGCAGGCCTACGACTTCACCTACCGGGAATACACCAACCGGTCCGACCCCATGAACGTGCTGGCCGAGCGGGTCTTCGGCAAGGAGCAGGCCCAGTTCATGCTCGACCGGCGCGGGGGCAAGGTGCAGATGGAGGCCGACCGGGGCAAGTGGCGGAAGTGAGGCGCCGGGCCTAGCCCGCGTCGTCCTGCCGGGCCGTGGCGTCCCGCCGGCGCGCCGCGCGGGCCAGCTGCTGGGCGCTCACCGGCGCCGTCAGCACCAGGAACAGCGTGATCAAGAGCTCGTGCAGGGACACACCGGCGCCCCGGGTGCTGAACCAGAGGGCTGACGCGATCAGCGCCGAGCCCACTCCCAGCGTGGTCGCCTTCGTCGGCCCGTGGAGGCGCCGGTAGAAGTCACCGAACTTCGCCAGTCCGATGGATCCCAGCAGGGCGAACGCGCCACCGGTCACCAGCATGGCGGCAATGACGAAATCCAGGAGGGTGCCCAGCATGTCCGGTCCTCAGTCGATGATGTCGCCGCGGAGCAGGTAGCGGGCCAGCGCCACCGTGCCCACGAAGCCCAGCAGGCCGATCAGCAGCGCCGCCTCGAAGTAGACGGCATCGTTCATCCGCACGCCGAGCACCACCAGCAGCGCGAGCGCGTCTATATAAAGCGTGTCGAGGGCGAGCACCCGGTCGAGCACGTCCGGCCCCCGCCACAGGCGGAAGGCTGCCAGGAGCATGGCGAGCGCCAGCATGCCGATGGCCAGGTTCGCGGCGACTTCGATCACGGGAAGATCGCCCGCAGGGGCGCCTCGTAGCGCTGCTTGATCGTGCGCACCAGCCGGGCCTCGTCGTCCACGTGCAGGGCATGCACCAGCAGGCTGCCGCCGTCGTCACTGAGGTCGGCCGACACGGTGCCCGGCGTCAGCGTCACGATCCCGGCGAGCGTGGCGATGCCGAGGGGGTGGCGGAGGTCCAGGGGCACCAGCACGAAGGCCGACTTCAGGGCGGACTCCGGCCCCAGGATGCGCCGGGCCACCTGCAGGTTGGCGACGACGATGTCGCCCAGCACGGTGACTAGCAGCCGGAGCATCACCAGGGGGTGCCCCAGGCGGGGCAGCTCCGGCAGGAAGCGCCCGATGGCCAGCGGCAGCAGCACCGCGATGCCGGCGCCGAGCGCCAGGTGGGCGGGATGCACCGTGTTGTTGAGCCCGAGCCAGGTGAGCCACAGCACCAGCGACAGGAGCGGCCAGGGCAGCAGCCGGTTCACGGCGAGTCTCCGCCGCGCCCGACGGGCGCCTGCCCGAGCAGGGCGTCAATGTAGGTGCCAACCTCCACCAGCTGCTCCGCGCTCCGGGTCGTGTAGCCGAGCAGCGGCCCCGGCACGGCGCTGACCGCCAGCCAGGCCCCCAGCAGCAGCAGGGCGGCCAGCTGCCTGCCGTGGATGGTGGCCCGGTCGGCGCCGCCGGGCTCCGGACCGGGCTCCGGGCCGGACGCGGGCTTCCAGAACAGCGTGCTCCCCGCCCGTCCCAGGGCAAACAGCGTGAGCAGCGACGCGCCCAGCACCACGGCGATCACGGTGGTGAGCCACCCGGGGCTCGCCACGTCGGACAGCACGGCGTCCAGCAGCCGGGCCTTGGCGATGAAGCCGGCGAGTGGCGGCAGGCCCGCCATGCCGAGCGCGCCCAGCAGGAACAGGGCACCGGTGCCGGCGCGCCCCGCGTCCGGGCCGCCGGCGATCAGCCGGTCCCCCCGGCCGCCGCGCTGGCTGATGAGCAGCCCGGCGACGGCGAACAGCAGCGCCGCGCCGAGCGTGCTGTGCACCAGGTAGAAGAGGCCCGCGGCGACGCTGGCGGGGCTGCCGATGGCCACGACCAGCAGCAGCGTGCCCGCCGAGCCGATGACCAGGTGGCTCACCAGCGTGCGCAGGTCCCGGGCGGCGATCGCGCCAAACCCGGCCACGCCGACGGTCAGCAGCGCCAGGGGCAGTAGGGGCGGGATGACGAGGCTGCCAGCGGCCAGCCCGTCCTGCCCGAAGACCAGGGTGGACACCCGGAGCACGGCGTAGACGCCCACCTTGGTCATCAGCACGAACAGGATGCTGACCGCGACCGGGGCCGCCCGGTAGGTCCCGGGCAGCCAGAAGCCGAGGGGCAGCAGCGCCGCCTTGACCGCGAAGACCGTGAGCAGCAGGAAGCCCGCCGAGCGGACCAGCGGCAGATCCCCGGCGCCTGCCCCGGCGAAGCGCACCGCCAGGTCCGCCATGTTCAGGGTGCCGAGCAGGCCGTAGAGCAGGGCGACGGCCACCAGGAACAGTGACGAGGCCAGCAGGTTGATCACCACGTAGTGCGTGGCGGCCGGGAAGCGCTGGCTGTCCGGGCCGCGCAGCAGCAGCGCGTAGGACGCGCACAGCAGCACTTCGAAGAACACGAAGAGATTGAACAGGTCCGCCGTGAGGAACGCGCCGTTCAGGCCGAAGAGCTGCAGCTGGAACAGGCCGTGGAACAGGCCGTCCGACTTCTCATCGCGGCCCGCCAGCAGGCCGGCGAGCGCCAGGAAGGCCGTGAGCGACAGCAGGATCACGGTGAGCCGGTCCACGGCCAGCGCGATGCCGAACGGCGCGGCCCAGTTGCCCACCAGGTAGGCGAGCACGGCGCCGTCCCGGGTGGCCAGGCCGAGCCCCAGCGCCACCAGCAGCTGGAGGACTACCGCCACGCCGCTCACCAGGCCCGGCCAGGTCCGCGCGTGCCGTCCCGCGAGCAGCAGGAGGGCACCCGCCAGGAGCGGGACCAGCACGGGCAGGATGACCAGCGTGTTCACTGCTCGCGCCCGTCCACGTGGTCGGAGCCGCCGGCCCCGTAGCTGCGGAGGGCGAGGGCGAGCACGATTGCCGTCATGGCGAAGCCGATCACGATGGCCGTCAGCACCAGTGCCTGGGGCAACGGGTCCGCATAGTTGGCCAGCGTCGCGGGCAGGTCCCCGCGGATGACCGGCGGGCGACCGATGGCGGGGCGCGACGCCGCGAAGATGAACAGGTTCACCGCGTAGGACAGCAGGGTGAGGCCGACGATCAGGTCGAAGGTCCGGGGTCGCAGTGCCAGCCACAGGCCCGCGCCGGTGAGGACCCCGATGCCGGAGGCCAGCAGCACTTCCATCATGGCCGCGGCTCCGCGGGAGGGGCCGGCGCGTCACCCAGCCGGCCCAGCGCGAGCACCGCGAGCAGCGTGGCGCCGGCAACGGTCAGCAGCACGCCCAGGTCGAAGAACAGCGCGGACGCGAGGGGCAGCTTGCCGAGCACGGGCAGCACCGGGGCCAGGTAGGTGCTGGTGAGGAACGGGTGGGCCAGGGCCAGGCTCACCGCGCCGGTGCCCGCGGCGACCAGCAGGCCCGCGCCCGTCAGCCGCTGCGGGCTCGCGCGCCAGCGGGCCTCGACCCAGCGGGAGCCCCGGGCCAGGTACAGGAGCAGCAGGCCGGTGGCCGCCAGGAGCCCGGCGACGAAGCCGCCCCCGGGCAGGTTGTGTCCGCGCAGGAACAGGAAGAGCGCCACGCACAGCACCAGGGGGAGCAGCAGCGGGGCGATCAGCTCCAGCAGGAAGGCGCGGCCATCGGCCCCCGCAGTCGGTGACCCGGCCCGGTCAGCGCGGGTCGCCTGCCATCCCGCGAGCGCGCTGCCCACCAGCAGCCCGGCGATGGCCAGCACGACGATTTCCCCCAGCGTGTCCAGGGCGCGGAAGTCGACGATGATCACGTTCACGGCGTTGGCGCCGGCGGCCCCGGGCACCGCGTTCGCCAGGTACCAGTCCGCCATGGTCCGGGTGGGGCGCGCCATGACGGCCCAGGCCAGCGCGGCGACGCCGAGCCCCCCGGCGCCGGCCAGGACGCCATCCCGCCACCTGCGGCCACTGGGGTCCGGTCGTCCGCCCGTGGCAGGCAGGAAATTGAGGGCCAGCAGCAGCAGGATGACCGAGACGACCTCCACCAGCAGCTGGGTCAGCGCCAGGTCCGGGGCCGACAGGCCCGCGAAGGTGAGCGTCACCATCAGCCCGATCACGCCGACCAGCACCAGGGCCGTGACCCGCTCCCGGTGCTTCGCCACCAGCACGGCGCTCGCGCCCGCCGCCAGCAGCCAGACCACGCCCTCGATCAGGGAGGCCGGCGTGCCAACCGGCAGCACCACCGGCAGCAGTCCACCGTCGAGTAGCGGCCAGGCCCCTGCCGCCAGGGCGAACAGCAGGAACGCCAGCACGGACGGGCGCAGCCGGCCGCTGAACAGGCGGCCGGCCAGGGCCTCCGCCAGCCGCGTGCTGCCGGCCAGGAGGCCATCGAAGATCTCCCGCCCGCCCTTCGGCAGGTGCACGATGTCGTGGAGGCCGAAGAGCCGCTGCAGGTACACGTAGAAGACGAGGCCGAGGAGCGTGGCGGCGGCGCTCATCAGCAGCGGCAGGCTGAAGCCGTGCCAGATCTCCAGCGTGTAGGCTGGCAGCGGCCCGCCCAACGCCGCCCCGGCGCCGGCGGCCAGCAGCGGGCCGATGATCGCCTCCGGAAACAGCCCGACCAGCACGCAGAGCAGGGCCAGCACGCCGATCGGCACCAGCATCCAGCGCGGCGGATCGTGGGGCACCCGCGGGAGGTCCCGGGGCTCGCCGTTCCAGAACACGTCGTGGACGAAGCGGGCCGAGTAGGCGACGGCGAAGGCCCCGGCCAGCGTGGCCAGCAGGGGCACGGCGATCTGCACCACGAGCTGGCGCTCGAGGAGCAGGGTTTCCGCGAAGAACATTTCCTTGGACAGGAAGCCGTTCAGCAGCGGCACGCCCGCCATCGCCAGCGTGGCGGTGATGGCCAGCACCCCGGTCACGGGCATGTGGCGCCAGAGCCCGTTCAGCCGCCGCATGTCGCGGGAACCGGTCTCGTGGTCGATGGCGCCCGCCGCCATGAACAGCGAGGCCTTGAAGGTCGCGTGGTTCAGCGTGTGGAAGACCGCCGCCACCGTGGCCCGCGGGTCGTCGAGGCCGAACAGCAGCGTGATGAGCCCCAGGTGGCTGATCGTGGAATAGGCCAGCAGGCCCTTCAGGTCGTGCTGGAAGACGGCCAGGTAGGCGCCCACCAGCAGCGTGGTGAGCCCGGTGCCGCCCACCACCCAGAACCAGAGGTCCGTGCCGGCAAGCGCCGGGTGCAGGCGCGCCAGCAGGAAGATCCCCGCCTTCACGAGGGTCGCGGAGTGCAGGTACGCGGACACCGGGGTCGGCGCCGCCATCGCCTCGGGCAGCCAGAAGTGCCAGGGCCACTGGGCCGACTTGGTGAAGACGCCGAGGAGGATCAGCAGCAGCATCGGCGCGTAGGCGGGGTGGGCGCGGATCTGGTCGCCGGCCGCGAGGACCGCGTCGAGCCTGAAGCTGCCGACGATGTGGCCGAGCAGCAGCACCCCGGCCAGGAGGGCGAGGCCACCCAGCCCCGTGATCAGGAGCGCCATCCGGGCGCCGCGCCGGGCGTCGGCCCGGTCCCGCCAGTGGCCGATGAGCAGGAAGGACGCGACGCTGGTCAGCTCCCAGCAGATCGCGAGCAGCAGCAGGTTGTCGGCCAGCACCAGGCCGAGCATCGCGGCCATGAAGGCCATGAACACGGCGAGGAAGCGGGCCACCGGCTCGTCGCTGTCCAGGTAGTAGCGGGCGTACAGGATGACGAGGGCACCGATGCCGGTGACAAGGGTGGCGAACAACAGGGCGAGGCCATCGAGCCGCAGGCCCAGGTCCGCGCCGGCCCAGGGCAGCCAGGGCGTGGCGACGGCCGGCACCTGGCCGGCGAACACCGCCGGCGCCAGCGTCGCGAGGGCGCCGGCCGCGGCCAGGGCGGCCACCAGGGCGATGCCGATGGCGAGGTCCCGGTTGCCGCCCGCGGGCCGGGCAGCGCGGGCGGCGAGCAGGGTCAGCAGGAGCGCCGCGGCGAGCGGCAGGGCGACGACCAGCAGCAGCATCAGCGGCGCCGCGCCTTCAGCTCGCGGTTGAGCACCACGGCGAGCGTGAGGATGGTGAGCGGCATGACGACCCAGCGCATGGCCACAGTGTATGTCGTGAGCAGGTCGTGTTCCCGCGCATCGAGTATGAGGTACGAGGTGTAGGCGAGGTAGTAGCCGAGGAACACGCCACCCTCCCACCGGGCGATCGTCCGGCCGGTGAAGAAGACGGGCAGGCAGGCGATCGCGACGGCAATCATCACCGGCATGTCGAAGGCCGCCAGGGACGGCGCGACGGGCAGGCTGACGGGCGCTGCCAGGGCCGAGACGCCGAGCACGCCCAGCAGGTTGAAGATGCAGCTGCCGACGACGTTGCCCACGGCAATGTCCCGCTCGCCGCGCAGCGTCGCGAGGAGCGACGTCGCCACCTCGGGCAGCGAGGTGCCCGCGGCGATGATCGTCAGCCCGATCACCAGCTCCGAAATGCCAAACTGCCGGGCCAGGGACACGGCCGCCTCCACGAGCCAGTTCGATCCGGCGACGAGGAGCACGAGCCCGGCGCCGACCAGCAGGAGCTGGCCCGGCAGTTTGGCATCCCAGCCGGTCGACGGCGGGCCGTTCCCGGTCTCCGGCGCCGGCATCGTCCGCCGGCTCTGGACCACGAGGAACGTGGTGTAGGCCGCGAGGCCGGCGACGAACAGCAGGCCTTCACCCCGGCTCAGGCCACCATCGAGCGTCACCCCGAGCAGCCACAGTGAGGCGGCGATCATGATGGGCACTTCCTGGCGGATCACCTGCAGCGACACGACCAGGGGCGCGAGCAGGGCCGATGCGCCCAGTATTAAGAGCACGTTGAAGATGTTGCTGCCGACGACGTTGCCCAGGGCGAGATCCACCTGCCCGGACCAGGCGCTCTGCACCGACACAGCCAGCTCGGGGGAGCTGGTGCCAAAAGCCACCACCGTGAGCCCCACCACGAGGGGGGAAATGCCGAAGCCCAGGGCAAGCCTGCCCGCACCCCGCACCAGGAGCTGGGCGCCCCCGATCAGGGTCGCCAGTCCCCCGGCGAGCATCAGCACGATTTCCATGGGCTCCCCGGATACTGCCGGATCATGTCGCACGGATATGACCACGGCATCTCGCGCGGGTTCATCGCCGCCGCGCTGGCCGTGACCTTCAGCCGTCCTGGCCGGGTGGTTCGGCCTTCGGGCGGCGATAGAAGCGCACGGTCGCTTCCTTCGGCGCGGGTCCCGCCGCGGCACAGTCGCCGCAGTCGGCGGACTTCGCGCCAGGCTTGCCGGCGGAGTGCCGGCGCGCCCAGCGCTTCCACAGGAGCCGCCCGGCCACCAGGGCCACGATGCCGAGGGCGATGAGTTCCTGGATGTCCGGCACGGTCCCGATCCCGCTCAGCTGCCCAGCTGGAAGACCAGCAGGGCGCCCAGGTACCCGAGGCCCGTCATGTAGAACCAGGCGAAGACCGGCCAGCGCCAGGAGTTGGTTTCACGCCGCATGACCGCGAGCGTGGCCGCACACTGCAGGCAGAAGACGTAGAAGATCAGCAGCCCGATGGCCATCGGCACCGTGTACACCAGCGTCCCGTCGGGGCGGGTGGCCGTCTGCAGCCGTTCCCGCAGGGCGCCTTCCAGGTTGTCGCCCCGGTCACCGACGGCGTAGATGGTGCCGAGGGAGGCGACGACGATCTCCCGGGCCGGGAAGCTGGCGATCACCGCGGCGGACAGCTTCCAGTCCCAGCCCAGTGGCGCGAAGGCCGGGGCCACGAAGTGGCCGAGACGGCCCAGCCAGCTCTGCTCCAGGTAGGCGCCGGATTCCGCCGCATCCAGCTCGGCAAGCCGCTGGTCGCGTTCCGCCCCCGACAGGGCGCTCGCCTCGATGGTCTCGCGCTCCGTGGCAAACGTGCCGGCGATCTCGACGGGGCGGGGGAAATAGGCCAGCGCCCAGATGAGGATCGCCACCGAGAAGATCACCGTGCCGGCGCGCACCAGGAAGATGCGGCCCCGCTCCAGCAGCTTGAGCAGCAGCGAGCGCCAGCTGGGCAGGCGGTAGGGCGGCAGCTCGATCATGAAGGTCGGCGTCGGTCCCCGGAGCATGGTCCGTTTCAGGAGCAGCGCCGTCATGACGCCGCCGAGGATGCCCAGCATGTAGAGCGCCAGGAGGATCAGCCCCTGCAGGTTGAGCGCGCCACCGAGGAAGTGCCGGTCGGGCACGAAGGCGCCGATCAGCAGTGCGTAGACGGGCAGGCGGGCGGAGCAGGTCATGAAGGGCGCGGCGAGGATCGTGGCCAGCCGGTCGCGGCGCTCGGGGATCACGCGGGTGGCCATGATGCCCGGCACCGCGCAGGCAAAGCTCGACAGCATCGGGATGAAGGACTGGCCGGACAGCCCGACCGAGCGCATCAGGCGGTCCACCATGAAGGCCACCCGGGGCATGTAGCCGGAGTCCTCGAGAAAGATGATGAAGGCGAAGAGGATCATGATCTGGGGCAGGAAGACGATCACGCCGCCCACGCCGGCGATCGCCCCGTCCACCAGCAGGCTCGCCAGCGCGCCTTCCGGCAGGCTGCTTCGGACCCATTCGCCGGTGGCCGCGGTGGCGCCGTCGATGAGCTCCATCAGGGGCGTTGCCCAGGAGAACACGGCCTGGAAGACCGCCGCCATGACCAGGATGAACAGGATGGAACCGATGACCGGGTGGTTGGTGATCCGGTCGAGCCGGTCGCCCAGGGTGACCCTCCGCGGGGCCCGTTGCTCGGTGCGCGCCACGATGGCATTGATCAGGCCGTAGCGGGCCGTGGCCTCGGCTTCCGCCAGGGACACGCCGGCCCCAAGTTCGCTGCGCAGGCGCGCCAGTTCGCCACGAAACGCGTCGCCGGCCGTCATTTCGAAGCGCCGCTCGGCGATTCCCTGGGCGTCGATCAGCGCCCGCTCGACTTCGTAGTCCAGCAGGTGCAGTCCGGCTGCCCGGAGCCGCTGTCCCAGGTCCTCCGCTGCCGCACCGACCTCGGGCAGCACCCGCAGCGCCGGCGGAGCCGGTGCCGCGATGGCCTGTTCCAGCGCGGCCCGCAGTTCGGCCAGTCCGGTTTCCCGGGCTGCCGACACGGGCACCACGGTGGCCCCCAGCTGCCGGCCCAGTTCCGCGGTGTCGATGCGGATGCCCCGGCTTCCGGCCACGTCCGAAAGGTTCAGTGCCACGACGAGGGGCAGGCCGAGCTCCGCGAGCTGCGTGACCAGGAACAGGTTGCGGCGCAGGTTGGTGGAGTCGATGACGGCAAGGACGGCGCGGGGCCGCGGCAGGTCGGTGACGTGCCCGAGCAGCACGTCGATGGCCACCATCTCGTCGGGCGACTGGGCGGCGAGCGAGTAGGCGCCGGGGAGATCCACCAGGGTCACGGGCTGCCCGGCCAGGACGATCTCGCCGGTGTGCTGCTCCACCGTGACGCCCGGGTAGTTCGCGGTCTTCTGGCGCAGGCCGGTGAGCGCGTTGAAGAGGGTGCTCTTGCCCGTGTTCGGGTTGCCGATCAGGGCGATGACGGTGGCGGGTCCGGGAGCGGTCAGGGTCATGTCTCCCGCACGACCTGCACCCGGCGGGCTTCGTCGCGGCGCAGGGACAATGCGTAGTCCATGATCTCTACTTCAATGGGATCGCCGCCAATGGCCCGGCGGGTGATGCGCACGGGGGACCCGGCCAGCAGGCCCAGGGCCATGAGGCGCTGCACCATGGGGCCCTCGCCCTCGATGCGGGTGATGGTGCCGGCCTGGCCGGTCTTCAGCTCATCCAGTGTCATGGGGTAATTCTAAATGAGAATCATTGTCATTTGTAGGGTGCAATTGGCACCACGATGCGGTCCCGCGACGGATTGGGGTATCCGGGAAACTGCGGAGCGGCGGCCGGCGGGCCGCGGCCTGGCCTAGCGGCTGCGGGCGGCCTTCGGGCCGTCCAGTTCCTGCAGGTAGGCCCGGGCGAACTCCTCGGTGAAGAGCTGGGGTGGCCCGCCTTCCTCACCCTGGGTAAGGGCGGGGAAGCTCTCTTCATAGAGTTCCCAGTACTTGAGCTTGTTCGCGCTGGACAGCAGCCCGCCGCGCTTCAGGCCCTTGTCGAAGCGGTTCTTCAGTTCTTCCGGATCGAAGCGCTCCACGTAGTCCTGCACCGCCTGGACCATGGCCTTCACCAGGGCCTGCTCGTGCTGGCGCACGTCGCGGAAGGCGGCGCGCACCGCATCGTCGGCGCTCAGGTAGGCGCCTTCGCCCCGGTCGTTCAGCAGGTAGCGGAGCGCCTCATCGACGGTGGGGGAGAACTTGAGCGGATTGTTCTGGGTCGCCTGCATGACGGTCTGGGGCAGCCGGAAGGTGTCCTTCATGTGGCTCCGCTCGCGAAGCAGCTCCATGAGCCCGCTGACCATCACCCGCAGCAGCTTGGCGGAGCCCTGGAGCACCTGGGCGGGCGACTGGCCGGCGATGGCCTCGGGCCTGATCCCGGCGGCCTCCAGGAACTGGGCCAGGATGCGCTGCTCGGGGTCCGCGCCGGCGGCGGGTTCAGCGGCGGGCGCCGGCTTCGGCGCCACTTTCTTGGGCGGGCTGGGCACGGCGACCGGGCGCGGCGCCGCGGGCTTCGCCCGGGCCACCGCGGACGTGGCCGGTGACAGGTGCCGCTGCAGGTGGGAGTCGGCCGTCAGCTTGTCCTCGGCCACCAGCATCAGTTCCACGGACTCGTCCTCGGGGACCAGCTGGGCGCGGACGATCGAGTCGCGCATGCCGTCCTCGCGCAGTTCCTCGTCCCCGCCACTGATGTCCACGGCGATCTCGAACTCGCCGATCCGGAGCTGGTCGCCATCAAAGAGCCGCTGGGGATGCCCCTGGCCCACGGGCGTGTCCGAGCCATTCACGTAGACGCCATTGCGGCTCGTGTCGACCAGGTAGTAGGCGCCGCCCTGGTAGTCGATCACGGCGTGCCGGCTGGAAACGTAACGGCTCTCGTCCGGCAGCACCCAGTCGTTGTCCGGGCCGCGGCCGATGGTGCCGCCCACGGCGGGGAATTCCCGCACGCGCTGGTCGCGCGGCAGCTCCTTGCTGTCACTGGTGACTCGAAGTCGAAGTGGCATGGCAGTCCCTTACCCGGGGAGCATGATGGCCCATTATGTGCGGCGCCGGACCTGCAGCGGGTCACAGTTCAGGCCGGCACGGAAGCCGCCCGCCCGCAGCCCGTGCGCTATACTGCGCGCCCCCGATCCGATCCGCCCATGTCCGCCAGGCACCTGTACAAAGTCATCTTCGTCAGCCAGGGCAAGGTCTATGAGATCTATGCCCGGAGTGTGACGCAGGGCACATTGTTCGGTTTCATCGAGGTGGAGCGGCTGGTTTTCGGCGAGCGGTCCACCGTCGTCGTCGACCCGGCGGAAGAGCGGATCAAGAGCGAGTTTGCCGGCGTGCGGCGCACCTACCTCCCCATGCACTCCATCCTGCGCATCGACGAAGTGGAGAAGCAGGGGGTCAGCAAGGTGACCGCGGCCGAAGGCGGCAACGTGGCCCAGTTTCCGGTGCCCATCTACACGCCGGGTGGTGCCGGCGATCCGGGCAAGTGACGGCGCCGGGCGCTGCTCCCCTCGTCTGGCCCGGCGGCGCCGCGCTTTCCGGATTCCGGCTGGAGAAGTTGCTGGCTGAGGTCCGGGCGCGCCTGCCCGGCGTGACCGCTGTCGCGGCGCGCTTCCTGCACGTCATCGACCTTGCCGGGCCGCTGTCCGTCGACGCGGAGCAGACGCTGCACAACCTGCTGGACGACGGGTCCGCGGCCGCGGACGACCTTCCCGGTGCCCGGATCCTGGTGCTGCCCCGGACCGGTACCGTGTCGCCCTGGTCCAGCAAGGCCACCGACATCGCCCGGAGCTGCGGCCTCGCGGCCGTGCGGCGCGTGGAGCGGGGCGTGCGTTTCAGCTTCGCCACGCGCGAGCCCTTCGGGCCGGCCGATGAGGCGCTGCTGGCGCCGCTCCTTCACGACCGGATGACCCAGAGCCTCCTGCCGGGCGAGCTGTCCGGGCCGGAGCTGGCGGCGGCGCTCTTCGCGGCGGAAGCGCCACGGGCGCTCCGCCGGGTGCCGCTGCTCGGGGAGGGCGTGGCGGCCCTCGAGCGGGCCAACCTCGACCTGGGCCTCGCGCTGTCGCCGGACGAGATCCGCTACCTGGCCGACAGGTTCCGCGCGGAGCGCCGCGATCCCACCGATGCCGAACTGATGATGTTCGCCCAGGCGAACTCGGAGCACTGCCGGCACAAGATCTTCAATGCCCGGTGGGTCATCGACGGGCAGGAGCAGGAACAGAGCCTCTTCCAGATGATCCGCTCGACCCACGCCACCAACCCGCGCGGCGTGCTCTCCGCCTACAAGGACAATGCGGCCGTCATGGAGGGGGCGGTGGCGGGCCACCTGCATGCCGATCCGGCCACCGGGCAGTACGTGGCTACCGTCGCGCCGGTGCATACGCTGATGAAGGTGGAGACCCACAACCACCCCACGGCGATCTCCCCATTTCCCGGCGCCGCCACCGGCTCGGGCGGCGAACTGCGGGACGAGGGCGCCACCGGCCGTGGGGGCCGGCCCAAGGCGGGCCTCACGGGCTTCACCGTCTCCAACCTGGCGCTGCCGGGCTGGGAGCAGCCCTGGGAACTGCCGGGCGACGCCATCGGCAGGCCGGAGCGCATCGCCAGCGCCCTCCAGATAATGCTCGAGGGGCCGATCGGCGCGGCCTCCTTCAACAACGAGTTTGGCCGGCCCAACATCACCGGCTACTTCCGCACCTTCGAGCAGGCGGACCCGCGGGACGGCAGCGTCGCCCGCGGCTATCACAAGCCGATCATGCTGGCCGGCGGCCTCGGCAACATTGCCGCGCCCGACGTGGAGAAGGCGGATCCGCCACCCGGTTCGCTGGTCATCGTCCTCGGCGGTCCCGCCATGCTGATCGGCCTGGGCGGCGGCGCCGCCTCGTCGGTGGGCAGCGGCACCAGCTCGGCGGACCTGGACTTCGCCTCCGTCCAGCGGGGCAATCCGGAGATCGAGCGGCGCGCCCAGCAGGTGATCGAGGCCTGCCGCGCCCTGGCGGCAACGGCCGGCCGGCCGAATCCCATCCTGATGGTCCACGACGTGGGGGCGGGCGGCCTCTCCAACGCCGTGCCCGAGCTGGTGGATCACGCCCACCGGGGCGGGCGCTTCGAGCTGCGCGACATTCCCAGCGCCGACGCCGCCATGTCGCCGCTGGAGATCTGGTGCAACGAGGCCCAGGAACGCTACGTGCTCGCCATCCACCCGGCCGACCTGCCCTGGTTCGAGGCGGTGTGCGCGCGGGAGCGTTGCCCCCATGCCGTGCTCGGCCCCCTGGACGACACCCGGCGGCTCGTCGTCACCGATCGCCTCCTGGGCGGCACGCCCGTGGACATGCCGCTGGAGACGCTGCTCGGCAAGCCGCCCCAGATGGTCCGGCAGGTGACCCGCCAGCGGTTGCCCGCAAGGCATCTGGACCTCTCCGGCATCGAACTGCGGGACGCGTGCCACCGCGTGCTGCGCCTGCCGGCGGTGGCGGACAAGTCCTTCCTCATCCACATCGGCGACCGCACCGTCGGCGGACTGGTTGCCCGGGACCAGCTGGTGGGTCCCTGGCAGGTGCCGGTCGGCGACGTGGGCGTGACGGCCCTCGGCTTCGACAGCCATGCGGGTGAGGCGATGGCGATCGGCGAGCGCCCGCCCGTGGCCCTGCTGGACGCGCCGGCCTCGGGCCGGCTGGCGGTGGGCGAGGCGCTGACCAACGTGGCGGCCGCCTCGATCCGCCACGTCTCCGACGTGCGGCTGTCGGCCAACTGGATGGCGGCGGCGGGCGCGCCGGGAGAGGACGAGCGGCTGTACGACACCGTGTCTGCCGTCAGCGCCCTGTGCCGGGAGCTCGCGATCGCCATCCCGGTGGGCAAGGACTCCCTGTCCATGCAGACGCGCTGGCAGGAGGACGGGGCGACCCGGGCGGTGGTGGCGCCCGTGTCCCTGGTGGTCTCCGCCTTCGCGCCGGTGGACGACGTGCGCCGCACGCTCACGCCGGAACTGCGCCGCGAGCCGGGCACGTCGCTGTGGCTCATCGATCTCGGCGCCGGCCGCAACCGGCTGGGCGGTTCCAGCCTGGCCCAGGCCTTCCTGCGCACCGGCGGCGAACCGCCGGACGTGGACGACGCGGCCGCACTCGGCAGCTTTTTCGCCGCCATCCAGGAGCTCCGCACCGCCGGACTAATCCTGGCCTATCACGACCGCAGCGACGGCGGCCTGTTCGCGACCCTGTGCGAGATGGCCTTTGCCGGCCGCGCGGGGCTGGCCGTGGAACTCGAACCGGGGACGGCCGAGCAGTACCTGGCCGCGCTGTTCGCCGAGGAGCTCGGCGCGGTCATCCAGGTGCGGGACGATGACGCCGGCAGGGTGACTGCCGTGCTCGGGCGGCACGGGCTCGTGCGCCTGTTCCGCCGCGTCGCGACCGTCACCACCACCGACAGGATTGCCATTGCCGCGGCGGATGAAGTCCTGTTCTCGAGCACCCGCACGGCGCTGCTGCGGGCCTGGTCCGAGCTGTCGCACCGCATGCAGGCCCTGCGCGACAACCCGGCCACCGCGGCGGAGGAGTGGCAGTCGAAGCTCGACCCGGACGATCCCGGGCTCTCGCCACTCGTCACCTTCGACCCGGCCGGGGATCCGGCCACCCGCCTCGTCGCCTCGGCAAGGCGCCGGCCCCGCGTCGCCATCCTCCGGGAGCAGGGTGTCAACAGCCAGCTCGAGATGGCCGCCGCCTTCGGGCGGGCGGGCTTCGACGTGGTGGACGTGCACATGACCGACGTGCTGTCCGGCCGGCGTACGCTGCAGGAGTTCGCCGGGCTGGCCGCCTGCGGCGGATTCTCCTACGGCGACGTGCTGGGGGCCGGCGGCGGCTGGGCCAAGTCGATCCTCTTCAATGCCCGGGCCCGGGACGAGTTCGCCGCGTTCTTCGCGCGTCCCGACACCTTCACGCTCGGCGTCTGCAACGGCTGCCAGATGCTGTCGGTGCTGGCCGGGCTGATTCCCGGCGCCGGCCACTGGCCGCGCTTCCGCCAGAACCGCTCCGAGCAGTTCGAGGCGCGCCTCAGTCTCGTGGAGGTGCTGCCGTCGCGCTCGGTGCTCCTCGAAGGTATGGCTGGCAGCCGCCTGCTGATCGCCACCTCCCACGGCGAGGGCCTGGCCACGTTTGCCCCCGGCCACCAGCAGGCCTGCGAATCGGCGGGGCAGGTGGCCGTGCGCTACGTCGACAATCACGGCCGCCCGGCGGAAACCTATCCCGCCAATCCCAACGGCTCACCGGGCGGCATCGCGGGACTGTGTTCCGAAGACGGGCGCGTGACGATCCTCATGCCCCACCCGGAGCGCGTGCAGCGGACCGTGCAGCACTCCTGGCACCCGGACGGCTGGGGCGAGGACGGCCCCTGGCTGCGGCTGTTCAGGAACGCGCGGCGGTTCGCCGGCTAGGCTTGCCAGCGCATAGGTGTTTCCCGGTATCGATTGAGGGGGCGTGGTGTGGAATGGTGAGCAGGCACCCGATTGAAAGTGGGAGATCCGGCCATGCAGTCCAGAGCCCCGGTACTCGCCATCGCTGCCGCCCTGGGCCTCGCCATCGCCGGGCCTGTGCAGGGTTCCAGCTATGTCCTGACCCCCATCGATGACACCTTTGTCTACTCCGGCGAGGCTGACCTGGCCCATGGCTCCCTGAGCGGCCTCGCCACGGGCTACACCTTCCCCCATCCGGAGGCGGGGTGGGTGAGCTACCTGAAGTTCGATCTCGGTGCCATTCCCGGGGACGAAGTGATCACCGGGGCGACGCTCAACCTGTACAAGTTCATCGTGGGGGCGGGCTACGCCCAGATCGGCACGAACCTGTTCTACCTGGCGGACGACGGGTGGAGCGAAGGTGGCCTCACCTGGAACAACCAGCCCCTGGGCGTCAATGGCATCGGCGCGCCCAACTTCGGTACGTTCATCGCCAGCAACCCGGATGGCTTCGCCCATGTGGGCTGGTCGGCGTGGGATCTGTTCAGCCAGTCGGCCTGGGATCCCGCGGCCGATCAGGCGGATGGGCTTCTTTCGCTGCAGCTCGCTGAGATGTACGCGGGCGACCAGAGCCACAACTGGTGCTCGAAGGAGTCTGACCCGACCTATTGCCCGGCCGGTGCCATGTACCGGCCCTACCTGCAGGTCACCACAGCCGTGGTGCCAGCACCCGGCGCCATCTGGCTGGCGGGAACGGCGTTGCTCGGCCTGCCATTGGTGGCCGGCCGGGGACGGCGGAAGGCTGGCCCGGCCGTCACGGCTTAAGCCAGTTCTGCACGGACAGTCCCGGCACGCGACGGAATTCCCGCTCGTTGTTCGTCACCACCGTGGCGCCGATGTGCCGCGCATGGGCGGCAATCAGGAGGTCATAGGCCCCGATGGGCTTGCCCTTGGCCAGCAAGGCCGTGCGGATTTCCGCGTAGTCCTGGGCCGCGGCGCCAGGAAAGTCCTCGGCCTCGAGGAGGTCGAGAAGCCCGGTCAGGGCCAGCCGGTTTTCCGCGCGAAACTCACCGTTCTCGATCCCGAAGGTGAGTTCAGCGAGCGTGATCGCCGACAGGCGCAGTTCGCCCGGCGAGCGCCCCGACATGCGGCGGACGATCCGCTCGAACCCGGACTGCCGATTCGCGAGGTACACCAGCGTGTCGGTGTCCAGCATCCAGATCATCGCCACTTCCGCTTCTGATCCGCGGGCTGTTGGCGTTCGATGCCGCCTTTGAACCTTCCGAGCGCCGTCATGACCTGCTCGTAGGTCAGTGTGGTGGGAAGCAGCAGGACACCGTTGCCCAGGCGCTTGACCAGCACTTCAGAGCCTTCGAAGCGGAATTCCTTGGGCAGCCTCACGGCCTGGCTGTTGCCGTGCCTGAAGATCTTGGCTGTTTTCATGGCGTCTCCCGCGGGGTATATACGAGAAGTATATACGGCCGTGACGCCGGGTATGGGGACTGCGTCGCCTTTCATCCCCGGAAGCCTGCGCTTTCGGGCGACGCGTGCCAATGCTGCGAAACCGGGCCAGTCAGCCAGATTCGATGGTTGCGCCTAGGCCTTCCGGACGGGAACCTCCGGCTCGTCCTCGTCGATCCCGGCCGCCTGGTTGGCGAAGAAGCGCCGGACCTTCAGCGCCTGCCGGAGCTTCGCGCGCCGCACGTAGGTCTGGGTGAGCAGGTCCTTCATGGTCTCCAGCAACACGGCGGCCCGGCGGCGGTCGTACTCCGGTTCCTGCCTGCCCTCGTCCGGGTCGAAGATGATCCGGCGCACGGCGTTGAAGGTGGGCTCGTCGATGTCGCCCAGCTCCTGCACCTCGGCGACGAGGTCGTAGACCCGCAGCCGGCCGGCGTCGCCGACGTCCTCGAACACGGCGCGGGACGTCTGCCGGCACATGGCGGCGAAGGCCTGCCAGAGCCCGCTGCTGAAGCAGGCGAGCGCCTCCCGGAAGCGGGCCGCCACCGCGGGCGGCAGGTAGCTCAGGCTGAAGCGCTCGGGCGGCTGCTCCACCGGCTGGGGCAGCGGGTGGAGTTCCACCCGGTCGTCCCGCCAGGCCCGGGTGCGGTAGCGCAGGAACACCGGCGCCTTGCAGGCCGAGCACTGCAGGACGATGCCCACCTGGGCCGGCCGCTCGGCCTTGAGCTTGTTGAACGCCGGGTAGGCCGTCACCGTCATCGGCCCGATGGCCCCGCAGTGCGGGCACTCCATCGTGCCGGTGCCGCCGTCGCGCTCGAAGCGGCCGTCTGCGGTGATGCTGGCTGTCATACGGTTGCCATCCTGTCCCGGGTGTTCAGCGGGTGAGCGGCTTGAAGCGGATCCGGTGCGGGTTGTTGGCGTCGTCGCCCAGCCGCCGGTGCAGGTCGGCGTCGTACTCCGTGTAGTTGCCCTGGAACCAGACCACCTGGCTGTTGCCCTCGAAGGCCAGGATGTGGGTCGCGATGCGGTCCAGGAACCAGCGGTCGTGGGAAATCACGATGGCGCAGCCGGGGAACTCCAGCAGGGCCTCTTCCAAGGCCCGCAAGGTTTCCACGTCCAGGTCGTTGGTGGGCTCGTCCAGCAGCAGCACGTTGCCGCCGGACTTCAGCACCTTGGCCAGGTGCACCCGGTTGCGCTCGCCGCCGGAGAGCTCGCCGATCAGCTGCTGCTGCTGGGTGCCCTTGAAGTTGAAGCGGCCGCAGTAGGCACGGGCAGGCGTCTCGTACTTGCCGATGCGGAGGAGATCCTCGCCACCGGAGATTTCCTGGAAGACGGTCTTCGTGTCGTCCAGGGACTGGCGGGACTGGTCCACCGCGGCCAGCTGCACCGTGTCGCCGAAGCGGATCTCGCCACCGTCGGGCTTCTCCAGGCCGGTGAGCATGCGGAACAGGGTGGTCTTGCCGGCGCCGTTCGGGCCGATGATGCCGACGATGGCGCCGGGCGGCACCTGGAAGCTCAGGTCCTCGATCAGGAGGCGGTCGCCATAGCCCTTGCGCAGGTGGTTCACCTCGATCACGAGGTCGCCCAGGCGCGGCCCGGGCGGGATGTAGATTTCCTGGGTCTCCTGGCGCTGCTGGTACTCCTGGGACACCAACTCCTGGAAGCGGGAGAGGCGCGCCTTGCTCTTCGCCTGCCGGGCCTTGGGATTGGCCCGCACCCATTCCAGCTCGGCCTTGATGGTCTTCTGCCGGGCCTGCTCGGACTTCTCCTCCAGGGCCAGGCGCTTCTGCTTCTGGTCCAGCCACGAGGAGTAGTTGCCTTCCCAGGGGATGCCCTGGCCCCGGTCCAGCTCCAGGATCCAGCCGGCCACGTTGTCCAGGAAGTAGCGGTCGTGGGTCACGGCGATGACGGTTCCCGGATAGCTTTCCAGGAAGCGCTCGAGCCAGGCGACGGAGGCGGCGTCCAGGTGGTTCGTGGGCTCGTCCAGCAGGAGCATGTCGGGCTCGGACAGCAGCAGGCGGCAGAGGGCCACGCGGCGGCGCTCGCCGCCGGACAGCTTCTCGACCTTCGCGTCCCAGTCCGGGAGGCGCAGGGCATCAGCCGCGATCTCCAGCTTGCGCTCGATCTCCCAGCCGTTCTTGGCGTCGATCTTGTCCTGGAGCTTGCCCTGCTCCTCCAGGAGCTTGTTCATGGCGTCGTCGTCCATGGGCTCCGCGAACTTCTCGCTGATCTCGTTGAAGCGCTTGACGAGTGCGAACATCTCGCCGAGGCCTTCCTCGGCGATCTCCCGCACGGTCTTGCCCGCGGGCAGCTCCGGCTCCTGGGGCAGGTAGCCGATGCGGATGCCGGGCTGCGGGCGGGCCTCGCCCTCGAACTCCCTGTCCACGCCCGCCATGATGCGAAGGAGGGTGGACTTGCCGGAACCGTTGAGCCCGAGCACGCCGATCTTGGCGCCGGGAAAGAAGCTGAGGGAGATGTCCTTGAGGATGAAGCGCTTGGGCGGGACGATCTTGCCCACCCGGTTCATCGTGAAAACGTATTGCGCCACTGGTGATCCTGGATTCTGGCCGCGTGCTGGAGGGAATGGAAAGACCCGTTCATTATCGGGCAAGGACCACACCTTGCAAAGCTATACTCGGGGTCCTCGCAAGAGAACAGACGGGTAGCGGCGGTGGCCTCGGGACGCAACGACGTGCTCGTGATGAAGGGCGCGAACATCGCCGCCTACGGCTTTGGCGATGGCCATCCGTTCGGACCCGACCGGCACGATGCCTTCCATCGCGAACTGGCGGAGCGGGGCTTCGGCGACCGCGTCACCCTGGCCAGCGCGTCCGAGGCGACCCACGCCGAGATCGCCGCATTCCATACCCGCGAGCACATCTCCCGCGTCGAGACCCTGTGCCTCGAGGGCACGGGCTGGCTGGACGCAGGCGACACGCCCGCCCGTCGGGGCCTGGACGCCGCCGCAGCCGCCGTCGTCGGCGCGTCGGTCTTCGCCATGGAGCACATCATGGCCGGCCACGCGCGCCGCGCCTTCGTGCCCATCGCCGGCCTGCATCACGCGGCCCGGGACCGGGCGGCGGGCTTCTGCGTCTACAACGACTGCGGCGTCGTACTGGAGCTGCTGCGCTCCCGCCACGGCCTGCAGCGCGTGGCCTACGTGGACATCGACGCCCACCATGGGGATGGCGTGTTCTACGCCTTCGAGGACGATCCGGCCATCGGCTTCGCGGATATCCACGAGGATGGCCGCTACCTGTACCCCGGCACCGGCGCTGCCGCGGAGACCGGACGGGGCGCGGCTGCCGGCACCAAGCTGAACATTCCGCTGGCGCCGGGGGCGGGGGACAACGAGTTCCGCAAGGCCTGGGAGCGCGTGGAGGGCTACCTGGGGGACTTCCGGCCCGAGTTCATCCTGTTCCAGTGCGGGGCCGACAGCCTGGCCGGGGACCCGATCACCCACCTGCGGTTCTCGCCGGCGGCGCACGGCTATGCTGCCGCGCGGTTGTGCGCCCTGGCCGATCGCTGGTGCGAGGGGCGGCTGCTGGCGACCGGCGGCGGCGGGTACAACCGGCGCAACCTGGCGCTGGCCTGGACCGCCGTGGTGGAGTCCTTCGTCGCGGCCGGCCAAGCCGCCTGAGAGGGCCGCCTGAGAGGCCGCCTGGACCCCGGCCCTCGGGTTAGAATGACGGGCTTTCCCCCGCGGAGCCCGCCCATGCTCAATACCCATACCGACCTGGCCGGGTTCGACCCGGAACTCGCCCGATCCATCCAGAGCGAAGAGCGCCGCCAGGAAGAGCATGTCGAGCTGATCGCCTCCGAGAACTACGTGAGCCGGCGGGTGCTGGAAGCCCAGGGCTCGGTCCTGACCAACAAGTACGCCGAGGGCTATCCCGGCAAGCGCTACTACGGTGGTTGCCAGTACGTGGACATCGCCGAGAACCTCGCCATCGAGCGGGCCAAGCAGCTGTTCGGTGCCGCCTACGCGAACGTCCAGCCACATTCCGGCTCCCAGGCCAATGCGGCGGTCTACCTGGGCCTGCTGCAGCCGGGCGACACGGTGCTCGGCATGAGCCTGGCCCACGGCGGCCATCTCACCCACGGCTCGCCCGTCAACTTCTCCGGGAAGCTGTTCCACATCGTGTCCTACGGCGTGGATGCCACGACGGGGCTCATCGACTACGACCAGGTGGCGCGGCTCGCGGGCGAGCACAAGCCGAAGATGATCATCGCCGGCTTCTCGGCCTACTCGCGGGTCGTGGACTGGCAGAAGTTCCGGGAGATCGCCGACAGCGTCGGCGCCTACCTGTTCGTCGACATGGCCCACGTGGCGGGCCTCGTGGCCGCGGGCGAGTACCCGAACCCCGTGCCGTTCGCCGACGTCACCACGACAACCACCCACAAGACGCTCCGCGGCCCCCGCGGCGGCCTGATCCTCGCCCGGCCCTGCGTTGACCCCGAGCGGGACGACATCCACAAGAAGATGAACTCCCTCATCTTCCCGGGCACCCAGGGCGGCCCCCTGATGCACGTGATCGCCGCCAAGGCGGTGGCCTTCCTCGAGGCGCTGCAGCCCGAGTTCAGGGCCTACCAGAAGGAAGTGAAGGCCAATGCCGCGCTCATGGCCCAGGTCCTCATGGAGCGGGGCTACAAGATCGTGTCCGGCGGCACCGAGAACCACATGTTCCTGCTGGACCTGATCGACAAGGGCATCACGGGCAAGGACGCCGACGCCGTGCTCGATGCGGCCCACATCACCGTCAACAAGAACGCGGTGCCCAACGACCCGCGCTCGCCCTTCGTCACCAGCGGCCTCCGGCTTGGCACTCCTGCCGTGACCACCCGTGGCTTCCGTGCCGCCGAGATCCGCCAGCTGACGGGCTGGATTGCCGACATCCTGGACGACATCAGGGACGAGCCGCGGGCGGCAAAGGTCCGCCAGCAGGTGATCGAACTCTGCGGGCGGTTCCCGGTCTACCAGTAACTCCGGGCGACGGTGCCAGTCGATGCACTGCCCGTTCTGCAGTCATCAGGAAACCAAGGTCATCGATTCGCGCCTCGCGGGCGAAGGGACCCAGATCCGCCGGCGTCGCGAGTGCCTCGGCTGCGGCGAGCGCTTCACGACCTTCGAGAGCGCGGAGCTCGTCATGCCGCGCGTGGTGAAGCGTGATGACAGCCGCGAGCCCTTCGACGACCACAAGCTGCGCAGCGGGATGATCCGGGCGCTGGAGAAGCGGCCGGTGAGCAGCGAGGCGGTGGAGGAGGCCCTGGCCCGCGTGACCCACAAGCTGCAGACGATGGGCGAGCGGGAGGTGCCGTCCCGCCGCATCGGCGACCTGGTCATGGAGGAGCTGCGGGCCCTCGACGAGGTGGCCTACGTCCGGTACGCCTCGGTGTACAGGAGCTTCCAGGACGTGGAATCGTTCCAGGAGGAGATCCGCAAGCTGCGGGAACTGGACGACCAGGACCGGCGCCGCGACCAGCTGCCGCTGCTGCCGGACGAGCCCGCATGACGTTCACCGTCACCGATCGCCGGCACATGGCCCGCGCGCTGCAGCTCGCCGCCCGGGGCCTGAACACCACCCACCCGAATCCCCGCGTCGGCTGCGTGATCGCCGACGGCGAGGCCGTCGTCGCGGAAGGCTGGCATAGGCGTGCCGGCGGGCCCCATGCGGAAGCGGACGCGCTGGCGAAGGCGGGCGATGCCGCGCGGGGCGCCACGGCTTACGTCACGCTGGAGCCCTGCTGTCACACCGGGCGCACGCCGCCCTGCACGGCGGCGTTGATTGCCGCCGGCGTGGGCCGCGTCGTCTTCGGCGCTTCTGACCCGAATCCCCGGGTGAACGGCGGCGGCGAGCAGGCGCTCCGGGCGGCGGGCATCGAGGTCAGCGGCGGGCTGCTGGCCGCCGAGTCGGAGCGCCTGAACGCGGGTTTCATGCTCCGGATGCGCCGGGGCTGGCCCCTCGTCCGGAGCAAGATCGCCGCCACGCTCGACGGCCGCACGGCGCTCGCCGACGGGCGCAGCCAGTGGCTCACGGGGGAGGCGGCCCGGGCGGACGTGCAGCGCTGGCGGGCCCGGAGCGCGGCGATCCTGACGGGCATCGGCACCGTCCTCGCCGACGACCCCGCCATGACGGTGCGCGAGGCCGGGCAGGCGCTGCCGGTCCAGCCGCTGCGGGTGGTCCTGGATTCCGGCTACCGGACGCCACCGACGGCCCGGATCCTTCACCGGCCCGGCGACGTGCTGCTGTTCGGGGCCGCCGCGGGTCCGGCCGCTGATGCGCGACGCCATGCCCTGGCGTCCCAGGGCGCCCTGGTCGAGGCGGCGGCCAACGACGCCGGGCGCGTCGACCTGATGGCCGTGGTTCGCCGCCTCGGCGAGCTGGAGATCAACGAAGTGTGGGTCGAGTCAGGCCCGGTCCTTAACGGTGCGCTGCTGGCGGCTGGCCTGATCGACGAACTGGTGGTCTACCAGGCTGCCAGCGTGCTCGGTGCCAGTGCCCGCGGCATGTTCGACGCGGCTCCTCCGGCCGACCTGGCTGCCCGGCCCCGGTTCCGGCTGCAGGAGGTGCGACAGGTGGGCGACGACCTGCGACTCATATACATGCCGGCAACGACTGCGGGAAAATCCAGCTGATGTTCACGGGAATCGTCCAGGCCGTTGGCGCCGTCCGCTCCGTCACCCCGGTCGCTTCCGGGCGGCGCCTCGTCATCGACCTCGGTGCCCTGGCCACCCGGCCGATGAACGTCGGCGACAGCATCGCGGTGAATGGCGCTTGCCTGACCGCCGTGGAGTTCGGGGCGGGGACCTTCGCCGCGGACGTCTCGGCCGAGACCCTGCGCGTCACCACCCTGGGCGGCCTGGCATCGGGGAGCCCGGTGAACCTGGAACCTGCATTGACGCTGGCCGAACCCCTCGGCGGTCATCTCGTCACCGGGCACGTGGATGGGGTGGGCGAGGTGGCCGAGCAGCGGGAGGAGGGTGGCACCGCGATCCTGCGCTTCCGGCTGCCGGAAGCCCTGCGGCGCTACGTCGCCAGGAAGGGCTCCGTCTGCATCGACGGGGTGAGCCTGACCGTCAATGACGTGGCGGACGGCCTGGTGCTCGTTACCCTGGTCCCCCACACGCTGGCGAACACAATCATGCAACACTATCGCATCGGTTCCCGGGTCAACGTCGAAGTGGACCTGGTGGCGCGCTACGTGGAAAGGCTGCTGGGCAATTCATGACGCCGTTGGATAAAGCCATACCCGCTGGCGCGATCGCGCCTGTAGGAGCGCCTTCAGGCGCGAATCACACGGGCTTCAGCCCCGTCCCTGCCATCGTCGAGGACCTGCGGCAGGGGAAGATGGTCATCATCGTCGACGACGAGGACCGGGAGAACGAGGGTGACCTGATCATGGCCGCCGCCCGGGTCCGGCCCGAGGACATCAATTTCATGGCGCGCTTCGGCCGGGGGCTCATCTGCCTGACCCTCACCCGCGCCCGCTGCCAGCAGTTGCGCCTGCCGCTGATGGTCGGCGACACCGACCGCCAGCAGAGCACCAACTTCACGGTCTCCATCGAGGCCGCCGAGGGCGTCACCACCGGGATTTCTGCCCAGGACCGGGCCCGCACCGTGCGGGTCGCGGTCAGCCAGGATGCCAACCCGGAAGACATCCGCCAGCCCGGCCACATCTTCCCCCTCATGGCCCAGTCGGGCGGCGTGCTGACCCGCGCCGGGCACACCGAGGCCGGCTGCGACCTGGCGCGCCTCGCCGGCTTCGAGCCGGCGGCGGTGATCGTGGAGATCCTCAACGACGACGGCACCATGGCCCGCCGGCCCCAGCTGGAGTCCTTCGCCCGGGAGCACGGCCTGAAGATCGGCACCATCGCCGACCTCATCCGCTACCGGCTCCAGCACGAGGAGTCCGTCGAGCGCGTCGCCGAGCACGCCGTGGAGACGGAGTTCGGTCCTTTCCGCCTGCTCGCCTACGAGGACCACGTCAGCCGCAACGTGCACCTGGCCCTCGTGAAGGGCGACCTCATGCGCCCCGAGCCGCCGCTGGTGCGCGTCCATGTGCAGGACACCCTCGGCGACGTGGTGGGCGTGCGCAGCCCCGAGCTGGGCTGGCCCCTGCGCGCCGCCATGGAGCAGATCGCCAGCGCCGGACACGGCGTCGTCGTGCTGCTCCACTATGGCGAGTCGCCCCGGGAGTTGCTGGCGGCGTTTCGCTCGCTTGGCCGGGATCCGGGCGGAGAGCGGCCCCCGCCACCCGGCGGGCAGGTCCTCCGCAGCTACGGCACCGGTGCCCAGATCCTGCGGGACCTGGGCGTCCACCGGATGCGGGTCCTCAGCGCCCCGAAGCAGATGCACGGCCTATCGGCCTTCGGGCTCGAGGTAGTAGAGTACGTGGACGCGCCGGAACGGCGCCCCGGTGGCTGATCGCGGCACATGCGCATGCTCGAAGGACAACTCATCGCCCGCGACGTGCGCATCGTGATCCTCGCCGCGCGTTTCAACGAGCTGATCGTCCGCAGCCTGGTGGACGGCGCCGTGGACGCCCTGAAGCGGCACGGCGCGGGTGATGCCGACATCCACGTCGTCCGGGTGCCTGGCGCCTTCGAGCTGCCGCTCGCCGCCCAGCGCCTCGCGAAGCTGCGCAAGTACGACGGCATCGCAGCCCTGGGCGCCGTGATCCGCGGCCAGACGCCCCATTTCGACTTCGTCTGCGGCGAGTGCGCCGCGGGCCTCAATCGCGTGAGCCTCGAGCACGGTATCCCGATCGGCTTCGGCGTGCTCACCACCGACACCATGGACCAGGCCATGGACCGGGCAGGCGGCAAGGCCGGCAACAAGGGCGCCGACGCCGTGCTGGCGACCCTCGAGATGGTCAACCTCCTGCGCCAGCTGGAGGCCTGAGGCCCGCATCATGGCTGCCACCGGTCGGCACGGTTCGCGCCGCCTGCTGGTGCAGGCGCTCTACCAGCGTCAGCTCGCCGGGCACACGGCAGCCGAGATCACGGCGCAGTTCTCTTCGCAGAAGGACTTCGAGAAGGTCGACGTCGAGTACTTCCGCCGGCTGCTCGGCGAGATACTGGCCGACACCGCGGGGCTCGATGCGCTGATTGCCGGCGATGCCGACCGGCCGGTGGCGCAGCTGGACCCGGTGGAGCACGCCATCCTCTGGCTGGGGCTCATGGAGCTCCGGGCCCATCCGGAGATTCCCGTGAAGGTCGTGATCACGGAGGCCGTACAGCTGGCGAAGGAATTCGGCGCCACGGACGGCCACCGCTACATCAACGCACTGCTGGACAAGGTCGCCCCGAAACTGCGCACGGCGGCCTGAGTACCGACGAGGCCGGTCATGGACGAACGAGCCCTGATCAGCACCTTCTTCGACCGCCGGCCGGCCGCGGGCAGGCCGGCCCGCCCTGACGTGATCCTGGGGATAGGCGACGACGCTGCCGTGCTGCGGCTCGATCCCGGCTTCGATCTCGTCGTGGCCACCGACAGCATCGCGGAGGGCACGCATTTTCCGGCGGGGACTCCCGCCGCCTCGGTCGGTCACCGCTGCCTCGCCGTGAACCTCAGTGACATCGCCGCCATGGCGGCAGAGCCGCTGTGGTTCTCCCTGGCCCTGTCACTGCCGGAGTCGGACGAGGCCTGGGTCGGCGAGTTCGCGCGCGGGCTGTTCGAGCTTGCCGACCGTTTCGGCGTCGAGCTGGTGGGTGGCGACACGGTGCGCGGGCCGTTGGGAGCGACCGTCACCATCCAGGGCCGGGCCCGGCCCGGCCGCACCGTCCTGCGGAGCGGGGCCGCCCCGGGTGATGGCGTGTGGGTCACCGGGCATCCCGGGGATGCGGTGGCCGGCCGGCTCCTTCTGCCGGAACCGGCCTCGGACCCGGCGGCAGAGGCCCTGCGCCAGCGCTTCCTCTACCCGGAGCCGCGCGTGCGGGAGGGCATGGCGCTGGCGGGCGTCGCCACCGCCATGCTGGACGTGTCCGATGGCCTCGATGACGACCTCCGCAAGCTGCTTGCCGCCAGCGGCGTCGGCGCGGAGATGGACGCCGGCGTGCTGCCGCTCAGCGACGAGCTGCGCAGCATCCGGGCAGGGACGGCCCTCGAGTGCGCGCTGACCGGCGGCGACGACTACGAGTTGTGCTTTACCGTGCGAAGCGCGGATGAGCCGCAACTGCGCGCGATCGCGACGGCCTGGCCCGTGCCCGTGACCCGCATTGGCACTGTCGTTCCCGGGGCAGGATGCCGCTGGCGCCTGCGCGGGCAGGCGCTCGCCGTCCCCGACACCACGTACCGGCACTTCTGATGGGAGCCGGTCACTCACCCCGGGAACTCGCGCGCCAGGTGCTCCGGGATCCCGTGCACTGGCTCGCCTTCGGCCTCGGCACGGGACTCCTGCCGCTGGCGCCGGGTACCTGGGGCTCACTGCTCGCCGTGGGGATCTTCTGGGCGCTGCCGCCGGTGCCGCTTGCGGTGATGCTGCCCGTCCTCGTGGCAGCCTTCGCCGCGGGTTGCGTGATCTGCGGCACGAGCGCCCGTCGCCTCGGCGTGCATGATCACGGGGGCATCGTGTTCGACGAGATCGTCGCCATGCTGCTCGTGCTCTGCGTCACACCCCGGACGCCCGGCTGGACGCTGGTGGCGTTCCTGGCCTTCCGCGCCTTCGACGTGGCCAAGCCCTGGCCGATTCGCGAGGCTGATCACAGAATACCCGGCGGGCTGGGCATTATGCTCGATGACGTTCTGGCGGCTGTTTACGCGGCATTGGTCGTCAGGGGAGCGCTGCTGCTGCCGCTGTTCTAGCCCGTTCAGGTCCCCGCCGCATGGTCCAGCATTCGACCCCGAGCGCCGCCTCCGTCGCCGCGGCCGCGGTGCCGAAGAAGATCGGCAAGTACCTGATCATCAACGAGGTGGGCAAGGGCACCACCGGCACCGTCTACCTGTCCCACGACCCGTACTTCCGGCGCGACGTGGCGATCAAGGTCTACAACACCGCCACCGACGACGATCCGTCCCGGGCCAAGATCGCCCGCAAGATGTTCTTCAACGAGGCGCACATGGTCGGGATGCTCCAGCACCCGAACATCCTGCCCATCCTCGATGCGGGCGAGGAGGACGGGAAGTACTACGTGGTGATGGAGCACGTGCAGCGGGCGCGGACCCTGGAGGCGTACTGCCGGCCCGACAACCTGCTCCACGTCGAGGACGTGGTGAAGATCACCTACAAGTGCGCCAAGGCGCTGCACTACGCCCACAAGCGCGGCGTGATCCATCGCGACATCAAGCCCAGCAACATAATGCTGACCAACGACAACGACGTGCGCATCATCGACTTCGGCATTGCCATCCTCCGGGACTCGGACATCTCGAAGATCGAGGGCATCGCCGGCTCGCCCAGCTATATGTCGCCCGAGCAGGTGCAGGGCAACGACCTGACGCCCGCGTCGGACCTCTACTCGCTCGGCGCCGTGATGTATGAGCTGCTCACCGGGTTCCGGCCGTTCCGGGCCAGCTCCCTGTCCAAGCTGCTGAACCAGATCGTCTACTCCACCCCGCCGCCGATCCACACCCTGCGCCTCGGCGCGCCCGAGGAACTGGAGGAGATCGTCGCCATCGCCCTGCAGAAGGACCCGGCGGCCCGCTTCACCAGCGGCTCGGACTTCGGGGCCCGGCTCACCCGGGTCTACCACCAGCTCAAGGGCCAGTGGGACGGGATCGACCGCCAGGAACACTTCGACATCCTGCGGCGCCTGTCCTTCTTCCACGACTTCTCCCAGTCCGAGATCCGCGAGCTGCTCCGCGCCAGCGAGTGGCGGGAGTATTCGGCGGCTGACGAGATCGTCCGCGAGGGCACGGCCGATGACCGCTTCTACGTCATCGTCACCGGCAAGGTGGCCGTGGAGAGCCACGGCAAGGCCCTCGGCACGCTCCGCGAGGGCGACTGCTTCGGCGAAACCGGCTACGTCTCCGGCGCCCGAAGCACGGCCGGATTCCGTGCGCAGGAGGCCGTCACCGTCCTGTCGGTGAGCTCGACCATGCTGGAGCAGGTCTCCACCGAGTGCCAGCTGCGCTTCAACAAGGTCTTCCTGCGGACACTGATCCGCCGCCTGCAGGGGAACAGCGCCGCGGCGGAGTGACGACGGGCTGGCCCCGTCCGTGCGGTCCCGGCGTGCCCGGCCAGTAGACGCTTACCCACCCCGGTCCAGGTCGGCAGCGGCGTGCCGTTCCGGCGTCCCGCCCTCCGCACTCGCCGCGCTCCGGTTGACGCGCCGCCCGCGCTGCACGGCCGGGCGCGCCGCGATGGCGTCGTACCAGCGGTGCACATGCCGGTACTCGTGTCCCGCGAGGAACTCGCCGGCGTCGTAGATCTCGCCACGGGCCAGCGCGCCGTGCCAGGGCCACACCGCCATGTCGGCGATGGTGTAGTCATCGCCAGCGAGGTAGGCGTGGTTTGCCAGGTGCCGGTCCAGCACGTCCAGCTGGCGCTTGGCCTCCATCGCGAAGCGGTTTATGGCGTACTCGATCTTCTCCGGCGCGTACGCGTAGAAGTGACCGAAGCCTCCGCCGATGTACGGCGCGCTGCCCACTTGCCAGAAGAGCCAGTTGAGGCACTCGGTGCGCGCGCGGTGCGTGGCGGGCAGGAAGGCGCCGAACTTTTCCGCGAGGTAGAGGAGGATGGCACCCGATTCGAAGACGCGGGTCGGCGGGGTCGTGGAATGATCCATCAGCGCGGGAATCTTCGAGTTGGGATTGACCGCCACGAAGCCAGACCCGAACTGGCCTCCCGCGCCAATGTCGATGCGCCAGGCGTCGTATTCCGCACCCGCATGGCCCGTAGCGAGAAGTTCCTCCAGCAGCACCGTCACCTTGATGCCGTTCGGCGTGCCCAGCGAGTAGAGCTGCAGCGGGTGACGGCCCACGGGGAGTGGCCTGTCGTGGGTTGGCCCCGCCACCGGCCGGTTGATGCTGGCGAAACGTCCGCCGCTCGGCGCTGACCACGTCCACACCTTAGGTGGCACCCAGGGTTCGCCCGTCATCAGAAACACTCCCGCAGAAAAGCCCCTGGACGCCGTCGGGGATCGGGTAATGCTAGCAGCATGGTACTGACGCGCTGCGATGCCGGCGCCCGTGCTAGCGTGGCGCCATGGTCGTCGAACCCCAACGGGCCGCGCCGGGTGCGCTGCGCCGCTGGAGCCTGCAGGCCCTCGGGCTCATAACCCGGGCGCTCAGCGTCTGGCTCGGGCTGATACTGCTCCTGTGCCTCGCGATCTTCGCGGGGCAGCGCCTGCCGCTGGTGAGCGGGATGCTGGCGCTCATGGCGTTCTTCGGCAGCGTGCTGGTGGCGGCACGGACCGACCAGGCCGCGGCACCTTCGATCACGGACGTCCTGGTCATGCTCCGGAGTCACGGCCTGAGCCTGGTGGCCTTCTCCGGTGTGATCGCCGTCGCCGGAGCCCTCGTCTGGATCTTCTTCCTGGCGCGGCCGGAAGTTCCCTGGTGGAACGTCCTCTACACCGAGAGGAACATCGTCACCGCGCTCTCGGGAAACTGGTTCATCGCGCTACGGCAGGTCTTCGTCTACTCGGCCTACGCGCTGGGCCTGCTGTTCTTCGGGCTGAACATCCCGGGACTGACCTCGTTCCTGCAGTTCCCCTGCACGACCCTGCTGGGCCTGCCATTTCGCGCGGCATACCGGGCCGGGGCTGCGGCCCAGATGAAGAACCTGGGTCCCATGCTCGGGGTGGGGCTGCTCTTCATCCTGCTGCCCGTGCTTGCCGTGCTGCTGCTGCCCCCCGCGGTGCCGCTGCTCTACTGCTTTCTGGGGGCGCTGGCCTACGTGAGCTTCCGGGAGATCTTCCTGGGCATCGGCGAGAACCAGGCACGGGCTACTGCAGGTCGTCGTCTTCCGGTTCGTCCTCCGCGTCATCTGCCGGGTCTTCGTCCCCTTCCTGATCGTCCGACGCAAAGTCCCTGAGTTCGCCGCCCATCAGCACCTGGACGCGCTGCTCCGCGTCCTTGAGCGCTCCCTGGCACTCGCGGCTCAGGCGCACGCCGCGCTCGAACTCCTTCAGTGACTTGTCCAGTGGGAGTTCCCCGGACTCCAGCTGCTCGACGATTGATTCAAGCTCGGCGAGGCTCTTTTCGAGGTCGACGGCCCTGGGTGGCGACCCGGGCGGTGATTTTTGCCGTGGTTTGTTCATCCAGATGCCCGGGTGCCAGCGAAGAAGCCAGCGAGGTTTGCACAGGGCAGCAGGGTGGTCAAACCGGTTGACAGCATTGGCGCGCACTTCCTATATTTAGACCAAGTCTAAGTACGAGCATCAAACACCGCTAAGGAGAATTCAAAGTGGCTCTCAAGGGCAGCAAGACCGAAGGCAATCTGAAGGCCGCGTTCGCGGGCGAGTCCCAGGCCAACCGCCGCTACCTGTATTTCGCGGCGAAGGCCGACGTGGAAGGTTTCAACGACGTCGCGGCGGTCTTCCGCTCGACGGCGGAGGGCGAGACCGGCCATGCCCACGGCCACCTGGACTACCTCAGGGACGTCGGCGATCCCGCCACGGGCCTGCCGATCGGGCCCACGGCGGACAACCTCAAGGCCGCCATCGCCGGCGAAACCCACGAGTACACCGACATGTACCCGGGCATGGCCAAGACCGCGCGCGACGAGGGCTTCCGGGAGGTTGCGGACTGGTTCGAGACGCTCGCCAAGGCCGAGCGCTCCCACGCCAACCGCTTCCAGAAGGCCCTGGACACCCTCGGGAAGTAATTTCGGGTTCGTGCCCGGCCGGCGGCCACAGTGTGGCCGCCAGCCGGATCCTCGCCTGTATCTCCTTCAGGGGTTCCCATGGCCACTCGAGAAGGCAGCCTCGACGCGCCCACCCGTCACCCGCTCGACTGGCAGTCGCCGGATTTCTGGAACAGGTCGTCCCTCGAGAAGGAGCTGGAGCGGGTCTTCGACATCTGCCACGGCTGCCGGCGCTGCTTCAACCTCTGCAATGCCTTTCCCACGCTGTTCGACGCCGTGGACGCCTCGTCCACGGGCGAGGTGGACGGCGTGCCGAAGGCCGTGTTCGCCGACGTGGTCGATCACTGCTACCTCTGCGACATGTGCTACATGTCCAAGTGCCCCTACGTCCCGCCCCACCCGTTCAACGTGGACTTCCCCCACCTGATGCTCCGCGCCAAGGCCGTGCGCTTCCGGGAGGAGGGGGCGCCCCTCCGCAGCCGCATCCTGTCGGCCACGGACCAGGTGGGCAATCTCGCCGGGATCCCGGTGGTCGCCGAGGTGGTCAACGCGGTCAATGGCAACCAGGTCGGGCGGCTCCTGCTGGAGAAGGCCCTGGGCGTCGCCCGGGATGCACCGCTTCCCCGCTACGAAAGCGACACGGCGCGCAAGCGCCTGGCGCGCCAGACCGTGGCCGCTGCCCCCGTCGAGGCGGTGAACGGCACCAGCGGCAAGGTCATCCTCTACACCACGTGCTATGGCAACCGGAACCTGCCGGCCATGGTGGAGGACCTGGCGGCCGTGTTCCGCCACAACGGCATCACCGTGCAGCTGGCTGGCTCCGAGCAGTGCTGCGGCATGCCGAAGCTGGAGCTGGGCGACCTGGACTCCGTGGCCCGGGCGAAGGAGGCCAATGTCCCCGAGCTGGCGAAGTGGGTGGCGGAGGGCTGGGACATCGTCGCGCCCGTGCCCTCCTGCGTGCTGATGTTCAAGCAGGAACTGCCGCTGATGTTCCCCGCCGACCCGCAGGTCCAGGCCGTCGCGCGGGCATTCTTCGACCCCTTCAACTACCTCCACCTGCGCCACAAGGGCGGCAAGCTGCGCACCGATTTCGCCAAGTCGCTGGGCAAGGTGTCGTACCACGTGCCCTGCCACCTGCGGGTCCAGAACATCGGCCTGAAGACCCGGGACGTGCTCCAGCTCGTGCCCGGCACCACCGTCGAGCCGATCGAGCGCTGCTCGGGCCACGACGGCACCTATGGCGTGAAGACGGAGTTCCGGGCGGCGTCCGTGAAGATCGCCACCCCGGTCGCCGGGCAGGTCGAGGCGGGCGGCGCGGATCATTTCTGCAGTGACTGCCCCATGGCGGGCGCCCAGGTGGCTGGCCTCGCCAACCGCGGCGACCATCCGCACCCGATCGAGCTCCTGCGCCAGGCCTACGGCATCTGAACCCTGGCCCATGGACAAGCTGACCCTGGACGATCTCTACCCGCTGGAAGCCTATGCGCGGCTGCGCCCCGAGTTCCGCGAGCGGGTCATCGAGCACAAGGCCCACCGGCGCCTCGCCCTGGGAGAGCACATCACCCTGTCCTTCGAGGACCGGCTGACCATGCACTACCAGGTCCAGGAGATGCTGCGTGCCGAGCGGATCTTCGAGCAGGAGGACATCCGGGCCGAACTGGACGCCTACAACCCGCTGATTCCCGACGGGACCAACTGGAAGGCGACCCTGCTGATCGAGTATCCCGACGAGGGCGAGCGCCGCCTGGCGCTTGGCCGCCTCCGTGGCGTGGAGGACCGGGTCTGGATGCGTATCGGTGAGCTGGAACCGATCTACGCCCTCGCCGACGAGGACATGGACCGGGCCAACGAGACCAAGACCTCCGCCGTGCATTTCCTGCGCTTCGAGCTGCCTGCCGCCGCGATCCAGGCCCTGCGGGCGGGTGCCGGCGTATCCGCGGGCGTCGATCATCCCGAGTTGACCGTCCGCGTCGATTCCATTCCCGAACTGCTGCGCGAATCGCTGATCGCCGACCTGGCCTGACGCGCCTCGACCTGCGTCCGGCGACGTCCTTCCGCAGCGTTTCTTGCTTAATCCGGCGGGTGCTCTAAGATTCCGCCCGTTGTTGTGCGCGTTCCCGACTCCTTGCTGGATTGTTCCTGAATTCCGATGGCCAAGAGCTACGCAGCTGCTGACATCGAGGTCCTGAGCGGCCTCGATCCCGTGCGCCGTCGGCCCGGGATGTACACGGACACCAGCCGGCCGAACCACCTGGCCCACGAGGTCATCGACAACAGTGTCGACGAGGCCCTGGCCGGGCACTGCAAGCGCATCGACGTCAAGCTCCACGCCGACGGTTCCCTCGAGGTCGCCGACGACGGGCGAGGCATGCCGGTGGACAGGCATCCCACCGAGAAGATTCCCGGCGTGGAACTGATCCTCACGCGCCTGCACGCCGGCGGCAAGTTTTCCAACAACAACTACCAGTACTCCGGCGGCCTGCATGGCGTCGGCGTGTCGGTGGTCAACGCCCTGTCGAAGAACCTGGAAGTCTGGATCCGGCGGGACGGCCACGAGTACAACATGAGCTTCCGGAATGGCGAGCGCGCCGGCAAGCTCGAGCAGGTCGGTACGGTCGGCAAGGCCAACACGGGCACCACGCTCCGCTTCTGGCCCGACCCGAAGTTCTTCGACAGCGACAAGTTCGCGGTCAACGACCTGAAGCACGTGCTGCGCGCCAAGGCGGTCCTGTGCCCCGGGCTCCGTATCCGCTTCGAGGTGGAGAAGCCCGAGCAGCAGCACGAGTGGCTCTACGAGGGCGGACTTGAGCAGTACCTCGCCGAGAGCCTGCCCGATGCCGAACTGGTGCCCAGCCCGCCCTACGCCGCCACCATGAAGAGCGAGCGGGAGGAGGTGGAGTGGGCCATCGCCTGGGCCGACACGGACGCGCCGGCGATCAACGAGTCCTACGTCAACCTGATTCCCACCGCCCAGGGCGGCACCCACGTGGGCGGCCTGCGGACCGGGCTCACCGACGCGCTCCGTGACTACTGCGAGTTCCGGAACCTGCTGCCCCGGGGCGTGAAGCTGTCCCCGGATGACGTGTGGGACGGGCTGCACTACGTGCTCTCGGTCAAGATGCAGGAGCCCCAGTTCTCCGGCCAGACCAAGGAGCGGCTCAGCTCCCGGGAATGCGCCACCTTCGTGGGCGGCGTGGTGAAGGATTCCTTCTCGCTCTGGCTCAACCAGCACACCGATGCCGGCGACCAGATTGCCGAACGGGCCATCCTCGCCGCCCAGCGCCGCTCGAAGGCGGCGAAGGTCGTGATCCGCAAGAAGATCACCAGTGGCCCCGTCCTGCCGGGCAAGCTCGCCGACTGCACGAGCACCGACCCCGAGCGCTGCGAGGTCTTCCTGGTGGAGGGCGACTCCGCCGGCGGCTCCGCGAAGCAGGCCCGGGACCGGGAGTTCCAGGCCGTCCTGCCCCTGCGGGGCAAGATCCTGAATACCTGGGAGGTCGACCAGGGCGAGCTGCTGGCTTCCCAGGAGATCAGCAACATCAGCCTCGCGATCGGCGCCGAGCCCGGCAGTGCCGATCTCGCCGGCCTCCGCTACCACAAGATCTGCATCCTCGCCGACGCCGATTCGGACGGGCTGCACATCTCCACGCTGATCTGCGCGCTTTTTGTCCGGCACTTTCCCCAGCTGGTCAGGGCGGGGCACGTCTACGCCGCCATGCCGCCGCTGTTCCGCATCGACGTGGGCAAGGACGTGTACTACGCGCTGGACGAGGCGGAACGACAGGGCGTCCTCGACCGGCTGGCAGCGGAGGGCATCCGGGCCAAGCCCACGGTCACGCGCTTCAAGGGCCTCGGCGAGATGAACCCGCTGCAGCTCCGGGAGACCACGATGCTGCCCGACTCCCGCCGCCTCGTGCAGCTGACCATCGATGCCAGCGACGACACCGAGCAGCTGCTCGACATGCTCCTCGCCAAGAAGCGCGCCGGCGACCGACGGGCCTGGCTCGAGACCAAGGGCAACCTGGCCGAGATCTGACGCACATGGGCACCCGCAAGTCGTCAGCGTCGAAGTCCGGCAAGGGCGGACCACCGGCCGTCCTCCAGAACCGCCTGCAATTCGATGCGGTCGAGAAGCTGCCACTCCGGACCTTCACCGAGAAGGCCTACCTCGACTACTCGATGTACGTCATCCTCGACCGGGCGCTGCCGCACATCGGCGACGGCCTGAAGCCCGTGCAGCGCCGCATCATCTATGCCATGAGCGAGCTGGGACTGCTGGCCGCGACCAAGCACAAGAAGTCGGCGCGCACGGTCGGCGACGTCATCGGCAAGTTCCATCCCCACGGCGATTCGGCCTGCTACGAGGCCATGGTCCACATGGCCCAGGCCTTTGCCTACCGGTACCCGATCGTGGACGGCCAGGGCAACTGGGGCTCCGCCGACGACCCGAAGTCCTTCGCGGCCATGCGCTACACCGAGGCCCGCCTCACGCCTTATGCCGCCACCCTGCTCGACGAGCTCGACCAGGGCACGGTGGAGTGGGCGCCCAATTTCGACGGCACGCTGCAGGAGCCGGTGCTGCTGCCGGCCCAGCTGCCCAACCTCCTGCTCAATGGCACCAGCGGCATCGCGGTCGGCATGTCCACGGACATCCCGCCGCACAACCTGCGGGAAGTCGTGACGGCGCTCGTCCGCCTTCTGGAGGAGCCAGATACCACGGTCAAGCAGCTTTGCCAGCACATCAAGGGACCGGATTTCCCCACCGGCGGCGAGCTCGTGACGCCGCGCAAGGAACTCCATGAGATCTACGCCACGGGCAACGGCACCCTGCGGCTTCGGGCCACCTGGGAGCGGGACGGGGACGACATCATCATCACCAACCTCCCGTTCCAGGTGTCGGGCAGCAAGGTGCTGGAGCAGATCGACGCCCAGCGCCAGGCCAAGAAGCTGCCGCTGGTGGAGGACCTGCGGGACGAGTCCGACCACGAGAACCCGACGCGACTGGTGATCACGCCGAAGTCCGGCAAGGTGGACGTGGAGGCGCTGATGAGCCACCTCTACGCCACCACGGACCTGGAACGCACGCTCCGGGTAAACCTCAACGTGATCGGTCTCGACGGCCGGCCGTCGGTCCGGGATCTCAAGGCGCTGCTCGCCGAGTGGCTGCAGTTCCGCACTGCCACTGTGAAGCGGCGTCTCCAGTACCGCCTCGCCAAGGTCGAGGACCGGCTGCACATCCTCGAAGGCCTGCTCATCGCGTACCTCAATATCGACGAGGTGATCCGCATCATCCGCAAGGAGGACAGGCCGAAGGACGTGCTGATGAAGCGTTTTGGCATCAGCGACGCCCAGGCGGAATCGATCCTCAACCTCCGGCTGCGGCAGCTGGCGAAGCTCGAGGAAATCGAGATCCGCACGGAGCAGAAGGAACTGGCGAAGGAGCGGGACAGCCTCCAGCAGATCCTCAAGAGCGCGACACGGCTCCGGAACCTGATTCGCGACGAGCTGCTGGCCCTGGCGGAGAAGCACGGGGACGCGCGACGCACGGCCATCGTGGAGCGCGAGGCCGCCCAGGCCATCGCCGAGACCGAGCTCGTGACCAGCGAGCCCGTGACGGTGGTGCTGTCGGCGAGCGGCTGGGTGCGCGCGGCCAAGGGGCACGACATCGATCCGGTCAGCCTGAGCTACAAGTCGGGTGACAGCTACCTCGGTTCCGCAGCCGGCAAGAGCAACCAGCTGGCCGTCTTCCTCGACAGCGCCGGTCGCGCCTACTGCCTGCCGGCCCACTCCCTGCCGTCCGCCCGGGGGCAGGGCGAGCCCCTCACGGGCCGGCTGAATCCGGCGCCGGGGGCCAGTTTCCGCGGCGTGCTGCTGGGCGATCCCGACATGCGCTGGCTGGTGGCCAGCGATGCCGGCTACGGCTTCTTCGTCCGGCTGGGCGAACTGCACTCGCGCAACCGGGCCGGCAAGGCCTGCCTGCGGGTGCCCGAGGGCGGTGATGTCCTGATCCCCATGCCGGTGACCGGACCGGACTTTCCGGGGAACTCGCTGGTCGCCGCCTTGAGCTCGGAAGGGCGTCTGCTGGTGTTCCCCGCCGCCGAGCTGCCGGAACTGCCCCGGGGCAAGGGCAACAAGATCTTTGGCATTTCGTCCCGCAAGTTCAAGGCGGGCGAGGAGAAGCTGTCCGCGGTTGCGGTGCTCGAGCCCGGCCAGGCGCTGTTGCTGTTCAGTAACCAGCGCACCATGACGCTGGGTCCGAAGGACCTGGCCGAGTACCGGGGAGCCCGCAGCCAGCGGGGCGGGTTGCTGCCGCGGGGCTGGCGGAAGGTCGACCGGGTCGTGGTGGCGGGCGGGGCCTAGCGGGACTTCTTCCGCGCCGGCGCTTCGCGCAGCCCGGCCTCGCTGACCTGGGTCGGCTCGTCCAGTTCGTTGCCCAGGGCCTCGCGCATGGCGGACATGTCCAGTACCTGGCTGGCGGTCAGTTCTTCCTCGTAGTCCCGCTCCAGCAGCGTGAGCGCCTCGAGCAGCGTCTGGGCCTGCTGCTGGTCCCTGGTGGCCGCCGCCGCCAGCGTGCGCAGGTCCACCGTGGGCGACTGGGCGGTGGCCTCCAGGTTCGGCCGGGGCTGGTCGACCGTGTTGGCGCCCAGCAGCTCTTCCTCGCCAGTGGGGTCGCCCACCGGGAAGTCCACCTCACCATCGGAGCCGGTGGCGCGCGCTTCGTCCTCGTGATCCGGGTAGAAGGCCCGTGCCGCGACGGTCTTCTCGGCGTTCAGTCGCTTCTGGATCGTGGTATCGGTGCCGTCGAAGAGTTCCTCCAGTTCCGAGGTGATGTCCTCGCCGGGCGGTGGACTCAGCGGTCCGGCATGGCGCGCAACCTTCCGGGGCGGGGGTGCGTACTCCGGCCCGGGGTCATCGGCGAATTCCGCGGCGAGCGCGTCGTCATGGGCTGGCGTGAAGGATACCGAGAAGCCGGGCTCGGCCTCGCGCGTGACGAGCGGTGCAGGCGTGGCGGCCAACGCCGTGGTGGCCAGCAGGGACGGGTCGTCCGCCTGACCCTGGACGTCGGGGGCGCGGCGCCTCCGGGACGGCAGGCGCCCACGGAACCAGAGGAAGGCGCTGACCAGCAGGCCGAACACGATACCGGCCCCTGCCGCGACGAAGGGGTTTGGCTCGTCGGTTGCTGATGCAGCCGCTTCGTCCGGCGCCGGGTTCGGAAGCCTGGCCGGCGTCGCGCGCACCGGTTCGACGGCAATCACCGGCGGTGGCGGGGTGGCCTCCGGAAACTCAGCGAGCGCGGCGGCTTCAGCCGGTGCTGGCAGCGCGGCTTCGGCGGCGGGTGCCGCGACTGGAACCGGTGGTACCGCGTCCAGGGCCTGGGGCAGCGTCGGTGCCGGAACGTCCGTTGGCAGCGCCATCGGACCGGGCGCCGGGGCCGCTGCCGTCATCAACGGAATCGTGATCTCGCTGCCAAGCTTGATGAGGTTGGCATCGTTGCGGATGAACGCCTCCGGGTTTGCCGCCTGGATGGCGTCCGCCATGGCCTGCAGCGAGACCTGCCGGCCTGCCACGCGCGCAGCCAGGCCCGAGAGCGTGTCGCCCGTGGCGACGCGATAGCGGGAGCCCGCCTCGATCTTTCCGGCAGGCGTGCGTGCGCCGGGCCGGAGGCGGGCGGGGGCTGCCTCGGCTGCGGTCGTGAGCGGTGTCGCGCCCTGGGGCGCCGGGACCGGAACAACACCGGGTGCAGCGGCTTCCGCCGTGCTGGCTGCGACCGCCGCCGGCAGGTCGAGCATCAGCACGTACTGGCGAACCACCATCGGCGCGCCCGGGCACTGCACCTTCAGTTCCAGTTCGTACATGGGTTCGTAGAGCGCGGCGTCACTGGTCACCCGCAACTCGTAGGCACCTTCGCGGGCTGCCTGGGGGGACGCCACCCGGGCGCCGGGAACGCGGCCGAGGTCGGCACCCTGCTGGACAGGCGCGACGCACGTGCTGGCCAGGGTCTCGCCAGCACCGAGGCGCACCGGGACGGTGGCATCGAGCCGCTGGCCCAGTGCCGAACGCACGCTGATGTCGCCGAGGGTGAGGGCGTGGCCGGCCGGGGCCAGGCCGAGAAGCAGCGAACTCGTCAGGGCCGGCGCTGCCGGGACCCGCCTGATGGCCAGGCGCAGCAGGGAATTGGCGGTTCGAACTGGCTGGCGCAATCGGCGCATGAGCAGGCCCTGAAGTCGGTTTATGACAACCGCTAAGAAACCATCTGCCGGCTGCCTGGTATACGAACCAGGTCTCGTTCCCTTATGTCGTGGCAAAGCATTGCCGGAGCGGGGCTCGCGAATGTGATTCAGCGCACGTGCGCCTCAGCCGGCAGCCTGCTGGCCGGGCACGGCGGCTTCGCCCAGCACGACCCCGTGGGTCTGCGTGAAATTGCCCTGCACGAAGGCGATGCCGAGCTGCCAGAGGACGGCCATCGTGCTGGCATTCTCGACCCGCTCGGCGATGGTCTTGATCTTGAGTTCGCGGGCCCGCGCTGCGATGTCCCCGACCTTCTTCTGCAGGTCCTTGTCCCGGTGCAGGCCCTGCATGAGGCTGCCGTCCACCTTGACGAACTGCATGGGGAGGTGGCCCAGCAGCTGGGTCGAGTCCCGCCCCGTTCCCAGGTGGTCGACGGCAAACAGGAAGCCGTTCTCCCGGAGCTTCTCCGCCAGCGCCTTGCTCTGCTTGAGCTGCTGCAGGACGAGTTCCTCGCTGATCTGGAAGCACACCTGGCTCGGCTTGAGCCGGGTGCTCTGGGCGCGGGCCTTGAGCCATTCGAGCAGGGAGTCGTCCAGCACGGAATCCCGGGAGAGCCGGACGAAGACCAGGTTGGGCTGGCGTGCCACGCAGAACGAGAATGACGCGCCGATCACCCACCGGTCGATGTTCTTCATCATGTGCGCGCGTTCCGCGGCCGGGATGAAGTCCGAGGGCAGCACGGGCTCGCCCTGCTCGTCGATCAGGCGCACCCGCGTGTCGAGCACGCCCTGCACCTCCTCGTGGAGGCCCACCACGGGCTGATGCACGAGCCGCAGGCGGTTCTGCATCAGCGCCGCGCGGATCCGGGCGATCCACAGCGTGTCGGTCTGGCGGAGGCGTTCAGTCACGCTCGTGCTGTCGCTGAGCACCACGCGGTTGCCGCCCTGGTCGCGGCCCTTGCGGCAGGCCAGCTCGGCCTCGGCGAGCAGCTCCGCCGGATTCTGGTCGGACGGCCGGACCTCGCACAACCCGATCGTGCATGACATGGAAGTGGACTGGGTCTCCACCTCGAAAACCTGGTCCGACACCGCCTTGCGGAGCTGGTTCGCCCAGGCCTGGACGTCCGTCATCGTGCCCCGTTCCAGGAGCACGGTGAACATCGTGCCGCCGAAGCGGCCGTAGAGATCACCGGGCTGCATCAGTTCGCGGAGCAGTTCCGCGAGCCGCATCAGCAGCGCTTCGGTGCCCAGCAGGCCCACGTCCGACTGGACCCGGGCAAAGTGATCCGGCCGGATGTAGGCCAGTGCGCGGATGCCGCCCTCCTGCTGACTGGCCATGCGTCCGGTCAGGCGCTCCAGGAAGTAGTGGCGCTGGTAGAAGCCCGTGGACGGATCCTTCGCCACGGCCTGCTCCAGCAGGTCCTCCGGTGCCTGCTCCGGCTGCCGGTCCCCGGGGACGATCACGCGCACGCCCGGCTCGCCATCGACGGTCACGCGCTTGAGCCGCAGCTCCAGCGGGACTTCCGATTCGTCCTTGCCGTAGGCGACGACCGGCAGTACGCCGTCCTCCTGCCACTTGTCCTTCAGGCACGCGACCAGGGCTCCCTTGAGGGTTGCCTGGTCCGCTTCGCGAAACAGGTCCATGAAGGGCTGGCCGATCAGTTCGTCCTCGGCGGCCACCCCGAGCAGGGCCGCCCACGCGGGATTCACGGCGACGATGATGCCCTCGTGGACGTCGGCGATCGCCTCCGAGGCGCCGGTCATCAGGCTGCGCAGTTCCTGCTTGTACTGGCGGGCGGAGCTGAGCACCCCTTCGAGGGCGACGCGCAGCCTGTGCGCATGCAGTTCCCGCCCGACGACGGCGCGCAGCCTGTCCCGGTTGGCGAGGGACACGGCGTCCCGGGCACCCTTGTCCATGGCCAGCGCGATTCCGGCCTCGTCCACCCGGCCCTGCACGAGCAGGAGGGGCGGCGGCGGGGCGCAGAGGGCCACGGCAGCGGCTGCCGCGGCGAAGTCCACGTCGGTGTCACCTTCGAAGAACAGCACCAGTTCGGGAGGTGCGGACTTCAGCTGGTCGCCCAGCGTCGCCGGGTCGTTCACCCGGAGGCAGTGCACCGGATGGCCGCTGTCCCGGAGAATGGAATTGATCGTCGTGGCGTGATCGTCGCCGCGGCTGATGACGATCAGCGGAATGCCAACAGAGCTGCCCAACTCCACACCTGCCGAGTCCCTCTAACGGAGCGGGATTCTGCAGCCCGGTGGCGGCGGATTATGTGACCGTCCTCCGATTATGTGGCGCCGCTGGAATTATGTCGCGCCGAAACTTCCGAGGAGCGTCTTCGACGGGGCTCCGGGTACTTCGCGGACCAGTCTCGGCACGAGATAGCCGGGCAACGCCTCCATCGCCGCGGCGATCAGTCGCCGCGCCTCCTCGTCGGCAACGGCGAAGTGCGCCGCCCCGGACACGCGATCCATCTGATGCAGGTAGTAGGGCATCACGCCCGCCTCGAACAGTCCGCGCGACAGGTCGATGATTGCTTCGGGGGAATCGTTGATCCCCCTGAGCAGCACGGACTGGTTCAGCACGGGTCCCGTTGCAGCGCCGAGCGCGCGCAGCCCTGCAACGACCGGGTCAGCGAGTTCCCGGGGGTGATTCGCGTGGATGACAACGACGATGCGCGTGCGCAGGTTGCCGAGAAAACGCAGCAGGCGCGCGTCAACGCGTTCGGGTAAGACCACGGGCACGCGCGTGTGGAGGCGGATCCGCCGGACATGGGGCAGGTCGTCGAGCGCGTTCACCACCGCCTCGAGCCGGTGGTCGGCCAGCACCAGCGGATCGCCGCCGCTCAGGATGATCTCCTCCAGGGACGGGTCGCCGGCAATGGCCTCGAGCGCCGATTCCAGATGACCGGCCGCGGCGCTGTGCTCGCCGTAGGGGTAGTCGCGCCGGAAACAGTAACGGCAGTGGACGGCGCAGGCCCCGGTGGCAACCAGCAGCGCTCGGCCCGAGTACTTTTGCAGCAGGCCCGGCGTCCGCACGCTGTCCAGGTCACCGACCGGGTCGCTGACGAAACCGGGTGCCGTCAGCGCCTCGTCCGGCGCCGGCAGGACCTGGAGCAGGAGCGGGTCGCGCGGATCGCCGGGGCGCATCCGGGCCACGAAGCCGCGCGGCACCCGGAGCGGAAAGGCGGCCGCCGCGCCCGGCGCCAGGCCGCAGTCGGCCGCGGTCAGGCCGAGTGCGGCGAGCAGCTGGCCCGGTTCGCGGAAGCCGCGGGCAAGTTCGGCCTGCCAGTGTTGCGGACTGGCGGGCAGGGAATTCACCTGAGGTCTGGCGGGACGCATGGATCAGGCTAGAATACCCGGCTGAGCAAACGAATGGGCTTCTATGGCTACTTACAGCGCGAGCGATCTCCGGAGCGGCAGCAAGGTCCTGATCGACGGGGACCCCTGCACCGTCGTCGACAACGAGTTCGTCAAGCCCGGCAAGGGCCAGGCGTTCAACCGCGTCCGCATCCGCAACCTGCGCACCGGCCGTACCGTGGAGAAGACCTACCGCAACAGCGACTCCATCGAAGGCGCCGACGTCATGGACCGGCCCATGCAGTACCTCTACAACGACGGCGATCTCTGGTACTTCATGGACCCGGAGACGTTCGAGCAGTTGCCGGCAGGCGCCACCGCCGTGGAGGAGGCCAGGCAGTGGCTCCGGGAGCAGGACACCTGCACGGTGACACTCTGGAATGGCGTGCCGCTGACGGTCGTGCCCCCCATCTTCGTGGAACTCAAGATCGTCGAGACGGATCCTGGCGTCCGCGGCGACACCGCGACCGGGGGGTTGAAGCCTGCCCGCCTCGAGACCGGCGCCGTGGTCAAGGTGCCGCTGTTCATCAACGAGGGTGAAGTCATCAAGTGTGACACCCGCTCGAACGCCTACGTTTCGCGGGTCAAGTAAGCGCGGCCTGCCCGGACGCTGACCGGAATGCCGCTGCTCAGACGTCGAGTATCGGGAAGCTGAGCGCCGCCTCAAGGGTGGGCAGCCCCAGCAGGATCATCACGACGCGATCGAAACCGACGGCGACGCCCGAGCAGTCGGGAAGGCCGTGCCGTAGCGCCCGCAGCAGGCGCTGATCGGGCGCCACATCGGGCCGGCCGAGGCGCGCGCGGAAGGCCCGGTCGGCGGCGAAGCGCCGCTCCTGCTCCCCGGCATCCGTCAGTTCCCGGTACCCGTTCGCCACCTCGATGCCCCGGCAGAAGATCTCGAAGCGCTCCGCCACGCGCGGGTCCGCCGGGTCCAGCCGGGCCAGTGCGGCCTGGCCCGCCGGGTAGCCGGTCACGACGGCGATGCCGGTCCCCGCCAGGTGCCGGCTGACGGCATGGCTCATCAGCAGGTCCAGCCAGAGCGACGGCTCGTCGCCCAGACTGGCGCGCAGTTCCTCGGCTGTGGCGGCCCCCAGCAGGCGACCTGCGCAGTCCTGCAGGTCATCGATCCCGGCAGCCAGTGGATCGACCTCCAGCGCCGCCTGGAAGAGCCCGGCGTAGGACCACCGGACCGGCGGCCCGGCACCGATCGTGGGCGTTGCGCCAGCGCCTTCCGCGGCCCCTGCCAGCGTCAGCAGGAGATCGCAGGTCTCGCGCGTCATTTGCTCCAGGGTGAAGCCATGGCGATACCACTCCAGCAGGGTGAATTCGGGCTGATGGAGCCTTCCGGCCTCGCCGTCCCGGAACACCTTGCAGAGCTGCCAGATGTCCGGTGCTCCCGCCGCCAGCAGGCGCTTCATGTGGAATTCGGGCGAGGTGTGCAGGAATAGCGGCGGGCCGCTGCCGGGCCGGGCCGGGATGTTCTGGAGATGGGGGTCGGTCACGGCGTGTTCCACCAGTGCCGGAGTTTCCACCTCCAGCACGCCCCGCTGGTCGAAGAAGCGGCGCGTGGCGGCCAGCAGGTGGGCCCGGTGCCTGAGAGTGGCTGGCGAAGCGCTCGGTTGCCAGCGCATCAGCCGCGGCCCTGGCCAAGCCGGGCGCCCATCCGGATCGGCCCGCCCTGGTGCAGGCCGTCGTCCCACCGGATGAGGCCGCGTTCCGCCACCACCACCACCGTGGAGCCCAGGTTGAATTGGCCCAGCAGGCCGCCGGCAGGCAATTCCGGTCCGGGATCTGCCGGCGTGAACCGGGTCCGGACCACCGTCCCGGCTGGCGGCACCTCGCCGCTCCAGGCCAGGGAAATGCTGGCAACGTTCAGGGCCCCGACCAGGACGACCGCGAAGCGGCCTGCGTCGGTCTCGCACCACACGATGACGCGCTCGTTGGCCGCAAACAGGCCCGGCACCGTCCGCACGGTCCGGCGATTCACGGCCCAGCGGCGCCCCGGCACATACACCGTGCCCGTCACGCGTCCGGCGAACGGCATGTGCACCCGGTGATAGTCATGGGGGGCCAGGTAGATCGTCGCCGTCGCGCCCCCACTGAAGGGCTTCGCGTCCGCCGGGTCCAGGGCCAGGAAGTCCGCGATCCGGTAGCGGAAGCGCTTGGCCTGCAGCAGTTCGTTCGCCTCGGCGTAGCCGACGTATTCGAGGATCCCGTCACTCGGGCTGACGGCCGTGCGCGGACCCGGCGCAACGGGACGGGCGCCGGCACGGAGTGGCCGGGTGAAGAACGCATTCAGGTGCTCCCAGGCATCGGGCTCCGGATGCTCCACTTCCGCGAGGTTGACCCCGTACAGGCGGACGAATGCCCGGATCAGCAGGGTGCGCACCCAGGGTGTCCGGCAGCGGGTCAGGGCATGGACCGCCCGGCCCAGCTGCCGTTCGGGCAGCAGGCGCTGGAAGAGGACGAACAGCTGGTCCAGCAGGGAAGGGAGCATCAGCGGCGGGTTCCCGGGCGCGGCGGCGACGTATTCTATACGGGGGCAGGACAGCATTCGGTGAGGGCCAGATGACGGCAGGGGCGGGCGGTGCGCGCCGGCGCGCAGGCAAGCGGCACGCGCCGGGGACCGTGGGCGGGCTGATCAGCGAGTGCGCGGCCCGGCTGGACGAGGCGGAGGTCTTTTTCGGCCATGGGACCGAGACTGCGCGGGACGAGGCGGCCGCGCTCGTCTTCCATGTGCTGGGGCTCGACCATGCGGATGCCGGCCGGGCCTACCGGCGGATGGTGCCGGAGACTGACCGGCGGAAGGTCGAGTCCCTGCTCGAACGGCGCATCAGCACCCGTCACCCGCTGCCCTACCTGACGAACGAGGCCTGGTTCGCCGGCCTGCCGTTCTACGTGGACGCCCGCGTGCTCGTGCCGCGGTCGCCATTCGCGGAGCTCATCGCAAGTCGCTTCGCACCGTGGCTGGAGCCGGCCAGGGTCCGGCGCATCCTCGAGATTGGCACGGGCAGCGGCTGCATCGCGGTGGCTCTCGCACGGGCCTTTCCCGACAGCAGGGTGGTTGCCACGGACATCTCCCCGGACGCGCTGGCCGTGGCCGCCATCAACGTGGCCCGGCATGCCGTGGAGAAGCGGGTGGAGCTCGTGCAGGCAGACCTGTTCAGGGGACTGAAGGGCCGGTTCGACCTGATCGTCACCAATCCACCCTACGTGCCGGAGGCGGACGTGGCGACGTTCCCGCCGGAGTACGGCCACGAACCGCGCCTGGCGCTGGTTTCCGGCGCCGACGGGATGGCAACCCCGGCGAGAATCCTGCACCATGCCGCTCGCTTTCTGACGCCGCAAGGCTGGCTCGCCCTGGAGGTTGGCGCCGGGGTCGGCGTGCTGGAGGCCCGGTTCCCGGCGGTACCCTTCGTCTGGCCGGAACTCCTGAACGGCGGCGAGGGCATTGCCCTGGTCAGCGCGGCGGACCTGCGGGCCTGCCTGCCCGGGCCCGGCACCCAGGACGACCAGTAACGAGCAGAGCGAAGATGTCCGGCAATTCCATCGGCAAGTCCTTCACGGTCACGACCTTCGGCGAGAGCCACGGGCCCGCCCTCGGCTGCATCGTGGACGGGTGCCCGCCCGGCATGCCGCTGGCCGAGGCCGACATCCAGAAGGACCTGGAGCGGCGGCGCCCCGGCAAGTCCCGGCACACGACCCAGCGCCGGGAGCCGGACACCGTCAGGATCCTCTCGGGCACGTTCGAGGGCCTCACCACAGGCACGCCCATTGGCCTGCTCATCGAGAACGTGGACCAGAAGTCCGGTGACTACCGGAAGATCAAGGATCGCTTCAGGCCCGGGCACGCCGACTATTCCTACCAGCAGAAGTACGGCATCCGTGACTACCGGGGCGGCGGCCGCTCCTCGGCCCGGGAGACGGCCATGCGCGTGGCGGCGGGGGCGATCGCCCGCAAGTACCTGCGGCTGCGCCTCGGCGTGGAGATCCGCGGCTACCTGCGCCAGCTCGGTCCGCTGGTGCTCGACGTGGTCGACCTTGCCACCGTCGACGACAACCCGTTCTTCTGCGCCGATCCGGCCCGCGTCCCGGAGCTGGAGGCCTACATGGACGCCCTGCGCAAGGAGGGCAACTCCATCGGCGCGCGCATCAACGTGATTGCCAGCGGCGTGCCGGCGGGGCTCGGCGAGCCGGTGTTCGACAAGCTGGAGGCCGACATCGCCCATGCCCTCATGGGCATCAATGCCGTCCGTGCCGTCGAGCTCGGGGCGGGTTTCGCGGTGGTGGCGCAGAAGGGCACGGAGCACCGGGACGAGATCACGCCAGCCGGCTTCCGGCGCAACGCCTCCGGCGGCGTCCTGGGCGGGATTTCCACGGGCCAGGACATCCTGGTGAGCATGGCGCTGAAGCCGACCTCGAGCATTCGCCTGCCGGGCGACACGGTGGACGAGGAGGGTGAGCCGGCGGAGGTGGCGACCACGGGGCGCCACGATCCCTGCGTGGGACTGCGCGCGGCACCGATTGCCGAAGCGATGCTCGCCATCGTCCTGCTGGACCATTACCTGAGGCACCGGGCCCAGAATGCGGATGTCCAGCCGCTGACGCCGGCGGTCGAGGCGGGCCCCGCCCGCCGATGAAGATGGCGTCGCACGGAACCGCGCGCGGTTCGCTGACCCGCAGGTTCGCGACGATTGCCAGAAGCGGGCGCCTCTGCCTTACACGGCGGGACCATATCAGCTATAGTTGGTCCTACTTCTAGGCCATCGGCTACTTGGGCTCCCCGCTGCGGGGTGGTGCTGACGGCTCAATCGGGGATTGGTGATGCCACGAGTTCGACTCGCTGCAGTCCCGCTGCTGGCGGGGCTTCTACCGTTGACCGCCGGCGCCCTGGGCCTCGGCGAAATCACGCTCCGGTCGGCGCTGAATCAGCCCTTCGTGGCCGAGATACCGGTGACCGCCGAATCCGCGGACGAGTTGTCCAGGCTCACCGTCCAGCTCGCCCCGCCCGCCGCCTTCGAGCGCTTCGGGCTCGACCGGCCCCGCTTCCTGGACGATCTCAGCTTTCAGGTCCAGCGGGAAGGTTCCCGCGCCGTGGTCCGGGTGACCTCGGCCAAGCCAGTCAGTGAACCCTTCATTTCGCTGCTGATCGACGTGGGCTGGCCCCAGGGCCGATTGCTCCGCGAGTACACGGTCCTGCTGGATCCGCCGGCCTTTGCCGCGGCCCGGGACGCTTCCCCTGCCGCTGCGCCGCCCGCGGCAGCCGGGCCGGAGGCGGCTGCGCCGGCCATACGACGCGAGCCCGCCGCCAGCAGTGCGCCGGCTGCAGCCACGGCCACCGGCAGCGTGAGCGTCGGTGCCGATGGCAACGTGTACGGCCCCGTGCGTCCCAACGAAACCCTCTGGGGCATTTCCGAGCGCCTGCGGGCCAGCGGCGATGTCTCGGTGAACCAGATGATGGTGGCGCTCTACCGGGCCAATCCGGAAGCGTTTGCCGGCAACATCAACCGCCTGCGGCGCGGCGCCATCCTGCGCGTGCCAACGGGCAGCGAGGTCGCCGGCATTTCCAGCCGGGAGGCGACCAGCGAGGTTCGGCGCCAGGACGATGCCTGGCGGAATACGATGGCGGACCCGGGCGCCGTTGCACCCGCCCGCCTGCAGCTCGTCCCGCCCAGCGGGGAATCCGCCGGGGACAGCGGCGCCGGCGCTGGTGGCACGTCGACGGCTGACAAGGCCGCCCTGGAGCGTGAGCTGGCGGAGAAGCAGCGCCTGCTCAGCCTGAAGGACAGCCAGCTCAAGGCACTGCAGGACCGGGTCAGCCAGCTCGAAGGTCGCGCACCAGTCCCGGCAACCAGCGGGACGCCGGCTGACGTTCCGACCCCCGCTGTCGAGCCCGTTGTCGAGCCTGATGAGGTACCGGCCGACGGTTCCGCGGCCGCTCCGGTGGCAGCGCCTCCAGTGGTCAGCGATGAGCCGGCGGCGGAGGAGCGCAAGCCTGCCAGGCGGCCCGCTACCAGGGAGCGGGCCGGCGGTGGCGGCTTCCTCAGCATGCTCTCGGGCATCGTCTTCAATGTCTGGTTCCTCGTGTCGGCCGCCGCGGTGCTGCTAGCGGGGCTGTTCTTCGTCTTTGCCCGCCGGCGCATGGCGGCGGCGGACCAGGCCACCAGCCCGTTTGGCGACGACCGGCGTGGCGGCATGCTGGCGGGTGCCGCCAGCACCCAGCCGCTGATCCGCCGGGACGGTTACAGCGTCGAGGAGGCTGCGGCTGACCGCACCCAGGTCGCCGCGCCGGGCCGGGATGCCGACGCCGAGACGCCCCTCGAGCGCACCATCAGCACGGAAGGCGCTGTCGAGCTCGACCAGGCCGACGTCGTCGCCGAAGCCGACTTCCACATGGCGTACGGTCTCTACGACCAGGCCGCCGAGCTGCTCTCCCGTGCCCTGCGGGACAGCCCTGACCGGCGCGACCTGCGCCTCAAGCTCCTCGAGGTGTACTTCATCTGGGAAAACAAGGCGGCTTTCCTCAGGGAGGCCCAGACGTTCCACCGGCAGCTGAAGGGTGCCGCGGACCCCGACTGGAACAAGGTCGTGATCATGGGCAAGCAGATCTGCCCGGGAGACGCCCTGTTTGCCGGCGCCATCGGCGCCACCGGTGAGGTGGGGCTCGACCTCGGTGCGGCCGACGATCAGGGTGGGGTGGACATCTCCTTCGACGAGGGTGAGGCGGAAGGTCTCGACCTGGACCTCACGTCGGCCCGCCAGGGCCCGTCCTCCGAATTGCTCGATTTCGACCTGGGCCCGTCAGTCGAGGGCGCCACGGGTGATCCGTCGCTGGACGACACCAGCATGATGAAGACGGAGATTGCTCCAGGTCGCGGCAGCCAGGATAGCGGCGGCCGGACCGTGGAGGGCCCCACGATCGAGGCCCCCTATGCCGGTGATTATTCGCCGACCATGGAGACGCCGACCATCGAGTCCCGGGGCCTGGGTGCGACCACGAGGGAATCACCCACGCTCGAGACGCCGACGCTCGAGAGCGCCGTCCCGGGGTTGCGCCCCGGTGCCATCGATCCCCGTCACCAGGGCGGCGTCGACCAGACGGAAGAGATCAATCTCGAAGACCTCGGGCTCGACCTGACGGGTCTCGACGAAGCGGCGGGCGAGCTCGGGACCGGTATCCACGATGCCCTGGAGGGCGGCGGCAGCCCCGCCGACGAGGACTTCGTCTTCGATATCGGCTCGGCCGAGGACGACGACGGTTCCGACCGGCTGCTGGGCCTGGACCCCGACTCCACGGCGGAGACGCGCGGCATGGCTCTCGACGAAGGTACGCTCGACCTGCCGGCCTTCGGCAACGCCCTGGAGAAGAGCGCGGTGGGCCGGAATGCGTCCCGGGATTCCACGAGTGAGACCGCCGAGCACCGCATCGTTGAGGATACGGCGGAGCAGCCGCGCCTTGGCGCGTCGGGTCTGGGCGACGCTTCGGCCGAGCTCAGCAAGGTCGACTTCGACATCGGCGACGACAAGGCCGAAGACCTGGAGCCGACCTCGGTGATGACCGGCCGGCGACGGGGCCCCGAGGGGCCGACCATGACCGAGGTGGGCACCAAGCTCGACCTGGCCCGGGCCTACGTGGACATGGGTGACCCGGACGGTGCGCGCAGCATCCTCAACGAGGTCCTGGACGAGGGCGACTCGGCCCAACGCCAGGAAGCCCGACGCCTGCTCGACGACCTGACGGGCTAACTGGTCCCTGCCGGAGCCTCCCGCTGGAGATCAAGCGGTGACCGCCCAGCGCTTCGCGGCCGGGCTGGAGTACGACGGCAGCGCTTTCTCCGGCTGGCAGAACCAGACTCACGTGCGGAGCGTCCAGCACGTCCTCAATGCCGCCCTTGGCGTGGTTGCCAATGAACCCGTCTCCACGGCCGCCGCGGGCCGGACCGATGCCGGGGTCCACGCGTGGGGCCAGGTCGTCCACTTCGATACCGCCGCGCGCCGGTCACTGCGGTCCTGGCTGCTGGGCGTGAACAGCAACCTGCCGCCCGACGCCGCCCTCCAGTGGGTTCGCCAGGTCCCGGCCGACTTCCACGCGCGTTATTCCGCCACCGCACGCACCTATCGCTACGTGATCCTGAACCGTGAGGTCCGTTCCGCCCTGGACAGGAATCGGGCCTGGTGTCTCCGGGGCGAGCTCATCGAGGGCCGCATGGCCACGGCGGCGGCGTGCCTGCTCGGCGAGCATGACTTCTCCGCCTTTCGCGGTGCAGGCTGCCAGGCCCGGAGCCCCGTGCGCCGGCTCGAGCACCTTGCCGTGCGCCGAACCGGTGACTGCCTGCACATCGAGGTTCGTGCCAACGGCTTCCTGTATCACATGGTGCGCAACATCGTCGGTGCGCTCGTCCGGGTCGGCGCTGGTGAGGCAGAACCTGGCTGGCTGGGCGATCTGCTTGCTGGCAGGGATCGCCGCCTCGGGGCGCCCACGGCTCCTCCCCAGGGGCTCTATCTCGTCGAGGTACATTACCCGGTCGGGCTGGAGCTGCCATCGCCGGCTGTTCCGGCCAGTCTGGCGTGATCGCTGCAGCGGACTTGATTATGATTCGCCCATGACGTGGTACGAAAAGGTCCTGCCCTCGCGCATCAAGACGGAGCGCCGCACCCGTTCCGTTCCCGAGGGCCTCTGGATCAAGTGCCCCCAGTGCAGCGCGCAGCTGTACCGGGCAGAGCTCGAACGGAACCTGCAGGTCTGTCCCAAGTGCAGCTTTCACATGCGGCTGGTCGCCCGGGACCGGCTGATGGTGTTCCTCGACCCGGGCACGGGCCGTGAGATCGCGGAAAAGCTGAGTCCCCACGACCCGCTGCGGTTCAAGGACACCAAGCCCTACCGCACCCGCATTGCCCAGGCCCAGAAGGAGACCGGCGAGCGTGATGCCCTCATCGCGATGACGGGGCTGCTGAAGGCCCAGCCGGTGGTCGCCTGCGCCTTCGAGTTCCGGTTCATGGGCGGGTCGATGGGTTCGGTGGTTGGCGAGAAGTTTGCGCGGGCAGCCGCCTGGAGCCGCGAGAACCGGCACCCGCTGATCAGCTTTTCCGCCAGTGGCGGAGCGCGGATGCAGGAGGCGTTGTACTCGCTGCTGCAGATGGCCAAGACCAGCGCGGCGCTGGCCGAGCTGGCGGAAGCGCGGGTGCCCTTCGTGTCTGTGCTGACGGATCCCACGACCGGCGGCGTTTCCGCCAGCCTCGCCATGCTGGGCGACGTGAACATTGCCGAACCCAATGCCCTGATTGGCTTCGCGGGTCCGCGGGTGATCCAGCAGACGGTGCGGGAAACGCTTCCGGAGGGCTTCCAGCGCAGCGAATTCCTCCTGGAGCACGGTGCCGTGGACATGATCGTGGACCGGCGCCAGATGCGTGACGAGGTCGCCGCGCTTCTGGCCAAGCTCCTCAAGCAGGCGCCGCCACCGGAAGGCGCCGCCTGACAGCCGCGCATCCCCCGCCGCGATCGTTCGCAGCACCTTGCCCATGACCGGTCTCCTCACTGTCGCCGACTGGCTCCAGTGGCAGGAGTCACTGAACGTCCGGCCCATAGACATGGGTCTGGAGCGGGTCAGGGCCGTGCTGGGGCGGCTGGGACTGCAGCCGCCTGCCGGCCGGGTGATCATTGTCGGCGGCACGAACGGCAAGGGCTCCACGATCACGCTGCTGCACGACGTGCTCCGGGCCGCGGGCGGCGATCCCGGTCTCTACACGTCGCCACACCTCGTGCACTACAACGAGCGAATCCGCATCGGCGATCGACCGGTGGCCGACGCGGCGCTGATCCGTTCGTTCGAGCGGGTGGAGTCTGCGCGGCGTGGTGTGCCACTGACGTACTTCGAGTTCGGCACGCTGGCCGCCCTGGCCTGCCTTGCCGAGGCAGGTTGCGACACCTGGCTGCTGGAAGTCGGGCTCGGCGGCCGGCTCGACGCGGTGAATGCGCTGGATGCGGACGTCGCCGTGATCACCACCATTGGCCTTGACCACCAGGAGTGGCTGGGCGATTCCATCGAGTCGATCGCGGCCGAGAAGGCCGGTATTCTCAGGTCCGGCGCGTTGGCGCTCTACGGCGATTCGCCGGTGCCTGCCGCCATCCGCGCGCGGGCCGTTGAACTCGGCGCCGAGCTGCGGGTTCAGGGCGTCGATTTCGGTTATGCCCGCGACGCGACGGGCAGCTGGACCTGGTCCTGGCCCGGCAGCGCAGGTGTGCGGCGCATCGACGGCCTGTGTGCCCCCGCGCACTGGACCCCGGCGCAGCTCCGGAACGCCACGGTGGCGCTGGCGGTCCTGTCGCGGCTGACGCCGCCGCTGGCAATGACCGCTGCGTTCCTGAACCCGGTCTTGCGGCGCTCCAGCCCGCCCGGCCGCTTTCACGTCGTTCGCCGCGAGCACGAGTGGATCCTGGACGTGGCCCACAATCCCCAGGCAGCTGCCGTGCTGCGGGAGCAACTGGGGACGCTACCGCCACCACCCGGCGGCCCAGGCGACGTGACCATCGTCCTGGCGCTGCTGGCCGACAAGGCCATCGCCGGTTTCGTCAGCGAGCTGCGCAACGTGGCCTCGCGCTGGATCGTGGCAGGCGTGGTTGATCCGCGGGCCAGCACCGAGGCACAGATGAGGGAGGGCCTGGCCGCCGCGGGCGTGACCGCGATTGCCTGGGAAAGCACGCCGGCAGCGGCCTTCGAACGGGCCCGGCGGTTGACGCCGGCCGGCGGCCGGATCCTGGTCTGTGGCTCGTTCCGGATCGTCGCGCCCGCCCTCGAGTGGCTTGGTTTATACTGAAAGCCTTCCCGGAAGTTAGTCGTCATGGACCGCCAGCTCGCTGAACGAATGGTCGGGGCCGCCTGCCTGCTTGCGGTGCTGGTGCTCGTCGTGCCCGCGATCCTCGATGGCAATCCGGACTCCGGCACCACCATCACACACCCCGCCGTCGAGGAAGAGCTCGACCTGCGAACGCACACGATTCGCCTGGACGGCTCCCGGCGCGAGCCGCCGGTGCCGACTCCCCTGCAGGCGCAGGCCATGCCTGAACCGCGCGGGGTGGCCGCGCCGGAGCCCGGGGCCGCCGCCGCGATACCACCCGGACCCGAACCTGTTGAGACCGGGCTGGCGAGCGTGGCGCCCGCTGCCGCGACGCCCCCGGTTCCTCCCGTAGCCCGGCCATCAGTCCCGGAGCCGGCGCCTGCCGTGGCTAAGTCGCCGGCGAAGGCCCCCGCGGCCGGTGGTGGCGGCTGGATCGTGCAGCTGGGCAGTTTCTCGAGCCGGGCCAATGCAGACCGCCTGGCTGCCGAGGTCAGGAACAAGGGCTTCAGCGTGGTCGTTCAGGGTGGCGGTGGCTCCAGTGGCAGCCTGTTTCGCGTCCGGTCCGGGCCGGAGCCTGACAGGGCCGCCGCAGAGGCCCTCGCGGCCCGGCTGGAGGCAGCCGGCTTCCGGGGTGGTCGCGTTGGCCGCGAATAGGCCCGGACGCGCCCCGGCGGCAGCCTTGAAATGACGACATTCGACTACATCCTCCTCGGGATGCTCCTGCTGTCGGGACTGGTTGGCGTCCTCCGCGGGCTGATCAGGGAAGCCCTGTCCCTGGTCATCTGGGTGGCGGCGCTCTGGTGCGCAGCCCGTTTCGCACCCCACGCGGCCCGGCTGTTCACCACGGTGCTGGACGATTCCCTCTGGCAGCTCTGGGCGGGGCGCCTGGCGCTGTTCGTGGGCGTGCTGTTCGCTGGCAGCGTCCTGGCCTGGGTCGTGACTTATTTCGTCCGGCGGAGCGTCATAACCGGCGCCGACCGGGTCCTGGGCATGCTGTTTGGTATAGCCCGCGGCGCCGTGCTGGCGGGAATCCTCGTCCTCGCCCTGGACCTCGGCGGCTTTGCCGCGGAGCCTTGGTGGCGCGAGTCCAAGCTGCTACCGTATGCCGCCGCAGTAGGGGCCGAGCTGCGGGACGTGGCAGAAAAGCAGCTGGCCAACCAACAGGGAGCCCGGCTCTAACGTGTGTGGCATCGTCGGCATCGTCGGCCATCGGCCTGTCAATCAGGCCATCTATGATGCGCTGACCGTCCTCCAGCACCGCGGGCAGGATGCCGCCGGCATCATGACCGATTCGAACGGCACGCTCTGCACCCGCAAGAAGAACGGCCTGGTCAGCGACGTGTTCCAGCAGCGGCACATGGAGGAACTGCGGGGCAACGTCGGCATCGGCCACTGCCGGTACCCCACGGCAGGCACACTGAATTCATCCGAGGCCCAGCCGTTCTACGTGAACTCCCCCTATGGCATCGGCCTTGCGCACAACGGCAATCTCACGAATTCCGATGAACTGAAGGAACTGCTGGTCCAGCAGGACCGGCGTCACCTGAATACGGGTTCCGACACCGAGGCGCTGCTGAACGTCTTCGCCCACGAACTGCAATGCCAGAACATCGAGAGCCTCACGCCAGCGGCCATCTTCGCCGCCGTGGCCGCCGTGCACCGCCGCTGCCGGGGCGGGTACGCGGTCGTGGCGCTGGTCATCGGCTACGGCATCGTCGCGTTCCGCGACCCGCACGGCATCCGCCCGCTGGTGATGGGCCGCCGCGAGACCGGGGGCGGCGTCGAGCACATGGTCGCCTCCGAGAGCGTCGCGATGGATGCCCTCGATTTCGAGGTGGTGCGCGACATCCTGCCCGGCGAGGCGGTCATCATCGAGGGTGATGGCACCCTGCACAGCCAGCAGTGCGGCGCCCGGCGCGGTTACACCCCCTGCATTTTCGAGTACGTCTACTTCGCGCGCCCCGATTCGATCATCGACAGGATTTCCGTCTACAAGTCCCGCCTGCGGATGGGGGAGCGGCTGGCCGACAAGATCCTCCGCGAGCGCCCGGACCACGACATCGACGTGGTAATCCCGATTCCCGATTCGAGCCGCACGAGCGCCCTCGAGGTCGCGCACCGGCTTGGCGTGAAGTACCGGGAGGGGTTCATCAAGAACCGCTACATCGGGCGAACGTTCATAATGCCTGGGCAGGACCAGCGCCGGCAGTCGGTTCGCCGCAAGCTGAATGCCATCGAGCTGGAGTTTCGCGACAAGAACGTCCTGCTGGTGGACGACTCCGTGGTGCGGGGGACGACATCCAAGCAGATCATCGAGATGGCGCGGGAGGCGGGCGCCCGGCGCGTCTACTTCGCCTCCGCCTCTCCGCCGGTCCGTTACCCCAACGTTTATGGCATCGACATGCCGGCGGCCAGTGAGCTGGTCGCCCACGGCCGGACCGAGCAGCAGGTCCAGGAGTTCATCGGCGCCGACTGGCTCATCTATCAGGACCTCGACGACCTCATCCGGGCCGTGCGTTACGACAATGGCGACATCACGCACTTCGACACGTCATGCTTCTCGGGGCACTACGTCACGGGCGACGTCAGCCCCGAGTATCTCGCGCACCTCGAGCAGGAACGCTCCGATCGGGCAAAGAGCCAGAGGGAGGGCAGGAAGCGTCGCGGACCCGTCGAGTTCCGCGACCCGGAGGGCGGCGGCGTGGCACCGCTGACGCCCGGTCCCCGCGTCCGCGCCGGTTAGCAACCCTGCTCAAGTTCCTCATCATCGATGACCACGCCGACTATCGTCGGCTCCTCTCGCACCATGTGGCCACACGCTGGCCCGACGCGGTGATCCGCGAGTATGACCCGCTGCTGTCAGGCCGCCTCCCGGAGGCGTTCTCCGGTGCCGGCAATGACGTGATCCTGCTCGGGCATCCCTGCGGCCGCGGCGACGCAGTGGACTGGGTGAGGCAGTTCCGCGCGCTGCCGCGCTTTCCGCCAGTCGTCGTCATTGGCAGCGGCGACGAGCGGCAGGTCGTGGCGGCCATCAAGGCGGGCGCCGACGACTACGTGGGCAAGCCCGGTCTCAGCAATGCCCGTCTCGTGGAGGCCATCGAGGGAGCGCTGAAGGCGCCGGCGCGGGCCGCAGTGAGCAATGGCCCGGCCGACCCGTCAATGAACGGCAGCCGAGATCCCATTCCGCGCAACTACGAGATCGTGCGCAAGCTCGCCCACGGCGAGATTGCCACGGTCTACCTGGCCCGCCAGCGCAATTCCGACCAGCAGCTCGTGCTGAAAGTCCTGCACCAGGTCGCCGACTCGTCCACGGGGAAGATCCTGGACCGCTTCCTCCGGGAGTACGAACTCATTGCGCGCCTCGATCACCCCAACGTGGTGCGGATCCACGATTTCGGCGTGGCGGACGATCACGCCTACATTGCCATGGAGTACTGCGGCGGAGGCAGCCTCAAGAGGCGCATCGGTGCCGGCATGGACCGGTACGAGGCCTATCGCCTGATGCGGGATATTGCCGGCGCGCTGGGCGTCCTGCATGCCGCCGGGATCCTGCACCGGGACCTTAAGCCCACCAACGTGCTGTTTCGCGATGATGGCTCGCTCGCACTGATCGACTTTGGCCTGGCCAAGCAGGTGGCATTGCAGGCCGAGGTCACGGGCGCCGGTGCGATCTTCGGCACCCCCTATTACATGAGCCCGGAGCAGGGGCACGGCGAGGCTGTCGACGTGCGCGGCGACATCTACAGCCTCGGCGTGATCTTCTACGAAATGTTGACCGGAGCGAAGCCGTTCGACGGCGACACCGCCATGGCCGTGATCATCAAGCACCGGCAGGCGCCGGTGCCTGGGTTGCCCACCTCCCTGCGGGAGTTCCAGCCCCTCATCCAGCGCATGCTGGCCAAGCAGCCCGCCGAGCGCTTCCAGGACGTCCAGGAACTGCTTGCCTGGCAGCCTGCCGTCTGAGCAGGACTGTCAGCCGAACGCGAGCGTGCGGAGTTCGGGGCCGGCAGCCGCCCATTGCAGCACGCTGCCCTGGGTGTACCAGTCACCGAGCACGATGCGGCGCGCCGATCGTCCGTCGACTTCGAGCGCATGGACGGCCGGCCGGTGGGTGTGGCCGTGAATCAGGAGCTCGCTGCCGTGCCGGCGCAGGGCGTCCGTCACCGCGGACTGGCTGACGTCCATGATGGCCGCAGGCTTGCCGGCGTTGGCCGCCCTGCTGCGGCGCCTTGCCCAGGCGGCAAGGTCGGTGCGAAGCGGGGCCGGCAGGCGCAGGTAGAGCGCCTGGACGCCTGGGCGGTGCACCAGGCGCCGGTAACGCTGGTAGGCGTGGTCGTCGGTGCAGAGCGTGTCGCCGTGCATCAGCAATGCGCGGGTTCCGCCGACGTCCACCAGGGCCTCGTCCGGCAGGAGGATGGCACCGGTTTCTGCCGCGAAGCGCTGGCCGACGAGAAAGTCACGGTTTCCGCGCAGGAAGCCGCAGCTGCGGCCAGTGCCCGTATAACGGCGCAGGGCCGCCAGGATCGCCTGCTCGTGGGGGCCGGCCGCATCGTCGCCGGTCCACGCCTCGAAGAGATCGCCGAGGATGTACAGGGTGCCAGCATCACGAGCCTGGCCCGCGAGAAAGCGGAGGAAGCAGTCGGTGGCGGCGGGCCTGGAGGCGTCGAGGTGGAGGTCGGAGACGAAGAGCGTCGTCATCTCGCAACGGGGGTCTTCAGCACGGTGATCTTACGGATGACCACCGGTTCCACCGGCACATCCTGCATGCCGGCCTTGTTGCCCGTCACCCGGTGGCCGATCTCATCGACGATGTCGAGGCCCTGGACGACCTCCCCGAACACGGCATAGCCCCAGCGCGTGGGCTTCGGATCGAGCGCAAGGTTGTCCGCGAGGTTGACGTAGAACTGCGAGTCAGCGGAATGCGGTTCGGCCGTGCGCGCCATGGCCACGGAGCCACGCTTGTTGGACAGGCCATTGCCGGATTCGTTGACGAGTGCCGGGCGGGGCGGCTTGAGCGTCATGTCAGGCGTGTAGCCGCCACCCTGGATCACGAAGCCATTCACGACCCGGTGAAAGATGGTGCCGTCGTAGAAGCCGTCATTCACGTACTTCAGGAAGTTCGCGACGGTCAGCGGCGCCCGGACCTCGTCGAGCTGCATGACGAAATCGCCGGCTGACGTCTCGACCTTCACCTGCGTGGGCCCCGCCGCGATAGCAGGCCCGGCAGCGGCGAAGGCGAGGCCGAGTGCGAGGACAAGACGTCTGCTGAAAGCCATGATGAGTTTCCAATGCGGTGGGCGCTAGCCGCCCGTATCGAGTTCCCGGGCCTGCAGGAGGGCGGGTCCTGAGATCGCGGCGGTCAGCGTGTTTTCCAGCAGCATGGCGATGGTCATGGGGCCCACGCCCCCCGGAACCGGGGTGATCCAGCCGGCCCGCGTGCGGGCTTCGTCGAAAACCACGTCTCCGGCAAGCTTTCCGTTGGCCAGGCGGCTGATACCGATGTCGAGCACGACAGCGCCCGGCTTCACCCAGGCGCCGGGGATCAGCCCCGCCTTGCCCACTGCAACTGCGAGGATATCCGCCTCGCCAATGTGCCGCTGAAGTTCCTTCGTGAAGCGGTGGCAGACCGTGATGGTGGCGCCGGCCAGCAGCAGTTCCAGCGCCAGCGGCCTGCCAACATGGTTCGAGGCCCCGACGACCACGGCGTGCTGGCCCTTGACCGGCACGCCGATGTGGCGGAGGAGGGTCATCACGCCATAGGGCGTGGCGGGGCGTAGTACCGGGATCCGCTGGCAGAGCCGCCCCACGGTGTAGGGGTGAAAGCCGTCCACGTCCTTGACGGGATCGATGCGCTCGATGACGGCGATCTCGCTGATGTGCGGCGGGAGGGGCAGCTGCACCAGGATGCCGTCGATCTCCGGATCGGCGTTCAGCCGGTCGATCAGGGCCAGGATCTCGGCTTCCCCGGTCGTTACCGGCAGGTCGTAGTCGCGCGACATGATGCCCACTTCGTTGCAGGCCATCCGCTTGTTGCGGACGTAGATCCTCGATGCCGGATCTTCGCCGACGAGGACCACGGCCAGGCCGGGGGGGCGGTGGCCGGCCTGCTGCCGGTCAGCGATCCGCCGGCGCAATGCGCCGCGGAGTTCACTGGCGATGGTTTTGCCGTCAATCAGGCGGGCTGTCATGGCGGCCGACACCTTAGCACGGGGCGCCAAATTGACGCTGTCCCCTCCGGTCCTTATCATCGCGACCCCGATCAGTGCCCCGTCGCGCCGGCCAGACAGCTATAATGGCCCCGCCTGGATCAGTTCGGGGCATGGCGCAGTCTGGTAGCGCATCTGCTTTGGGAGCAGAGGGTCGGCGGTTCGAATCCGTCTGCCCCGACCATCCGGCCCCTGTTGGGAAGCGGAGCGCCTGTAGCTCAACCGGACAGAGCACCGGCCTTCTAAGCCGGGGGCTGCAGGTTCGAGTCCTGCCAGGCGCGCCATAACGAGACCGGTCAATGGTGGGCGTAGCTCAGTTGGTAGAGCACCGGATTGTGATTCCGGTGGTCGTGGGTTCGAGCCCCATCGTCCACCCCAACTTCGTGCCGTGCCTGGTTTCGTGCCGTGCGTGGTGTAGGAGCGCCTTCAGGCGCGGCATTGCGACGGGTCGTTAGCTCAATTGGTAGAGCAGTGGACTCTTAATCCATTGGTTGTAGGTTCAAGTCCTACACGGCCCACCACCTCCGGTTCCCCGGACGCTTCCCTTCCCGCCGCCCGCCGCCCGGCGCCTTGGCGACTGACGGGCGGGCAACCCGACAAGCGGGTTTCTGAATAGCTTCTAAAGACTTGTAATATATGAATTACTGTCTCTGCCCTGGGTTGGCAGGGAGGGCGCTGGGGCGATCCGGCCAGGGAGTGCGCCAACGAGTGCCAGGCCCCGGTGCGGCGGAAGCCGTCCGGTATAATGCCCTGCGCAAAGCCGCTTCAAGACCCCACGCGCGAAAGTGGCGGAACTGGTAGACGCGCAGGATTTAGGTTCCTGTGGGGCAACCCGTGAGAGTTCGAGTCTCTCCTTTCGCACCACGGACCGGGTCGGGTGCCATAAAGCACAGGTAATTGGGAATGCAGACTGTTCAGGAAGTCGGGAGTGCCATGGAGGAGTTGCAGGTTTCACTGGAGGCCGGTGCAGGGCTGGAGCGGCGATTGCAGGTTCGGGTGCCCGCGAAGCGCATCGAGCGCGAGGTGGAGGGCCGCCTCCGCTCCGTGAGCCGGACAGCCAACCTCAAGGGCTATCGGCCCGGCAAGGTCCCTGAAAAGGTCATCCGCCAGCGCTTCGGTGAGCAGATTCGCCGGGAGGTCCTGCAGGACATCATCCAGTCCACCTACGGCGAGGCGTTGAGCCGTCAACAGCTGCGGCCTGCGGGGGAGCCCCAGATCGAAGCGGGTCCCGATGCGGGCGCTGGCGGCGCAGACTTCGCCTATACGGCCAGCTTCGAGGTGTTTCCCGAGTTCACGGTCCGGGGAATCGATACCGTCGCCATCACCCGTCCCGAGCCGGCGTTCGACGACGCCGACCTCGAGTTCATTGCCGATAACCTGAGGCGGCAGCGCAGCCACTGGCACGTTGCCGATCGTGAAGCGCGGCCCGGTGACCGGGTTGTCGTGGATTTCCAGGGGCGACTGAACGGTGCTCCGATGCCGGGCGGCGTCGGCGAGAAAGTCACCGTCGAGCTTGGCGCCGGGCGCATGGTCGAGGACTTCGAGAAGCAGCTGGTCGGCGTCAGGGCGGGCGATGCGAAGGAAATCAGGGTGCAGTTTCCGCTGGATTACCCCAACCGGGAGCTCGCCGGGCAGACTGCCGATTTCAGCGTCCAGGTTGGTGAGGTTTCCGCCCAGCACCTTCCGGAGGTCGACGAGGAGTTCATCCGGGCCTTTGGCGTGGAGAGTGGCAGCAAGGAGGACTTCCTCCGGGACCTGCGCGAGATCATGGGCGACGAGTTTGCCGGCCGCGCCCGGGCGGACGTCAAGCGCCAGCTGCTGGAGCAGCTCCTGCAGGCGAATCCGATCGACATCCCGGTAATCCTGGTCGAGCAGGAAGCCACATCCCTGCAGTCCGATGCCATGCGAAACCTCGGCGTCTCCGATCCGGCCCAGGCCCCGGCACTCGAGTCCTTCCGCCAGACGGCGGAACGTCGGGTGCGCCTCGGCCTGCTCATCGGTGCCCTGATCCGCGAGCAGGAGCTGGTCGTCGACCGGGAGAAGGTCCGGGAACGTATCGAGCAGCTGTCCCGCGGCTATGACAAGCCCGACGAGATTCGCAAGCTTTACTACCAGACGGCACAACTCCTCACCCAGGTCGAAAACTCCGTGCTCGAAGAGCAGGTAGTCGACTGGCTGGCGGGCCGGGCTGCCGTTACGCCGAAGCCGACGACGTTTCGCGCACTGGTCGCTGGCCAGTGAGCCATCGCGTCAACTCAACCGCAACAGGGACGGCAAGCATGGATACGGAAACCAGGGCCCTCGGTCTCGTGCCGATGGTCATCGAGCAGACGGCGCGCGGTGAGCGGGCCTATGACATCTATTCGCGACTGCTGAAGGAGCGCGTCATCTTCGTCGTGGGCCCGGTGGAAGACCACATGGCGAATCTGGTGGTGGCCCAGCTGCTGTTCCTCGAGTCCGAGAATCCGGACAAGGACATCCATCTTTACATCAACTCGCCCGGTGGCGTCGTCACTTCGGGACTCTCGATCTACGACACCATGCAGTTCATCAAGCCCGACGTGAGCACCATCTGCGTCGGCCAGGCCGCCAGCATGGGTGCCGTGCTGCTGGCCGGTGGTGCAAAGGGCAAGCGCTTTTGCCTGCCGCATTCCCGCATGATGATCCACCAGCCCCTTGGCGGCTTCCAGGGCCAGGCATCGGATATCGATATCCACGCGAAGGAAATCCTGCTGGTGCGGGAGCGCCTCAACCGGATTCTGGCAGCGCATACGGGCCAGTCCCTGGAACAGGTGGGTCAGGATACCGACCGGGATCGCTTCATGAGTGGCGCGGATGCCGTGGCCTATGGCCTGATCGACAGTGTGCTGGAGCGCCGCGGAGAGACCAGGAAGGGATCCTGAACCGCCTCGCGATGTGAACTGCTCGCGGTAAACGACTAGGGATTTTGCACGCCGCGCTCAACGCGTGCTATATGTTAGATGAAGCTCCCGTGACGGGCTTCACGGCAGGAGAAACCGGCAGCCATGGTTGACGAGACCCGCGGACGAGGCGACGACGGCAAGCTGCTCTACTGCTCATTCTGCGGTAAGAGCCAGCATGAGGTTCGCAAGCTGATCGCGGGGCCATCCGTGTTCATCTGTGACGAATGCGTCGAGCTCTGCAATGACATTATTCGCGAGGAGCTCGAGGACCGGCAGGACCACACCAGCGCGAAGTTGCCGAAGCCCCACGAGATCAAGGCGGTCCTCGACGAATACGTCATCGGTCAGGAGCGGGCCAAGAAGATTCTCTCCGTGGCGGTCTACAACCATTACAAGCGGCTTGAGAACCGGTCGCCTGACGGCGGCAAGAACGACATCGAGCTCTCGAAGAGCAATATCCTGCTGATTGGGCCCACCGGTTGCGGCAAGACGCTGCTGGCGGAGACCCTGGCCCGGCTGCTCAATGTGCCGTTCACGATTGCGGATGCGACCACGCTCACCGAAGCGGGCTACGTTGGCGAGGATGTCGAGAACATCATCCAGAAGCTGCTGCAGAAGTGCGACTACGACGTGGAGAAGGCCCAGACGGGAATCGTCTACATCGACGAGATCGACAAGATCTCCCGCAAGTCCGACAACCCCTCCATCACGCGGGACGTGTCCGGCGAGGGTGTCCAGCAGGCGTTGCTGAAGCTCATCGAAGGCACCGTCGCCTCCGTTCCGCCGCAGGGTGGCCGCAAGCATCCCCAGCAGGAATTCCTGCAGGTGGACACCCGGCACATCCTGTTCATCGTTGGCGGCGCGTTCGCCGGCCTGGAGAAGATCATCCAGAAGCGCTCCCAGAAGAGCGGTATAGGTTTTGTCGCCGACGTGCGGAGCACCGACGAGGCGCCCATCGGGCAGTTGCTCACCGATGTGGAGCCCGAGGACCTCATCCGCTTCGGGCTGATTCCGGAATTCGTCGGTCGGCTGCCGGTTGTGGCGACGCTGGACGAACTCGACGAAGCCGCGCTCATCAGTATCCTTGTCGAGCCGAAGAATGCGCTGACCAAGCAGTATCGGCGGCTGTTCGAGATGGAGGGCGCCGAGCTGGAGTTCCGGGAAGACGCCCTGCGTGCCGTGGCGCTGCGCGCCATGCAGAGGAAGACCGGAGCTCGCGGCCTGCGGACGATACTGGAGGGCATCCTCCTGGACACGATGTACGACCTCCCTTCGTTGCGGAACGCCCGCAAGGTTGTTATCGACGAAGCCGTGGTGACCGGCGAGACCCGTCCGTACATCATCTTCGAGTCCGAGGAGACTGCACCGCTGCGGGCCGTGCAGGAGGAGCGGAGAGCGGCAGGTTCGGGTAGCAACTAGGCTGTCGTGACGGCAACCCGAAAGTGGCGCAGCGCCATCTGCGCTAGTCTGCTGCCCGCCCGCCCCGGAGACGACGTGGCGGGACTCTGATCCAAGGAGAGAATGATGTCTGACGCCGATACGCAGCACCGCCTGAACGTACCGATCCTCCCCCTGCGGGACGTGGTCGTTTACCCGCACATGGTCATCCCGCTGTTCGTCGGTCGCGCCCGGTCGATCCAGGCCCTCGACGAGGCGATGCAGGCCGGGAAGCAGATCCTGCTGGTGGCCCAGAAGCAGGCCGACGTCGATGAGCCGTCCCTCGAGGATATTTACCGGGTCGGCACACTCGCCACGATCCTTCAGCTGCTGAAGCTGCCCGATGGCACGGTGAAGGTCCTGGTGGAGGGTGGTACGCGGGCAAATCTGACCAAGACCCGCGGCGCCGAGTTCTTCTCTGCCGACATCACCCTCGTCGAGGATCGTCTTGATGTCACGACGCGGGAAGCGGATGTGCTCAAGCGGTCGCTGATTTCCCAGTTCGAGAACTACGTCAAGCTGAATCGCAAGGTGCCGCCGGAGATCCTCACCTCTCTCGCGGGCATCGACCAGCCCGGGCGCCTGGCCGATACCGTGGCCGCCCACATGGCATTGAAGCTGGAGCAGAAGCAGAAGGTGCTGGAGATTGAGACCGTCCGCGAGCGGCTCGAGCACGTCATGACGCTGATCGAGACTGAAATCGACATGCTGCAGATCGAGAAGCGGATCCGCGGCCGGGTCAAGCAGCAGATGGAGAAGAGCCAGCGCGAGTACTACCTTAACGAGCAGATGAAGGCGATCCAGAAGGAGCTCGGGGACATGGAAGATGCCCCGAACGAGATCGCCGAGCTCGAGCAGCGCATTGCGCGCGCCGGGATGCCCCAGGAGGCCCGTGACAAGGCTGCGTCGGAGCTGAACAAGCTCAAGATGATGTCGCCCATGTCCGCCGAGGCAACCGTGGTGCGGAATTACGTGGACTGGCTGCTGAGAGCGCCGTGGCGGAAGCGCACGCGCGTGAATCAGGAGCTTGGGGCGGCCGAGCAGGTGCTTGAGAAGGATCACTTCGGCCTGGACAAGGTCAAGGAGCGGATCCTCGAATACCTGGCGGTCCAGCAGCGCGTCAAGAAGCTCAAGGGTCCAATTCTCTGCCTCGTGGGCCCGCCGGGTGTCGGCAAGACTTCCCTGGGACAAAGCATCGCCCGCGCCACCAATCGCAAGTTCGTCCGCATGTCACTGGGTGGCGTCCGCGACGAGGCCGAGATCCGCGGTCACAGGCGTACCTACATCGGCTCCATGCCCGGCAAGATCGTGCAGAACCTCGCGAAGACCGGTGTCCGCAACCCACTGTTCCTGCTCGACGAGGTGGACAAGATGTCCACTGATTTCCGCGGTGATCCGTCCTCGGCGTTGCTGGAGGTGCTGGATCCCGAGCAGAACGCCAGCTTCAACGATCATTACCTCGAAGTTGACTTCGACCTGTCCGAGGTAATGTTCGTCTGTACGGCCAATACGCTGAACATTCCTGCGCCGCTGCTCGACCGCATGGAGGTGATTCGAATCCCGGGTTACACGGAGGACGAGAAGCTCAACATCGCCCGGAACTACCTCGCGCCGAAGCAGATGAAGGCGAACGGCCTCAAGAGCGGCGAGATTTCCATTTCGGACTCGGCGATTCGCGACATCATCCGGTACTACACGCGCGAGTCCGGGGTCCGGAACCTGGAACGGGAACTCGCCAAGATCTGCCGGAAGGTCGTCAAGTACCACCTCCTGAAGCCCGACACCAGGGCGACCCATGTGGTGCCGAAGGGCCTCGACAAGTACCTTGGCGTACGCCGCTATCGCTACGGCCGTGCCGAGGAGACCAACCAGATCGGCCAGGTTACCGGCCTGGCGTGGACCGAAGTCGGTGGTGAACTGCTCACGATCGAGGCTGCCGTTGTGCCCGGCAAGGGCAAGCTGATCAACACGGGGCAACTTGGTGAGGTGATGCGGGAGTCCATCCAGGCGGCGACCACCATCATCCGCGGCAGGGCCGCCCTGCTTGGCATCGACGAGGATTTCCACCAGAAGCTTGACCTGCACATTCACGTGCCCGAGGGAGCGACGCCCAAGGACGGGCCGAGCGCCGGCATTGGCATGTGCACGGCTCTCATCTCGGCCCTGACGGGTATCCCGGTCCGGTGCGACGTTGCCATGACCGGTGAGATCACCCTCCGCGGTGAGGTGCTCCCGATAGGTGGCCTGAAAGAGAAGCTGCTCGCAGCCCACCGGGGCGGTATTGCGACGGTCGTGATCCCACGGGACAACGAGAAGGACCTGGCGGATATCCCCAAAAACATCAAGGACAAGCTCGACATTGTTCCGGTGCGTTGGATTGATGAAGTGCTGCAGCTGACCCTGCAGAACATGCCGGTTCCCAAGGCCGCCGACCGGGTGATTCCCGGCGACGAGGCTGGCAAGGGCCAGCCCGAGCCGGCGGATTCCGGGGTGCGGGCGCACTGAAAAATGGCCGGAAACCCCGGGGATTTTGGCTGACGGGGCCGGCGAGGCGCGGTTGACAGCCGTTTTTCGGCCTTGGTATAAGGTTTTTGAATTGCTTCTGGCTGCGGCTCTTCTTGCAGCGACCGTCACCGGATTTAGGGGACGTCACTGAAATCACCAGGCTGAAGTAACCCCGATGAGCTCGACGAGGGGCTTTCCCGGGGCCAGTTGGCCGACCGTGGGATCAGTGGCGAGGGATTAACTCGTCTGATGCTGAAGGTGTGTTGATGAACAAGGGTGACTTGATCGAAGTGGTTGCGGACGATGCGGGCCTGTCGAAGGCCGATGCCACCCGCGCGGTGGACGCGGTGATCGGCGCCATAACGAAGGCCCTGAAGGCCGGCAAACAGGTATCGCTGGTGGGTTTCGGGACTTTTGCCGTGAAGACGCGGGCTGCCCGGCAGGGGCGCAACCCCCGTACGGGCGAGACGATCCAGATTTCCGCAAGCAAAGTTCCTGGCTTCAAGGCTGGGAAGGCTCTGAAGGATGCCGTAAACTAGACGGCCATCGCCGGAGCGCTGGAGACCGGGCGCCCCGTACTGGCACCAGCTTGCCGGCACGGGGCGCTGACGTTTGGATGGCTCGCAGCGCGCCGGAGCGGGGGTGCTTAGCTCAGCTGGAAGAGCGTCGCCCTTACAAGGCGAAGGTCGGGGGTTCGAGGCCCTCAGCACCCACCAGCACCGGACGGACGATGGGCTTGCGTAATCTTGAAACAAGAGTGGAGTGGTAGTTCAGTTGGTTAGAATACCGGCCTGTCACGCCGGGGGTCGCGGGTTCGAGTCCCGTCCACTCCGCCACCAACAGTAACGCGCAAGTCGATGCTGCAAAATATTCGGGAGAAGCTCACGGGCTGGGTGGCCTTCGCCGTTCTCCTCATCATTGCGGTACCGCTGGCGCTCAGCTTTGTCAGCAGCGATTTCACGGTAACCTCGTCGGGCTTCGCTGCCCGGGTTAACGGCGAGGAAATTCCATCCGTGGATTTCCAGCGTGTTTACCAGAACCAGCTCGTGGCTGAGCAGCAGGCTGCCGGGGGGCAGTTGCCAGCCGAGGCCGAAGAACAGCTCAAGCGCCAGACGCTCGATGGTCTGGTCCTCAATCGGGCGGTTACCCAGTTCGTCCGTGACGCGGGATTCCGGGTGGGTGCCGCTCAGGTGATCGACTACGTCCGTGGCCTCCCGGCCTTCCAGGTCGGTGGCCAGTTTTCCAAGCCAGCCTATGACGCCACCCTGGCGTCCCAGGGCATCACGCCCACGGGCTTCGAGAAGGAGCAGCAGGCGCTGCTAGCCGTCCGCCAGTTGCAGGATGGCCTCGTCGAAAGCTCCTTTTTCACACCCACGGAGTTCCGTCGCCTGATCGCCCTCGACCAGGAGCGCAGGGACGTGGGCTATGTACTGTTCGATCCTCGCGTGATGGGAGCCGGAATCAGCGTCAGCGAAGCCGACGTGCAGTCCTACTACGTGGCCAATGCCAACCAGTTCCAGTCTCCGGAGAGTGCCACCGTCGAGTACGTGCAGGTTGCGATCGAGGACATGGCGCGGGACTACACTCCCGATGAAGAGGCCCTGCGCAAGGCCTACGAGTCCGATCCGACGCGCTTCCGCACCGATGAGGAGCGGCGGGCGCGGCACATCCTGATCGCCGTGGACGATAGCCGGAGCGATTCCGCCGCCAGGGCACTGGCGGACGAAGTTGCCAGCAAGCTGGCCAGCGGTGCTGATTTCGCCGCGCTGGCCGCCCAATACTCGAACGACCCCGGGTCGGCCAATCGTGGCGGGGACCTGGGATTTGCGGCTCCCGGTAATTACGTCGAGGCCTTCGACAAGGCACTCTTCGCCCTCGAGGTCGGTGCGACGTCACCACCGATCAAGACCGAGTTCGGCTATCACATCATCCGGCTCGAGGAGTTGCGCCCGGGTTCGGGTAAGAGCTTCGACGAGGTGCGTGACCAGCTGGCCGACGAGTTGCGCCGGCAGAAGGCCCAGGACGAGTTCTACGCCATAGCCGAACGCCTCGATGACCTGGCGCTGGAGAACCCGACCTCGCTGGAGCCAGCAGCAAAGGATACCGGGCTGACTGTCCGTCGTTTCGACGGGTTTACCCGCGCGGGTGGTGGACCGTTCGGGACCAACCCGAATGTCGTCAGCGCGATCTTTGCGCCCGGCGTGCTCGAAGGCAGCGAGAACACGCCCCTGATCGAGCTGGACGAGTCTCGTGCCATCGTTGCCCGGGTTGCCGAGCACAAGCTGCCCGCCCCGTTGCCTCTCGAGCAGGTCCGGGCCGAGATCGTCGACCGCTTGCGCACGTTGCGGGCGACGACCGAGGCGACATCCCGGGGCGAGGCGATTCTCAAGCGGGCGCAGGCCGGCGAGGATCTCGCGGCCGTGGTGGCGTCGGAGGGACTGAAGCTCGCGGAGGCAGGTCCCCTGACCCGCAGGTCGCCCACAGTCCCGCCGGACCTCCTTTCAGCGGTCTTCCGGGCGCCCAAGCCGGCCGGCAAGCCGGTGGTGCAGGGCGTCAGCCTTCCCGGTGGTGCCTTCGCGGTCTTCCAGGTTCGCTCGGTGGTCCCTGGCGTGCCTGAAGTCATCCCGCAGCAGCAGCGGGACGAGCGCAAGGCAGCCCTGGCACAGCGGGTTGCTGGCATCGAGACGGAGGCCCTGGCAGTCCAACTGCGGGAGTCCGCCAAGGTGGTCGTGGCGCCCGACCTTTTCAAGGCTACGGACGACTAGGATCCCTCGCCGGTCTGTCCTTCCCCAAGGCGCCGTCTAGACTAGAGGCTCATGCCAACCTGGCTGTAGCCGCCATCCACGTACAGTATTTCCCCGGTGATGCCTGCGGCAAGATCCGAGCAGAGGAAGGCAGCGGCGTTGCCTACGTCCTCGATGGTCACGTTGCGGCGGATGGGAGTGGCATTCGCCACGTGCTGGAGCATCGACCGGAAGCCGCCGATCCCGGCCGCGGCCAGGGTCTTGATGGGTCCCGCCGAGATGCCGTTCACCCGCACGCCCGCGGCGCCCAGTTCGGCCGCCATGAAGCGCACGTTCGCCTCCAGGCTCGCCTTCGCCGGCCCCATGACGTTGTAATTGGGAATGGCCCGTACCGCGCCCAGGTAGGTCAGCGTCAGGAGGGCCGAGGCCGGGGAGAGCAGGTGCCGGCCGTACTTGGCCAGGGCCGCGAAGCTGTAGCTGCTGATGTCGTGGGCGATCTGGAAGCCCTCGCGCGTCACGGACTCCAGATAGCTGCCAGCGAGCTGGTCCCTGGGGGCGAACGCGACGGAGTGGACTATCACATCCACGCTCGTCCAGCGCGCCGCGAGGGCGTCGTACATGCGCCGGATCTCGTCGTCGCTCGCTACATCCAGGGGCAGGCAAATCGACGACCCCGTCTCCGCCGCCATCTCGCGCACCCGTTCCCCGAGGCGCTCCGTCTGGTAGGTGAAGGCGAGGCTGGCGCCTTCCCGGGCCATTGCCTGCGCGATGCCCCACGCGATGGACCGGTCGCTGGCGACCCCGGTGATCAGTGCGCGCTTTCCGGCCAGGAATCCCATGCGACTCTCACTTCCGCGAAGTTCGAAGGCCGGCATTGTAAAGCCAGCGCCGGGCCTGGGCTAATATAGGGCCATGCGTTCGCACTGGCTCGAGACAGGCACCGGCACGGCGTTGCTGCGCGAGGAGTCCCGGCAGGTCGCGGGCGCGTTCGAGAACATCTTTGGCGACCAGTTCCTGCAGATCGGCGCCTGGGGCGACCCGGCCCTGTTCCGCCGGTATGCCCGCACCCGGCGCTACGCCGTCGTGGCCGCCAGGCGCGGCCCTGGCGTGGACTTCGTGAGCGCTCCCGAAGACCTCGCGGTGGCGACGGATTCGATCGATGCCGTCTTTCTGCCCCATATCCTCGAATATACCGAGGACCCGCACGCCGTGCTTCGGGAGGTCGACCGCATCCTCAGGCCCGACGGGCATGTGGTGATTGCGGGCTTCAACGCCTGGGGCTGGTGGGGCGTTCGTCACTACCTGTCGGGGCGGCGGTTTCCCGCTGGAGCCAGGCGCCTGGTCTCGGAGTACCGCCTTCGCGACTGGCTCCACCTGCTGGACTACTTCGTTGAGCCGGCGCGCTTCCACCATATGGCTGCACCCATCTACCGCACGTTCGTTCCCGCCGATGCGCCAGCCGACGACGGCGCCAGCCGGACCGGGCCTGGTGGCCAGGAATGGCGGGACTCGCCGGCGCGATTCCGGCGCTGGAATCCCCTGGCCAGCTGCTATCTTCTGGTGGCCCGCAAGGAAGTTTTCACCGTCACGCCGATCCGTCCGGCATTTCGCCGTCGCCCGCAGCTCGTGGGCAGCCTGGTCAATCCCACCACCCGGAACGTGGCATGACGGACGTGGAGCTCTATACCGATGGCGCCTGCCGCGGGAATCCGGGACCGGGCGGCTGGGGCGTGCTCCTCCGGGCCAGGGGGCAGGAGCGCGAGATCTGTGGCGGTGCGTTGGCCACCACGAACAACCGGATGGAGCTCATGGCGGCCATCGAAGGGCTCCAGGCGCTGACACGGCCCTGTTCGGTCGCGGTCTATACCGACTCCGAGTACCTGAGAAAGGGCATCGGGGAGTGGTTGCCCCGGTGGAAGGCAACCGGCTGGCGAACGGCCGCCCGCAAGCCCGTCAAGAACGAGGATCTCTGGCGCCGGCTCGAGGAGGCAGTCGCCCGGCACGAGGTGGAGTGGCACTGGGTAAAGGGCCATTCCGGCCACGCGGAGAACGAGCGTGCCGACGCGCTGGCGAACCGCGGTCTCGATGACATCCTGGCTGCAGTGCGCGCGCCAGAAGACGTCCTGAAGTAGCAGGTTGCGGGACAGACAGATGCGGCAGATCGTGCTGGATACCGAGACAACCGGCCTCGAGGTGGAGAAGGGGCACCGGATCATCGAGCTGGGTTGCGTGGAGCTGGTGAACCGCCGGCGTACGCACCGCACCCTCCATCACTACCTGCAGCCCGACCGGGAGATCGACGCCGGTGCGCAGGAGGTGCACGGCATCTCCGCCGAGATGCTGGCCGGGAAGCCGCGCTTCGCGGACGTCGCCCGGGAGTTCCTGGATTTCGTGGCCGACGCCGAGCTAATCATCCACAACGCCGACTTCGACGTGGGGTTCCTGGACGCCGAGCTCGGGCTCCTCGGCCCAGACGCGCCGCGGATCACCGGGGTCTGCACGGTAGTGGACACGCTGGCCCTTGCGCGCCGGCTGCACCCCGGGCAGCGCAACAGCCTGGACGCGCTATGCAAGCGCTATGCGGTGGATAACACCGGTCGCGAATTCCACGGCGCGCTTCTGGATGCCCAGTTGCTGGCCGACGTGTACCTCGGCATGACCGGTGGGCAGGCCACGCTGCTGCTCGACCAGGGCGCGGGCGAAACGGCCGTGCAGCACCTGGCTACCCGGCCCGTGGCTCGTGACGGGCTCCGCCTGGCCGTGGTCCGGGCGTCCGCCGATGAACTCGCGGAGCACGAACGGTACCTCGCGCTCCTGGACAAGCAGAGTGGCGGCAAGACTGTCTGGCGGACCCTTGGGCAGAGGCCCTAGCAGGGTGTTCTACGCCGCCAGTGCCGGCCTTGCCCTCTATGCCTTCTGGCTCCTGCTGTCGGGCCACTTCGAGGCATTCCTGCTGTCCGCCGGGGCGGCCTCGGCCCTTGCCGTGGCCTGGCTCAGTCACCGCATGGACCTGATCGACAGGGAGGGGCACCCCGTCCACCTGGGCCCGCGGGCGCTGCTCTACTGGCCCTGGCTGCTCGCCGAGATCGTGCGCTCGGCCTGGGACGTGAGCCGGATCATCGTTCATCCGCGCCTGCCCATCAGCCCCACGCTCGTCCGGTTCAGGCCGAGCCAGCGAACGGATCTCGGCCGGGTAATCCTGGCGAACTCGATCACCCTGACGCCGGGGACCATCACGATAGAGGCCAGTGCGGAGGAGTTCCTCGTCCATGCGCTGACGGAGGCGGGTGCCGACGCCCTGGCCACCGGAGACATGGATCGCCGTGTGACCGGCTTCGAGGGCAGCCCGTGATGTTCCTCGCCGCCACGGTGGCGCTGCTCGCCACGATGGCCCTGATCCTCGGGCGGGCCATTCTCGGTCCCACCGTGTTCGACAGGCTGCAGGCGGCGAACTCGATCGGGACGTGCGCCATGCTGTTCCTCGCGGTCCTCGGCTTCCTGAACGGGCGCCCCGAGTTCCTCGACCTGGCTATCATCTACGGCCTGCTGAACGTGATCGGCACAGTCGCCGTACTCCGGTATTTCAGGGGTGGCAGCCTGGTCGACCCTGCCGGCGACCGTGGAGAAGGGCAGTGACCGCGTTCCTGGATGCGCTGAGCTGGGTGTTCCTGGCGTCCGGCGGCCTGTTCTGCGTGATCGGCGCCGTGGGCCTGCTGCGCATGCCGGATATCTACACCCGCGTACACGCCGCAAGCGTGCTGGACACGCTTGGCGCAGGCCTGATCCTGCTCGGCCTGCTGCTCCAGGCTGGTCTCGGGCTGGTGGCGGCCAAGCTGCTGGTCATCGGTCTCCTGATCTTCTTTGCCAGCCCGACGGCTACGCACGCGCTCGCCAAGGCAGCGTGGACACATGGCCTGGAGCCGATGGCAACCTCGCGCCGGAGCCGGCCATAGAAACGCTCATCATCGAAGTCCTGCTGGCCCTGATGATGGTCACGGTCGTCGCCTTGGCCCGGACCCGCAACCTGTTCGGCGTCGTCGTCCTGTTCGGCGTGTACAGCTTCCTCATGGCCACGGTGCTGACCGTTCTCGACGCCGTGGACGTGGCGATGACCGAGGCCGCGGTTGGCGCGGGTATCTCCACCGTGTTGTTCCTGGGCGCACTCCTGCTGTGCCGGAGCGAGGAGGCGAGACCTGTTCACCGGCCGTGGCTGCCCCTGCTGGTGTCCGTGGCCGTGGGTGGCCTCCTGGTCTATGGCTCGCTGGGCATGCCGGTGTTCTCGGACCCCGGTGCGCCTGCCCACCGGCATGTCGCGCAGCACTACCTGGCCAATGCGATGGACGAGACCGGGGCGCCCAATGTGGTGACCGCCGTGCTCGCCAGCTACCGGGGCTACGACACGCTGGGGGAGACCGTGGTCGTCTTCACGGCTGGAGCCGGCGTCATCGCGCTCCTGCGGCGGCGCCCCGGGCGGAGAAAGCCGTGAAGGATGATCTCGTGCTCCGGGTCGTCGGCAAGCTGCTGATCCCCTTCATCCTGCTCTTCGGCCTCTACGTGCTCTTTCACGGGGACTACGGCCCGGGCGGAGGCTTCCAGGCCGGCGTCATCCTGGCCGCGGGGATCATCTTCTACGCGTTGATCTACAGCGTGGAAGAGGCGCGACGGGTCGTGCCCGAACCGCTGGTGGAGGCCATGATGGCCGTCGGCGTCCTGCTCTACGTCACAGTGGGCGTGGCCGGCCAGGTGCTGGGCGGGAACTTCCTCGACTACTTCGTGCTTGCTGCGGACCCGGTGGCCGGCCAGCTGCGGGGCATACTCCTGGTGGAGTGCGGCGTTGCGGTTGCCGTGACCGGCGTGATGCTGAAGGTGTTCTACATGTTCGCCGGCCGCGGGAATCTCGACCAGTGAGCCTGGCGGGTCACTTCAGCTACTTCGCGACGATCAGCCTGATGATCGCCGGACTGTTCATCGTGATGGCCCGTGGAAACCTGATCAAGAAGCTGGTCGGTCTCGGCATCTTCCAGACGTCGGTGTACCTGCTCTACGTGGCGCCCGGCAAGCTGATCGGGGGCACCGCGCCGATCATCCAGGAGGGGTTCGCCGTGTATGCGAACCCGCTTCCCCACGTGCTGATCCTCACGGCGATCGTCGTGGGGGTGGCCACGCTGGCCCTCGGCCTGGCGCTCGTGGTCCGCATCCGCGAGGCCTACGGCAGCATCGAGGAAGACGATATCCTCGCCAAAGACCGGGAATGACGTTGGTCCAGCAGTTGCCCGTCCTGGTGGCGGTCGTGCCGCTTGCCGCGGCGCCCGTGGCGCTGCTGCTGCGGAATCGGCACCTGGCGTTCCTCGTCGTGCTGGCGGCCAGCGGGTTCGCCTTCGGCGCGTCGGTCCTGCTCTGGCAGCAGGTGGCCGGGAGCGGTCCCGTCTCCTACGCCATAGGCAGCTGGCCGCCCCCCTGGGGCATCGAGTACCGGGTGGACCGCCTGGCCTCGTTCTTCCTGGTGCTGGTTTCCGGGATGGCGGCTCTCGTGCTTTCCTGGGGGCGCGCAAGCCTCGAGGCGGAGATTCCCGCCGGGCAGCATTACCTGTTCTACACGCTGTTCGCCCTCTGCCTGACAGGGTTGCTCGGCATCGCGGTCTCGGGAGATGCCTTCAATATCTTCGTGTTCCTCGAGATCTCGTCGCTCTCGACCTACGTCCTGATCGCCATGGGGCGCGATCGCCGGGCGCTGGCCGCCAGCTACAACTACCTGATCATGGGCACCATCGGCGCCACCTTCATCGTCATCGGGATCGGCCTGCTGTACCTGATGACGGGCACCCTCAACCTCGCTGACATCGCGGCGCGGATGCCCGCCGTCGAGGGCTCCCGGCCGGTGCTTGCGGCGTTGGCCTTCCTGACTGTCGGCCTGTCCCTGAAGATGGCCCTGTTTCCGCTGCACCAGTGGCTGCCCAATGCCTACACCCATGCGCCCTCGGTGGTCTCCTCCTTCCTGGCGGCGACCGCCACCAAGGTCTCGGTCTACGTCCTGCTGCGGTTCTATTTCGAGGTGTTCGGTGAATCCCAGGTGTTCGACCGGCTGCCCCTGGAGCAGGTGATGCTCTGCCTGGCGCTCGCCGGCATGTTTGCCGCGTCGGCCGTGGCGATTTTCCAGACCGATCTCAAGCGGCTGTTCGCTTATTCGAGCGTGGGCCAGATGGGCTACATCATCCTGGGCCTGTCCTTCGACTCGGTCACCGGCCTCACGGCAACCATCGTCCACGTGTTCAACCATGCGATCACGAAGGGCGCCATCTTCATGCTGCTCGGTGGCGTGGCCCTGTCGATGGGCGGCGTCACCCTGCCACGCGTGCAGGGCCTGGCACGGGTGATGCCGCTGACAGCCTTCGGGCTGGTGGTTTGCGGCCTCTCGCTGATCGGCGTCCCCGGCACGGCCGGGTTTGTCAGCAAGTGGTACCTGGTGAAGGCTGCTCTCGAGGGCGGGCAGTGGTGGCTGGTGTTCCTGGTCGTGGGTTCGTCGCTGCTCGCGGTGATCTATGTGTGGCGCGTCGTGGAAGCCGCCTATTTCCATGCGCCACGTGCGGACCTGGTCGCGGCGGTGGAGGCTCCGCTCTCGATGCTGGTGCCCGCTGGCCTGCTGGTGGCGGGCACGGTCTACTTCGGGCTGGAGACCACATTCACCGTGGGCTCTGCGGCTGAGGCGGCGTCGGTCCTGCTGGGCGTGCCGCGTTGATTGGTGTTGGGCAACTGGTCCTGGCCGCCCTGCTGGTGCCGACCTGCGGCGCTGGCCTCATCGCGTTGTGCCACCGGACACCCGACCTCCGGGATGCCGTGACCGTGGCTACCGCGGGCCTGCTGCTGTGGATTGTTGCCGCACTGCTGCCCGGCGTACTGGCCGGGGACCGGCCGGCGCTGGCGCTCATCACGGTGCTGCCGGGGCTCGATCTGGCCCTGGAGGTGGAATCCTTCGGGATGCTGTTCGCCCTCCTGGCCTCCGGCCTGTGGCTGGTGACGTCCCTGTACTCGATAGGGTATCTGCGCGCCAATCACGAGTTGCGCCAGACGCGCTTCCACGCCTGCTTTGCGCTGGCACTGGCGGCGACGACGGGGCTGGCCTTCGCGGGCAACCTGTTCACGCTGTTCTTGTTCTATGAGCTCCTCACGCTGGTGACCTATCCGCTGGTCACCCACCACGGCGGTGATGAGGCGCGCCGGGCGGGGCGCACCTATCTCGGGCTGCTCATGGGCACGTCGATCATGTTGCTGCTCCCGGCTGTCGTCTTCATCGCGGCCGTGGCGGGTACCACGGACTTCAGGCCGGGCGGAATCCTTGCTGGCCGGGTCGACGGCGTTGCCCTGGCGGGCCTGCTCGCGCTCTGTGTGTTCGGCATCGGGAAGGCCGCGCTCATGCCGGTGCACCGCTGGCTGCCCGCGGCCATGGTGGCGCCCGCCCCGGTCTCGGCCCTGCTCCATGCGGTCGCCGTGGTGAAGGCGGGCGTCTTCAGCGTGGTCAAGGTGCTGGTCTTCACCTTCGGTATAGAACCGCTGGCGGCCGCTGGCGGCAGCGACTGGCTGGTCTACGTGGCGGGCTTCACCATCATGGCCGCTTCCCTGGTCGCGCTGAATGCCGACAACCTGAAGCGCCGGCTGGCCTATTCCACGGTCAGCCAGCTGTCCTACGTGATCATGTCGGCAGCCCTGCTGGCGCCCCTGTCCCTCATCGCCGCCGTGCTGCACATCGCCGCCCACGCCCTCGGCAAGATCACGCTGTTCTTCGCCGCCGGCGCCATCTACACCGCCTCCCACAAGACCGAGGTCAGCCAGCTCGACGGGATCGGGCGGCGCATGCCCTGGACCATGGGCGCCTTCGCGGTCGGCGCGCTGTCCATGATCGGCCTGCCGCCGGCTGCGGGCTTCGTCTCCAAGTGGTACATGCTGTCGGGCGCCATGTCCGGCCCATCCATCAGCGGCACGCAGTGGGTTGCTGTTGCCGTCATCGTCGGCAGCACGCTGCTGAATGCCGGCTATTTCCTGCCCATCATCTTCCGGGCATTCTTTCGCCTGCCCGTGGCGGGTGACGTCCCGGCTCATGGCGAGGCGCCATGGCCCATGGTCATCGCCCTGACCACTACTGCGACTGGCACCATCCTGCTGTTCTTCATGCCGGGAGTGCCGCTCGCGCTGGCCCGGCAGATGCTGGGAGGCGGGTAATGGGGACCGCGAAGCACTGGCTCGACGAGCCCCGCAACGTGCGACTGCTCCGGCGCCTGGCGCTGGCCGTCCTGGTCCTCGTCCTGGCCGCCGAGCTGGCCGTGCAGCTGAAGCCGCACTTTGCGGTCGAGGGGCTGTTCGGCTTTCATGCCTGGTTCGGCTTTTTCGCCTGCATCGCCATGATCGGCCTCGCCAAGGGGCTCGCCCTGCTGCTGAAGCGCCCTGACACCTACTACGGCGACGGCGATGACTGACATCCTGATCCATCCCGGGCTCGTGCTGATCGGCGGCGCGCTGCTGGTTGCCTGCCTGCGTGGCCCGGCGCGGGGCGCGGTGGTAGTGCTCCTGCCGCTCCTTGCCCTGGCGCTGGTCTGGCAGCTACCGGACGGCCCCGCCTGGCAGTTCCGCTTCCTCGATTACACGCTGACGCCGGTGGCCGGCGACCCGCTGGCCCGCCTGTTCGCGACGATCTTCTGCCTGGCGGCTTTGGCCGGTGGCTGGTTCGCCCTGGGCCAGGCCAGCCGGCTGGAGGTGCCGGCGGCGCTGGTCTACGCCGGCTCGGCCATTGGCGTCGTGCTGGCCGGGGATTTACTCACCGTTCTGGTGTTCTGGGAATTGATGGCGATCGGTTCCACGCTGGTGCTGTGGAGCTCCGGCACGCCGGCGGCCGGGCGGGCGAGCCGCCGCTACCTCATGCTGCACATCCTCGGAGGCGTGGTCCTGTTTGCCGGGATCACGGGTCACGTCGCGGCGACCGGCGACGTGACTTTCGCGCCCATGGCCCTCGATTCGGCCGCCCAGTGGCTGATCCTCGCCGGCGTCCTCCTCAATGCGGGGGCGCCACCGCTGTCCGCCTGGCTGCCTGACGCCTACCCGGAGGCTTCCTGGAGCGGCACCGTGTTCCTGTCGGCCTTCACGACCAAGACGGCGGTGTATGTGCTGATCCGTGGCTTCCCCGGTGCCGAGATCCTCATCTACCTGGGCCTGTGCATGGTTTTCTACGGCATCGTCTACGCATTGCTCGAGAACGACATGCGCAGGATCCTGGCGTACTCCATCGTCAACCAGGTGGGCTTCATGCTCACCGGCATCGGCATCGGGACGGAAATGGCGCTGAACGGTGCTGCTGCCCATGCGTTCACCCACATCATCTACAAGGCACTGCTGCTGATGTCGGCGGGCTCCGTGCTGTACATGACCGGCCGGCGCAAGTGCTCCGAGCTCGGCGGGCTCTTCCACAGCATGCCGGTCACCACGGCCTGCGGCATCGTCGGTGCGCTGTCGATCTCCGCCTTTCCCCTCACTTCCGGCTTTGTCTCAAAGGCGATGATTTCCCAGGCTGCCGCGGACGGCCACCTGCAGACGGTGTGGCTGCTCCTGGTGGCGGCCTCGGCCGGGGTCTTCCTCCACGCGGGGATCAAGTTTCCCTGGTTCGTGTTCTTCCAGGAGGATTCGGGTTTGCGGCCGGCAGACCCTCCGGCCAGCATGCGCTGGGCGATGATCTTCCTGGCCGCAATATGCATCGGGCTCGGCATCTGGCCCGAGGCGCTGTACCGGCTGCTGCCGTTCGGCGTTGCCTACGAGCCCTACACGGCGCCCCACGTGCTTGCCCAGCTACAGCTGCTGCTGTTCTCCGGACTGGCATTCTTCGTCATGCTGCCGTTCCTGAGGCGCACGCTCACCATCACCCTGGACACGGACTGGGCCTACCGGCAGTTGGTTCCCCGGTTGGCCGGCCAGGGCCAGCGGGCCGTCCTGGCGGTCCGGGGCTGGCTGGCCGGCCGGCGTCCCGGCGTGGCGGCGGGCCTCAGGGCCCTCGCGTACCGGGTCTACGGTCCGGACGGCGGCCTTGCGCGAACGTGGCCGACCGGTAGCATGGCGCTCTGGGTGCTCGTCCTGCTTCTCGGGTATCTTGTGCTCTTTTATGCGTGATCGCGGTCCCGGTCCCCGGTGGAATGTGACCGAGCCGTTGGTCTGCCTGCCGCGCTTTCGGGGACAATCCCGCCGGTTCGGCTCCTCCGGTCTCGTTCAAGAAAAATTATGACGAATTTCAAGCAGATTCAGGACGCGAAGGTTGCCGTCGTCGGGCTTGGTTACGTGGGCCTGCCACTGGCCGTCGAGTTTGGCCGGCACCTGGATACGGTGGGCTTCGACATCGATCCGAAGCGCGTTGCGGACCTCAAGGCCGGCAACGACTTCACCCTCGAGACCGATGCGGAGGAACTCAAGGCAGCGACGCGGCTCACGTTCACGACCAACCTGGACGCGTTGCGGGGCCGGGACGTCTACATCGTCACCGTGCCCACGCCCATCGATGCCGCCAAGCGCCCGGACATCAGCGCGCTGCGCGCCGCCAGTCGCACGGTGGGGCAGGTGCTCGGGAAGGGGGCCATCGTGGTCTATGAGTCCACGGTCTACCCCGGATGCACTGAGGAAGACTGCGCGCCCATCCTGCAGCAGGTGTCCGGCCTCCGGCTGAACGAGGACTTCTTCGTCGGCTACAGTCCGGAACGCATCAATCCGGGCGACAAGGAGCACCGGCTGACCACGATTCGCAAGATCACCTCCGGTTCCACGCCCGCTGCCGCGAATTTCGTCGATGCCCTCTATGGCCGCATCATCACGGCGGGGACCTACCGGGCGTCCAGCATCCGGGTGGCTGAGGCTGCCAAGGTGATCGAAAACACCCAGCGGGACGTGAACATCGCGCTGATCAACGAACTCGCCCTCATCTTCAACCGCATGGGTCTCGACACCCTCGAGGTGCTGCAGGCCGCCGGCACCAAGTGGAACTTCCTGCCATTCCGTCCCGGCCTCGTTGGCGGCCACTGCATCGGCGTCGATCCTTACTACCTGACGCACAAGTCCCAGGAGATGGGCTACCACCCCGAGATGATCCTCGCCGGCCGGCGCATCAACGACAACATGGGGCTCTACGTGGCCACGGAGGTCATTCGCCTCATGGTGAAGCGGGGGATGAGCCTGCCCCGTTCGAAGATCCTGGTACTCGGCATCACCTTCAAGGAGAACTGTCCCGACGTGCGCAACACGCGGGTGGTGGACGTGGTGCAGGAACTGAAGTCCTACGGGGCGACCGTGGACATCTACGATCCGTGGGCGGACCCCGGCGTCGTCCGGCACGAGTACGGCGTGGAAATCCTCACCAGCCCGCCTGCCGCGGCCCAGTATGACGGCATCGTCGTGGCCGTGGCGCACAACCAGTTCCGGGACATGCCGCCCGAGGCCATCCACGCGTGGGGGCGCCCCGACCACGTCCTCTACGACATCAAGAGCCTGCTCCCGGCCGATCAGGTCGATGCGCGGCTCTGAGCTGAAGGGCACCGAATGAAGATCCTGGTGACGGGAGCCGCGGGCTTCATCGGGTCTGCAACGGCGCGGCACCTGCTCGCTCGGGGCGACGAGGTGGTCGGTCTCGACAACCTCAACGACTACTACGACGTGAACCTCAAGAAGGCGCGCCTGGCTACGCTGGAGAAGGAAGCGCGCTTCCGCTTCGTGCTGCTCGACCTGGCCAACCGGGAGGGCATGGAGGCCCTGTTCAGGGCCGGGCGTTTCGACCGGGTGATTCATCTCGGCGCCCAGGCCGGCGTCCGGTACTCGATCGAGAACCCGCACGTCTACGTGGACAGCAACGTGGTCGGCACACTGCACGTGCTGGAGGGTTGCCGGCACCACGGTGTGCAGCACCTGGTGTACGCCTCGACCAGTTCCGTCTATGGCGCGAACACGAAGATGCCATTCTCCGTCCACCAGAACGTGGACCATCCCCTGTCCCTGTACGCCGCGACCAAGAAGGCCAACGAGCTCATGGCCCATACCTATGCGAGCCTCTACAGGCTGCCGGTGACGGGCCTCCGCTTCTTCACGGTCTATGGCCCCTGGGGCCGGCCCGACATGGCCCTGTTCCTCTTCACGAAGAACATCCTCGAAGGCAGGCCCATAGACGTGTTCAATTACGGCAAGCACCGCCGGGACTTCACGTACGTGGACGACATTGTCGGCGGCGTCGTCGCCGCCGTCGATCACGTGGCCACCGCCAATGCGTCCTGGGATTCGGATCGTCCCGATCCGGGCACCAGCAAGGCGCCTTACCGGCTGTACAACATCGGCAATGCCCAGCCCGTGGACCTGATGCGCTATATCGAGGTTCTCGAGCAGCGGCTGGGCCGCAAGGCCGAGAAGAACCTGCTGCCCCTCCAGCAGGGTGATGTGCCGGACACCTGGGCCGACGTGGAGGATCTGGTCACCGACGTGGGCTACCGGCCCGCCACTCCCGTGGAAACCGGCGTCAGCCGTTTCGTGGACTGGTATCTCGACTACCATAAGATCACCCTCTAGCGGAGTGATCCCATGGCGGACGACCTGCTCCAGGCACCGGCCTGGAAGGCCCTGCAGCGGCATGCCGGCGAGCTGTCCGGCACCCACCTCCGGGACCTGCTCGACCAGCCCGGCCGCTTCGCTGCCTTCTCCCGCCAGCACGGCCACTGCCTGCTGGATTTTTCCCGCAACCGCCTCACCACCGACACCCTTGGACTGCTCATCGCCCTGGCGGGCGAACGGGAGCTGCCGCGCCGGATCCAGACGCTTTTTGCCGGTGACGTGGTCAACCCCACGGAGAATCGTCCCGCCCAGCACATGGCCGTGCGCGGCCCGGACGCCCCGCCGCTGCTGGTGAACGGCGCCGACATCCGCGCGGAAATCGTCGCCGAGCGCGAGCGCATGCTGGCCCTCGCCGATGCGGTCCGTTCCGGCGAGTTCCGGGGTTCGACTGGCGGCCGGATCCGGCACGTCGTGAACATCGGCATCGGCGGGTCGGACCTGGGCCTCGTCATGGCCATCGAGGCACTGCGGGAGTTCCGCACCCGGGACGTGGAGGTGCATTTCGTCTCCAACGTGGACGGCACGCAGCTCGCGGACGTGCTGGACAGCGTCCCGGCGGCGGAAACACTGTTCATCGTCTGCTCGAAGACCTTCGTCACGTGGGAGACGGCACTGAACGCCAACGCGGCCCGTACCTGGCTCCTGGGCCAGCTGGGCGAGGCGGCCGTCGCCCGGCACTTCGTCGCGGTGTCGGTCAATGCACCGGCCATGGACACCTTCGGCATCGCCGGGCAGCACCGCTTCCGGATGTGGGACTGGGTGGGTGGCCGGTATTCGCTCTGGTCGTCCATCGGTCTCGCCATCGCCATCGCCATCGGCAGCGACCATTTTCGCGAGCTGCTGGCCGGTGGCCACGAGCTGGACGAGCATTTCCGGTCGGCGCCGCTGGCGGACAACCTGCCGGTCCTCCTGGGCCTGATCGGGGTCTGGAACCAGAACCTGCAGGGGACCACGAGCCAGGCGATCCTGCCCTACGACGCCCGACTGCACCGCTTCCCGGCCTACCTGCAGCAGCTCGAGATGGAGAGCAACGGCAAGGGCGTTGCCCGGGACGGCCAGCCGGTCCGTTGGGGCACCGGCACGATCATCTGGGGCGAGCCGGGCAACAATGCCCAGCATTCCTTCTTCCAGCTCCTGCACCAGGGCACGGCGAACTTCGCCGCGGACTTCATCGCCCCCGTGGAGGGCTCGAGCCCCTACGCGGACCAGCACCTGGTCGGGCTTGCGAACCTGCTGGCCCAGGCGGAGGCCTTCGCCCGGGGGTACACCCTGGAGGCCGCCAGGGCTGAACTGGTGGCGAAGGGCAGGAGCCCGGAGGAGGTGGCCCGCCTGGCGCCGCACAAGGTCCACCCCGGCAATCACCCGAGCAACATCCTCCTGGTCCGTCGCCTGGACCCGCGCAGCCTGGGCTTCCTGATCGCGCTCTACGAGCAGAAGGTCTTCGTGCAGTCCTGCATCTGGGGCATCAACCCCTTCGACCAGTGGGGCGTTGAGCTCGGCAAGCTCATGGCGACGGGCATGCACGAGGCCCTGCTCGCGCCCGGAGGCGCCGGTCTTCCGCCCATTGGCCAGGTCATGCGGGCCTGGGCCCGGGATGACTGAGTCGCGCCTGGCGGCCCGCCGTGACCTGCTTGGTTGCCTTACCCCGCCGAGCCGCTAATCTACGCGTTCCTTTCGGTAGCCACCTCGGAAATAACCAATGAGAATAACGGTACACGGTACCGGATACGTGGGCCTGGTGACGGGCGCCTGCATCGCCCAGGCCGGCAACCACGTGATCTGTGTGGACATCGACGAAGCGAAGGTCGCTGCCCTCAATGCCGGCGAGATCCCGATCTACGAGCCGGGACTCGCCGAGATCGTGCGCCGCAATCATGCCGCCGGCCGCCTGAATTTCACCACCGGCGTGGCGGAGGGCGTGCGGCACGGCGAGTTGCAGTTCATCGCGGTGGGCACGCCCAAGAACGAGGACGGCTCGGCCGACCTGCGCCACGTCCTGACGGTGGCCGAGAGCATCGGCCAGTACATGACCGACTACAAGGTCATCGTGGACAAGTCGACGGTGCCCGTGGGCACGGCCGACCGGGTCCACGAGGCGATCGCCGGCGTGCTGGCGAAGCGCAAGGCGACGGTCGGGTTTGACGTGGTGTCAAACCCCGAGTTCCTGAAGGAGGGGGCCGCGGTCGCCGACTTCATGAAGCCGGACCGGATCATCGTGGGCACCGACAGCGAGCGGGCAGCCGAGCTGCTCCGTCAGCTCTACGAGCCTTTCAGCCGCAGCCACGACAAGCTGATCGTGATGGACGTGCGCTCGGCGGAGCTTACCAAGTACGCCGCCAACGTGATGCTGGCCACGAAGATCAGCCTCATGAACGAGCTCGCCAACATCGCCGAGCGCTATGGCGCCGACATCGAGCAGGTGCGGATCGGGATTGGATCGGATCCCCGCATCGGCTATTCATTCATCTACCCGGGCTGCGGCTATGGCGGCTCCTGCTTTCCCAAGGACGTGCATGCGCTGATCCGCTCGGCGGAGGAGATCGGTTACGAGGCCGAGCTGGTGCGCGCGGTGGACAGCGTGAACAACCGGCAGAAGCACACCCTGTTCCAGAAGATCAGCGCGCACTTCGGCGGCAAGCTGAAGGGCCGCACGCTGGCGCTGTGGGGCCTGGCGTTCAAGCCCAACACCGACGACATGCGCGAAGCTCCCAGCCGGGTGCTGATGGAGGCGCTCTGGGCGGCGGGCGCCAGGGTGCGCGCCTACGATCCCCAGTCCATGGCCGAGACCGGCCGCCTCTACGGCACGCGGCCCGACCTCACGCTCTGCGAGTCCGCCGGGGAGGCGCTCAAGGGAGCCGACGCCCTGGTGATCGTCACCGAGTGGCAGGAGTTCCGCAGTCCCGACTTCGAGCAGATCCGGGCGGCGCTGACCGCGCCGGTGATCTTCGACGGCCGCAATCTCTACGATCCAAAGCTCCTCGCGAAGCAGGGTTTCGCCCACTACGCCATCGGGCGCGGCAAGTCGTTGCCCGTGTAGGTGCGCGTTCACCCGCGACCTTCCGCCGATGAACCTGGTCCCAGTCATCCTCTGCGGCGGCTCCGGCACCCGACTGTGGCCGCTGTCGCGGGCCCTGTATCCCAAGCAGCTGCTGGCCCTGGTGGGCGACCGCTCGCTCCTGCAGGACACGGTGGCGCGATTGTCGTTGTTGCCGGGCGCAGGCCAGTCGCCACTGGTCATCTGCAATGAAGCGCACCGCTTCCTGGTGGCGGGCCAGCTCCGGGAGGCTGGCGCCGATCCCACCCTGATCCTCGAGCCCGAGGGTCGGAACACGGCACCGGCCGCCACGATCGCCGCGCTCGCCGCGCGCCGGCGGGCTGGCAGCGACGTGCTGCTGCTCGTCCTGGCGGCCGATCACGTCATCCGTGATCCAAGGGCTTTCGCCAGCGCCGTGGCGCTGGCGCGCCCGGCCGCGGAGGCCGGGCAGCTGGTGACCTTTGGCGTGGTGCCGACCCATCCGGAGACGGGCTACGGCTACGTCCGCATCGATCCCCGGCCTGAACCGGCCACGGCTGCAGGCGTGCAGCCGGTCCGCGAGTTCGTCGAGAAGCCCGATTACGAGACCGCCCGGCGTTACGTCGACTCCGGCGCCTACCTCTGGAACAGTGGCATGTTCCTGTTCTCGGCGGACACCTGGCTGCGGGAGATCGGGATGCATGCCCCCGACATCGGGGCCGCCGCGGCCCGGGCGCTGAATGCCGCGCAGGAGGACGCCGGCTTTCTCGCGCTCCAGAAGGAAAGCTTCGGCAGCTGCCGCACGGAGTCCATCGATTACGCGGTGATGGAGAAGACCGGCCAGGCGGCGGTCGTGCCATTGGCGGCTGGCTGGAGCGACGTCGGTTCCTGGGCCTCGCTGCTCGACGTCAGTGACCGGGACGAGGACGGCAACGCGCTCACGGGCGATGTGCTTGCGGTGGACTGCACCGACTCCTACGTCCGTGCGGAGAGCCGGCTCGTGGCCGTGGCGGGCCTCGATGGCTGCATCGTGGTGGAGACCCGGGATGCCGTGCTGGTCGTGCCGAGGGACCGGGCCCAGGACGTGAAGAAGATCGTCGAGGAGCTCGAACGCCAGGGCCGCCCCGAAGGCCGGCTGGGCCGGGAGGTGTTCCGGCCCTGGGGGAGTTTCGACAGCCTCGACGGCGCACCGGGCTTCCAGGTGAAGCGTCTCACCGTGCTGCCCGGCGCCATTCTTTCGCTGCAGATGCATCGCCGGCGGGCCGAGCACTGGGTCGTGGTCAGCGGTACCGCCCGCATCACCCGCGACGACGAGGTCTTCGATCTGGGGCCAGGCGGGCACGCGTTCATTCCCCTGGGCGCGAAGCACCGCGTCGAGAATCCCGGCACCGAGACGCTGCGCATCATCGAGGTCCAGGTGGGCGACTACCTGGGTGAGGACGACATCGTGCGCTTCGAGGACCGCTACGGCCGCCAGGGCCGGACGGACTGAGGCCGGTGGCGACGCTCCACTGCTTCAAGGCCTATGACATCCGGGGCCGGGTGCCCGACGACCTGAACGAGGACGTGGCGGCACGCATCGGCCGTGCCTTCGCCCACCACGTCCGGCCCGGCACGGTCGTCGTCGGCGAGGACATGCGGCTGTCCAGCCCCGCGCTGGCCGATGCCCTGGCTAAGGGCCTGAACGCCGGTGGCGCCGACGTGCTCCGCATCGGCATGTGCGGGACCGAGGAAGTGTACTTCGCCACTTCGTACCTCCAGGCCGGCGGCGGCATCATGGTGACCGCCAGCCACAACCCGGCGGACTGGAACGGCATGAAGCTGGTCCGGGAGGGCTCCCGGCCGATCAGCGGCGACTCGGGCCTCCGGGAGATCCGCTCGCTGGCCGAGGCCGGCGTGTTTCCCGCGGTCGCGACGCCTGGCCACAGCGCCACCGCGGCCCCCTTTGGCGCCTACCTGGACCACCTGCTGGGCTACGTGGATGCCCGTGCGCTCCGGCCGTTGAAGATCGTGGTCAACGCCGGCAACGGCGGGGCAGGGCACGTCATCGACGGCCTCGAACCCCGCCTGCCGTTCACGTTCGTGAAGCTCCAGCATGAACCGGACGGCACCTTTCCCCACGGCGTGCCCAACCCCCTCCTGCCGGAGAACCGCCGGACTACGGGCGATGCCGTGCGCCTTCATGGTGCCGACCTGGGCGTGGCCTGGGACGGCGACTTCGACCGCTGCTTCCTTTTTGACGAGCGGGGCGAGTTCATCGAGGGCTATTACATTGTCGGCCTGCTGGCGCAGGCCATGCTCGCGCTCCAGCCGGGCTCCCGCATCGTCCACGACCCGCGCCTCACCTGGAACACGATCGATACAGTCCGCCGGCACGGCGGCACTCCCATCCAGTGCAAGACGGGCCATGCCTTCATCAAGGAGCGCATGCGCATGGAGGACGCCGTGTACGGCGGCGAGATGAGCGCCCACCACTATTTCCGGGATTTCGCCTACTGTGACAGCGGCATGATTCCCTGGCTGCTCGTCGCCGGCATCCTCTCCGTGACCGGCAAGCCCCTGTCCTCGCTGGTCGCCGAACGCATCGCTGCCTTCCCGTGCAGCGGAGAGATCAACCGCGAGGTCGCCGATCCCCGCGCAGTGCTCCGTCGCATCCGGGCGAGCTACGCACCCCGGGCCCTGGACCTCGACGAGACGGACGGCGTGGGCTTCGAATTCGCCGACTGGCGCTTCAACCTGCGGCTGTCGAACACGGAGCCCCTGATCCGGCTGAACGTGGAGACGCGCGGTGACCGTGAGTTGCTTGCCGCGCGAACGGCCGAACTGCTGCGGGCCATCGACGCCAGCGGCTAGTCCCGGGTCCGGCCGCCGTGCCGGAAACCTGTCAGGCCGTACGGCCCCAGCACACCCTGTCATCGGCCGCCGTCCACCCGGACTGGGTAGCGCCCAGCAACGTGGACAGCGGGGCGCTGCTACCCGGCTTCAGCGCCCGCAGCTTGTCCTCGAGGCTGCCCCGGCGGAACGCGATGCCGAAGCGATCCGTGCCTTCCTGCCAGCACAGGTAATAGCGCGACTTGTCGACCGGGTGGCGCACCACCTTGGTCTGGGGTGCCCGGACGAACAGGTACTCCTGGATCCAGCTGGGGCTGGTGGTCTGGGCGACGGAGGCCGACGCAAGCGTCAGGGACAGCACGGCGACAAGCTTCAACTGCATGTGACTCTCCAGAGATGGCTCGGGGGACGGCGATGCCGGCAGGAACGCGCGGGACCGTTGGGGGAGTGCATGCAGCGATGGAAGCAGCGGGGAAGTGCCCCGCACTGGCGCACGGGAACCACCTGCCGGCAACCCCGCTGTCATGGAGGAAGGACCCCCAGACCGGTGGCTTTGCGTCCCCGTCTCGCGACGGGTTTGCCCTGGTCGGCGGTGATTACTCTAGGGGAAGTCGGCGCGCCTTCGGGCGCAACCCGACATAAGCGCTCATGCCGATGATCTGTTCAGGGTTGATTCAGGTATCCGGCCCGGGGCATCTAGGCGAAAGGTCGCGCGGAAATCTGCCCTGAACGACAGCCGGGAGTGGGGCCGGAAGTGGCGGGAGAAAACCGCCTGCAGGCGCCCCAGGCGAAGCACGAGCAGGCTGCCAAACGGTGTGGTGCCGAGCCGGCGGTGGGCCCGCAGGGACGCCGGGTTGTAGGCGGAGATGGCGCTCAGGGTCTGGTTCACCCCCCGATCGCGCAGGGCGTCGAAGGCAGCTTCCCACAGGCGGGCAAAGGCCGCCGTGAGGCGGGCCTCGGGCCGCACGTAGACGTCAAAGTCCCAGGCCGTGGTCCCTGGGGGCGCCAGTTCGAAGGCGACCGGGTGCGTGTGGTCCCGAAATGCGCCGACGGTGAACCAGAGCCAGCCGAGCAGTTCGGTGCCCCGGAACGCGCCGAGGCAGACGGCGCCCTGGGCGAACCGGTCGGTGACCTCGGCAGGTATGCGGGTGAAGGCGGCGAGGGCCGGGTCGCCCGGGAGGAGAGGGCGCACCAGGATCGCCTGGCCGCGCCGCAGGCTGGCGGCTGGCGTCCGGGGCACGGGCTGCGCCACGATGTACAGGCGTTCGAGCACCGCGTCCGGGGACAGCAGCCGGAGGGTCCGTTGCAGGGCGAGCAACGTGGCGTCCACGACGCCGTACTCGTCACAGGCGCTGCGCACTCGGGCGGCGATTCCGGAAACCGATGTCACCAGCCTAGTATGGCCGAGTCCTCTATAATCCGTCCCCGCTGACTCGGGGACGTTCATGGGTGTGACGAAGCGCGTACTGCTGATCGCCTTCCATTTTCCCCCGTTGAATTCGAGCAGCGGCTTGCAGCGCCCGCTGTCCCTCGCGCGCTATCTGCCTGAGGAAGGCTGGCAGCCGGCCGTGCTGACGGCCAGTGTCACTGCCTACGAGTCCATCGATGCCGGCTCGGCAGCCGGCCTCCCGGCCGGACTCCGCGTGGTCCGGGCACCGGCCCTGGACGCCGCCCGCCACCTGGCCATTCGCGGCTGGTATCCCGGCTGGCTGGGCATTCCCGACCGCTGGAGCAGCTGGCTGCTGGGCGCCGTCCCGGCCGGCCTCGGCCTGATCCGGCGCTTCCGGCCAGACGTCATCTGGTCAACCTATCCACTCGCCACCGCCCACCGGATCGGCCTGGCGCTGCACCGGGTGACTGGCGTGCCCTGGGTGGCGGACTTCCGCGATCCCATGGTCGAGCAGATCGACGGCGAGTGGTTTCCCGGCAATGCGCGGCTGCGCGGTGCGCGGCTCCGGGTGGAACGGCTCGTGGCGCGGCACGCCAGCGCCGCCACGTTCTGCACGGACAGCGCCCGGCGCATCTACCTGAACCGGCATCCCGCGCGGCGCGCGGGTCAGCTCGCCGAGGTCATCGCCAACGGCTTCGACCCGGAGCCCTTTGCGCAGGCGGAGGCGGAATCGCCCCCGCGGCAGGCGGGCGTGGTCGCGAAGCAGGGGCTGACGCTCGTCCACAGCGGCACGCTGTACCCCGGCCCCGATCGGGATCCCGGGGCGTTCCTCGCCGCGCTCAAGGCGGTGCGATCCCGGGGCGCGCTGCCGCCAGGCCTGCGGGTCGTGTTGCGTGCCACGGGCTTCGACAAGACCTATGCGCCACTGATCGGCAGTCTGGATCTCACCGATGTGGTGGAGTTGGCCCCGCCGGTGGCCTACCGGGCAGCGCTCCGGGAGATGCTCGCCGCGGATGGCCTGCTGCTGTTCCAGGGCCATACGTCCAATCCCGCCGTGCCTGCCAAGGTTTACGAGTACCTGCGTGCGCGCCGGCCGATCCTTGCCCTTGCCGACGGGGCAGGGGAAACCGCAGCGCTGCTGCGACGGGCGGGCGTGGGCCGGATCCTGCCCATCGATGACCCGGCCCGCATCGGGACGGGTCTCGGCGAGTTCCTTCAAGGCCTGGCAGCCGGCACGGAGCCCGTGCTGTCGCCGTCGGGGGCGGACGAGTTCTCACGCGTGCATCGGGTTGCCGAATTTGCGACGCTGTTCACACGCGTCGCGTCGCCCTGAATCCGCCGTCGACGCGTTAAGTCGCGCAGGATGACGTCGCCGGGGGAGGCGAAAAATCCCCGTGTCTCGCAATGGTTGCGCCTAGGCGTATTCTCGGATAGTTCCCTAAGCTCCTGTTTTGGCACCCGGGTGGTCTCGCCCGGGCTGATCCATCAGCGTTCCGCTGTTGGTTTCCGCTGACGGAGGACAGTGGCAATATTTTGACATAACTGTCGTTTCTCCTGTAGAAACGCGGCCTTATTGCTTAGGGGCGGCAGGCCTGAGTAAGCTTGCCGTGCGATCAAGGGCAAACCCAGGGTGACCTGGGGACGCAAAGCCTCCGGTCCATGGGGTGTCACGGCAACGTGCCACCCGCCTGTGATGGATAGCGGGGTTGCCGTAGCTGAACGCAGAGGAAAGTCGCTGGCCTTTGGGCGCCCCGATGGCGCCCGCGGGGGACGGTGGAGTTTTTCCTTTGGGCCCAGTGCGTGCGCGTCTTGCCCCGAACGCCGTTCAGGACGTCTGTGGCAGGAGGCCAGTGCGCATGAAGTTTTCCGGTACCAGGATTCGCCGTTCCCTACACGCCGCCGCGTTCGCGCTGGCCCTCTTCCACACTCCCCACGCCCTCGCTGTCACTGCCAATGATCTGCAGGTTGGCAAGTGGGTGGTGGTGTCGTCCAACACCGTGGCCAATGTCACGCCGTGTCCCGGCGACGGCTGCGCCTACTCCGGCAACGAGGGCCAGAAGGGCGTGATGGACGACTGGAGCGGCGGCGCGTTCGCGACCAATCTCGGTGCGTCCGGGTCCCTCCTGGTGTTTGGCGGCGGTCATTCGGGCTATCTGGGCAACGAGGTCTACGCCTTCGATGTCGCCCAGGGCACCTGGTCGCGCCTGACCAATCCGGTGAACCCGCCGACCTGCGACTACAACACCTCCACCATGGCTGGCAATTCGCCGTGTTCGGCGCACATGTACGAGGCGCTCGAATACTCGCCCATCACCAACGAGTTCGTGAAGCTCGGCAGTTCCAGCGATGGCAGCACGGTGGTTGGCACCGCCTACGTCCACGCCCTGAACCTGCAGACGAAGCAGTGGCGGCGTGGAGCCAAAATGCCGAGCTGGGATGGCGTCATCTCCGACGACGGTGAGGGTGCTTCCACGGCCTGGGACGGCACCCGCAACGTGATCTGGTGGCATGGGTCCTGGCGGGCCCGCCAGACCACGCCAAACATCCTGCGGAAGTACGACCCCGTGGCCGATACCTGGGCCGAGTACCCGGGCAAGAACGTCGGCATAGACCAGGCAGCGGCCTTCGACAGCCAGCGGCGGATCTTCCTGGTCGTCGACGGCCGGGACACCAAGTCCGTCTATGCCTACGACACCTCCGTGGACACCCCGGTGCTCTACGAGATCACCACCACCGGCGACCTGACAGCCCAGCAGACCAGCGCGATAGGCCTGGACTACGACCCGGTGACCGACCAGTTCGTCGCCTGGGTCGGCGGCTCCGCGGTGTACACGCTCACCGCGCCGTCCAACTGGAAGACCGGGACCTGGACCTGGAAGCGAATTGCGGCCGCCACTGGCAGCGCCAGCCCGACCGCCAACGATCGCGGCACCTACGGCCGGTTCCGCTACGTCCCGAGCCTCAATGCCTTCATCGTGGTCAACTCGGTGACCGGCCCCACCTATATGTACAAGCTGAGCGCCAGCGGCGGCGCGCCGGCCGCCGGCGCGCCGCCGACGGTCACGTTGAGTGCCAACCCCAACTCCATCTCCGCAGGCGGCACGACGACCCTGAGCTGGTCCAGCCAGGACGCGACCAGCTGTTCCGCCAGCGGCGCCTGGTCCGGTAGCCGGGCCACCACCGGCAGCACGTCCGTGGGTCCCCTCAATGCCACGTCCGCGTTTACGCTGAGCTGCACCGGCAGCGGCGGTACCACCAGCGCGACGGCTACCGTCCAGGTGGTCAGCAGTGGGCCCACCATTTCATTCTCGGCCAGCCCGGCGACGGTAAGCCCGAATGGCTCGACCACTCTCAGCTGGTCAGCCAGCAACGCCACGTCCTGCACCGCCAGCGGTGCCTGGTCCGGGAGCAAGTCCGTTTCCGGATCCCAGTCCGTGGGCCCCCTGTCCGCATCCGCCACCTACAGCCTGAGCTGCACCGGTGCCGGCGGAACCAATCAGCGGTCCGCCATCGTGACCGTCCAGGACCAGAGCCAGACCAACAACTTCCAGGCACGGTGCTCCGGTCCCGGGGTCGTCAAGTGCGTCGGCTTCGATGCCGCCGCGGACTTTGCCTCGGGCCTCCTGTTTCCCGCGGGTGATGGCCAGACACGCGGCGTGCTCGACACCAACGTAAAGGCCTCGGGCAACGGCGCCCTGCGCTTCGAGATTCCCTCCAACTCCGGCGCCAACTCCTCGGGCTACTGGCTGGGCTCGCTCGGCAAGGACTTCGGCCCCGGCGATACGCTGCACCTGCAGTTTCGCCAGCGCTTCTCCCAGACGATGCTGACCACGGACTTTGAGCCGGGCGCGGGCTGGAAGACCTTCATCCTCCATCCGGGTGGCATCCCGTCCTGCACGACGATGCAGTTCGTCATGCTGAACCAGTGGCTGCAGGGCTTTCCGACCATGTACGCGTCCTGCGGGTCCATCAACCTGCACAAGGAGCTGCCAGACGGCGACTTTCTCCTGCAGCAGGGCGACGTGAACTGCCGCTACCGGAATCGCGCGGATTGCATGAAGTTCCGCGCGGACGACTGGACCACCTTTTACTTCGAGATCAAGTTCGGGCCGTTCGGCTCGCCCACCACCCATATCAAGGCGTGGATGGGCTACGAGGGGCAGCCGCTGAAGCAGATCATCGATTTCCCGAACTTCAGCCTGGACTACGAGTCGAGCTCGTCGGAGCGCATCAACCGAATCCAGATGACGCCGTATCACACTGGCAAGGACTCCAGCCAGGCCCACCCGACGGCGTACACCTGGTATGACGAGCTGATCGTGTCCACCCAGCCGATCCCGGCGCCGACCGGCACGGTGGCCTCCACGCCACCCGCCGCCACGCCGCCGACGGTGACCCTGGCGGCGCAACCGGCAGCGGTGAGCAGCGGTGGAACGACCTCCCTCAGCTGGTCGTCGACGAATGCGGAGAGCTGCACGGCGTCCGGCGGCTGGTCGGGGACCAAGGCCACCAGCGGCAATGCATCCGTCGGGCCCATCAGCCAGGCAACCAGCTTTACCCTGCAATGCTTCAATGCTGTTGGCGATTCCGACTCAAAGACAGTGCAGGTGACAGTTGCCCAGTCGGCTCCGCCCCCGGACATCCAGTTCTACGCGGACCCGGCCTCCATCGAGCTTGGAGCGAGTTCGACGGTCTACTGGTCGGTGACCAACGCTTACACCTGCGTGGGCGAGAAGGCCTGGTCGGGCGACAAGGGCACGGTGGGCAGCGAGCCCATGTTCCTCAGTGCCACCCGGACTTACGACCTGTTCTGTACCGGCAGCGGCGGCACCAGCCGCAAGTCGGTGACCATCCAGGTGGTCAGTCCGGGGCAGCCGACCCTGACGCTCCTCGCCAATTCGCCCAGCGTCCAGCAGGGCCAGACCGGCGTACTGACCTGGTCCACCACGAACGTGAACAGCTGCCAGGCCAGCGGCGCCTGGTCGGGCGCCCGGGCGGGCTCAGGCGTGGAAACCGTCGGTCCGCTCTCGGCCACCTCCAGCTTCGTGCTGGTCTGCTCGGGTCCGGGCGGCACGGTGGAGGCGGCCAGCCAGATTGGGGTGACGGCACCACCGGGTACGGGTACGGGCGGTGGCTCGACCGGCGGGGGCACAGGCGGCGGCACTGGCGGCGGTAGCGCGGGCGGGGGCACGACCAGCGGGGGCGGCAGCAGCGGCGGTATCGGAGCCAGTGGCCCGCTGGAGTTGCTGCTTGGCATGATCTGCCTCGCCGCGGCTCGCCGGCGGTCCGGGCACACCGCGAGCACACGGCGTTAGCCCGATGTTATGACAGGCCGGTCGCTGGGTGCCCCCGGGCATTCAGCGACCGGCGTCTTGGCCGGCCGCGGGGGCCAGAGCCTATACTTCGACGGTGATCTTCCCCGCACACGCTATCCCGGGCCTGCGGATTCTAGTCCTGCTTGCCTGCCTGTCCCTTTGCGGGGTTTCCGCCCGGGCCGCATTACCCGTCATCATCACCATTGACACGGAGACCTCCTCCGGCTGCACCCCCGCAGGGTGTTTTCCCGATCCCCTCTCTGGCCGGGTCTATGGTGTCCTGGATGGCCGGGCCTATGGCATCGGGATGATCATGGACCTGCTGGAGAAACGGGGCCTGCGTGGCACCTTCTTCGTCAATGCGTACCTGGATTCCTGGTACCCGGAGCAGGAGGTGGCGGAGATGGTCGCGAGCATCATCCGTCGGGGCCATGACGTCCAGTTTCATGCCCATGCCGAGTTTCGCTGCTTCCGCCGGTGTGGTCCGCAGGACATGGACTGCCGGTTCCGCTGCTCGCGCAGTGAGGGGCGGACGGCGGGCACTTCCCTGGAGAACCAGATCGAGGTGCTACGCGAGGGCGCGCTCAACATTGAACGCTGGTCGGGACGCTATCCGGTGGCGTACCGGGGCGGTGCGCTCCAGGCAGACGTGAATACGCTGAAGGCGCTCAAGGCCCTCGACATCAAGATCGACTCGTCGCTCGCTGGGCCGGGTCACCCGCTGGCGGCCGTGCTTCCAGTCAACCAGCTGGGCGTCCACGAGGGCGTGCTGGAAGTGCCGCTGCTGGCCTACGAGGAAAATCTGGTGTTGAGCCGCCGGCTCCGTTTTCTGGACCAGGAGAGCGCGATTCTCGGCGAGCAGCGGCACTTGCTGGAGCAGGCAGCGGACATGGGCCTTGGAGCCGTGACGCTGCTGATGCACAGCTTCAGCTTCTGCGATCCGCGGGTCGCCTGCCCGATCGAGGCCAACATCGAGCGCTTCGATGCCCTCCTGGACTATCTGGTCGGCCGCCAGGACCGGTTCCGGGTGATGACCATGCGGGATTTCTGGGAAGCCTACGAGAAGGATCCCCGGGCCTACCTGCTTGCGCCGCCGGCGCGCTTGCCCGAGGTCGGCTACGGGCTGACACTCTACCGTAGCGTGGTTCGCTTCAATCAGGGCTGGATGAACGTGGCGTTCCTGCTCGGCAATGTTGTGGCAGCGCTGTTGCTGCTGGCCACCCTGTTCTGGGGGGCGCGCCGCTTGCGGCGGCGTCAGCAAGCGTCATGAAGGTCGCTCCGCGGCTGCTGGTGACGCTGGTCATCCTGGTGGGCAGCCTGGGTGCGCCAGGGCGTGCCGCTGCAGATCCGGCTGCCCTGGACTTCGCGGCCCGCTGCGCCGCCGCCGGCGTGGTGAAGTGCGTGGGCTTTGACTCCCGGGACGACTTTGCCGGCGGCCAGGTCAACCCGGCGGCCGATGGCAGGATTCGGGCGACGATGGATCGGCAAGTCGTCGCGTCGGGGGAAGGTTCCCTGCGGTTCGAGATCCCGTCGCGGTCGCCGCCCAATTCGTCCGGATACTGGCTCGATTCCCTGGGCGCCAGGTTCGGGGAGAAGTCGACCTTCCATTTCCAGTTCCGGCAGCGCTTCTCGCCGGAGTTCCTGGCCACGAGATATTCGCAGCCAGCGGGCTGGAAGCAGTTCATCGTCTACCACTCGGGACCGTCGTGCACGTCCGTGCAGCTCGTGCTGATCAACCAGTACCTGCGGGGCTTGCCGACGATGTACGCCGCGTGTGGCCAGGACAACCTCTACGTGCTGCGGCCGGATGGGGATCACTTCATCCAGCAGGGGGACTACCGTTGCTCGCGGCGGGACCCGCGCCCGGGCAGCTGTGCCCGGTATGTGGCCAATGAGTGGATGACGTTCTCCTTCCGGGTGGACGTCGGCGACTTTGGCAAGCCCAACACCCGGGTGCAGGGCTGGATTGGTTACGGGCCCGGGCCTGTCCGGCAGTTCATCGATTTTCCGGACCTGACCCTGAACTATGCGGACTCCCCGGCCGAGGGCTTCAGCCAGATCCAGTTCACGCCGTACCAGACCGACAAGGATCCCGCCCAGGAGCACCCGGTTGCCTTTACCTGGTACGACGAGCTGATCGTCTCCCGCCAGGCCATCGCCGCGCCTGGCCGCAGCGAGGGGCGGGGCGATGCTCGCTAGGACGGTCCGGGTCCGGCTGGCGGCCGGTACGGCCCTGGCGCTGCTGGCCGTGGCGATCGCGGTGCTGTGGGAGGCGCGGGATCCCCGGGAGGCCGTGCGCTTGCGGGACTCGCTGCTGGCCCGGATTGGCACGCCGCAGGACTTTGCCTGGACGCCGGCCGATGTGCCGCCAACCTTCCTGCGCAATACGGCCGAGGTTCCCGGGACCCTGGCTCGCGCCGCGGACAAGGTCGTGACTGCCAGCGACGGCTGGACGCGCGGGCTGCAGATCGCCATGCACCTGGGCGATGCACCCAATCGCGACCAGCCCATCCAGAGGTCCACCGCGGACGCCTACCGCATCATGTTCACCGAGGGTGGTGGGTACTGCGCTGATTTCACACAGGTATTCGTCGGCCTGGCCACCGCTGCCGGGGTGCCCGTCCGGGAATGGGGCCTCAGCTTCGATGGCTTCGGTGGCGATGGTCATGCCGTGGTCGAAGTCTTCGACGAGCGCCGGGGCAAGTGGCTGATGATCGACCCCTTCAATTCCTTCTACCCGGCCGATGCCGCCACGGGCGAGCCGCTGTCGGTCCTGGAGTTCCGCGAGCGGCTGAGGAGCCCCCGGCCGCTGGAGACGACCCGCATCGTCAGGATTTCCCCCAGGGTGAATGAATTCCCCGTGGACGAGAAACTGGTGGAGTATTTCCGCCGGGGAATCGACCAGTTCTACCTCTGGTGGGGCACGAACCTGTTCAGCTACGAGCAGGATCCGTTTGTCGCGGTGGCGTCGCGGGTGTCCCGCACCGCGGAGCAGGCGGTGGCCATCCTGCGGGGGGTCCACCCGGGCATCGTGATCCTGCCCACTGGCACCAACCAGGAGCTGATCCGGGCCGAGCGTCATCAGCGGCAGCGGACCCTGACCTACCTGATCACTCTTGGCGTCCTGGCGGTGCTGCTCGTCGTGCAGCTCCTGCTGCTGCTGCCTGGCCGGCGCCGGGCTTAGCGTGGCGGTGCCAGCCGGCGGACAGCCTGGCGACCAGGCCAGGCCGGCGGGCATGACCGCGGGGGAGCGGCGCGTGATCGTCGCGTCATCGCTCGGCACGGTGTTCGAGTGGTACGACTTCTACCTCTACGGTTCGCTGGCAGCCGTCATCGCCCGCCAGTTCTTCAGCTCGCTGGATCCCCAGGCCGCCTTCATCTTTGCGCTGCTCGCCTTCGCTGCAGGATTCATCGTTCGCCCGTTCGGCGCGCTCGTCTTCGGTCGCCTCGGTGACATGATCGGCCGCAAGTACACGTTCCTCGTGACCATCGTCATCATGGGCTTGTCCACCTTTCTGGTGGGCCTGCTGCCGTCCTATGCCGCCATCGGCGTCGCGGCACCGATCCTGCTCGTGGTCCTGCGCATGCTCCAGGGGCTCGCCCTGGGCGGCGAGTACGGGGGTGCAGCGACGTACGTGGCGGAACATGCCCCGGCTGGCCGGCGTGGCGCCTGGACGGCGTGGATCCAGACGACGGCCACGCTCGGCCTGCTGCTCTGCCTGATGGTGATCCTCGCGACGCGCACGCTCGTCGGGGAGGAGGCGTTCGCCGACTGGGCCTGGCGCATCCCGTTCCTCCTCTCGATCCTGCTGCTGGCGATCAGCGTGTGGATCCGGCTGGCGATGCAGGAGTCACCAGCCTTCCAGCGGCTGAAAGACGAGGGCAGGACGTCGACGGCGCCCCTTACCGAGAGCTTCGCCCGCTGGCCGAACCTGAAGCTCGTACTTCTGGCGCTGTTCGGCCTGGTCGCGGGCCAGGCGGTGGTCTGGTACACGGGACAGTTCTACGCCCTGTTCTTCCTCGCCAACGTACTCAAGGTGGACGGGCCGACGGCGAACATCCTGATTGCCGTCGCGCTGGTCATCGGCACGCCCTTCTACCTGGTGTTTGGCGCACTGTCGGACCGGATCGGCCGCAAGCCCGTCATCATGGGCGGGCTGCTGCTGGCGATGCTGAGCTACTTCCCGTTGTTCGCGGCATTGACGGAGGCTGCCAACCCGCGGCTTGCCCGGGCCCAGGCAGAGACGCGCATTCTGGTCACGGCGGATCCCGCCGAGTGCTCCTTCCAGGGCAGTCCACTGGCCCGGGAAACGGATTTCCGGAGCAGTTGCGATATCGCGAAGCGCACTCTTGCCCAGGCTGCGGCCAGCTACGAGACGTGGGAGGAGGCAGGTCGGCCAGCCACGATCCGGATTGGCACGACCGTCCTGACGGCGCCCAGGGCCAGCCTGGCGACCGGCGGCGGACGCTTCAGCGAGGAGAGCGCGGCCGAGGTTGCGGCGTTCAGGGCTGCCACGCTGGAGGCCCTGGCCGCTGCCGGTTATCCGGCGCAGGCTGACCCGATTCCGGCCGGATCGGCAGCCTGGTGGCGAATCGTCGCCATCCTCTGGCTCCTGGTCGTGTACGTCGCGATGGTCTACGGCCCGATCGCGGCCATGCTCGTTGAGCTGTTCCCCACGCGTATCCGCTACACCTCGATGAGCCTTCCGTACCATGTCGGCAATGGCTGGTTTGGCGGGCTGATGCCCACCATCGCTTTTGCCATGGTGGCCCAGAACGGCAATATGTACTTCGGGCTGTGGTATCCGGTGGGAATTGCCGCGCTGACCCTGTTCATCGGCCTGCTGTTCGTGCCGGAGACCCGGGGCCGGGACATCGATGCCCGGGGCCAGGGCGGCTGAACGACCAGCCGCACCGCAAAGTGGGGACTGGCGCACACTCGGCGCAGGTGGTGCTTAGTCCCGCCCGTCACCTGGGGGTATACTCGCGCTAACCAGCGGAAAAGACTGAAAATGCAGAGCCCCCGCCCGCGTCGTCCGGACGTCATCTCGAGCGCTATGGCTCTGGCGTGTTCGCTGGCGCTGGGCTGCGTAACCGCAGCGGCGGAGGAGTGCGGCCCTGTTCCCCTGCCGGGCGCGGCCGGCCCCTATGATTACGTCGATTCCAAGTACTCCTGGAACCTCAACGACATCAACCTCAATCACTGGGTACCTGCCCAGCGGGAGCTCAAGGACAATCGCATCCAGTGGGCCCTGTACCAGATGAACTACCTGCTGATCCGGGTCCCGAATCATTACCCGGCGTTGTTTGAGCTTGGCCGCATCCAGCAGCAGTACCCCGGGATCGTCTATAACCCGGCGCTGGCCGGCAAGGACGAGGTGCTGGAGTTTCCGCCGACGCCGGAGTGCTACTTCAACCGCGCGTTCCGTTACCGGCCCAACGATGCAACCCTGCGGATGCTCTACGGCATGTATTTCCACAAGACCGGCAAGCTGAAGGACGCATTGGCCGAGTACCGCCGGGCGGAGTCCATGGATTCCGAGTCCAGCGAAATCCAGTACAACCTCGGCCTGCTCTACTTCGACCTCAAGGACTACGAGTCCTCGCGGCAGCACGCACAGAAGGCGTACGCTCTCGGCTATCCGCTGGCCGGGCTACGCAACAAGCTGACGGCCGCCGGCCAGTGGCCGGCCTCTGGCGGCTGACGATCCCTGACCCCCGACCTCCACCCGCCCACTGGTATGTCCCATGTCGAGTGAGACCCAGCACGCGCGCCTGCTGACCGCCGAGCGCACCCCCAGTTTGCTGCAGGAACTCGTTTACCGGGCAGCGGCCCGGTTCCCAGCGGCGCCGGCGCTGGTCGCCGGGAACCGGAGCTGGTCCTACGCCGACCTCGAACACGCGGTGCGTCAGGCGGCCGGCGGGTTCCGGCAGGGTGGCCTGGGACGCCAGGAGCGCGTGGCCGTGTACCTGCCGAAGAGCCTCGAAACCGTCGCTGCCATGTTCGGTGCAGCCGCGGCGGGCGGCGCCTTCGTGCCCGTCAACCCGGTGCTCAAGGGGGAGCAGGTGGGACACATCCTGCGGGACAGCGGCGCGCGCGTGCTCGTCACCTCGGGTTCCCGGCTGCTCGCGATCAGCGACGCGCTGGCCGATTGCCCGGCACTTGCGCGCGTCATCCTGACCGACGGCCAGCCCGACGATGCGGTGATGCCGGCGTCGATCCGCTGCGAGACCTGGGCCGATCTCGTTTCTGGCGAGTCGGCCGCGGAGGGGCACCGGTGCATCGACGCCGACATGGTGGCGATCTTCTACACCTCGGGCAGCACCGGACTGCCGAAGGGCGTGGTCCTGTCCCACCGGAACATGGTGGCCGGTGCCACGAGCGTCGCGAGCTACCTGGAGAACGTGCCCGACGACCGCATCCTTTCCCTGCTCCCATTGAGCTTCGATGCCGGCTTCAGCCAGCTGACCACCGGCTTTCATGCGGGTGCCTGCGTCGTGCTCCTCGACTACCTGCTGGCCGGTGACGTCGTCCGGCACGTCCGCGAGCAGCGGATCACCGGCATCACCGGTGTGCCGCCACTCTGGTCGCAACTGGCCGACGCAACCTGGCCGCCCGGCAGCACCGCCACGGTGCGGTATTTCGCCACGACGGGCGGGGTGATGCCGCGTCCGGTGCTCGACAAGCTGCGGGCAGCCTTCCCCGGAGCCCGGCCGTTCCTGATGTATGGCCTGACGGAGGCATTCCGGTCCACCTACCTGCCACCCGAGGAAGTGGACAGGCGACCCGACTCCATCGGGCGGGCGATTCCCAATGCCGAGGTTCTCGTACTGCGCCCCGACGGCACGCCCTGCGAACCGGGCGAGCCTGGCGAACTGGTCCATCGCGGGGCCCTCGTTGCCCTGGGGTACTGGAAGAACCCGGCTGCCACCGCCGAGCGCTTCAAGCCGGTGCCAGGCAGCCTCGCCGCCGGTGGTCAGCCGGAGATTGCCGTCTGGTCCGGCGATACGGTGGTGCGTGACGCCGAGGGCTTCCTCTATTTCCGGGGACGCCGGGACGAGATGATCAAGTCCTCCGGTTACCGTGTGAGTCCGACGGAGGTGGAGGACAGCCTCATGCAGAGCGGGCTGCTCAGCGAGGTCGTAGCTGTCGGTGTGCCCGACGAGCGTCTTGGCCAGGCGATCGTGCTCGTGGCAGTGCCCGCCGGGAATGCCGGCGACGACCCGGCTCCCGTCCTGGACTACGCCCGCGAGAAGCTGCCCGCCTACATGGTGCCGCGGAGCGTGGTGTGGCGCGAACGGCTGCCCCGCAATGCCAACGGCAAGTTTGACCGGGTGCAGATCAAGGCCGCGATCCTCCAGGAGCTCGGGCATGGCAGGTAGCCCGCAGGAGCTGCCGCTCCACGTGCGCGTCGAGGACTTCGCTGTGCGTGACGACGAACTGCTGGTCGGCGGGCGCTCGTTGACGGACATCGTCGGGCTCGCGGGCAAGACCCCCGCCTACGTCTATTCCCGCGAGTTGATCGACCGCCGGATCAGGCGCCTGCGTGCCGCGCTCCCCGCCGCCGTGCACCTGCATTACGCGATGAAGGCCAATCCGATGCCGGCCGTCGTGCAGCACATTTCACCCCGGGTGGACGGGCTCGATGTGGCCTCCGCTGGCGAACTGCGGGTGGCGATCGCGGCCGGGGCCGATCCGGAGCGGGTCAGTTTCGCCGGGCCGGGCAAGACGGTGGATGACCTGACGTCGGCGGTTGCCGCCGGCATCGTCGTGAACGTGGAGTCGGAAACCGAACTGCACCGTCTGGTCGCCATCGGCTCGGCCCGGGGTGTCCGGCCGAGGGTTGCCATCCGTGTCAATCCCGATTTCGAGCTGAAGGCCTCGGGCATGAAAATGGCTGGTGGGCCCAAGCAGTTCGGCATCGATGCCGAGCGGGTCCCCGGCGTGCTGCGGCAGCTCGGATCGCTGGATGTCGATTTCCAGGGTTTTCACGTCTTCAGCGGATCCCAGAACCTGCGTGCCGATGCGATCATCGAGGCCCAGACCAAGAGCGTCGCCCTGGTCACGGCCCTGTCCCGGGATGCGCCCTGCCCGCCGCGCTTCGTGAACATCGGCGGAGGTTTCGGCATTCCCTATTTCCCCGGCGAGCAGCCCCTGGACCTGGCGCCGATCGGGACGCACCTGCACGGGCTCGTCCAGATCGCCGCCCGCGACCTGCCGGGCGCGACGCTGGTCGTGGAACTGGGCCGTTACCTGGTCGGCGAGGCTGGCATCTACATCGCCCGGATCATCGACCGGAAGGTATCCCGTGGCCGCGTCTTCCTGGTGACGGATGGCGGCCTGCATCACCACCTGGCCGCGTCCGGCAACTTCGGCCAGGTGCTCCGCAAGAACTATCCGGTGCTGATCGGTAACCGGGTGACCGGGGAATCCCGCGAGGTGGCCACCGTGGTCGGCCCACTCTGCACGCCCCTGGACCTGCTGGCCGACAACATGGAGATGGCCCGGGCGGAGATCGGCGACCTGATCGTCGTGTTCCAGTCGGGGGCCTATGGACTGACCGCCAGCCCCCTCGCGTTCCTCAGCCACCCGCCGCCGGCGGAACTGCTGCTGTAAGCGCTTGCGCATCCTGCATCTCCTCAACCACTCGCTGCCCGTCCAGGATGGCTACGCCTTCCGCACGGCTGCGATCCTGCGGGAGCAGGCGGCGTTGGGGTGGGAGACGGTACAGGTCACGAGTGACCGGCATCCCGCCGAAGTCCCCGAGGAACAGGTGGCTGGCCTGCACTTTCTACGTACGCTCCCCGGCCAGGGCTGGCTGCGTCGACAGCCGGTGGCTGAGCAACTGTCCACCATTGCCACGCTCGCCGCACGCGCGGAGCAGGTGGCCCGTGCTTCACACCCTGATATCCTGCACGCCCACTCGCCCTGCCTGGTGGGCCTTGCTGCCCTTCAGGTCGGCCGGCGGCTCGGCATTCCGGTGGTCTACGAGATGCGCTCCTCCTGGGAGGACGCCGCCGTGACGGAGGGCGTGACGAAGCGCGGCAGCCTGCGCTTCCGCCTGTCCCGGGCGCTGGAGACCCGGGTCCTCCGGCGTGCCGACGCGGTGACGACCATCTGCGACGGCCTGCGGGCCGAAATCTGCGCGCGGGGCGTGCCACCGGACCGGGTGACCGTGATCCCGAACGCGGTCGACACCGCCCAGTTCGGCCGCGTCCACCCCGGCTGGCCCGCCATTCGCCAGAAATATGCGCCGGCCGGGGAGCGGTTGATCGGTTTCATCGGCTCCTTCTACAACTGGGAGGGCCTCGACCTGCTCGTGGCGGCCGCGGCGGTCCTGCGGCAGAGGCGCGAGGATTTCAGGCTCCTGCTGGTCGGTGGTGGCGCCGAGGAGCAACGCCTCCAGGCACAGGTTGCAGCGCTCGGTCTCGGGCAGTTCGTCACGTTCATTGGCCGGGTGCCCCACGGCGACGTCGGGGCCTGGTACGGCGCCCTGGACCTGCTCGTCTATCCCCGGCCATCGACGCCGCTCACTGACATGGTTACGCCACTGAAACCCCTGGAGGCCATGGCCGCCGGCAAGCCGGTGCTGGCCAGCGACGTGGCGGGCCACAGGGAACTGATCCGCCACGGGTTCAATGGCCTGCTGTTTCCCGCCGGCCAGCCGGCCGCCCTGGCGGCCGGCATCGATGCGGCACTTGGAAGCGGCAGCCTGGCGGTACTCAGCGAGCGGGCCCGGCAGTGGGTCCACGCCGAGCGGACCTGGCGTGCATCCGTCGCGCGCTACCAGCCCGTTTACGCGGCCTTGCACAGGCCGGACCGCCGGCCGGTTCCGGCGTGACGGGCCGGGAATGACGGTGCTGGACGGCCTGCGCAGCGCTGGCTTTCGCGCCGCCGGCAACCTGCTGTCCCGCGGCGGTGAGGGCCGTCGGCTCGTCATCCTGCACTATCACCGGGTGCCGGAATCACCGGATCCCATGTGCCCGGACCTGCTGGAGCGTCAGGCCTTTGCCGTGCACATGCGGGCACTGGCGGAGCACTTCAACGTGGTGCCCCTGGCCGAGGCCATCGCGCGACTGCGTGATGGCACGCTGGGCCCCCGGGCGGTGGCCATCACCTTCGACGACGGCTATGCGGACAACTACCAGGTGGCGCTGCCGGTGTTGCGGCACTTCGGCCTGCATGCCACGTTCTTCGTGGCTGCCGGTTTCCTCGATGGCGGGTGCATGTTCAACGACCTCGTCATCGAGGCGTGCCGCGTAGCGCCGCCGGGCGCCTGGGACACGGGCCTGGCAGGTGCCGGCACCTGCCACGTCACCGACGGACCCGGCCGCGTACGGCTGGCGAACCAGCTCATCGGCCGGCTGAAGTACCTGGCGGGACCCGACCGGCTTGGCGCGGCACTGCAGTTGCTCCACGCCGCGGGAGGCCGTCCGCCGGACCATCTCATGATGACCAGCGACGAAGTGCGCAGCCTGCATCGCGCCGGCATGGCCATAGGCGGCCATACGCTGTCCCATCCCATCCTCGCGCGCCTGGTGGCCGACGAGGCGGCGCGGGAGATCAGCTCCGGCAAGGCAGCCCTGGAGAACCTGCTGGGGGCGCCCGTGCCGCTCTTTGCCTACCCCAATGGCAAGCCCGGTACCGACTATCTGAGCCGGGACGTGGCCCTGGCCAGGGGGGCCGGCTTCGATGCCGCCGTGACCACCGTGTGGGCCAGCGCGACCCGCAATGGCGATGCCTTCGAGATACCCCGGGTGGGCTCCTGGGACCGGAGCCGCGACCGCTTCTGCGCGCGGTTACTCCGTTGCTACCGTCAGCTGCCGGCCACGGCTGCCTGAAACGTCGCTGATCAGACCTGGTCAGGGTCCCGGGGCTTGCCGGCGCGCCGGCGCAGCCGGTTGCGCAGGCGTTGCAGGAATCCGAGCCAGCGGCCGCGGCCCCGTGGCGCGTACAGGAAGTAGTCGCCGTGCCGGCGCGTGAGCGGGGACCAGGCGAGCTTGTAGGGGTCTGCATCGCCCAGGAAATCGAACTCCTGGGCGCCGGCGTCTGCTATGCGGGCGACCAGCTGGTCCTGGGCGTGATGCCCGACTGCGAGCCGGGCAAATTCCTCCTGGTAGGTCCCCTTCATGCACCCGTAGGCCCCGCGCCACCCGTAACAGAGGGTGTAGGCCACGGGCTCTGCATGGATAAACAGCACCAGGGCAGCCAGCTGATCCTCCCCGGATAGCCAGGGCAGCAGGCGCCGGTAGTATTCAGTCTCCCGCGGGTCGCTGCTGATGGCGACGCCGGCGGCCTTCTTCCAGCTGCCCGCCTCCACGTGCAGCATCGCCGTGAGCAGTTCCTCCACGTCTGCATCCTTGCCATACCACCGCTCGGACGAGCCGGTCGTTGCCGCGAAGTCCTTGGCGTGCTTCCGAATAAGGTACCGATCGCGCTTGTCGCGTCCGGCGACAAGCTTTTCACCGCTCATGCCTATCCGGAGGTAGGGGGACGCTTCGCCGGGCCAGTGGATGAGGCTGAGGCGCTCCTCCCTGGCGACTGTCCGGAGCGCATGCGCCGTGGGACTGTCCTCAAGAATGCCCGTCAGTCGCACCATATCCCAGCCCAGTTCATCCCGGGTGCGGAGCAGGGCCCGCACAAGCTCCGAAGGCTCCTCCCGGCTGACCAGTTCGGCGTGGTACGACACCATGCTGCTGATGGGCTCGAGGATGCACACGGGGATCCGGCGGATGCGGTCCCGGCGCAACCGGAAGGGGAGCAGGCTCGTGAGTCGCGGGCCGTCGGTGCCCACGAGCACCCGGACGTCCGCAGGGGTACTGAGGCTCTCGACGATGATCCGCGACCAGTCTGGCAACAGCGTTGGGTTGAGTCCGCGTTCGATCCCGAGGGCCAGCCACTCTGCGCGGTATGCGGCGAAGGCATCCGTCCAGGTCATGAGTCGGTATTCGGTCATGAGTACGCCAGTGCGGGTTGCGGCGTCAACGCCGGCCGCGTGCGGGTGGCGCCCCGGCGAGGCGCCGGGGTCCCTTCGTCGGGGCGGGCGGGGGTAACGGAGCCGCCGGTGCAGCGGGCTCGGCGGCCGTCATGGAGCGCGCCGCCAGGTCGTACAGCGCAGCCTGCAGCCCAATGAACCAGACGAAGACCTCGGCCTTGAGAAAGTCCGTGAACATGCCTGCCATGAGCACGCAGGCCAGGCAGCCGGCCACCGCCGCCCGGTAGGTGCCGAGCCCCTCCGGCAGCCCCGTCCTGTCTAGCGCTTTCAGGCCGCGCAGCTGCCGGAAGGCCGTCACCAGCAGGCCAGCAAAAAGCATGGCGCCGATCACGCCCTGCTCGGCGAGAACCGTCAGGAAGGTGTTGTGGGACGAGCGGGTGCCCAGTGCTTCGCCCCACTCGGTCTTGGCCATGTGCTCCGCGCCGAGATACCGTGGGCTGAGCACGGCCGTTCCCCGGTGGCCCGAGCCGAAGGGATGATCGAAGGTCATCTGCAGCTGCGCCGTCACCAGGGCGAGGCGGGTCTGGGTGCTCATGTCCACCTCCTCCGGCTGCTCCACTGTTGCCGAGATGGTGCCGAGGCGCTCCCAGAACGTGTCGGGTGCCATGCGCAGCAGTATCAGCAGGCCGAGCACTCCGAGGGCGTAGTAGACGCGGCGGAAGCGCGTCGGGGTCAGCATCAGCATCACGAGACCGCCGAAGATCAGGCCGAGCACCGGCCCCCGGCTCATGGTCTGGATCATGCCGTTAACGATGAACGGGGTGACGGCGAGCGCTATGAGCCGGATGGGCATCGACCCGCGGAGTATCAGGGCGGATGCGGCCAGCAGGCCGGTCGCGAGCTGCATCGCCAGTGAATTGGCGTCGTCGATGCCGGGCCCGCCGACCCCGTCGAAGCGGCCGTCGAGACGGCCCGACTCCGGGGTGACGAAGACGATCCACCCGAGGAAGAAGCAGCCGAGCACGTGGGCGAGCAGGACGTTGCCGAAGATCTCCTCCGTCTGCACGACGGCATAGATCAGGTAGACGAGCAGCAGGTACTTCGTGAAGAGGATCCCGGCCTCCATGTGCTCCTCCGGCGCCAGCGCCCAGGGTAGCTGGATCCAGAACCAGACCACGAAGAGCAGGAAGAGTCGCACCGAATTGTTGTGCAGCCAGCCGGGGCGCCCGGGAATGGCCTCTGCCCGCCACAGGGAGAGCAGGGTGACGAACGCCGCGAGCAGCGACCAGCGCACGTCGGGGAGCATCTCCCCCCACCAGCGGTCCGGTGGGTGGAGGTAGAAGATCGCCACGTAGGTATACAGCCCGAACGCCGGGTGCCGAACGAGGCTCAGGATGAGCCCGCCCGAGAATGCGATCAGGAATATGGCGGAGGTCAGCGACACCGTCGGCTTGCCCTGTTCAGTCCGTTGAGGCCCGGGGAAAGGCTTGCGCCAGCGAACCCTACGGTACCATCCCGGGCTGCGTACGCGGCAGGATTCCGGTCACGTCCCTGCACCCTCACAGGCCAAGCCGCCGCGCTGCGAGCCATTGCTCGAGCATCAGCAGATCCCAGATCACGTAGCCGTAGTAGCCCGGGTGCCCGTCCCGGTGCTGCGCCTGGATGCCGGCCAGGAAGTCGGGGCGGAAGATGTCCCGCGTCGCGAGCGACGCCAGCGTATCCGCCGCCAGGCGGATGAGGCCGGGAGACGACTTCAGCCAGACGCCGAAGGGCAGGCCGAAGCCGTGCTTGGTCTTGTCCACGATCTGGTCCGGAAGGAAGCCGCGCATGGCCTCCTTGTAGAAATGCCGGAGGTTCTGCCCCCGGATCTTGAGTTGCGCCGGGATGCGCAGCGAGAAGTCGAGCAGCTCCGTGTCGAGCATCGGGTAGCGCACCTCGACCCCGCCCAGTTCGCACATCCGGCCCACCTTTCGCAGGTCGTTGTCCGCGAGGACGAACTTCCAGTCGAAGTACAGGAGCTTGTCCAGGACCGGAGCGTCCGGAACCTCGGCCCAGGTGGCGTCCATCACCGCGACGGGATGGTCCTGGTCGATGCGATCCAGGAAGCCCGCCGTGAAGATCGACGTCGGCGCTTCGCGGAACATGAAATTCCAGGAGTGCAGGCGCTTCGGCAGGGGAATGCTGGCCTGCTGCACGTAGCTGCGGAGCTTGCCGAGGGGCCAGGCGGCGTCTTCGGGCACCCACTTGAGCAGGCCTTTTTCCAGCAGTCCGCTGCGCAGCGGGCCCGGTAGCCGCCAGTAGTGCTCGAACAGGGCCTGCCGGGTGTAGTGGGGGTTCCCGGCGAAGATCTCGTCGCCGCCATCCCCCGCGAGCAGCCGGTCGATGCCGGCCCCATGGGCCATGCGGGCACAGAAGTAGGTGGGGATGGCGGAAGAATTGCCGAAGGGCTCGTCGTAGGCGCCGGCGATGACCGGCAACGCCGCGGCCACGTCCTCCGGCGTCACGATGTACTCCTCGCCGCGGGCGCCGAAGCGGGAGACGGCGAGGCGGGCAAAGGCCAGTTCATCGTACCCCTCGGTATTGAAGCCGACGGAGAAGGTGCGCGCCGGCACCGGGACCAGCTGCGCGAGCACGCCGACCACGGTGGAGCTGTCGAGGCCGCCGCTCAGGAACGCACCCGGGTTGACGGCGCCGGCCAGCGCGCGCTCCACGGCCACCCGGAGGCGGCGATGCAGTTCCTCGCCGAGCGCCCGGGCATCGCCCCCGGTTCGTCGGGGAAACTCTGGTTGCCAGTAGCGTTCCTCCAGCAGTCGTCCCGCCGCAAGGATCACCCTGCCGGCTGGCGGCACCTTGCGCACGCCCGGGTACACGGTGGCCGGGCTGGGCACCATGTGCAGGTACATGTAGTCGTAGACGGCCTGGGGATCGAGCCGGACGCCCGCCGGCCCGGCCGCGGCCTCCGCCACGGCCAGGGCCGAGGAGCCGAATGCGAGCCCGCCTTCCGGTGTCAGGGCGTAGCTCAAGGGGCGGATGCCTACCCGGTCCACAGCGAGCAGCGCCCGCTGGCGCCGCGTGTCCACGATGACGGCGGCGAAGGGCCCCGTCACGCTGCGGAATACCTCGTCTCCATGGTCCCGGTACGCCCGCAGCAGCGTGCCGGCGGGGCTTTCGCCAGACGGTGGTGGGCCAGTGCCGTACCGGGGCTGCCCGTCGATGCAGATCTCGACGCCGTCGACGCTGGCCCGGGAGGGCGCACGCCACGCCGCGGCGGGTGATCCGGCAGGCTGACCGGGAGACCAGATTCCGAACATGTCAGCCATGCGTGCCGCTGGGTGTGGGTCGAGAGTGACGGGCAATTCTTCGGGATGCGCCCGGGCTTGTCCAGCAACCACCCGGCAGATCGCCGGGCGCGGGCCACGGCCCCGCTAATGCCAGGTAACGGCCCGCGACCGACTTCCTTGACTTGCGGGCGCCGGACCGGGCAGGGTGCGGTCTGCGTGGCGGGTTCGCCGCCCGACCCGCCGACCGGATTTCCAAGGATGCCAACCGGCATGGCCGACAGTCTTGCAACAGCCGCTTTCTGGATCAGTGCCTGCGTGGTTGTCTACGTGTACGCAGGGTATCCCGTTGCGTTGTGGCTGCTCGGCGTCCTGGGCTTCGGGCGCCCGGTGCGTTCGGCCCCTGTCGAGCCGCCGGTGACGCTCATCGTGTCGGCCTACAACGAGGTCGCGGTCATTGGCGACAAGCTGCGGAATTCGCTGGCGCTCGACTACCCGGCAGACAGGCTGCACATCCTGGTCGTGTCCGATGCCTCCAGTGACGGCACTGACGCGGTGGTTCTTGCCTGCCAGGACCCGCGGGTCGAGTTGCTCCGGATGCCCGAGCGCGGGGGCAAGACGGCTGGCCTGAACGCAGCCGTGCGGCGGGCACACGGGGAGATCATCGTGTTCTCCGATGCCAACGCCATGTACGACGTGCTGGCCCTTCGCCACCTGGTGCGAAATTTCGCCGATCCGGAGGTCGGCGCCGTCACCGGCGAGTCCCGGTACCGCATCGCGGAGGACGACGCATCGACGGACGCGGAGAACCAGTACTGGACCTACGAGCTGTGGATCAAGGGGCTGGAGAGCAGCCTCGGGTCGCTCGTGGGCGCCGATGGCGCGATCTACGCGGTGCGCAAGGCCCTGTACTCGGACCTGGGCGTGGCCGACCTGTCCGACTTCGTGAATCCCCTCCAGGTCGTCGCCCGGGGCTACCGGAACGTCTACGAGGCGGAAGCCGTATCCTGGGAGGGTGGCGCGGAGGGTTTCGGCGCCGAATTCCGTCGCAAGGTGCGGATCGTCAACCGGGCCTGGCGCGCCACCCTCAAGCTCCGCAGCCTGCTGAATCCCTTCCGCCACGGTTTCTTCGCGCTGCAGTTCATGTCCCACAAGGTCCTGCGGTGGTTCGTCCCGTTGTTCCTCCTGGTCATCCTGGTGAGCAATCTCTGGCTCGCGGCAGGCTCGTTGTTCTACGGGGCTACCCTGGCAGCCCAGGCGTTGCTCTACGGGGCCGCCCTCGGCGGGCTGCTGCTGGAGCGCGCCGGCCGCCCCGTGCGGCTCCTCAACATCCCCTATTACTTCTGCGCGGTGAACGTGGCCAGCCTGCTCGGCATTGGCCAGGCGCTCGCCGGCCGGACCTACACGACCTGGAACAGCTCCAGGCCGGCAACCCCCGCCGCCTGACGCCGCTGCTGGCGGCCCGGGCGGTCCTGCGGCACATTGATTGGTGACAACTCGTGGAACATCTCCGGTATGAATGACGTCAAGGAAGTGGTGGAAATCCTGCGAAGCACGCTGCAGCTGGGCCGGCGGGCCGATGCTTTCACGGCGGACACGCCACTGCTGGGCCATGTTCCCGAGGTGGATTCCATGGCCGTCGTGGCGATTCTCACCGCCATCGAGGACCAGTACGGCATCAGCATTGATGATGACGAGATGTCGGCCGATGTGTTCGCCACCGTGGGCAGCCTGAGCCGGTTCGTCGACGCCAAGCGTGGCAGGTGACGCCGGCATTGGGTGAGTCCGGGCACCGCCTCGCGCCGTTCTTCCTGCCGACGGAGGGCGGTGAGATCCTGGTGACCGCGTGGCTGCCCCGGGAGGCCCCGGTCAGCGAATGGCTGCTGGTCGTTCCACCCTTTGCCGAGGAACTGAATAAATCGCGGCGCATGCTGGCGATGCTGGGGCGGAGTGCCGCCGCCAGCGGCCGGGGAGCGCTGCTGGTTGATCTCGCCGGGACCGGCGACAGCTGGGGCGACTTCCGCGATGCGCGGTATGCCACATGGCTTGCCGACCTCATGCGCGCGGCGCGCTGGGCGGAGCAGCAGGGCGGGTCAGTCACGGCCATAGTGGGCCTGCGGTTCGGGGCTCTGCCCGGCATGGAGCTCACCGGGCAGCTGGCCACGGTCCGGCAACTGCTGCTCTGGCAACCGGCGTTGTCCGGAGCCGACGTGCTCACGCAGTTCCTGCGCCTGCGGACCGCTGCCGGCCTGACGGGGGGCGGGGAAGCGAAGGAGACCCAGGAAAGCCTGCGCGCCCGGCTGGCTGCCGGCGAACCAGTGGAAGTTGCCGGGTACGACCTCACGCCAGAACTCTACGGGGCGCTAAACGGTCGCCACCTGGCCAGCCTGCTGCCCGACCGGCCACTCAGCATCGACTGGTTCCACCTGGTGCGCCAGGCCGGGGCGCCCGTGCCGGAGGCGATCGGAGTGGCTGCCGGCACGCTGGCGGCGCGCGGCGCCGCGGTGCAGACCCACGCCGTCCAGGGCGATGCCTTCTGGTCGACCGCGGAGATCGCCGTGTGCGACGCGCTGGTGGCCATGACAGTTGCCCGGCTGGCTCCTTGATATGCAGACCCGGGTCCAGACGTTCAGCGCCGACGGTGATTGCCTTGCTGGCGTGCTGCACCTGCCCGAGGCGCCGGCCACCCGGGGGGTCCTGGTGGTCGTGGGCGGTCCCCAGTACCGGGTCGGAAGCCACCGTCAGTTCCTGCTGCTGGCCCGTGAACTGGCCAAAGCCGGCTTTCCGGTGCTGCGCTTCGACTACCGTGGCATGGGCGACAGCGACGGGGAGCCACGAAGTTTTGAACAGATCGATGCCGACATCCGCGCGGCGCTCGATGCGCTGCAGGCCGCCGTGCCGGGCCTCCGTGACGTGGCCATCTGGGGGCTCTGCGACGGTGCGGCGGCCGGCCTGCTATACGCCCCCAGCGATCCGCGTGTGACCCGCCTGATGCTGCTCAATCCCTGGGTTCGCACCGAAGAAACCCTGGCCAGGTCCTACGTCTCCGAGTACTACACCCGACGCCTGCTCGACGCGGATTTCTGGCGCAAGCTGGTGAGCGGCCAGGTGCAGATAGGGGCCTCCCTGGGCGGCTTTCTTGGCACGCTGGCCCGGGCGCTGGGCGTGGGCCAGGGGCCTCCGCCCTCCGCAGCTGCTTCCGGCCAGCTCGAGTCAGGCGGCGATGCAGCCCCCCTCCCAGAGCGCCTCAGGCGGGCTCTGGTGGCCTTTGGCGGGCAAACCCTGATCATTCTCAGCGGCCGGGACCTGACGGCCGGCGAGTTTCGCGACGTGGCCCGCACGCCGGCCTGGCAGGCGCTGCTCGGCAGGCCGGGCGTGACGCAGTTCACACTGGATGACGCCGACCACACATTCTCCCGCCGCCAGTGGCGGGACGAGGTGGCGCGCCGCTGCATTGAGTGGTTGCGACGCTAGTCGGCGGCGGGGCTAGCCCCCCGCGGTGAGCCACTCGGCCAGGTCTGGGGCGGGTTCCCTGTCGAGGAAGAGACGGCACCAGAGTTCCAGTGTGATCAGCGCGAAGAGCTGGTCCGTGTGATCGGCGCGATTCGCGCGGTGATCGTCGATCAGCCGGGTCACCACTTCCGGGCGCAGCAGGCCGCGGCGGGCCACGGCGGCCGGCGACAGCAGGCGGCCGACCACGGGCCCCAGTTCACGCTTCAGCCACCCGCCCATGGGCGGGCCAAAGCCGCGCTTGCGCCGGTCCAGGGTGACGTCCGGTATGACGCCGCGCATGGCGCGCTTCAGCAGGTAGCGCGTGTGCCGGCCATTGACCCGCAGCTCCGCCGGGACCGTGGCCGCCAGGTCGACGAGCCGCTCGTCGAGCAGCGGCACCCGCGACTCCAGGGAATGGGCCATGCTCATCTTGTCGGAGAGGAGCAGGAGGTCGTCCGTTAGCTGGGTGCCGGCATCGGCCAGGAAGATCCGGTCCAGTTCCTGCTCGTCGGGGTAGCGGGCGAGCAGCTGCAGGAGGGCGTCATCGGCTCCGGACGTGCCTCGCTCCAGCAGTCCGGCCAGCTGGCTGCGCCCGAAGACCTGCATCAGTTCGTGGTAGCGCGCCGACGGTTCTGCATCCGCCAGGGTGGTCAGCGTGCGCAGGTAGCGGAACATGTTGAGCAGCCGGGAGTGCCGGTCCACCGGGAGGGCGCGACTGAGCGGGCGGAGCGCCATCCGTCGCAACCAGGCCGGCACGCGCCGGACGAGCCCCACATAGTGGGGCATCATGTAGCGGTCGTAGCCGCCCCACAACTCGTCGCCGCCGACGCCGGACAGGATCACCTTCACGTCCCGGGCGGCGTGCTGGGCAACCAGGCTAGTGGTCACGATGGCCGAGTCTGCCGTCGGTTCGTCCATGTGCCAGATCAGGCCCGGCAGGAGCGCCACGATCTCGGGCCTCACCACCAGTTCCTTGTGCTCCGTGCCGTAGCGCGTGGCGATGTCGCGGGCGTAGCTGAGTTCATTGTAGAACGCCCCGCCGGAGGACTCGTCGTAACCGATGGAGTAGGTGCGCACGGGGCCCAGTGCTGCCGCGGCCATGTAGTGCACGATCATCGTCGAGTCGATGCCGCCGCTCAGGAACGCACCCAGCGGCACGTCGCTGATCATCTGGGCTTCCACGCTCGCCGCCAGGGCGCCCCGGATCTCCCGGGTCCACTCGTCCATGGTCACCCCGGCCCGGGGCTCCATCCGGAGCTGCCAGTAGCGGCGCTCCCGCAACGCCCCGTTCTCGACGACGGCCAGGTGTCCGGGCGGCAGCTTGCGGATGCCGGCGAAGAGGCTGTGGGGATTGGGCACATAGCCGAGCGCCAGGTAATCCTCCAGCGCCCGCGCATCGAGCCGGACGTCGATGTCCGGCCGGCCGACCAGCGCCTTCGATTCCGAGGCGAAGGCCACGGATCCGCCAGTGTTGGCGTAGTAGACCGGCTTGATGCCGAGACGGTCCCGGCCCAGGACCAGGCGCTGGCGCGGTTCGTCCCACAGGGCAAAGCCGAACATGCCGCGCAGGCGGGTCACGAAATCGTCGCCGTGCTCTTCGTAAAGGTGCACCAGGACTTCAGCATCGCTGCCTGTCCGGAACCGGTGCCCTTTAGCCGTAAGCTCCGCCCGCAGTTCGCGGAAGTTGTAGATCTCGCCGTTGCAGACGACCGCCACGGTCCGGTCCTCGTTGAACAGCGGCTGGCGGCCGCCGCTCACGTCGATGATGGACAGGCGCCGGAGCCCGAGTGCAACCCGGTCGGTCACATGCAGGTCGTCGTCGTCCGGGCCACGGTGCACCATGGACGCGCCGGAACGGGCGACGGCGGCGCGGTCGGGGTGCCGGCCCGGATGGAGGGAGACTTCGCCGTAGATGCCGCACATCAGTGGGTGAACGTCATGGGAGATTGCGCACGATGTGCGGGCCGAGGCCGTTGGCTAGCCACAGGGGCAGGCGCTGCCAGGCGGCGATGGCCAGGGCGTACTTCGGATTGGACGGATTCAGGCGGGGTAGCGCGCCGCCATCCGCGAGCCAGTAGTGCCAGTACAGTGGCACCGGTTCCGCGCCCCACTGGCGCTTGAACCGGTAGGTGCCGCTATCCTGGGTTGAGCGGCCAAAATCGAACACGGTCGAGCCCCTGCTGATGGCGCGCTTCAGGCTCTCCCAGTACATGAGCATGTTGACTCCGAGGCGATTGGCGGAGCGGAGCGAGGACGCCCAGGGGATTTCCGTGCGCCCGCCGGAATGCAGGAGGATGCCAGCCGCGACCGGCTGGCCGTGGAGGTCCGCAATGACCACGTCCATGTGCTCCCCGAGTTCCCGCGCAATGGCTGCAAAGAATGACCGGCCGTAGACCGGCGTGCCCAGGTCCCGCATGTTGCGGGCGAAGACGGCGTAGAACTGGGGGAGGAGTTCAGCCCCGCCAATCCGGGCCGTAGCCCCTTCCTTCTGGGGCCGGCGCACCTGGGAGCGCAGTTTGGCGGGTAGCTGGCCCCAGTGCTCCTCCGGGTTCGCCGCGAGGCCCCCCTGCATGCTCACCTTGTCCGTGCGCACCGGCCAGGCCGAATCCCGGGGCTGCAGTTCACGCAGTTCGAGGTGGCTCACGCGGAGGGAACCGGCCAGCTCCACCGCCGCCGAAACCAGCAGGCGATCCGCCGCCTCGTTCCGGGCAACCACGCCGCCATAGTTCACGCAGGGCAGTGAGACCAGGAAGTCGCCAAATAGCCGGCTCTTAAGCCGTACCAGGGGCAGGATTCCCGCCAGGCCACTGGCGTCCCGAGCGCCGAGGTAGTGCGTTTCCCAGCCGAATTCCCCTGCAAAGATCCGGCGCCAGGCGAGCCGGTGGTAGAGGGTGCCGCCAGGTGTCGTGCGGGCGAAATCATCCCATTCCGCAGTGGCGCCGGGGTCTGACCCCAGTGTATGTACCGCCAGGGTCATGGGGCAGGCTGGATGCCCAGGAGGCGGTCATACCGGTCCCAGCGGAAGTCCCGCAGCAGGCGGTCGAGGCGCGAGGCGGTCTTGTCCAGGTTCACGTAGTGGCGGAAGCGCGAACGGGCGCGGGCGCCCGGGACCCTCGGCTGGTCCGGGTCTACCTCCCAGGGGTGCATGTAGAAGAAGTGCGGCTGGCCGTCCTGCTCGTGCAGGCGCCGGATCGCCCAGCGGAAGACCGGATAGGGGAAGAAGCGGAAGAAGCCGCCGCCCCCGCAGGCCCACAGCCGCCCGCCCGCCCGGACCGTGCTGGCCGGGCACTCGGTCAGCTGGCGCGACGCGGTGGGCTGGTGCCGGAAGCGGGGCGCCCCGGGGAAGCCGTAGATGTCATGGCTCACCGGCACGATGCTCGACGAATAACGGTAGCCGGCGCGCTCGAGTTCCTCGAAGGCCCAGGCACTGCGGGGCACCACGGAAAAGCTGGCGGCGCGGTAGCCCGTCACCGGCACGCCGGCAAGGTCCTCCAGGACCGCCTTGCTGCGCCCGGCGTCAGCCCGGAACTCGGCGGGCGTCTGCTCGTATACGGGGATGTGTTCGCAGCCGTGACTCGCAATCTCGTGGCCGGCCGCGGCGATCTCGCGCACGAGGGCGGGATGCCGCTCGGCGACCCAGGCGAGGGTGAAGAACGTGGCATGGACGCCGTGCCCGGCAAAGAGCTCCAGAAGCTGGCGAACGTTGTGTTCGACGCGAGACGGTGCCGAGTTCCAGGCTGACCGGGGCATGCAGTCGGCAAAGGCCTGGACCTGGAAGTGCTCTTCCACGTCCACGGACATGCCGTTCACGAAGGTCGCCGCGCCCTGGCCTGGCGCGTCGTTCGGCACCGGGTCCGGACGGCGGGATTGCGTCTCCATGGGCACGGCTCAGCGGAAGCTGTAGTTAGCGGAAAGGCCCGTCTGGAATTCCTGGTAGTTGTCGTTGGGGTTATCGGACCCCTGCTGCTCATAGCGGGCCAGCCAGCCCTCCAGGCTCAGTTTCCGCCCCAGATCGTAGATGACGAAGCCGCGGAGCTCGCTTACTTCGTCGTCATTGCCATCCCGGAATTCGCGCTGGCTGTATTGTCCGCTGGCGCCCACCGTCGTGCGCCGGCCAATCTGCCGTGACAGCCCGAGCACGATGCCCGTCTCCGTCTCGGAATTCTTGACGGGATCCTGGTTGGTATCGGTCCGGTCCAGGAACTCATCGCGCACCTCGTTGAACAGGAGCAACGACACCTCGTTGCGGCCCAGTGCCCGGACCAGGCTCGCGGAGAGCAGCTTGTAGATGAAGCGGTCGCCCACGCCGCGCCGGTCGATGTTGCCCGGCGTTTCCGGCGGTTGCGGCGTGTCGTCAACTGCTGGCCGTTGCTCGAAAATCTGCTCATCGACGGACGGATCTTCCCGGTAGGACAACTCGATGCTGCCCTCGTTGATCTCGCGACGGATCCGGGCGCCCCACGTGGATCCGAAGCTGCGCTCGCCGAAGGAGGCCTCGACTAGCGTCCGCGAAGTCTGGCGCCTGAAGCCGACCGCCCAGTAGGTATCGACGAGGCTGGCATCCGTGAAGTCCTGGTAATCGCTCTCCATGCCGATGGAGCCAAAAACGAAGAAGTCGCCAGTCTGGCGGAGGCCGTAAGTCAGGGTCAGGTAGGCGAGCTGGGCCGTGTTGTCGGGGGGCGTCTCGTACTCGTAGAGCTCCCAGTCGTGATACAGCCCCCAGGACAGCCCCTTGTTCCGCTCCTCGCCCGTAATCGCGGTGTGCCACTCCTGGTAGTCCACGTCCTGGATGTCGGGCGCATCGTAGTTGACCAGCCCGACCACGTAGCGGGAGTCAATCCCGATGCCGCCGATCTCCGTTTGCAGGTGCGGGCTGGTCTCCAGGCGCGCCTCGTCCGTCCGGTTGTCGACGATCGACACGTTCGTATAGAACACCCCGTTCTCGGGGTCGATCAGTTGCTGGCTCAGTTCACCCACGGTCTCGAGGGTGAGCAGGTTAGGGATCAGCACCAGGTCGAGGGCTCCGCTTGCTTCGTTGAAGCTGCCGTTGACGTCGTCGGTCTCGGCGTAGCCGAGGTAGGAGTAGGTGTAGTCAGCCCTGAGGTTTATGCGCTGGGACTGGTGGGTGATGTTGATGCTCGGATCGATGCGGCCGACCAGATCGCTGGTCTCATTGTCCGGTGTCAGGAACAGGTTGTCGGTATATACCGCCCCGACGGTGACCGACGGGATGATCTCCAGTGCGGTAGCCGCGGGCACCACGCCCATGGTGGCCAGCAGCAGGAACGTCAACCCGGGTCGCGACCGGCCGAAGCCTTGCCGGTCAGGAAGCGTCATGGGCGCTGGCATAGTAGTCTCCCCCGTAGAGGGACGTTAGGCCGCCCACGGCCTTGTTGAGGATCAGTCCCACCGGCTTCTCGCCGCCGATCGCCTCGAGGACCTGCTTCATCTCGCTTTCCTTCGTGACGCCGGCCTCGACCACCACAAGGACCTGGTGCGCCAGCCCGAGGATGGCGTGGGCATCGGGCGTGGACAGGAGCGGCGGGCAATCGAGGATGATGATCCGCGTGGGATCATCGTCGGACAGATGATTGATGAGTTCTGCCGCCCGCGCGGAGTGCAGCAATTCCGAGGATTCCCTGGTCTGCCGGCCCGTCGGGACGATCCGCAGCCCGGGGACCTCGGTCGCTACCAGCGTTGATTCGAGCGAGATCCCTGGCTGGTCCACGGCGTCGAGAAAGCCCGTCCTGTCGGTCAGCTCCAGGCCTCTGGTGAGGGTCGCCTTGATGTTGTCCATGTCCACGAGGATGACCGACAGCTCGCGGGAACGCGTGAGTGCCTGGGCCAGTGCAGCCGAAACGAAGGTCTTGCCGGCGCCGGGCCTGGCGCTGGTGACCATCACCACGTTGGCCACGCCTTCCGCCAGCGGCCCGAAGGCGTTCTGCAGTATGGGACGCTTCAGGTGCCGGAGCTGCTCGACGAGTTGCTGGTCCCGTTCCGGGTCCGGGAGCATGCCCACTGCAGCGAGCCGGAGGAAACTGACGGGTTCACCACTTGGCCGGCCCAGCGTCGGAGCTACCCGGGGGGCCTGCCGCGGCCTGGGGCCCGGTTCCGGCCCGCCGTCAGCGGCGGTCGCGGCGTTCCTGAGGCGGATGGCTTTTTCGATGATACCCATGGGAGGTCAGCCCGCCAGCAGCTGGGCGAGGGGCGCCAGGCCATTCCTGCCGGCGAGGTTCACCAGCAGGCACGCGATCACCAGGCCGCCGGTGCCCATGGCAAAGGGTCGCCAGTCGGCCGGCACCGCCAGCGCACTGGCCCGGGGCAGGGTGCCGAAAACGGGCAGTTTCAGCACGTTCTTGAGATGGGTCGAGGAATAGAACACGGGATCCAGCTTGTTCAGCACGAAGGTCGCGAAGGCGCCAATCCCCAGGCCGGCCACCAGGGCAAACAGGTTGAGCAGCAGCCGGTTCGGCGCGGATGGGAGCAAGGGCACCCGTGGCGGGTCCAGCACGTCGAACGAGACGGCCTCACTGTCCTGCTGCACCTGGTCGGCAAGCCTGGCGGACTCGAGGCGCTCCAGCAGCGCATCGTGCTGGCGCTTCACCACCTCATAGTCACGGTTCAGGCGGTTCAGCTGTGCCTCCACCTCGGGGATCGTGTCGATCATCCGGCGGAGGTAACCCACGGCGGCGCGCTTCTCGCCCAGCTGGGCGCGCAGCCCGGCAAGCTCAACCTCGGCCCGGCTCAGCGCCATGCGCATGTCCTGGTAGACCGGGTTCATTTGCAGTGCGGCCGACGCACTCGTGCCGCCGGTAATGGACCGGTTCCGGGCCCGTTCCTCGTCCCGCAGGCGGTAGAGATCCTCGAGGGTCTTGGTCACGTTGACGATATCGGGGTGTTTGTCGGTGAACTTGAGCCGGAGCTGCTCGAGCTGGGTCTCGAAGCTGGCAATCGTGGCGTCCACGGAGGTCGCGCCGCCGCCGGCCATGCTCTTGCCCGGGTCGGCCAGGCCAAAGGAGGGTTCCTCGCCCTCCAGCTGCCGCTGGAGCTCGGTCTTGCGCTGGGCGACAGCCGAAATCTCGGCTTCCAGCGTCTGGAGGGCCGCCTGGGCCGTCTGCATCCGTTCGAAATAGTCACCGCCCTCGCCGGGCATGAGCCCCACGTTGCGCTTCTTGAACTCGGCAAGGCGGGTCTCGGCCTCCTCGAGCCGCTTCTCGTAGACGGAAATCTGGCTGCCGATGAATTTCTGGGCCTGCACTGAATCCGAGCGGTCGGCAGTCAGGGAGTTCTGCATGAAGTTGGTGAGGAGGGCCTGGACGACATCCCTGGCCATCGTCGGGCTGCCGTCCTGGAAGGCGATGATGTAGATGTCTTCCCCCTGGGCCTTCGTGATCGAGATGCGGGTCTTGACTGCGTCGATCACTGCCTCGACGTCCTGGGGCGTCTTGGCCTTGCGGAGGAGGCCGGTGTCCGTCGCCACGGCCTCCAGCTGGGGCCGGCTGAGCATGGCCTGGGTCATCATGCCCACCTGGCTCAGGGTATCGGTTGGCACGGCGAGGCCCTGCAGCAGTGGCTTCAGGATTGACTCCGTATTCACATACACGCGTGCCGTGGCGTCGTAGCGGTTGGGAATCGCGAGGATGACGAGCCAGCCGGCCAGGGCGACGATCCAGGCAAGGGTCAGTGCCACCCAGCGAAAGCGCCACATGCCGTAGGCCTGCTCGATGAGCAGGAGCCTCAGCTGGGCCACATCCATGGGTTTTGCAGTGGTCATAGGCCTGCCCGTCGGTGGTGGAAACGGCTCCGGACTCCGGTCCCGGTCAGAACCGTGACTCCGGAATGATGAGCACGTCGCCCGGGCGCATCGGGATGTTTGCCGCGATCTTGCCCTTGTTCAGCAGGTCGTCCAGGCGAACGGGGATTTCAAGCTGCTGGTCGCCCTCGCGCCGGACTATCGTGGCCCGGTTGCCCGCGGCGTTCTCCGCGAGGCCGCCCACCTGGATCATGACATCCAGCACGGTCATCTCCTGGCGGAAAGGGATGGCCTGCGGGGCGGCAGCCTGGCCGACGACGCGCACCTGGTTGCTGAACGTGCCGATGAAATTCGAGACGATGACGTTGACCTTGGGCGAGCGGATGTATTCGGCGAGCGCCAGCTCGATGTCGCGGGCGAGTTTTGTCGGCGTCTTGCCGACGGCCGGCAGGTCCTCGACCAGGGGGGTGGAAATCCGGCCATCGGGCCGGACGGGGATGGTGACCGAGACTTCCGGGTGCTGCCAGACGAACACCTGCACGGTATCGCCCGGGCCAATGACGTACTCGTCGGGCAGGGTGGCCGGAGTGGCAGTCGGCAGCGTGACGGGTTTCTTGCTCGCGCAACCGCCCAGGGCGATGCTCCCGAGGCAGAGGACGGCTATCAGTAGTGAATGGCGCATGACTTCAATCCCCCGTGGGCCAAAGATAAACCGCGGGAAGTATTATAGATAAGCCCCCGGAGGTACAGGCATCCTTGTTTGTCGTTCTCGGGCGGGAGTCCAACGAACCATGCTCCAGGCTGCCCGTACCCCTTTATATTCTGGGGCCGTCAGTGCCCCTGTTCCGTGACCGGCTTCAAGGATGGGGCGATTCCCGGGTCACAAGCCCGGTTATGCGGCACGTCCTGTTTTGCCCGCACCTAACCTGCCAAGATAGCAGTGCAACAAGCTTCCGGGTCCCGCATGGCTATTCCCCTGATTGCGCACGTCCTCCATCGACTGGACTACGGCGGCCTCGAGAACGGCCTCATCAACCTGATCAACGGCTTGCCGGCGGAACGCTTCGCCCATGCCGTGATCTGCCTGGCCGGTTTCTCCGAGTTCCGGGACCGGATCCGGCGTCCGGACGTCCGTGTGTATTCACTGGGCAAGCGGCCAGGCAAGGATCTGCCCGCGTACGGGCGACTCTGGCAACTGTTTCGGCGACTCAGGCCGGCCGCCGTGCACACCCGCAATGCGGGTGTCATCGACTGTGCCGTCGTCGCCTGGGCGGCCGGGGTCCCCGTGCGGATCCACGGCTGCCACGGCTGGGACGTGGACGATCTCCACGGCGACCGGCCCCGCCGGGCTGTCCTGCGCCGCGCGTGCGCCCCCGCGATTACCCGCTACGTGGCCGTGTCCCGGCACATCGGGGAGTGGCTGCAGACTGCGGATGGCGTGCCCCCGGCGGCGATTTCCCAGATCTACAATGGCGTTGATGTCCGGCGCTTTGCCCCAGGCGAGTCCCGGGCGCCGCCGTTATTTGGCGGGTCCGCGGGCAGCCCGCTGTTCGTCATTGGCACCGTGTCCCGCCTCGAGGCCGTCAAGGACCCTTGCACCCTTGCGCGGGCGTTCGCCGAGCTCGTAGCCCGGCAACCGTCCTACCGGGCACGATTGCGGCTGGCCATCATCGGTGACGGCAACCTGCGCGGGGACGTGCTCGCCATCCTCGCGGCGGCTGGCTGCGCCGAGCTCGCGGTGGTCACGGGCTGGCGGGATGACATTCCCGATCTCATGCGGCAATTGAGCCTCTTCGTCCTGCCTTCCATCAACGAAGGGATATCCAACACCATCCTCGAGGCAATGGCCTGCGGCCTGCCCGTCGTGGCGACGGCGGTCGGCGGCAACGCGGAACTCGTGGTGGAAGGAGAAAATGGCTGCCTCGTCCCGCCGTCGTCACCGGTCAGGATGGCTGACGCCCTGGAACGCTATGTCCAGGACGCGGTGCTGACGGGGGCCCAGTCCCGGGCTGCCCGGCTGCGGGCCGTCGAGGAGTTCAGTCTCGACGTGATGCTCCGGCGCTATTCGGACCTGTACACCGAACTCCTGCCTGGCGCGGCCAGCAAGGCGGCCTGAAGACATGTGTGGCATAGCCGGAATTCTGGCGGTGCGGGGCTCCCCCGGGATCAACCGGGACCTGCTCGAGGCGATGAACGGACGCCTGGCGCACCGGGGTCCGGATGGCTCGGGTTGCCATGTGGAGCCGGAGGTCGGCCTGGCCCACCGCCGGCTGTCGATCATCGATCTGGCGACCGGTGAGCAGCCCATGTTCAACGAGGATGGCACGGTGTGCGTCGTCTTCAATGGGGAAATCTACAATTTCCAGGTACTGGTTGACGAGCTCGCGGCCCTGGGCCACCGGTTCCACACCCGGTCCGACACCGAGGTCATCGTTCATGCCTGGGAGCAGTGGGGCGTGGAATGCGTCACCCGGTTCGACGGCATGTTCGCCTTCGCCGTCTGGGACCGCAATCGCCGCACGCTGTTCCTCGCGCGGGACCGCCTGGGCATCAAGCCCCTGTATTACGCCCAGCTGCCCGGCGGCCAGTTCATCTTCGGCTCCGAACTGAAGGCCCTGGCCCGGCACCCGGAGTTTCCGCGGCAGATCGACGGGACTGCCGTCGAGGACTACTTCACCTTCGGCTACGTGCCGGAGCCAAAGACGATCTATGCCGGGGTGCACAAGCTGCGGCCCGGCTGGCGGCTGCTCCATGACCTGCGTGCGGGGCGCGAGCAGCTCGACCAGTACTGGGACCTCCGCTACGACGGCGTGGGCCACGTGCCGACGGATCCCCGGGCGCTGGAGGAGGAGTTGCTGCAACGGCTGGGGCGGGCCGTCCGGGCCGAGCTGATTTCCGACGTGCCGCTGGGCGCGTTCCTCTCCGGGGGCGTGGATTCCAGTGCCGTCGTGGCGATGATGGCCCAGGGGGGCACTGGCCCGGTGAAGACCTGTTCCATCGGGGTCGACGAACCGGCCTATGACGAATCGATGTACGCCCGGCAGGTGGCAGCGCTCCTGCAAACGGACCATGCGGAAAAGCGGGTTCGCGTCGACGACCTGACGCTCCTGGACGAGCTGGTCGATACCTACGATGAGCCCTACGCCGACAGCTCCGCCATTCCCACCTACCGGCTCTGCGCGGCCACGCGGGAGCACGTCAAGGTGGCCCTTTCCGGCGACGGCGGCGACGAGAACTTCGCCGGCTACCGGCGTTATCGCCTGTTCGCCGGCGAGGAAGCCGTAAGGGCGGTCCTGCCGGATTTCATCCGCGCGCCCCTGTTCGGCCTGCTGGGCCGCTGGTACCCGAAGCTGGACTGGGCGCCGCGCTTCGTCCGGGGCAAGAACACCTTCCAGGCCCTGGCCCGCGACAGCGCGGGCGCCTACCTGCACGCGGTCTCCATCGCTCCCGACGACCTGCGCGCGGAGCTTTATTCGCCCCGGTTCCGCGCCGACCTCGCCGGCTACCGGTCCCGGGCGGTGTTCGACCATTACCTTCAGGGCCGTGAGTTTCCGGACACGCTCACGATGGCGCAGTATCTCGACTTCAAGACGTACATCCCGGGCGACATCCTGACGAAGGTGGACCGCGCCAGCATGGCCCACGGGCTCGAGGTCCGCGTGCCCCTGCTGGACCATCACTTCATCGAATGGGTCGCCCGGATTCCCTCCGCGCTGAAGCTCAAGGGTGGCGAAGGCAAGTACATCTTCAAGAAGAGCCTGGAGAAGGTCCTGCCCCACGATATCCTCTACCGGAAGAAGATGGGCTTCGCCGTGCCGCTGGATCGGTGGTTCCGCGGGCCGCTCGCAGCCCAGGTCCGGACGCTGGCCACCAGCAGCGGCCTGCTCGGCACCGGCTTCTTTGCGCCGGACGCCCTGGAGCGGGTGGTCAGCCGCCACCTGGCCGGCCGCCGTGACCACAGCGCCGTGATCTGGGCCCTGCTGATGTTCGACGGGTTCCTGCGGCGCCACCAGGCGCGCTGACCGGGCCACTGGCCAGGCCCGTGATCAACGTCCTCACCATCACCAGTCTGTATCCGAACTCCGAGCAGGCGCGACACGGCGTGTTCGTCGAGGAGCGCCTGCGGCACCTGGCGGCGACCGGCCGCTTCAACGTGCAGGTCGTCGCCCCGGTGCCCTGGTTTCCATTCAGGAGCGAGATGTTCGGCCTGTATGGCCGCTACGCCCGGGTGCCCCGGTCGGAGGAACGACTCGGCCGCACGGTCCTGCATCCCCGCTACGTGGCCATCCCGAAGGTCGGCATGACGGTGGCGCCGTTCCTCTATGCCGCCGCCCTGGGTCCGGTCGTACGGCGGGTCCTGGCGGGGCTGCGCGGGCCGGTGGTGCTCGACGGCCACTTTCTCTACCCGGACGGTGTCGCCACGGGCCTGCTGGCCCGCCGGTTCGGGCTGCCCTACGTCATGACGGCCCGCGGGCAGGACGTCACCCTGTTCCCGCGCCATGCGGTGCCACGCGCATTGATCCGGCGTGCCTGCGGGAGCGCGAGCCGCGTCATCACGGTCTCGGACGCGTTGCGCGATGGCCTGCTCGACCTGGGCGTCGCGCCGGAGCGCGTGGTCACCCTCCGCAACGGCGTGGATCTGGACAAGTTCAGCCCCGGCGACCGGATGGCCGCCCGGGAGCAGGTCGGGTTCCGCCGGCCCACGCTGCTGGCCGTGGGGCACCTGATCGATCGCAAGGATCACGGGTTGATGATCCGGGCCCTGCCCATGGTGCCGGATGCGGATCTCGTGATCGTGGGGGAGGGGCCGCTGCAGCAGCGGCTGCTGGCCATGGCCCGGGACGCCGGGGTGGCGGACCGGGTGCGAATCGTCGCCAACGTCCTGCAGGATCGCCTGGTCACGTACTACACCGCGGCCGACCTCTCCCTCCTCACCTCCCGGCACGAGGGCATGCCCAACGTGGTGCTTGAAAGCCTGGCCTGCGGCACGCCGGTGGTCGCGACGGTCGTGGAGGGAGTTCCCGAGTTGCTCGACCGGCCCGCCGCCGGCGAGCTCGTCCCGGAGCGCACGCCCGCCGCGCTGGCCGCGAGCATCAACCGGCTCCTGGCCCGGCCCCCCGACAGCGCCGCCACCCGGCGGCACGCGGCCGGCCTGGGCTGGGCACCGACCATCGCCGGCCTGGCGGAGGTCCTCGAGCAGGCGGCCCGCGGCGGCGGAGCCGGGGATTCCGCCGTCGTGTCGCCCGCATCCTGAGCTGTCGGGCAGTGAGTTACCGCACTCCGCAGTGGCGCCCCTTCCTGCCGGTGGTCGCGGCCAGCGTGCCTCTGCTGGCTGCAGCCCTGCTGGCTGTGCTGCTGATCCTGCTGAACAAGGGTGGGGGTCTGCTGCTTCCCGCGGCCTCGACGTGGCTGCGCGCGCTCGCTGCGGGGTGGGTGCTGATCGCGGTGGCAGGCGCGGCCCTGGTGGTCGCCGCCGCCCGTCTCGCGGGAACGGAGCGGGGACCGTTGTTCGTCAGGCCCATGACGGTCAGCGCCGCGGGCCTGCTCCTGGCCCTGGCGGCCGTGGAGGTGACACTTCGGCTGGGTGCCGTGCCCGCGCCACTGGGCGAGCGGGTGGGCGGGCTGGACCTCCTGCCCTACGACTGGCAGCAGTCCCGGCGGACCCTGGCCGCCTGGCTGGAGCGAACGAGGCGCCCCACAGCAGTCGTGGACGTGGAGGATCCCGATCTGGGCTGGGACCTGGGCCGTGGACGGCGGAGCGCCGATGGCCTCTATGTGACGAGCCCGGAGGGTTTCCGCACCGGCCAGCAGCCTGCGGCGCTGACCGTGGCCCGGGCCCGCTACCGGGTCGCACTGATCGGCGATTCCTTCACCTTCGGGGAGGAAGTGGCGTTCGAGGACACCTGGGGCCAGCAACTGGCAAGGGCGTTGCCGACAGGCACGGTGGCGCTGAATTTCGGCGTGCCGAGCCATGGGCCGGACCAGACGTTGCTCAAGTACCGCCGCGACGTCCGGCGCTGGCAGGCTGACGTCACGGTCCTCGGGTTCCTCAGTGCGAGCCCGCTGCGCAATTTCACCGTGTATCCGTTCCTGGATCCCCATCTGGAACTGCCTTTCTCCAAGCCACGCTTCGTCCTGCGTGACGATGCACTGATGCCGCTCAACAGCCCTCCGCTGAGCGTCCCGGAGATGCTGGATATGCCCTCGCTGGGTTCACTGCCCCTGCTGCACGAGGACCGCCTCTTTGAGGTCGGTCACTGGTCCACGCCCCTCGCCACGCGCCTGTACCTGGCCCGCTACCTGGTCTCCCGGTTTCCCCGCTACCGGACCCGGGAAGAGCGCCTGTCCGTCGAAACAGTCGCCGGGCTCGGCGCACGGATCCTTGCCCAGCTCGTCAGGGAGGTCCGTGCATCCGGGTCCGTCCCGCTGCTCGCCTACCTGCCCGTCCAGGCAGACCTGACGGGTGGGCCTGTCGGGCTGCGGGATGAACTCATCCGCAGGCTGGCAGGGGAGGGCATCCCGGTGCTGGACATGGGGAAGTGCCTGCAGCGGGCCATGCCGGTCCAGGCGGCCTTCATCGCGCCCGGGTTCCGGCGCTCCAGCCAGGCGGATCCGGGGCCACCCCACTACAGCGCCCGGGGCAACGCGGCCATTGCCGGCTGTCTTGCGCCCGAGGTGGGCGCTATCCTCCGCACGCGCACTCCGCGCGGACCGGACTGACGGGGCAAGCAGGCAGGCATGACCAGACGTGCGACACAGGCCCCCGGGCCAGCCCCTCAGGAGCGCGTGATCGGCCTGATTCCAGCCGCTGGACACTCGCGGCGCCTGGCGCCGATCGCCTGCAGCAAGGAGATCTATCCCATCGGTTACCGGCAGCTGCCGGGGCGCGCGGGCGTGCGGCCGCGACCGGTCTGTCACTACCTGCTTGAGAAGATGCAGCTGGCCGGTGTGCGCCAGGTGTACTGGGTGATCCGGAAGGGCAAGTGGGACATCCCGGACTACCTGGGCGACGGCTCGGACTTCGGCGTCGACCTGGCCTACTGCGTCATGGACTCGTCGCCAGGCCCCGTCTTTACCCTGGACCATGCCTGGCCCTTCGTGGCGGAGGCGACGGTGGCCTTCGGCTTTCCCGACATCATCTTCAGCACCCGGGACGCCTTCCGGCAGCTCCTGGACCGCCGCCGGGCGACCGGTGCCGACGTCGTTCTCGGCCTGTTCCCCATCGATCCCCGGGTCCGCGATGACCGGGTCCTCATGGATGGCCGCGGGAGGGTCACCGACTTCCTGCTCGGCAAGTCCGGCCGCCGGTATCCGATCACCTGGAGCATTGCGGTCTGGGGGCCGGCGTTCACCCGCTTCATGCACGACTACGTCGCCAGGCTGCGCCGGACCTCCAGACCGGCCCGCCGGGGCGGGCCAGAGGCGCGCCCGCCGGAGACGACCGTCGGGCAGCTCATCGAGGCGGCCTTCCGCGCCGGGCTCAGCATGGACGGCGTCCTCTTCGCCAACGACGCGTGGACGGATATCGGCACGCCGGAAGGCATGCATCTCGCCCTGCAGAAGTTCGGCAAGCTCACGAGCCGCGTGACGCGCTGACCGCCGTCGGCGCCGGCTCAGCCGAGGACGTCGAACTCCGGAGCCAGCCCCAGCGCGGCCACCTGCTCGCGGATCTCCGCCGCATAGTGCGGGTTCGTCGCAATGACCACGTCCGGGCGGAGGTCGGCCAGTTCCGCGGGCGAGATCACCCGCTGACCGGTCTTGGGCAGGTAGCGCCCCTGGCGGGCCGGGTTGACGTCGACGACGTGCTGAACGGCGGCCGCCGCGGCGGGCACGTTGACCAGCAGGGACACGGCCCGCATGCCTCCGCCCCACAGGGCGACGGACTGGCGCCGCTGGTCGAACTCCCCGAAGCGCCGGGACCACTTCTCAACCTGCCTGGTGTACTCGGCGGGAAAGGCCTCCACCTCGTCGGCAAGGCGGGACAACCGGGCGCCCGACTCTTCCGGGGACGGCGTCGGGCTCGCGGCTGGCCTGGCCTCGATCTCCAGGTGTGAACCGCCCAGGGCAGGCAGCACATCGAGCACCTGGAAGCCGCAGTCCCGGAACAGCCGCGCCAGCGAGGCCGCCGAGAAGAAGCAACCGGCCTCGTACATGACATACCAGACCACGCGCTCGAGGAAGGGCTCGGCGCCGTTCGGCACTTCAAAGCACAGGATCGTCTGCGGGTCGTCCGCCAGGGCTTCCCGCACGCCCAGGAGGAACGTCCGCGGGTCCGGGATGTACTGGAGCGCGCTCCGGCAGGTCACCAGCGCGGGATGGAGGCTCCGTTCGCTGCTGTCGTAGAACTTGCGGTGGACCGTGATCCGCTCGCGGTCGGCGGCCGTGAGGCTGGAGTCGACGAAGGTCGGGTCGAAGCCGATGGCCCGGGCCATGCCGCCAGCGACCAGCAGGCGCAGGAAGTCGCCCTTGCCGCAGGCAATGTCGAGGGCGGTCTTGCCGCCAAGGTCGTAGCGCCGGATCAGTCGCTGGATGGCGCCCTCGACGTAGGCCCGGTAGGACGGCGAATGGTACTGGGAGAAGTCGTAGGCCGGGTCGAAACCCATCCGGTCCGGGTCGAATGAGCTGTTCCAGACGTGGCCGCAACCCGGGCAGTGATGCAGGGTGATGTCGCCCAGCGGGCTATGGAGGGCCGCATCCCGGGTCGGCGCCAGATAGCCGCACTGCACGGGTACCTGGTGCTGGCTGAAGAAGCAGCGCGCGCCGCCACCCTGGCATACCGGGCAGGGAGGGACGTTGGGCATGGGCCCCTAGCCCGGCACGGCGGCGGCGGTCTTGCCGTAGCGCCGGCAGGACAGGTCGATGGCCGGGTGGGGTTCGGTGCCCCGGGCAGCCGCCCGGTAGCGCCTGCCGAGCTGGCCGAGGAGGTCGGTCTTTTGCGAGGTGGGGTTGTCCTCGACGGACAGGACCGTCGTGAGCTCGGTGATGGTGCCGGCCAGCGCGATCTCGTCGGCGACGTAGAGCTCGGTGCGGTCGACGGGGCGCCGTTCGAACGGGATGCCCATGTCCCTCGCCAGCGTCTCGAGAATGTCGACCGTGATGCTCTCGAGCGCTCCTTCGGTCGGCGGTGGCGTGAAGACCTTGCCGTCCCGGACGACGAGGACGCACGCAACCCCTGACTCGGCCACCCGGTCCTGATGGTTCAGCATGATCATGTCCGCAAAGCCCCGCGGGCTGCCCTCGATGCGGGCGAGGCGCGCGGCCTGGTAGTTGGTGCTGGTCTTGATCCGGGCCGGGAGCATGAGGTCGGTCGCGCGCCGCCAGGCCGTGACCCCGATGCGCACCGGCTTCGGGGCCTCCATGCCCATGAGGAACGCCGTCATGATCAGGTCCGACTGCTGGTCCTGCCCCCACAGGCCCCTCGTCAGGTAGAGCGTGGCCCGGACCCAGATCTCCTGCTCAGGCACGCACAGGGATTCCACCAGGGCATGCACTGCGTCGTCGAACTGGTCGAGTGTCATCTCGAACGGAATGTGCAACAGCCGTGCCGAGCGCCGCAGGCGCTCGTAGTGGCGGGGCACGGCAAGGATGCCCATCCGGCCGTCCGGTTGCCAGTAGCCCTTCAGGCCCTCGAAGACATTGATGCCCCGGTAGGTGCCTTCGTCGCCGGCGTGGATGACCGCGCCTTCCCACGGCCGCACGGCCCCCCGGTAGTAGGCGAATTTGGGCTGCTGCAGCTTAACCACGACGGATCTCCTGGCTGGCCATGGCGGCAAGGTTGTCCTCGCCGCCCGTTTCCTGTGTCAATCCGATGCCAATGTAGCGGGCCACGTCGTTCCTGCCCAGATAGCGTCTCCCGTCAAGCACCAGGGGGGAGCTGCCCCGGGCGGCGAGCATGGCTGGCAGCCCAAGATACTCCGGCCAGCTCGTGACCAGGAGAATGACCTCCGCGTCGGCAACCGCCGCTGCCAGGTCGCCCTCGAACCGGAGCGTGTCGACGGCCACTGTGCGGGCCAGGAGGGCCGCCCGGGCATTGGCCATGGCAATGGGGTCGTGGCAGGTCACCCGGGCGCCTTCGGTCACGAGCTGCTGGATCATCGGCAGCGCGGGCGACTCCCGCACGTCATCGGTCCCGGGCTTGAACGCCAGGCCGAGCACGGTGACCCGCCGCCCCCTGAGGTCGGGGCAGGCCTGCCGGAGCAGGTCCAGCGTGTGCCCGGGCTGGGTGTCGTTCAGGTCCATGACGGCCTGCAGGAGCGTGGCGTTCGCGCCGTGGCGTGTCGCATCGGCGATCAGCGCACGAACGTCCTTCGGGAAGCAGCTGCCGCCGAAGCCACACCCTGCCCACAGGAAGCTTGCCGCCGAGACCTGCCTGACCTCGCCCTCGGCGTTCCGATAGCTGAGGTGCTTCATGAAGTGCACGCCCCGCAGCACGTCCGTCACGTCCACGTCGCCCACTGCCTCGCAGTAGCGCGCGATCTCGTTGGAGAACGAGATCAGCGTGGCGAGCAGGGCGTTGGAGGTGTACTTGATGGCCTCTGCCGTTCGCGTGCCGGTCCTTATCAGTGGCGTGGATGCAAACGGGGCATAGAGGGCTGCCAGCTGGCCCGAACTGCGCTCGTCAATGCCGCCGACGACGATCCGGTCCGGCTGCATGAAGTCCCGGACGGCCACCCCTTCCGCCAGGAACTCGGGATTCATGCCGAGGCCAAAGTCGGCGCCGGCCCGCTTGCCCGACGCCTTCTCGAGGGCGGCGCGCACGGGTCCATCGGTAGTGCCCGGGACCACCGTGCTCTTCACGGCGATCACGCAGTAGCCGGTGCGTTCCCGCAGCAGGGCACCGAGTTGTTCAGCCACGCGGGTAACGTAGGAGAGATCGATGGTCCTGCCATCGAAGGGCGTGCCGACGCAGATCAGGGCCACGTCGGCGTCCCGGAACGCATCGGCGAGGCTGGTCGTTGCCGTCAGCCGGGTGCCGACGTTCCGTGCCAGGATCTCGTCCAGGCCGTCCTCGAAAATGGGCGATTCGCCCCCGTTGATCTGGGCCACCTTGGCCGGGTCGACATCGACGCAGGTGACCTGGTGGCCGATCTCCGCCAGGCAGGCCCCCGAAACCAGTCCCACGTATCCCGTGCCGACGACACAGACGCGCATCACGCTGCCACTTCCTGCCGGTTGTAGTAATACCAGTTGAGGGCCCGGTGGATGCCGTCGTCGACCACCACCTCGGGTGCATAGCCGAGCTCGGCGCGGGCCTTGCTGATGTCCGGGCAGCGGCGGTTGGGGTTGTCGGTGAGGTAGGCGGCTTCCGTGCTTGCCTTGTGCACGACGGCTCCCTGGTAGCCCCAGAGTTCGCGCGCCGTGCTCGTGACCAGCCCGGCGAGCTGACGCATGGATATCTCCGGCGCCTCGATGCCGATGTTGTAGGGTTCACCCGGCCGGCCCCGGACGAGGACCTTGAGGTAGCCCACGATGGCATCGGCCACGTAACAGAAGGTCCGCGTCGGACTGCCGTCGGAGAGCATGACGATGTCCCTGCCGGCCAGGGCATCACGCACGAAGTCGGGCAGCACCCTGCCATCGGCCAGCTTGAGTCCCGGCCCGTAGTTGTTGAACGGCCGGGCCATGGCGACGCGGACCCCGAATTGCTGGGCGAAGGTCACGCACAGGGTCTCGCCGAGGCGCTTGGACTCGTCGTAGCAGGCCCGGGGTCCAGTGGAGGATACGAGTCCCCGAAAGGTTTCCGGCGTCGGGATGTCGGCTGCCGGCGGGTCGCCGTAGATCTCGCTGGTGGAGAAGAACAGCATGCCGAGCAGGTCGGTGCGCCGGCGGGCGTGGTCGAGCATGATGCGCAGGCCATTGACGTTGGCGTCGATGGTCTCCAGCGGATAGCGCCGGTAGTAGGTCGGCGAGGCGATCGATGCCCCGTGGATGATGTAGTCCGCGTCGGCCAGATCCACCGGCAGCGGGTGCGTGACGTCGTGGCGGATCGGCTGGATGGGCCCGCCGGCAATGTCGTTCAGCCAGTCGGGTACGCCACGGATGAAGTTGTCCAGGATGGTGAGCCGGATGGCCTTGCCCGCCGGCTGCGTGCGATTCCAGTGGTGCACAGCCAGCGTCGCGTAATAACCGAGGAAGCCCGCCCCGCCCGTGAACCACACGTGCCGCCCCGCCAGCTGGTCGAGTTCGCCGGCGGCCTTGGCGAGGATGTAGTCCAGGTCGCGGCCGAGCATTTCTTTGAGGCTAAGCATGATCAGGCTGACTCGCTTCCGCAGGGCATGTTGGGACGGATTGGTTGTTATTCACGACTTTTCACGCGCTGCCCGCCGGTAGCCTGGCCGGCAGCGCGAGGCAGGATATCGGGATTCTCGGCCAGCGCCTACGGCGCGGTTCCTAGACCTTCGGCTGGTAGATCAGTTCACCTTCGGCACCCGTCCCGTCGTCATACAGTGCGACCAGCTCCTCCGGGATGTGCGCCAGGTCCGTGCCGCGCAGGTAGTCCCGCATGGTCGTGCCCGTGGCCGCATTGTCCAGGTTGGGGGCGCCCTGGCGCTTGGCCACGTCGTCCTCGTTGACGACACGGAAATCCACGCTATAGCGGGTCTTTCCGGAGGTGTTGGGCACGCTGGAATGCATCTGGACGCAGGAGAAGAGGATCAGTCCGCCGGCCGGCACGATGAGGCGGATCTGGGGGTCCAGCTCCAGCGGCTCGGTCGGGCGGGGCAGGGGCCGCGGATCCTCCTTGAGGAAGGTGGCCACGTGGGGGCCCCGGCTCTCCTGGTTCCACTTGTAGTAGTTGAAGCCGGCGGAGCTGTTCTGCACCGGCTGGCTCCAGTAGCGGGGATGAAAGGCCATGGCATTGTCAGCACGAATGTCGAAGACCGGCATCCACCAGTTGACCTGGCACTGGGGGGCCGCATACCAGGAGTCCCGGTGCGGGTGCCAGGCGTAGGCGATGCCGGTGGTCAGGTACTGGTCACTGGTGGAGCTGCGCATCTTGGGGACCTCGAAGTAGGTCCTGGAAAGATCGCAACCCAGCTCGCCCAGGATGTTCCTGAGGTGCTGCTTCGAGTCGGGGTGGTGAATGAAGCCCGGTTTCAGCCGGCCCAGGATCGCCGCGAATTCCTCCACGGGCAGATGGTGCTGGGCCACCTCGGGATCCAGCGGCGCGAAGGCCTCCCGGATGAGCCCGCGGGCGAACTCCGCAAAGGCCAGGGTGCTCTTGCGGGGCGAGTAGACGAAGAGGTCGCCGGCATACAAAGCCCGGCGGCGATCATCATCGGACATTTCGGAGTCGTAGTAGACCGTAGTCATATGGGGCTTCCTCCGGCAGTCTGTGCTGCCGTGCTCGGAACCGGGGCCGCAACCACCAATAGCCTGACAGCCTTGCTGCCCCGCCGCCATGACCCACCTCCCAGTACTGCCACTTCAGGCCTCCCGGGGGGCGGGCGGCCCAGGGGGCATGGGGCGCAGCCTGGCGCGGATCTGGTCGAGGATCAGTTGCTCCGCGCCCGGCGGGCGGCGCGCGGCCAGCCAGAGCCCCGCCAGGAGCAGCACATAGGTGGCGGCTCCCGCCAGCATCAGGAGCAGCAGTACGGACGTGCCCGCGAGGCCAGTGCCTGGCCCACCGAGTCGTTGCCCGAGGCTGACGACGACGGCACCCATGCCTGCCGCGGCGATGGCCGGCCGGAGCAGGTTCACCAGGAGTTCCCATGCCCTGAGCCGCAGGGTGCGCAGCAGGACCAGGAAGCCCACGCTGGCGCCAATCGCGATCGCCATCAGTTCCGCGTACGCAACACCGAGCACGCCGTACCAGCGGGACAGTACGAGCATCCCGGGAACCATGAGCGCCAGTTCCAGCATGAGGATCCACGTCGTCACCCGTGCCCGGCCAAGCGCCAGGTACGCTGAGTAGGTGTTGGAGGTCAGTGCAGCCATTGTTCCGGAGACCGCGAGTACCTGCATGATCGGCACGGCATCGACCCAGCGTGAGCCCAGGACCACCGGCACCAGGTACCCGGCAATCGAGGCCATCCCGACGCCCGCGGGGAACACGAGCAGTGCGATGATCGAATTGGCACTTACGAAGCCCCGGCGCAACTCGGCCCGTTCTTCCTGCATCCGGGAGAAGCCCGGAAAGAGAGCCCGGTTGATCGGTGCCACCAGCTCCGACTGGGGAAGATTGGCGAGCTCCGCCGCGATGGTGTACAGGCCCAGGGACTGGGCGCCATTGACCCGGCCGATGATGAAGTGCGACAGGCGGGTGGTGCCGAAGTACAGGAGGTTGTTCAGGAACAGCCAGCTGGACATGGAGAGCAGGTCGGCCCGTGACGCGAGGCTGAGGCGGGGCCGGAACGGCTCGAGAAGATAGCTGAGCGCCACGCCCGCCGCCCGGCCCGCGACGATGCCGGCGACCAGGGCCCAGTAGGTCCGGAAGCCGAACGCCAGGGCCAGCGTCACGCAGAAGCCAACCAGCTTCTTGCCGAGCAGGAAGCCGGTTTCCCGGCGAAAGTTCATGGTCCGCCGGAAGTTGACGATGCCGATGTTCTCGAAGCCCTGCAGGAACCAGCCCGCAGACAGCACCAGCATGACGGGCGCGAGGCGCTCTTCGCCGTAGAAGGCCGCCGCCGGGAAGGCGAGCAGGGCCATCGCCGAGGAGCAGCCGGCGCCGAAGAGCAGGTTGAGCGTCCAGGCTGTGTTGTAGTGGTCGCGCGTGGGGTTCGGGCGCTGAATCAGCGGAACGTCCAGGCTGAAGGCGCTGGCGAGCTCGATGAGAGCCACGACAGACATGGCCATGGCCACCAGGCCGAAGTCCGCCGGGACGAGGAGCCGCGCGAGTATCAGCGTGCTGACCAGCCCGAGCGAGCGCTCGAGCAGGCGGAACACCACCATCCAGGCGGCACCCCTGGCGACTCCGAATCCTGGCATTGCGCGTACCGCTCCGCTCAGTGCCGGTGTAAGGCGAGCCGCGCCACGTTGCGCAGTTCACCGGGCAGGCTGCCCGTCCAGTAGCCCCGTTTGACGGTTCCGATGGTCAGGCCGGCGCGCTCACCGGCCGTCAGCGGTGCCCGGAACAGCGCGGCAACATACTCGCGAAGTGCCCGCCAGGTTGGCGCGACGCTGCCACCCGACTTGCGCGGATCGTTCCACGCACTGAGTGACTTGGCATCGCGATTGGCCTGCATCGCCCGCTGGGGGTGTTCGCGACGAAAGAACAGGATCTCCGGGACCTCGAAGAAGGGACCGTACAATGCCAGTTCGGCGAACAGGACCATGTCGGACCAGACGAAGTTGCCGAGCAGGGGCGTCCTGCGCAGGACGCTGGTGCGGACGACGCCGTAGTCCTCCACCATGACGTGGTTGGCACAGACATAGCTGAGAAAGCGCTCGCTGCGGCTCGGGCTCGCCAGGTTCAGCGGGTGCCGGTACTCCGCCAGCGGCGCGCCGTCCGGGTCGATGAATCGCGAACGCGAGAATGCCAGCACAGTCTCCGGGTGCGCGTCCAGGTGCCGGACGCAGCGCTCAACGAATCGCGGCGCATAGACGTCGTCGTGGGCCGCCCACTTGAAGTATTCGCCCCGCGCCAGCTCGATGGTCCGGTTGTGATTGCGGACCGCCCCGGTATTGGCCGGCTCGCGGAAGTACCGCACGCGCGGGTCGCGGGCGGCGTAGTTCACGCAGATCGCCTGCGTGTCATCCGTTGAGGCGTTGTCGCAGATGATCAGCTCGAAGTCGGCAAAGGTCTGGCCCAGCAGGGAGTCGAGGGCTGCGGCCAGGTAGCGGCCCCCGTTGTACACGGGCAGGCCAATGCTCACGCGGGGGCGGTCCGGGGCAGGTCCTCGTTCGTCGGTCATGTCAGATCAGCTCCAGGTATCGGGCGAAGGCGCTGCGCCACGTGAAGTCGCGGAGCACCCTGGCTTTCAGGGAGGCTGCCTGGTAGCGGACGGCGTCGCCGGGCCGGAGGGCTTCATGGAGCGCCACGCATAGGGCTTCCGGGTCGTCCGGCGGCACCAGGGTGCCGTCCACGCCGGGGCGCAGGATCTCGGTGACGCCGCCAACGGCGGAGGCGACGACAGGCAGCCCGAAGACGCCGGCCTCCAGCACCACGATGCCGAAGGGCTCGCTGCGGGATGGCAGGCAGAAGGCGCGGGCGTGGGCGAAGAACCGCGCGATGTCCTCGTGGGGGACATCCGGATGAAAGTGCACGCGTTTCTCGAGGCCGTGGCGCACCGCCAGCTCCCTGAGCCCGGCGAGCCAGGCCGTGCTTCGTCCGACCAGCAGGAGGTGAAGGTCCGGGTGCAGGGGCGCCAGGCGGCGGAACGCCTCCAGCAGCACGTCCTGGCCCTTTTTCTGCTCGAAGGTTCCGACGCTCAGCAGGTAGTCCTGGCTGCACGGGCGAGCCGGTGGTGGCGAGCCTGGTTGAGTCGCGACGAGAACGTCGGGATCGATGCCATTGTGGATCACCTTCAGGCGTTGGCGGCACTCGGGATCAAAGCCGAGGACTTCCGTGCCCAGCGCCTCTGAGCACGCGACGATGCCGTCCGCCGAGCGCATCAGCCACCGCCACGCCAGGCGCTCCAGCCCGCGGGTCTGCGTCGCATTCCTGATATCGACGCCGTGAAATGACAGGGCCAGTTTCCCCCGGTAGCCGCGCAGCGCCCGGAGGATGCCGAAGTGCAGGGCGGCCAGCGTCGGGTAGTGCACGTTCACCAGGGCCACACCATTTTCCCGCAGAACCGTGCGCAGTGACTGCAGGGTGCGCGGGAGGCGCAGGAGGAAGGACAGGGTGCTCCGGAATGGCTGGGGCGCTGCGCAGGGCATGGGCACCCGAAGCCGGATGACGGGTGCCGGGTCTCCGGCGATTGGCGTGTGGGCTTGCTCGTCTTCCCCGGCATACTCCAGCAGGAGTGGTCGGGCGGCGCCCGTCTGCCGGGCCTGCCGCATCAGGTTCAGAACGACCTGGTTCACGCCGCCGATCGCGGCGATGGGCCAGGGCAGCGCGAACAGGATGCCGGGTGGCGTCGGCGGTGAGCCGCTCATGGCGGGGGCTCCGCCGCCGCCCCGTTATCTGCCCCGGTCGACTCCAGGGCCGTGCGGATCAGGGGTGCCAGGCACCCTGCCATCGCCTGATTGCCGGAACCCGTGTAGTGCCCGCCGGGCATGAAGGGTTCCGCTGCCTGGCTCCCGGCCGCGAAGCACGGCGTCAGGTCGGTGGCGGCAACGCCATCGACCGCCAGCGAGGCCAGCACGCGATTCTTGATGGGCCGTTTGCCAGCCGGGTTCAGGTCCCCGCTGGTCGGGAAGTACACGATCACGGGTGCCATGCCGTTCGCCAGTGCGGAGTTCCGGAAGTCCTGGATGATCCGGGTACTCAACGCGACGATGGCGTCGTCGGAGACCAGGCTGCCTCTGGCGGGCCATCCGGGGAACATGCCATTCAGCAGGCGCAGCAGGTAGGAAGCGTGCAGGGGATGTCGTCGCCAGCGCTCCGCCACGAACTCGATCTCGTAATCCAGGTATGGCAGGTCGAAGACGGAGGAGCGCCCGAACAGCGCCTCGCCGGCCAGCGTCGGCGAGTTCACAAGCTCGAGCCGCCCGTCACGCAGCACGTACCGGGGCTTGGACAGCGGCAGACCCCAGCTGCCCTTGAGGAAGGTGTAGACATTGGCGGTGCGCAGGAGGTCATCTTCGATGAACGCCAGCACCGCGACCCGCGGTGCCCACCTTGCCCCTTCGTACTGGAAGCGCAATGCCGCCTGGTCGATGCCAAATCCGGGGACCCCGAAGTTGAGGAGCTGCGCTCCATTCCCGAGTTCCTCCTCCAGGTACCGGGCCAGCGAGTCCGGGAACGCCACTTCCTCGGAAAACGCGAATGAATCGCCAAACAGGGCGATGCGCGGCCCTGCCCGCACTGCAGCCTCGACCAATCCGGGCTCGCGACTGCGAAGCCCCTCGGCACCGCTGGCATAGAGCCCATCCTCACTCGTGCGCGCCGGGCCGATCGTCCACCCCAACCGCGGGTCGGCGACATAGAAGTCGGAGTCCGGCCGGCTCCCTGCCAGCAGCTCCCGATTCGCCTGCGCAACCGCTGGCCATTCGTAAGGCAGCAGGACAGTCGCGCCGATCCGCTGGCCAAGGGCGTCGGGCTGCGCAATCACGCGAAGGCCCGCCTCGATCACCAGAAAGCAGAGGAGTCCCGACACCAGGGCCATGGAGAGGGGCAGGTCGAACTGTTCCCGGCGTGCCGCGGCAGCCCGGCGACGTGCCAGGACGAGCAGGGCGATGCTGGTCACGGCCAGGGCCAGGGCGCCGCCCGCCAGCAACCGCGAGCCGCTGGATTCGAGGCTGCTGCCCAGGTCACCGCCGGCCCGGGTGGCCGCAAAGGCCAGGCCCAGGAGGCCGGCCTGCACACCGTACCCGCCGGCGACGGCCAGAATGGCTGCAGACCTCCCGCTGGACCGCGTCGCCACGCCGGTCAATCCAGTATTTTCACGGCAGGCAGCGGGACGATGAACTTCGCGCCCCAGCCACGCACGGCCGCCAGCTGCTCCATGACCTCGGCCTTGATGTTCCAGGGCATCACCAGGATGAAGTCCGGCCGGGTCTCGTGGATCCTCTCCGGGGGATAAATCGGAATGCGGGTTCCCGGCGTGAACTTGCCCTGCTTGTAGGGATTGCGATCCACCATGTATTCGAGGAAATCCGAGCGGATGCCGCAATAATTGAGCAGCGTATTGCCCTTGCCGGGCACGCCGTACCCGACGATGCGCTTGCCGGCGTTGCGCAGGCGGATGAGGGTTTCCAGGAGGTCCCGCTTGGTCTTTTCCACCTGTTGCGTGTAGCGCGAGTAGGTATCCAGCTTGTCGATGCCGAAGGCCTGCTCGGCCCTGCGCATTTCCTGGACCCTCGGATCCTCGGCATGCCGTGCCGTACTGGCGCACTCTGCATAGATTCGCAGGGAGCCGCCGTGGGTGTCCACCGTCTCCACGTCGAAGATCCGCAGGCCGTTGGTCGCAAAGACGCGCTCGACCGCATAGAACGAGAAGTAGGAAAAATGCTCGTGGTAGATCGTGTCGAAGAGGTTGTCCTCGATCAGGCGGACGAGATGGGGGAACTCCACGGTTACGACCCCCGTTTCGCGAAGCAGGTGGCGCAAGCCCGTGACGAACTCGTTCAGGTGCGGCGTATGGGCCAGCACGTTGTTGGCAGCGACGAGGTCTGCCGGGCCATGCTCGTTCCGGATGCTCATGCCGGTGGCGGCCCCGAGGAAATGGGAGATCGTTGGAACGCCCTTGCGCCGGGCCTCCTCGGCCACGTTCAGTGCCGGTTCGATGCCAAGTACCGGGATGGAGCGGGCGGCGAAGTGCTGCAGGAGGTAGCCATCGTTGCTGGCCACCTCGACGACCTTGCTGGTCCCCGTCAGGCCAAAGCGCGAGATGGCCATCTCTGCGTAACGCCGGGCATGGGCCACGAAGCTCTCCGAAAATGAGGAGAAGTAGGAGTACTCGGAGAAGATGTCGGCCGGCGACACGAACTCGTCGAGCTGCGCCAGGAAGCAGCCCCCGCAGACCCGGACATGCAACGGGTAGAAGGCCTCGCCTTTCTGCAGGGTGGCGTCGTCGAGCAGTGAGTTGCACAGGGGGGATGAGCCGAGGTCCACGAGGGTGTGGTGCAGCTCGGCGCCACAGTGGCGGCACTTGCTCTTGGTATTTGGCATGGATGTCCCGTTCGTCAGTTGCACACGTGTTGCGGCGTCTTGTCGAGGTGTCATGGGTCAGTCCCCGGGCCGGTGCGGTCCCAGGAGGCCGGCTGCCTGGAGGCGGGCTGCCGCGCGATCCAGGATCTCCAGGCTCAATCCGGACTTGTCGCTGATATCCAGCGTCGAGTGCTTGCCGTCGGAGTAACTGAGCAGCCACAGCAGCGCCATCTGTGCGCTCTTCCTGTCGTTGTCCCCGCCGAGGTCATCGTACAGGCCCCGCCGACCGAGTTGCGGTTCGCAGTGGGGTGCCAGGTTCGTGAAGGTCCGGACCAGGTCCAGTTCGTCGAGGGCCGTTGAGCAGACGGCCAGTGCCTGGGCCAGGGCAGGGCCCGTGACCAGATCAAGGTTGTCTGCAGAGGTGTGGTACTCCGGATAGCGGCCAAAGGGTGTGCGCATCAGGCAGCCGACGGGCAGGTTGATGCCCGGCGAGTTGAACTGCCGCTCGTCGTAGCCGTAGGGACTGAAGTCCTCGATCCTGTGGTCGCCGGTCGTGCGGCGGAGCACGCGCTCGAGTACCCGGTCAGTGGTCGAGTTGCCAGCCCTGGAGCGCTTGTAAGTCAGCGGTCCGGCGTCGCCGATTCCGCTAAGGACGAGTCCGCCGATCGCCAGCCGCGCGCGCGCCTCATTGCGTGCCAGCCAGGTGATCGCCCCGATCGTTGCGGGGATGAACAGGAAGCGGTAGGTGTAGTGAGGCCGCCTGGAGCGCAGGGCCAGGCTTTTCGCCAGCATGGTCGCCACGGCAATCCCGGACAGATTGTCATTCGCCAGGGACGGGTGGCAGATATGCGTCGAGATCAGCATCTCCCGGCTGCTTTCGCCCGGGACGACAAATTCCCCGTAGGTCAGGGAGCCGGGTTGCAGGCTGGCATCGATGACGACGTCGTAGCTGCCGGGTTGCAGGGCAAGGCGGCGCGTGTGCTGGAGGCAGAAGCCCCAGGAGGGCGAGTAGTAGCTGGTCCGGTAGGGGATCCAGTCGGGATGCTCGGGCAGGGAATGCAGGTGAGCCTGTAACTGCTCGAGTGTGACGCGCGTACGGACCGGTTCGCTGTAGCTCACCAGGTGCAGCGAATGATCGCGGAGGTCGATGACCCTTTGGCCCGTGTCGCTGGTGACGTGGGCCTCCGAGACGTTCCACTCCATGGGGACGGTCCAGTCGAAGACCCGGGTGCCGCTTGGCACCTCGTGAATGTCCAGATCGATATGTTCGTGCAGGATCCGGAGGGTCTCGCGTACGCCATTCCCCGTGATGCTCCTGACGATCGGGTACAGGCGCTGGCAGAGGGCGTACAGGTCTGCCCCGCTACCGGGCCCGGAGGGTTCCGGCTGCTTCCTGGGCGCGCCGGGCATGTCAGGCCCAGGTCTTCCAGGGCGCCTTGCCGGAATCCCACAGGGACTGGAGTACCTGCTTGTCCCGGAGCGTGTCCATCGGCCACCAGAAATCGTGATGCTTGTAGGCCGCCAGCTCGCCGGACTCCGCAAGAGTCTGCAACGGATCCCGTTCCCACACGGACTCGTCGCCAGCAAGGAACCGGCCGATCCCGGGCTCGAGCACGAAGAAGCCACCGTTCACCCAGGCGCCGTCCCCACGGGGCTTTTCCTTGAAGGTGGTGACCATCGTTTCGCCCGCGCCGAGCGAGAACGCGCCGAAGCGGCCCTCCGGAAGCACCGCGGTCATGGTCGCCAGCTTGCCGTGGGCCCTGTGGAAGGCGACGGATCTGGTGATGTCCACGTTGCCGACCCCGTCGCCGTAGGTGAGGCAAAAAGTCTCCTCGCCGATGTACTGCAGCGCTCTCTTGATGCGCCCGCCGGTCATGGTGCTCTCGCCCGTGTCCACCAGCGTAACGCGCCATGGCTCGATGTCATTGCGATGGAAGCTGGTGGTGCCCGCGTCAAGATCGAAGGTGACATCGGCTCGGTGGAGCGCGTAGGTGGAGAACCACTCCTTGATCACGTGTCCCTTGTATCCGCAGCAGATCACGAAGTCGTTGATGCCGTGGGTGGAGTAGATCTTCATGATGTGCCAGAGGATCGGCATGTTGCCGATCTCTACCATGGGCTTCGGGCGAACGGTGCTTTCCTCCGCTATGCGTGTGCCCAGGCCGCCGGCAAGGATCATGGCCTTCATCGGGTTCGTTCCCCCATCGGGTGCGTCGTGTTCATTGTGTGCGTCCAGTCATGGGGCCAGCCGATGTCCCGGCTGCGTGGAATCGGCCCCTTTTCGGCTTGCGAATTGTGGCATCTTCCGTCCGCGAGTGGGACCATCGGCAAGTCCTTCTGTGCAGCGGGTCACAGGGCCACCCCGGACGGCATGGCGGGCAGGGCCGGCGTCGGCCGCCCACCGCACTCCCGGGCAGTGCTGCAATTGTGTGAAGCAGTTCTCGGTCGCCGAACCGTGCTCCGGTAACACTCCACGAGGGGCGTGAAACGTATAATCGGTGGCCTGATGCTGAGGCCAGGCGCTTTCCACGTCCAACAACAAGAACGACCCGGCCTGGCCGGACCCACAGGGTATTGCCTGTCGTGAAGCTATTTCGAATCGCCAATAGCCGGTTTGTGGGGCAGACGGCTCTACTGGTCGTTTCTGACGTGTCGGTGGCCGTGTTCGCGTGCCTCCTGGCAGTTGGCATCCGCTTTGGTTTCGACCCGGCCGGCGTCGAGCGAGTGTTTGGCGATGTGGAACCCCGGGTGGCCTCATTTGCCTTCTGGATTGTCATCGGGATGCTCAGCATGGGCCTTTACCGGGCGCGGCAGCGCCCGACGAAGGCAGAGACGGTTGCCCGAGTGAGCCTGGCGGTGGTCATTGGCAGCGTCTGCAACATCCTCTTTTTCTACCTGGTGCCCGATACCTTCGACGCCGGACGGGGCGTATTGCTGCTCTCGACGCTCCTCTCCTGCGCCGGCCTGATCGGCATCCGCCTGCTGCTTCTTCGCCTGATGGACTCCAATCCGGTAAAGCGCCGCGTGATCGTCATCGGTACCGGGGAGCATGCGGCGAAGATCGGCAACCTGCGTCGCAGGTCCGACCGCAGGCGCTTCGATGCCGTGGCCTTCGTCGCCGTCGGCAACGGCGACTCCTCCCAGGCCGTGGCGCTCGGGATCGCGCCGGTCATCGACCCGTCCGAGGCGAGCTCGTACCCATGTGACGAGATCGTGGTGGCGCTCGACGATCGGCGCGGAACCCTGCCCATGAACTTCCTCCTGGAGTTCAAGCAGCGGGGCGTCCAGGTCACGGATCTGGTCGATTTTCTGGAGCGCGAGACGGAGTATCTCGACCTGGACATCCTGCGGCCGAGCTGGCTCCTGTACGAGCGCGGCAGTGAGACGGATCTCCTCTATCGCTGGCTAAAGCGCGGCTGTGATGTCATCTTCGGGGTCATCCTGCTGGTCCTGACCTCGCCGCTCCTGCTCCTGGCCGTGCTGGCGATCAAGGTGGAAGATGGCATTTCCGCACCGATCTTCTACCGTCAGAAGCGCGTGGGGCATCATGGCAAGATCGTGCGCCTCTACAAGTTTCGCAGCATGCGGGTCGATGCGGAGCGCAACACCGGACCGAGATGGGCCACGCAGGGCGATGACAGGGTCACCCGCGTCGGGCGCCTGCTCCGCCGCTTCCGCATCGACGAGTTGCCACAGATGATCAATATCATCCGGGGTGACATGAGCGTGGTGGGGCCACGGCCGGAGCGTCCGGAGTTTGTTGCATTGCTCTCCGAGCAGGTGCCCCTCTACTACTATCGTCATGGTGTCCGCCCGGGGCTGACTGGCTGGGCCCAACTCAATTTCCCCTATGGCGCCTCGGTCGAGGATGCCCGGGAGAAACTCAAGTACGACCTCTACTACATCAAGAACGCAAGCCTGATCCTCGACCTGCTGATCCTGATCCAGACGGTTGAGGTCGTGGTATGGGGGCGGGCTACTACAATGGCCGGCGGGGCTCGACCGACAGATGCGAGTCGGCGTGCCACGGAACCGGGGCGTCCGCACCTCATCAATCCGCCGGAGTCCGACGCCAGCTGAAGTCGAAGGAACGATCAGCCCGTGAGGCGGTCGTCCAGTTCGTGGATGCCCGTGCGCTGACCGGTATCTTCATCGGAGATACTGGCCTGCTTCAGGGCCTGCTCCGTGACGGACTTGGTCGCCAGACTGCGTTTTTCGACGTAGAAGACAACGTCCACATGCCCGAGCGTGATGATGTCGCCGGAGCGAAGGAGGGCCCGGCCCCGTGGCTTGTGATTGACCTGGATGCCGTTACGGCTGTTCAGGTCCTCAACGACAAAGATCCCGCCGATGCAGTCGATCAATGCATGACGCCGGCTCACCTCGTTGTCGATGATGACCACGTCGTTGGCCTTGCTGCGACCGATCACGCAGGGGAACGTGACAGCATCAACCTGGTCTACCAGTTGACCTGACCGGTAGACCATCAGGCTCACGTGGTTCTCCGGGCTGGATCTCGAGGCGGCGGCCTTGGTGCTGCCAGTCGTCTTCTGGTCCTGCTCCTCGAACCACTGCCAGCGCAGTTCATGGACGACGTTATCGATGGTTTCGAGGTTGACGCGGGTCTGGCCTTCGACCATGCAGGCCGTCAGGGCCGTATCACACAAGGTGTTGATAAGGCGTGGAATTCCGCCCGTCAGTCGATGGATCTCACCCAGTGTCTCCGGCTCGAAGATCGCATTCGCGGAACCCCCGGCGATCTGTAGCCTGTGCTCGATGTAATCCCGTGTCTCGCTTTCCTGCATGGGGTCGAGACACTGCCGGAGCCTGGCGCGCTGACGGAGCTGCGTGAGGCCGGGTGCGTCGAGGAGGTCGTCGAGCGTGGGCTGACCGGTCAGCACGATCGAAACGATGCGCTGGTCGCTGGTGTCGATGCAGGAGAGCAGGCGAAGCTCCTCCAGCGCGGAGGAACTCAGGTTCTGCGCCTCATCAACAATGATGACCACGTGCTTCCCGGCCCGCTGCTGCTCCAGGAAGAAGCTGCGCAGCGTATCGAGCAGCATGACCTTCTTCTTCCGATAGTTCGGCATGCCGAACTCGGAGAGCAGTGCCTGCAACAACTCGATGTGCGACAGGGTGGTATGCACAAGCTTGGCCGTCACGTAGCCAGGGCCCAGTTCCTCCATGACGGTATTGAGGATGGTGGTCTTGCCGATCCCGATCTCGCCGGTGAGGATTACGAAGCTGTCGTGATTCATGAGCGCAAAGCGCACGTTGGCGACCGCCCGCGAGTGCTGGGGGGTCATGAACATGAATTTCGGGTCAGGCGCCAGGTCGAAGGGGCGAAACTGCAGATTGAAGAACTCTTCGTACATCCGTGCCCGTACTTTGCGCAGCGGGGCCAGCCTGGCCACCAAAGTCAAGTATAACCCGCGTGAATTGGCTCCGGGCGCGAACAGTGGCACACTTTACTTTCCCGGGGCAGCGCTTTGCCAGTGCTGCGGCACACCGTATATCATGGCGGCGCGCGGGCGATTAGCTCAGTGGTAGAGCGCTGCTTTCACACAGCAGAGGTCGAGTGTTCAATCCACTCATCGCCCACCATCCATCCCTGCCAGCCAGGCCCGGCAGCTCAGCGACGTATACCCACTCCCCGGTACCGGACGCCCAGATAGAGGCGGTTATTGGTCTGGTGAACATTGCCGCCCGCGATCAAATCCGTCGTGTCCGAAACGTACGAATAGGTGCCGTACACGGATAGCGTCTCCGTCAGTCTCCAGGACAGACCGGTGTCCACCGTGAAGTAGTCCCTGTCCTGCCGGGCCAGTCCGAGCGAGGCTGTCTCGGGCTGGAAGATCTGGCCGACGGCCGACTCCCTGCTGTACAGCCCGCCGAGGGTGACGCCGAGCCGGGTGGTGAGTCGCCGGTCGACGTAGAGCCGAACCTGTTCCTGGATGACTTCAGTGCCATCGGACCTTGGCGCGATCTGGCTGCCAACGGAAAAGTTCAGGATCGTCAGTTCGGACCGCTTGCGGAGATCGAGGCTGCCGACGAAGTTCCGCTCTTCATTGCTCGTTGAGCAGGGGTTCGAAGGCAGGCACAGGGCGCCGGTCAATGGGTCGAAGCCACCGATGATGCCCGCTACGTCGATCGAGCTGCGGGTAACGCCTAGCGTGATGGATCCGGAGAGCGTGTCGGAAAAGATCCGGTTGTAGGCGCCCGTGATGCCGAAGGAATCGGACGAGTTGCTGAACAGGCGTCCGGCTTCATCCGCGAGGAAGTTGCCGCCATTCAGGGCCAGGGCGAAATAGTTCCTGGCATCCAGCACATGGCGCAGGGAAACGTCCACGGAAGAGTAGGTGTAGTCCAGGTAATCCCTGGATGAGAGCAGTACTTCCCGGCCCTCGTCGTAGGTCGTTTCCGCGAATTGGCCGGAAATCCCGATCAGGTTGCGGGTGGAGAGCTGGTAGGTGAGTGATGGCCGGAGATTCCACGTCTTCTGGGTGTCCTCGCTGAACCGCCCGGAACCGCCGGTGACTGGCCCCGGGTCGTCCGGGTTGGACGGGGTGGCGCTTTCGAACTCGCTGGTGCGGATGCCCGTTTCCTGGTAGCGGCCGCTCAGTGCAATGCTTCCCAGGGCTCCAACGTGCTCCCCCAGGAGATCCACGTACAGGTCGTCGTCGTTCAGATCCTTGTTGCTCTTCAGGTAGTTCGTGTTGCGGATCCGGGGCGTCAGTGAAATCTCGCTGGTGGGCGTCTTGTAGGCTCCCCTGACCAGGGCGTCCGTGAACACGCCGAGGACATTGGCGGTCGCAGCAGGATTGATCGCGTTCTGCGCGGCCTCGGCTTCATCGCTGATGTAGCGCGGGTTGTTCTCGGTGGTAATACCCACGTCGACCTGGGGCGTAAGCTCCCAGTACCCGAAGGCGGGCCCGACGGGCGCCGCCAATGGCACAAGGGCCGTCATGAGCAGCGCCGGCCAACGGCGCTGCGCGCAATTGCGGGGAGATGTCACGGCACCAGCACGGTGTCGCCGGGCTTAAGCACGATGTTCTGCTGCAAGCGCTTCCCTGCGGCAATGTCCCCGTAGGAGAAGGGGATCGCGGTCTGCGTGGTGCCTTCCCGGCGAAGGATCTTGATGTTATCGAGCTGCGCGAAGGGCGTGAAGCCGCCTGCCATGCTGATGGCCTGGACGACGTCCACGAAACGGTTGATCGGGTACTCACCGGCCCGGTTGACCTGGCCAATGATGTAAACCTTGCTGCCCCGGGGTTCCAGGATGGCAATGCTGACGACGGGGTCCGGCACGAAGCGCGACACGCTCGTCGCAACGTCCCGCCGGATGTCCTCGATCGTCCTGCCCTCTGCACGGATGTCCCCGGTCAACGGGAAGGAGAAATAGCCATCCGGCCGAACGATCACCTGCTTCTGCAGGCCCTCTTCCCTCCACACCGAGATCTCGAGGATGTCCCCTGGGTTCACCCCGTACCCGCCCGCGACGGTAGCTGCGGGGGCGGCTGCCCTGGGGGCTTCGTCGGCGGCCCACGCGGTACCCGTCAGTGCCAGGATGGCGACAATCAGGCCCGAGACTCCGGCACGTAATCCGTTGATCATTTGGTCACTCCTGACAAGGACCCCAAAGGGGCGAAGCCTTCGCTTGGCCGATAGGCGGGTCGGCCGCATTTAGGTAACAGCCCGGGTAGGCGCGGGGGCCGGCCCGGGGCCGCACATTACCGAATGGACAGCTTGATAACCCGTGCCGCGCCAGCGATATACACTCGAAATGTGATTGTACTGGCCTTTTTGTCTTGCCGCGATGCTAGGTCGTCGCACTTTTCTCCCGGCAAAAAGTCCGGTCGACAGGCGCCTGTGAGAAGCGTCGCAGAAATGCTCCGCTCCCAAGCCTAGTGTGCGGTTTGCAGTAGTGTTTGCGTAGGTCATGGCCCCCGAATTCGCGCCCCTGGTAGCCCTCATTGCGACGATCGTCCTCATCGTCGTGCTACGCCCGCTGGCCGTGCGCGTGGGTCTCGTGGATATCCCCAACGAACGGAAGAGCCACCGGGCCCCGACGCCCCTGGTCGGTGGTCTGGCTATTTTCGCGGGCCTCGTACTGGGTTTCTTCCTGTGCCGGGACGGACCGATCCCGCTGAGTGACCGGGAGATCTACAGCTTTCTTGGCGCCGGCCTCCTGCTGGTGGTGGTCGGGGTGATCGATGATTTCGTCGAGTTGTCCCCGGCGGTCCGGATCGTCGCGCAGGTGATGGCTGCACTGCTCATGATTTTTGGCGCCGGCGTGGTCCTGAAGGACCTGGGCTCGATGACGCCGGAAGGGTACGTGCTGCAGCTGGGCGTCCTCGCCGTGCCCTTCACGGTCTTCGCCACCCTGGGCGTCATCAACGCCCTCAACATGTGCGACGGCCTGGACGGTCTCAGCGGCAGCCTCACCCTGACGTCGCTGTCGGGACTGATCCTGGCCGCATATACCTGGGGCATTCCGGCTGATACCGCGCTTCTGCCGATCCTGGGCACGGCAATCGCCGGCTTCCTGCTGTTCAACCTTCGCCTCCTTGGCCGGGAGCGCGCCTCGGTTTTCATGGGCGATGCCGGCAGCATGTTCCTGGGGCTGGCTCTGACCTGGTATGCGATCTCGCTTTCCCAGGGAGAAACCCGGGCGCTCCCGCCGGCGGCGGCCTTGTGGTTCCTGATGATCCCGATTTTCGATGCCGTCTCGATGATGCTGCGCAGGATCATGAAGGGCCGTTCACCCTTTGCGGCGGATCGCGAGCACCTTCACCACATCTTCCTGCTGGCTGGCTACTCGGTGAACGACACCGTGCTGGTGATGACCGGCGTGGCCAGTTGCGGGGTGTTCATTGGCCTCGCCACCATCTACTTCCAGATTCCCGAATTGGTGGTCTCCATTGCGTTCCTGCTGACTGGCATCGGGTACTTCTGGATGATCTCGCACGCATGGAAGGTGATGCGGTTCCTCCGCACTTCCATCTGCCGGCGCCAGGGTTCGGGCGATCGCCGGAAGGCGACGAGCACGGCGTACGCGGGGCCCGAACGCCGGTCCGGCCTCGATCGGCGCACGCAGCAGGCGCAACCCGCCGTCGACGTGGAGCGGCCGTCAGGCAATCCGGTGGAGTCCATCACGCGGACTGCGGCCGCCACCCACGGGGCGCATCCCGGGCAGACTCAGTCCTGATCCGGGTCAGGGCGTGACCGTTGCCAGGCGGCGGTCACCCAGTAACCTCCCGCCTCGGCGAATGCCCCGGTAAGCGTGGCGGGTGCAATCAGTCCGGCAGCCGGGCCGCGGCCACGGGCCCGGAACCGGTTCCCCCCGGTGTCGAAGAGCAGTTCCACGTCCTCGAATTCCAGGAACACGCCGGTCAGCGGCGCAATGCATTTGTAGACGCTTTCCTTCGCGCTGAAGATCAGTTTGCCTCGCTGTGACGATGCAACTGCCGGGGCGAGCGCCGCCAGTTCCCCGGGCCGGCAAACCCTGTGCACCAGGTCGGCGTCGAGCGGCAGGGCCGGCTCAAGGTCGATGCCGATGCCGCGGATCAGGGAGGAGGGTGCTGCAACGGCCAGCACCAGGTCCCCCGCATGGGAGATGCTGCCCACGAACCCGGCTGGCCACAGCGGCGCCCGGTCGGGGCCAACGGCGATCGCCGGTGAGCGCAGGCCCAGGCGCTCGAGGGCTTTCCTCGCGTGTCCCCGGCCCGCGGAGTACTCCTGGAGCCGTCGGGCGCTCATGCGCGCGGTCGGGGCTAGCTCGGCCGGTTTGAGGAGCGCAACCGCGTCGGCTATGGCGCCGGCGCTGGCGATGACGCCCGCCGGGAGCAGGCGGGCTATGGCGGCGCGGATCTCCAGTAGCACGGGCTCCTGCATTCCGGCAGTGTGCCAACAATCCGGATAAAATCCGACGCCGCACTCACTTGCGCAGGTCGCCATGACGGTCAAGACACGCTTTGCCCCGAGCCCGACAGGCTTTCTCCACATCGGGGGCGTGCGCACGGCGCTCTTCTCCTGGCTCTATGCCCGACACCACGGGGGGCAGTTCGTCCTGCGCATCGAGGACACGGACCGGGAGCGCTCCACCCAGGCGGCGGTCAACGCGATACTCGAGGGCCTGGACTGGCTGCGCCTGGATCATGACGAGGGACCCTACTACCAGACCCGGCGCTTCGACCGATATGCCGAGATGGCAGACCGCCTGCTCCGGGAGGGCAAGGCCTACCGTTGCTATTGCACGCGGGAGGAATTGGAGGCCCGCCGGGCGGCGCAGGTGGCCAGGGGCGAGAATCCACGCTACGACGGTCGGTGCCGGGACCGGGCCGGGCCCGTTCCCGGCATGGAGCCGGTGCTGCGGTTCCGCACGCCCACCGATGGCGTCACTGTCGTCGATGATCTGGTGCGGGGCCGCGTCGAGTTCCAGAACTCGGAACTGGATGACCTCATCCTGATGCGGTCGGACGGGACGCCCACGTTCCATTTCGGGGTCGTCGTTGACGACGGCGAGATGGGGATTACCCACGTCATTCGTGGCGACGATCACCTGAACAACACGCCGCGACAGATGCACATGATCCGCGCCCTCGGCTACCCGCTGCCGGCTTACGGGCACCTGCCCATGATCCTCGGCAGCGACGGTGCCAAGCTGTCCAAGCGCCATGGCGCCGTCAATGTCCTCGAGTACAGGGACGAGGGTTTTCTTCCGGACGCCATGCTGAATTACCTCGTGCGGCTGGGCTGGGCGCACGGCGATCAGGAGATCTTCTCCCGCGAGGAGATGATCCGGCTGTTTGACATCAACGGCGTCAATGCGTCGGCTTCGCGCTTCGATGGCGAGAAGCTCAAGTGGCTCAACCAGCAGTACCTGAAGAGCAGTCCGCCAGACAGCCTGGCGGGCGCATTCGAGTGGCAGCTGCGCCGTGCCGGCCTGGATCCGGGCGCCGGGCCGGCCCCCGCGGCCGTGATCGAGGCGTACCGGGAGCGGGTCGCCACGTTGCGCGAACTGGCGGAAAGCGCCGCCTACCTGTATCGGGAGCCGCTGCAGGCGGACGACGCCGCCATACGGAAGCACCTGACTCCAGCCATCGGCCCGCCTCTCGCGTTGCTGGCAACCCGCCTGGGCTCCCTGGCAAGCTGGACTCGCACGGGGATTCACGACGCAATGACGGCGGTGGCGGCCGACGCCGGCATCGGCTTCGGCAAGCTCGGGCAGCCCGTGCGCGTCGCCGTGACCGGCGGCACCGTGTCACCACCGATCGACGTCACGCTGGAGCTGCTGGGCCGTGACAAGGCTCTGCAGCGGCTTGGCAGGGCGGTTTCCTTGACAGGCTCGGGCGCGGTCGCGTAGATTCCCGCGCCAGCCGTGTGGGGCTATAGCTCAGCTGGGAGAGCGCTTGCATGGCATGCAAGAGGTCGTCGGTTCGATCCCGACTAGCTCCACCAGACCTTCTCCCGCGCGCCGCGCCTTCGCATTTGCCTCGGGTCCCCATCGTCTAGAGGCCTAGGACATCGCCCTTTCACGGCGGTAACCGGGGTTCGAATCCCCGTGGGGACGCCATTCGCCTCGCCGGTGCATCGGTTTCCGATGACGGTGGTTCTCTTCCGCTTTCGTGAATCACGCGCTAACCAATTGACTAGATTGGCATTATGATGCGGTCGTGATTGCCACGTTCTTCAATCCGGCGCTCTGGGCCGGGGTCATGGCCCTGGTGTACGCCCTGGTGGGTGCCTACGTGCTGCTGGCCCCGGGCAGTGTCCTGGTGCGGACGCAGCTGCTGGGCGTCCTGCTGGCCTCGGTCCTCTGGGGGGTCCTGGTGGCGCAGCCGGGGCTGTTCGACCTCTCCCACGGCTTTCCCCCTGGCTTCTACGGCCTGCAGGTCGTTCACCTGTTCAGCTGGTATGCATTGATTCACCGGCTGCTACGGGGACCCTACGAACAGTCCATGCCGGAGGTCGTGAAGCGCTTGCTAAGGCTCTTCTGGCTGGTGGTGCTGGGCGCTTCCGGCCTGGTGGCGTGGCTCGCGTCGCGGGAGGACATGCCCTGGCAGGGAACCCTGTTCAGCGTCTCCGCCGCGAGCATTGCGCTGGTCAGCCTGGCGCTGGCAGCCCAGGTGGGCCGTGATGCGCCCATCGAGGGGAGGACGGCTCTCCGCTCGCTGGTCGCCGCAGCCGGTCTCGCGACGGGCGCGCAGTCTGCCCTGGCCGTCGTCGCGGCAGCAGGGGCGGGCGTCCCGCGGGCGCTGCTCGGCGGGACGGGCGCCGTGCTCGCGATCTCCGGACTGCTGCTGCTCTTCGGCCTCCGCCTGCGGCCCCAGTGGTCCCTGGCAATCTTCGTCTCGCCGGAGGCCCGCAGCTATGCGCCGCGGTTCCTGGGCGCCCTGTCCATCCTGCTGCTCGCACTGCTCCTCCTGCCCGTGTTCCGGTCCATGCCGCCAGCGGCGGCCCAGCAGGGCGCCCTGCTTCTGGCCCTCGTGACCGGAGTCCCCATCGGGTTCATGCTGTTCTCGGAGCGGCTGAACGCCCGGCTCCGGGTCTACGTCAGCAAGCACTTCCTGCCGTTTCGCTATGACTACCGGGAAGAATGGCTGCGGCTGATCGACACCCTCGTGTCACCTGATGCCACATCACCCCTTCCGGAGCGTGTCATTCGCGGCGTTGCCCAGATCGTCGGCAGCCCTGCCGGCGTGCTGTGGATGCGCTCGGGGGATGGTGGAGCCTTCACGGCGACCGCCGGGTGGAACACCAGGACGCTGCCGGAAGAGCGCATTCTCCCGGATGATCCCGCCCTGGTGTTCATGCTCGAGCGCCAGTGGACCATAGACACGGCCGAGCTGGCGCGCCGCCCGGAGCTCTACGGCGGACTGGGCCGGCCGGAATGGCTCGCGTCCTTCCCCGAAGGCCTGCTGATCGTGCCCCTGATCAGCAACGAGGCGCTGATCGGCCTTATCGTCCTGTTCCAGTCGAGTTCGGCGTTCCGCCTGACTTTCGAGGAGATCGATCTCCTGCGCACCTCGGGTCGCCAGGTTGCCGCATTCCTTGCCCAGTACGAAGCCGACCAGCGGCTTGCCGAAGGCCGCCAGTTCGAGGCGTTCAACCGGCTGACGGCATTCGTCATGCACGATCTGAAGAATCTCATTGCCCAGCAGTCCCTCATGGTGCAGAACGCCGCCCGGCACAAGGGCAACCCGGCGTTCTTCGAGGATGCCATGGCCACCATCGACAACTCGGTGGCCAGGATGAACAAGCTCCTGCAGCAACTCCAGAGCGGCGACACCATTGGTCCGCGACAGCGCGTTCGGGTTGTGGCGGCTGTCACCGACGCGGTCGAGCGGTGCCGTTCCCGGGAGCCCGTGCCGGAACTCGTGGACGACTCGGATGACCTGCACGTCTGGATTGATCGCGAGCGCCTCACGTCGGTCCTGGCCCACCTCATCCGGAATGCCCAGGAGGCGACTACCCGTGAAGGCCACGTTACGGTGCGTGTGTCGGAGGCCGACAACGGTGCGCTCATCGAGATCGCCGACGACGGCTGTGGCATGGCTCCGGAATTCGTCCGCGACCGTCTGTTCCGGCCCTTCGACACCACCAAGGGCAGCAAGGGGATGGGCATCGGGGCCTACCAGGCCCGGATGTTCGTCGTGGAGGCCGGCGGCTCCCTCCGCGTGGAGTCGGAACCCGGACAGGGCACGCGCTTCTTCGTCCGGCTTCCCGTCCAGGATCCGGGAAGTGGGATTCCGGCCCCCTGATCCCCGGGGCCCGTGAGCTATCATCTTTCCGATGACATCCGGGAGAATTCGGTGACTGACCCGCGCAGGAAGCTTCTCGTCGTCGAGGACGATCCAGGGCTGCAGAGCCAGCTGCGATGGTGCTTTACCGATTACGAGGTCCTGGTGGCCGAAGACCGGGAAAGTGCCCTGGCACAACTGCGCCGGCACGAGCCACCCGTGGTCCTGCAGGACCTCGGGCTGCCCCCGGACGCGGAGGGCGTCAGCGAGGGCTTCGCGGCGCTCGAGCAGGCGCTGGCCCTCCTGCCGGACACCAAGGTGATCGTCGTCACGGGGCATGGTGACCAGGAAAACGCGGTCAGGGCCGTCGGGCTCGGTGCCTACGATTTCTACCAGAAGCCCGTCGACACCGACACGCTGCACCTGCTCGTCGATCGCGCATACCACATCTACGAGCTGGAGAGGCAGAACCAGCGGTTGCTGCAGCAACAGAGTTCATCGCCGCTCGACGGCGTGGTGGCGGCCAGCGAGCAGATGCTGCAGGTCTGCCGGATGATCGAGAAAGTCGCGCCCACCACGGCGACGACATTGCTGCTGGGTGAGAGCGGCACGGGCAAGGAGGTGCTGGCACGGGCACTGCACTCACTGAGCCCCCGCATCAGCAAGGGCTTCGTGGCGATCAATTGCGCCGCCATTCCCGAGAACCTGCTGGAGAGCGAGCTGTTCGGCTATGAGCGCGGCGCCTTCACCGGGGCCGTGAAGCAGACCCCCGGCAAGATCGAGCACGCCGACGGGGGGACCCTCTTTCTCGACGAGATCGGTGACATGCCACTGGCGCTGCAGGCCAAGCTGCTGCGCTTCCTGCAGGAGCGCGTGGTGGAGCGCGTTGGTGGCCGCGAGGAGATTCCGGTGGACGTGCGGGTCGTCTGCGCCACCAACCAGAACCTGGACGTGGCGATCAAGGAAGGCCGTTTCCGCGAAGACCTCTACTACCGCATCAGCGAGATCACGATCCGCATCCCGCCCCTTCGGGAGCGCGAGGGCGGCTGCCGGATCCTTCTCGCCCGCACACTGCTCGAGCGGTTCGCGGCCCAGCACCGGCGGCAGTTCCGCGGTTTCAGTCCCGATGCGCAGAATGCGATCGAGAACTACGCCTGGCCCGGCAACGTGCGCGAGATGGAGAACAAGCTGAAGGGCGCCGTGATCATGGCCGAGGGGCGCTACGTGACAGCTGCGGACCTGGGACTTGCCGCGGACGGTGAACAGCAGCCAAACGTGAACCTGCGGGAGGTGCGCAGGGAGGCCGAGACCCGGGCCATCCGCAACGCGCTGGCCTACGCCGACGGCAACATCTCGAAGTCGGCCCAGCTCCTCGGCGTGACCCGCCCGACGCTCTACGACCTGCTCGAGAAGTACGGGATCCAGTACGACAAGGAGCGCGGGGCCTAGTCGATGGGCTGCCGCTGCAGCCGGCGCTCCCAGCGCAGGGCAGTTTCGACGATGAAACCGAGATCATCGTGCTGCGGTTGCCAACCCAGCACGTGCCGGACGCGGTCCGCCCGTGCGACGAGTACCGGAGGGTCTCCCGCGCGCCTGGGTTCGTCCCGGCGCACGAGCGGCGCGCCATTGACGCGGTCCACGGCATCGATGACCTCCCGCACGCTGTACCCGTGTCCGTAGCCGCAATTCAGGACGGTGGATTCGCCACCGGCGCGGAGGTAGCGGAGGGCATCCAGGTGAGCGGTGGCCAGGTCTTCCACGTGGATGTAATCGCGGATGCCGGTGCCATCGGGCGTGGCGTAGTCCGTGCCGAAGATCGCCACATGGGGTCGCTTGCCGACAGCGGCCTCGCAGGCAACCTTGGTCAACAGGGTCGCCTGCCGCGTGGATTGGCCGATCCTGCCACCGGGATCGGCGCCGGCCACATTGAAGTACCGCAGGACGACGAAGCCAAAGCCGTGCGCGGCGCTCGCGTCCCGCAGCATCCACTCGCTCATGAGCTTGGATGTGCCATAGGGGTTGATGGGGATCGTGGGGCTGTCCTCCGCTGCAAAGCCACCCGGGGGTATGCCGTACACGGCCGCCGTCGAGGAAAAGATGAAATGCCGGACGCCGGCCTCAGCTGCGCACTCGATCAGGTTCCGGGTTGCGCAGGTATTGTTGGCGTAGTACTTGAGGGGATTGGTCACGGATTCGGGGACGATCGTGTGGGCGGCGAAGTGCAGGATCGTATCCACGCGGTGTTCCGCCAGCAGCCGGCTCACCACCCCGCGATCACCCGTATCCCCGATCACCAGGGTGCCGGCCGTGACCGCCGACCGGAATCCCGTACTCAGGTTGTCCAGCACGACGACATCCTCGCCAGCCTCGCCCAGCTGGCGAACGACATGACTGCCGATGTAGCCGGCGCCCCCGGTCACAAGCACGGCGCCCCGGCCGGCATTCATTACGGTCATTCGCCTCGCGTCCTCCACGTTCCTTTGGGGCAAGTGTAGGGCAAATCAGGCGCCGTCGGCCGCGGCGCGGGTCTCACTGTGACCGCCACGTTGCCCGCCGCGGCATTGCGCCCCATACTGGCGGCGCCCGTTGGCGCGCCAGCGTTGTCGGGCTCCCCGGCACCCGGCGACAATTCATGAACGATTCTTCTCCAATTCCCGGCGGGGTCCGGGCTGGCAGCATCTCCGTCGCTCCCATGATGGACTGCACCGACCGGCACTGCCGTTACTTCCTGCGGCTGCTCTCGCCACGCATCCGGCTGTACACGGAGATGATCACCGCGGCGGCCATCGTGCGCGGCGACGCCCGGCGCTGGCTGCGCTTCGACCCGTCCGAGCATCCGGTTGCCGTCCAGTTGGGCGGCAGCGATCCGGACCTGCTCGCTGCGGCGGCACGCCTGGCGACGACCGAGGGCTATGACGAGATCAATCTCAATGCCGGCTGCCCGAGCGAGCGGGTGTCCGAGGGCGCGTTCGGCGCCTGCCTGATGAATTCCCCGGGCCTGGTGGCGGACTGCGTGTCGGCCATGCGGGCCGTGACGCCACTGCCCGTGACCGTCAAGACCCGGATCGGGGTGGACGACCGGGACGACTATGGATTCCTGCGGGACTTCGTGGGTATCGTGGCTGCCGCGGGTTGCCGCACCTTCGTCATTCACGCCCGCAAGGCCTACCTCGCGGGACTCTCCCCCAGGGAGAACCGGACGGTCCCACCGCTCCGTCCCGACGTGGTGTACCGGCTGCGGCGCGACTTTCCGGACCTGGACCTCATCATCAATGGCGGCATCGAGACCGGGTCGGACATCCAGCGGCACCTCGCGGCCGGACTCGATGGCGTGATGATCGGCCGGAAGGCCTACGCCGATCCCTGGTGGCTGACGGAGGTGGACCGCGCCTTCCTGGCGGAGGGTGCCACCGAAGCGCCATTCGCCAGGTCCACCGTAGTGGAGGCCATGGCGGCCTACGCACGCCGCGAGTGCGGCGCCGGTACGCGCCTGCATCATGTCAGCCGCCATCTGCTCGGCCTGTATCATGGTCGGCCGGGTGCACGAAGCTGGCGCCGGGCGTTGACGCTCGGCGCTGCGCGGCCGGATGCCGGTCCCGACCTTCTCCTCGAGGCGCTCGACCAGGTCGAGGAAAGGATCGGGGCTGGCCGCGACGACGTTGCGCGGCACCTGTGGGCAACGGGCACATGAATGGATCTCTGGAAGGGAGTACGGTTGAATGGCTGACGGTGGCACGCCGCGCAAGCTGACGCTGGCGCAAAAGGCCGATCTGCATGCGACTTACGAAGCGGCGGTGCAGACCCCGGACGTGGAGTGCGAGTACATAGCGGACACATTCCGCCAGATTCGCGGTCGCGCACCCCAGAGCCTGCGGGAGGACTTTTGCGGCACGGCCGCCATCAGTTGCGAGTGGGTAAAGGGCGGCCCGAAGCGCCGTGCCATCGGTGTGGACCTGGATCCCGGCGTGCTCGACTGGGGTCGTGCCCGCCACCTGGCCAGGCTGAAGCCGGCCCAGCAGGAGCGGGTGCAACTCGTCCTCGGCGATGTGGCGCGGGTCCGGACCGACCGCGTGGACGTCGTTGGCGCGTTCAATTTCAGCTACTGGGTATTCAAGACCCGCCCCGACATGCTGCGGTATTTCCGGCGCGTGCGGGACGCGCTGGAGCCCGACGGCATCTTCTTCCTGGATGCCTACGGTGGCTACGAGGCCTACAAGGAGCTCCGTGAGACGACCCGGTGCAAGGGTTTCACCTACGTCTGGCACCAGGAGAAGTACTACCCGGTTACCGGGGATATCCTCTGTCACATCGACTTCCGGTTCCCGGACGGGTCGAAGATCGAAAAGGCCTTTACCTACGACTGGCGGCTCTGGTCGCTGCCGGAGTTGCGCGAGCTGCTGGCCGAGGCGGGCTTCAGCCGCGTCACGGTCTGGTGGGAGGGCACGGGCAAGGACGGACGGGGCAACGGCGTGTTCACGCCGGAAGCCCGCGGTGAAGCCGACGCGGGCTGGGTCGCGTACCTCATTGCCGAGCGCTGAGCATCTGCGGGCTTCCCTGGCTGAATGCCGTGGCATACTAGGATTGGGCGTTTAACATATTGTCCAACCGGTGATTCGTGACCGCTGCCCCCGAAAAGAAGCTCGCCATCCTCTTTGCCGACGTGGTCGGCAGCACCCAGCTCTATGAGGTCCTTGGCGACGACCGGGCCCGCGAAACCGTGCAGCAGTGCCTGCGGGTCATGAAGCAGGCCACCGAGCACTACGGGGGCACCGTCATCAAGACGATGGGGGATGAGGTGATGTCGACCTTTCCCTCAGCCGACGATGCACTGAACGCGGCCAACCAGATGCAGCAGCGGATCACGAACACGATCCGCATCGACAGCGACGACTCCCATGTCTCCATCCGGATCGGCTGCCATTTTGGTCCGGTGGTGGCCGAGGACCGGGACATCTTCGGCGCCGCAGTGCATACCGCCAATCGCATGACGTCCCAGGCCAAGGCTGGCCAGATCATCACCACCAGCGCTCTCGTGGAGCAGCTGACGCCCCAGTGGAAGGCCCTGGTCCGCCAGATCGACGTGGCCACGCCCAAGGGCCAGTCCGATGAAGTGGCCGTCTTCGAGGTGCTGTGGCAGCCGGAAGAGGCCACCAACATGCTTCCCTCCATCGATCCGGCCGCACGTTCACCCGCGCCCGCGGCGCGGCTGCGACTGCGCTTCCGGGGCGAGGAACTGGTGGTCGGCGAGCAGGGCAAGGCGACGATCACGATGGGACGTGCCGACGAGAACGACGTGGTCATCAAGGGCAATCTCATCTCGCGGGTCCACGCGCGGATCGACGTGGCCCGCAATCGCTTCGTGCTCGTTGACGAAAGCACGAACGGGACGTTCATCCAGCAGGATGCGGGCGAGGAGCTCTACGTCCGCCGGGACAGCACCGCACTCACTGGCAGCGGCGTGATCAGCATGGGCCGCGTCGCCGCGCGCGGCACGCCCCTCGCGATCGAGTATCGCGTCGAGGAGTAGGGCAGGCGTCCCATGGGGACGCCTGCCGGCCCCGATCGTCAGCCGAGGGCGTTGACGACCCGCCGGTGTTCGTCCAGCAGCGCCTTCGGCAGGTGCTCGCCGTATTCCTGCAGGTACGTCTCGACGTGCGCCATCTCGTCCTGCCAGCTTTTCGCTTCGACGGACAGCAGGGCGTTCATGGCGCCCGGAAGCAGTTCGACGCCGTCGACGTTGATGTCACCCGGGTTGGGAAGGTGGCCAATCGGCGTCTCCCGCGCGCCGACACGGCCGGCACACCGGTCGATGATCCACTGGAGCACGCGGAGGTTGTCGCCGAAGCCCGGCCACAGGAATCGACCCTGGTCGTCCTGGCGGAACCAGTTGACGTGAAAGATGGCCGGCAGTTTCGTGGACCGCTCGCTGAAGCTCAGCCAGTGCTGCCAGTAGTCCCCGAAGTTGTAGCCGCAGAAGGGCTTCATCGCCATCGGGTCACGGCGCGTGACACCCACGGCGCCCGTGGCTGCTGCAGTGGTCTCGGAGGCGACGCCTGCCCCGACCAGCACGCCGTGCTGCCAGTTCCTGGCCTGGTACACCAGCGGGGCCAGTTCGCGGCGGCGGCCGCCGAAGATGATGGCGCTGATCGGCACGCCCTGGGGGTCATCCGCGAGCGGCGAGTAGCTGGGGTTCCGGGGCGCTGCCACCGTGAACCGCGCGTTCGGGTGGGCGGCCGGGCCGTTCGCGGGATCATAGGGCCTGCCCTGCCAGTCGATGGCCGGCGTGCCGCTGCCCTTGCCTTCCCACCAGGGTTCGTTCTCGGCGGTCAGCGCCACGTTCGTGAAGATCGTGTCGCTCCGGATCATGTCGAAGGCATTGCGGTTGGTCTTTGGACTCGTGCCGGGCACCACGCCGAAGTACCCGGACTCGGGGTTGATCGCCCGCATCTGCCCCTGTTCATCCAGGTGGAGCCAGGCGATGTCATCGCCCAGCGTGCGAACCTTCCAGCCCGAAAGCGAGGAAGGCGGGATCAGCATGGCGAGGTTGGTCTTGCCACAGGCAGACGGAAATGCAGCCGCCAGGTTGTGCTTCTCGCCCGTCGGACTCTCGATTTCCACCAGCAGCATGTGCTCGGCCAGCCAGCCCTCCTGCCGGGCCTGCCAGCTCGCAATGCGCAAGGCATGGCACTTCTTGCCGAGAAGGGCGTTGCCGCCGTAGCCCGAACCGATGCTCTGGATGAGCAGTTCGTCAGGGAAATGCATGATGAACCGGCGGTTCGGGTCCAGGTCACCGGTGGAATGCAGGCCGCGCACGAACTTGTTGTCCCGCTCGATGCGCTCGAGGGCTGCCTTGCCCATGCGTGTCATCAGCCGCATGTTCGCGGCCACGTAGGCGCTGTCCGTGATCTCGACGCCGCAGCGTGCATAGGGTGATGCTATCGGTCCCATGCAATAGGGCACCACGTACATGGTCCGGCCCTGCATGGCTCCGGCGAAGAGCGCGTCCATCTCGCCATGCGCTTCTTCCGGCGCCATCCAGTTGTTGTTGGGCCCCGCCGCCGCGGGATCCGGGGTGCAGACGAACGTCAGGTGCTCGACGCGGGCGACGTCCGACGGATCCGAGCGGTGCAGGTAGCAGTTGGGGTAGGTGCTGGGGTTCAGGGGCAGCAGGTCGCCCCTGGCGACCATCTGGTCGAGCAGTGCCTGGTACTCGGTATCCGAGCCATCGCACCAGTGGATCCTTGCCGGCTTGGTGAGTGCCGCTACGTCCTCTACCCAGCGGCGCAGCGCTGCATTGCTCGTCGTCATCGGATGTCCTTGCCTGAGGTCTGTCGTGGAGTCTGTCGTGGAGTGCGGCGACCAGCGCACATTCTTTGGTTTTGATAGCGCGTCAGTGGGTCGCCGTTCGCGCCACGTGCCACTATTATACAGATCGGTCCGGATTGGTCAGAGGGTCGGCTGCTGTCAACATATGCGGGGGTCCTGGTGTTGATTCCGGCCGGCCTTCCGGCTTCGCTGCTGAGGATTTGACGATTCCATCCGCTCCATTTACCTGCCTGGCAATCGAGACGGCAACTGACCTGCCGAGCCTCGCGGTTCTCCGCGGGGACTCCCTGGCCGTGCGGGAATCCCGCGGTCTGCGTGCGCCCTCCCGCCGTGTGTTCGAGTGGGCACGCGAGCTGCTGGACGAGTCGTCCGTCTCGCTGGGTGAGCTGGACTGCATCGCCTTCGGTGCCGGCCCCGGCAGCTTCACCGGCGTGAGGGTCGCCGTTGCCGTGGCCCAGGGGCTGGGTTATGCCCGCGGCTTGCCCCTGTGTCCCGTGTCTACCCTCGCCGCGCTCGCCTCGGGTGCTTTCCGGCGCACGACGGCGGACGCCGTCGCCTGCTGCCTGGACGCGCACATGGGCGAAGTGTATGTGGGCGCCTATCGTCGTGATCCGGAGGAGGGTGTCCGCGCGCTGGGCGCCGATGTCCTCCGGGCGCCCGACGCCGTCGCCCTGCCTGGTGACTGGACCTATTGCGCAGCCGGGCCGGGCTGGGCAGCCTATCCGCAACTTGCCGGCCGCTTGCAGTCCCGATTCGGCGGGCTCGAGCCCGACCTGCTCCCGTCTGCCGCCGACGTGGCGTTCCTGGCCAGGTCGCGGTTCCTGGCGGGCAGCATCGTGCAGGCCGCCGGGGCGCAGCCCAATTACCTTCGCCACAGGGTGGCCTCCGTCGCAAAGGCCGTGCTGGCCGGAAGGGATGACCAATGAACGTTCGGACGGCAAATGCCCTGGGAGCCCTGGCCTGTGCCGGCCTGATGGCTTATGCGCTGTATGCGCAGCACGTGCTCGGACTGGAGCCCTGTCCGCTCTGCATCTTCCAGCGCGTCGCCGTGATCAGCCTTGGCGGGCTGTTCCTTCTGGCCGCCCTGCATCCCGCCGGACGCGCTGGCAGGCGTGCCTATTCGGTCGGGCTCGGGCTGGTTGCGCTTGCCGGCATCGGCGTGGCCGGCCGGCATGTGTGGCTCACCACCCTGCCGCCGGAACGCGTGCCTGCCTGCGGGCCTGGCCTCGACTTCATGCTCGAGTCGTTCCCGTTGCGCGAGGCCCTGGCCATGGTGCTTTCCGGCTCCGGGGAGTGCGCGTCGGTGGACTGGCGGTTCCTCGGGCTGAGCATGCCGGCGTGCGTGCTCGTTGCGCTGGTGTGCCTCGGCATCTACGGCGTCGCCTGCAACTGGCGCGCTGGCCGGCCCGGCGGTGCGCCAGCGGGAGCATGACGCTCAGCCGAGGAGGCGCTCCAGGATCTCGCGGTACACCCCGCGCATGACGCCGATGTCTGCAACGGGAATCTGCTCGTTCGGCTTGTGAATCGTCGCGTTCACGGCGCCGAACTCCACGACATGGGTTCCGCTCGGCGCAATGAACCGGCCATCGGAGGTCCCGCCGCCCGTGGACAGTTCCGGCACGACGCCGGTCAGCCGGGTCACTGCGGCCGCGACTGTCTCAGTGAGGATTCCCGGGGGCGTCAGGAAGGGCTCTCCCGAGAGATGCCAGTCCAGCGTGTAGTCCAGCTTGTGCTCGCGAAAGAGACCCTCGATGTGGCTTCGCAGCTTCTCGTGGGTCCAGACCGTCGAGTAGCGGATGTTGAAGCGCGCCGACAGTGATCCAGGCGTGACATTCACGGCGTCGCCGATGCTCTCCAGTTTCACCACCTGGAAGCTGGACGGCGGGAAGAACTCGTTGCCGTTGTCGAGTGGCGCGCCATACAGTTTCGTCAGCACCGGGGCGAAGGCCTGGATCGGGTTGCGCGCCAGCTGGGGATAGGCCACGTGTCCCGCCAGCCCGTGGACCGTCAGGATGCCGCTCAGGGAGCCGCGCCGCCCGATCCGGATGGTGTCGCCCAGTCGCTTCTCGCAGGAGGGCTCGCCGATCACGCACCAGTCCAGGCTCTCGCCACGATCCTTTAGCACCTGCATCACCCGCCTGGTGCCATCCTGCGCCTTGCCTTCCTCGTCGCTGGTGATCAGGAAGGCAATGGACCCGCGGTGGTCCTGCCGGCTCGCCACGAAGTCGGTAGTCGCGTCCAGCATGGCGGCGAGTCCGGCCTTCATGTCGGCGGCGCCCCGGCCAAAGAGCACGCCATCGCGCACGACCGGGTCGAATGGGTCGGAGTGCCACTCGCTCCCTGGCCCCGCGGGGACGACGTCGGTGTGACCGGCAAAGCACAGGACGGGCCCGGCGGTGCCGCGCCGGGCCCAGAGGTTGGTGACCTCGCCGAACTGCAGGATCTCGACGGCGAAGCCCGCGGCGCGGAGGCGCGCAGCAAGCAGTTGCTGGCAGCCGGCGTCATCCGGCGTCACGGAAGGCCGCCGGATCAGGTCGCAGGCGAAGTCGAGGGTTTCCTTCATGGGTTTCCGGCTTGCCTCAATCGCTGCGCAGGAGTTCGTTGAGCGAGACCTTGGCACGGGTCTTCGCATCCACCCGCTTCACGATCACGGCGCAATACAGGCTGCAGCGACCGCCCTCCGAGGGAAGATTGCCCGGGACCACGACGGCGCCCGCCGGCACCCGGCCGTAGAGCACCTCGTCCCGGGCCCGGTCGTAGATGCGGGTACTCTGCCCGATGAACACGCCCATCGAGATCACGGCGCCTTCCTCGACCACCACGCCCTCGACGATCTCGGAGCGTGCACCGATGAAGCAGTTGTCCTCGATGATCGTCGGCCCTGCCTGCACGGGCTCCAGCACCCCGCCAATCCCCACGCCACCCGACAGGTGCACGTTGCGGCCGATCTGCGCGCAGCTGCCGACGGTGGCCCAGGTGTCCACCATCGTGCCGCTGTCCACGAAGGCGCCGATGTTCACGAAGGAGGGCATCAGGACCACGTTGCCGGCCACGTAAGCCCCGTGCCGGACGATGGCGCCCGGGACGACCCGGGTGCCGGCAGCGGCAAACTGCTCCTGGCTCCAGTCCTGGTACTTGAGCGGTACCTTGTCGTAGTAATCGGTGACGCCGGCCGGCATGCGCAGGCTACGCTCGATGCCGAAGTGCAGCAGCACGGCCTTCTTGAGCCACTGGTTGACTACCCAGCCCTGCGCGGTCTTCTCGGCGACCCGCGCTTCGCCGCGGTCGAGCAGGGCGATGGCCTGCGTCACTGCGGAGCGCAGTTCAGGTGCGGCGTTGGCGAGGTCCAGTGCCGCCCTGTTGTCGAAGGCGGCGTCGATCGTGCTCTGGATGCTGGCGTGATTCACTGCTTCTTTCCGGAATGTGGTGGCTGGGTCTGTCGGGGCGTCACGCCGCGCTGTCGAGCGCCTGCGTCACCGCCTGCTTCAGGCGATCGCAGAGGTCCGGGTCGAGAGGCGCACCCGTCGCGTCCGTGACGTAGAAGACGTCCTCGGCGCGTTCCCCGACGGTCAGGATCTTGGCGGCCTGGATGCCGACCCGGTGATTGCGCAGCACCTGCCCGACCTGGCACAGGAGGCCAGGACGGTCGCCGGCGACGATCTCCATCACCGTGCGGTCGTTGGTCTCGTCGGCGGCGAAGCTGACCATGGTCGGTGTCGAGAACATTCGCACCTGGCGCGGCGGGCGGCGGGTGACCCGCAGCGCCTTCTCCTCGCCGGCCGTGACCGCCTGCTCCAGCCGGCGCAGGATCTGGTTCCGGCGCTCGTTGTCGCGGCTCTGCTCGCCACCGTTCTCGAGGACGACGTAGGTGGACAGGCTGAAGCCGTTGCCCAGCCGGATGATGCGGGCGTCGGCGATGTTCAGGCCGAGCTCGTCCAGCACGGCCGTGGCCGTGGCGAAGGTCGAGCGGTCCTGGGGGGCGTAGACGACGACAGCGGTGCCGGCGCCGGATGCCTCGTCCTGGACGCCGACCAGGACCCGGCGTCCCTCGTCTTCCCGCGCCGCGAGCAGGCGGGTGTGCCAGGCGATCTCCTCGGGCCGGCACCGGAGGAAGTAATCGTCGCCGAGCTCGGCCCAGAGTTCGTCGATCCGGGGCGCCGGGATGCCGGCCACGCCGGGCAGCGCGCGGGCCGCGGCCTTGCGCTCCGCAATCAGCTCGTCCCGGTCGATGGGCTTCTCCAGGCCCCGCCGGAGGGCGCGCTTGGCCTGGCCGTAGAGCTCCTCGAAGAGCTGGGCCTTCCAGGAGTTCCAGAGCTTCGGGTTCGTGCCCCGCACGTCCGCCACGGTCAGCAGGTACAGGTAGTCCAGGTGGACCTCGTCGCCTATGAGGCCGGCGAAATCCCGGATCACCGCGGGGTCACTGATGTCGCGCTTCTGGGCGGTGAGCGACAGCAGGAGGTGGTTGCGCACGAGCCAGGCGACCAGCCGCGCGTCGTAGCGGCTCATCCCGTGCTCGAGCACGAAGGACTCCGCATCCAGGGCGCCCAGCTCCGAGTGGTCGCCGCCACGTCCCTTGGCGATGTCATGGAACAGTCCGGCGAGATAGGCGAGCTCCGGCGCGGGCAGGGCCTGCATGATCTCCGAGCAGCGCGGAAATTCGTGGTTGTACCGGTCCAGCGCGAATCGCCGCAGGTTGCTGACCACGAACAGCGTGTGCTCGTCCACGGTGTAGGCATGGAAGAGGTCGTACTGCATGCGGCCGACGATCCGGCCGAAGGCGGGCACGTACCGGCCCAGCACCCCGTAGCGGTTCATTCTCCGCAGTTCGTGCGTAACCCCCTCCTTGGCGCGCAGGATCTGGAGGAAGAGCCGGTGGTTGCGCGGGTCCTGCCGGAATTCGTCGTCGATGAGGTTGAGGCTGCGCCTGATCAGCGAGATCGTCCCGGCGCTGACGCCCTTCAGCTCGGGGCGCTGCTGGAGGATCAGGAACAGCTCCAGCAGCGCGGACGGCGTCCGGTCGAAGGCGCCGTCGTCGGCGACCTGGATGAAGCCGTTGTGGACGCTGAAGCGCTCGTTCAGCGGCACGGCCTCCGCATCGGGGTCGTTGAGGATCGCCTCCTGGAACTGCTGCAGGAGCATCTCGTTCAGGCGGCTCAGGTCCATGACTGTGCGGTAGTAGCGCTGCATGAACTGCTCGACCGCGAGCATGTAGGTCGCATCCTGGTAGCCGAAGAGCTGGGCGATCCGGCTCTGGTGATCGAACAGCAGCCGGTCCTCGTGACGGCCCGTCAGGAGGTGGAGGGCGAAGCGGATCCGCCAGAGGAATTCCCGGCCCTGGATGAGCAGCCGCAGTTCGGGCGGGCTCAGGAAGCTGCGGCTGACCAGGTATTCCAGGTCGCCCCGGCCGTATTCCCGGAGCGCCACCCAGCTGATGGTCTGGATATCGCGCAGGCCGCCGGGGCTGCCCTTGACGTCGGGCTCGAGGTTGTAGGCGGTATCGTCGTAGCGGTGATGGCGAGTCTGCTGCTCGCGGATCTTGCCCTCGAAGAACTGCCGCGAGGGCCAGACCTTGCCGGGGGCGATGGCGGCCTGCATTTCCCACAGCAGGTCTTCGGATCCCAGCAGCAGCCGGGCTTCCATCAGCGTGGTGACAACGGTGAGGTCTTCGCCGGCATCGTGGCCGCACTCGGCGGCACTGCGGACGCTGTGGCGGATCTCGATCCCGGCGTCCCAGAGGAGGGTCAGGAAATCCGAGAGGCTGTCCGGCGGCGGAGGCGTTGCTCTCGGTGGTGTCAGGACGAGGAGGTCCACATCCGAGCAGGGGTGGAGCTCGCCACGGCCGTAGCCGCCAACGGCCACCAGCGCGCAGTCCGCATGGCCCGGGTCACCGGCCCGTCGCCACGCTTCGCACACCACCAGGTCCACCAGGGCGGCCCGGTCGGCCACGAGCCGGGCCGCCGTCTCGTGGCCGAGAAAACGCTGCTTCAGGGCCGCATTGCCCGCGTTGAGGACGTGCCGGAGGATCAGCCGGGCGTCGCCCTCGGCCTGCAGGAGGCTCCGCACGGCAGTCCATTCGAAAGCCGTGCCGTCCGGCTGCAGGACCGTGGAGGCCAGGTGACGCGCATCGTCGCTCAGGCTCAGCGGAGGACTGACTGCAGCGTTCATCGCCGTTCTTCCGCGCCGAGGGTCAGCACTTCGCAGCCGTCCTTCGTGATCAGCACGGTGTGTTCCCACTGGGCCGACAGCGAATGATCCCGGGTGACGACGGTCCAGCCGTCCGGCAGGAGCCGGACGTGGCGCTTGCCGACATTCACCATGGGCTCGATGGTGAAGGTCAGCCCTTCCCGCAGCTCCAGGCCGGTTCCCGGCTCGCCGTAGTGCAGGACCTGGGGGTCCTCGTGGAATACCCGGCCAATGCCGTGGCCACAGTATTCCCGCACCACGCTGAAACCCTGGGCCTCGACGTATTGCTGGATCGCGTGGCCGATGTCGCCGAGCCGCTTGCCGGGACCTGCCTGCTCAATCCCGAGCCACAGGGCCTCCCGGCACACCCTGACGACCCTTTCGCCCTGGATCGTGCCCTTGCCGACGAAGAACATGCGGCTGCTGTCCCCGTGGAAGCCGTCCTTGATCACCGTGATGTCGACGTTGACGATATCGCCGGGCCGAAGCTTCCTGTCGCCCGGGATGCCATGGCAGACCACGTGGTTCACGGAGGTGCAGATGGACCTGGGGAAGCCCCGGTAGTTGAGTGGGGCCGGAATCGCATGCTGCACATCGACGATATAGTCGTGGCAGATCCGGTCCAGTTCGTCGGTCGTGACGCCGGGCTGGATGTAGGGGCCGATCATGTCCAGGACCTCGGCGGTCAGGCGGCCCGCGACCCGCATGGCGTCCTGCTCTGCCGGGGACTTGATCGTGATGCTCATTCCGTGACTGGGACCTGGCGTGGCCGGCTTGGGGGTAAGCCCCAGGGACTGGGCCAGGGGGTTGGACCAGGGACCGGAACCGCGTTGTGACCGTTAATCCGCTATGGTATAAAGCGCGCGCCCTAGAGGCAACGAAATCCACACGCGTTCCGTCACGTCTGGCTGGGTGCCTTCTTCCGTTTCGGGAGTCGGTTGCCGGATGGGGACCGCGGCGGCCCTAACCCGAAGCAACAATACGGTCCTGATCCGAGACTTGTCACTGACTGGTCCCGGGGGCAGGTCCCGAAGGAGATCCCATGACTGACGTGAGCATGCGCCAGATGCTCGAGGCTGGTGTGCATTTTGGCCACCAGACTCGCTACTGGAACCCCAAGATGGGCCCGTACATCTTCGGCGCCCGTAACAACATCCACATCATCAACCTGGAACACACCGTGCCGCTGTTCCGCAAGGCGACCGCGTTCATCCGGTCCCTCGCGGCGGATGGTGGCCGGATCCTGTTCGTGGGCACCAAGCGGTCCGCACGGGATTCCGTGAAGGTCCAGGCCGACCGCTGCGGCATGCCCCACGTCAGCCACCGCTGGCTCGGCGGCACGCTGACCAACTTCAAGACCGTGAAGCAGTCCATCAAGCGCCTCGAGGATCTCGACGCGATGGAGCAGGATGGCCGCTTCACCAAACTGACCAAGAAGGAAGTACTCGAGCGTCGCCGGGAGCGCGAGAAGCTCGAGCGCAGCCTCGGTGGCGTGAAGACCATGGCGACCCTGCCGGACGCCATCTTCGTCATCGACGTGGGCCACGAGAAGATCGCCGTGCACGAGGCCAACAAGCTGGGCATTCCCGTGGTTGGCATCGTGGACACCAATTCGTCGCCCGACGGCGTGCAGTACATGATCCCCGGCAATGATGACGCCATGCGCGCCGCGGAGCTGTATGCCATCGCCGTCGCCGACGCGGTGCTCGAGGGCAAGGCATCGATTCCGGCATTGCCGGTGGGCGAAGACGACTTCGTCGAACTGGACGCGGAAGGCCGGCCCAAGTCTTCGCCGGAAGGGCGGCGTCCCGCCGCCGCCAAGCGTCCCGCCCGCAAGCCGGGCGCGGCTCCGGCCAGCGCGCCTCGTGGCCGCACCAAGAGCGCCAGGGCTGCGGGAAGTGCCGAGGCATCACCGGTTGCTGCCGAATCCGTGGGCGCCGAGGCGGTTCCTGCCTCCGGCGACACCGAGCCCCAGGCCTGAGCAGGGCAGGAGAGTCACGATGTCGATAGCAGCAAACCTCGTCAAGGACCTCCGCGACCGCACCGGCGCCGGCATGATGGAGTGCAAGAAGGCGCTCGTTGATTCCAGTGGCGATATCGATGCGGCCGTGGAACTCCTTCGCACCCGCGGCCAGGCCAAGGCCGAGAAGAAGGCTGGCCGCATCGCCGCCGAGGGCCAGATCCTGACTGCCGTCAGTCCCAAGGGCGACGTCACGGCCATCATGGAGGTCAACTGTGAAACCGACTTCGTGGCCAAGGACGAGAACTTCCAGCGCTTTGCGCGGGCTGCCGCGGACCTGGCGGCCAGGGAACAGCCCGCCACGGTCGAGCAGTTGATGGCGCTCCGCCTCCCCCAGGAGGGGCAGTCGCTGGAGGAGGCCCGCCGCGATCTCGTCGCCAAGATCGGCGAGAACATCGGTGTCCGGCGGGTCGAATACGTCCGGCCGGCGGGCACGCTGGCCGGCTATTTCCATGGCACCCGCATTGGCGTGCTCGTGGACGTGGAGGGTGGCGATATCGACCTCGGGAAGGACCTGGCAATGCACATCGCCGCCAGCAACCCCCGCTACCTGTCGCCGGAAGAAGTTCCCGAGACCCTGCGGGCCAACGAGCGCCGCATCCTCACCGAGCAGGCTGCCGGCGAGGGCAAGCCGCCCGAGATCGTCGCCAAGATGGTCGAAGGCCGGCTGCGCAAGTTCCTGAACGAGATCGCGCTCGTGGGCCAGCCGTTCGTCAAGGACCCGGACAAGACCGTCGCCAAGCTGCTCAAGGACCGGGGCGCCCGTGTACACCGGTTCGTGCGGCTTGAGGTTGGCGAGGGTATCGAGAAGAAGTCGGAGAATATTGCCGAGGCTGTGGCGGCCATGCACTCCCAGGGGTGACGCCGGCCTCGTTCCCCGGGAAGTCGGCCGGACCCGCGGGGGCCAAATCCGGTAGAATCGCGCCACTTTCGAGTTCCTCAACCCTCCGGTCGCGCACGGTTTCTGGCCCATGAACGAATCACGTCCCCTGTACCGGCGCATCCTGCTGAAGCTGAGCGGGGAGGCGCTGATGGGGAACGGCGACTATGGCATCCATCCCGACGTCCTCACCCGCATCGCCAACGAGGTCAAGGATGTCAGGGCCCTGGGCGTGCAGCTCGGCATCGTGATCGGCGGCGGCAACATTTTTCGCGGCGCCGGACTTGCGCGGGCCGGCATGGATCGCGTCACCGGCGACCACATGGGCATGCTGGCCACGGTCATCAACGCGCTGGCCCTGCAGGATGCCCTGGAGCGCGTGGGCTGCCACGCCCGGGTGATGTCCGCCCTGCAGATCCACGAGGTCAGCGAGGACTACATTCGCCGCCGGGCGATCCGCCACCTGGAAAAGGGCCGGGTCACGATCTTTGCAGCTGGCACCGGCAACCCGTTCTTCACCACGGACACCGCGGCGGCCCTGCGGGCCATCGAGGTTGGTGCCGACATCCTCGTCAAGGGCACCCAGGTCGACGGAGTGTACACGGCCGACCCCAAGAAGGATCCCGGCGCGAAGCGCTACGACCGGCTCACCTTCGACCGGGTGATCAACGACAAACTCAATGTCATGGACACCACGGCCGTGGTCATGTGCCGTGAGAACAGCGTCCCGATCCGGGTCTTCAACCTGCAGGTGGCTGGCGAGTTGCTCAGGCTGGCCCGGGGCGAGGACGTCGGGACCCTGGTGGCCGCCTAGCAGGGGTCGGCCAGCGGCGGGCAAAGGGGAGGCAGCGTGATTAACGAGATCCGGCAGGACGCAGATCAGCGCATGGCCAAATGCGTCACAGCAATGGGCCAGGCGTTACGTAAACTCCGCACAGGGAGGGCCAGTCCCAGCCTGCTGGAGCATCTGATGGTCGAGTATTACGGCACCACCGTGCCCCTGTCACAGACCGCCAACATTGCGGTCGAGGATGCCCGCACGCTGACGGTCACTCCCTGGGAGAAGGGCATGGTCGGCGTGATAGAAAAGGCCATCATGAGCGCGAACCTGGGGTTTACCCCGGTGACGGCCGGCACGGTCATTCGCGTGCCACTGCCGGTGCTTACCGAGGAGCGACGCCGGGACCTGGCGAAGCTCGTCAAGCAAGAGGCCGAGTTGGGCCGGGTGGCCGTGCGCAACGTCAGGCGGGACGCCATGACCGACATCAAGGAAGCCCTCAAGGAAAAGCTGATCAACGAGGACCTGGAACGCCAGGGGGCCCAGCAGATCCAGGACCTCACCGACAGGCACGTGGCGGAAATCGATCGGATCTCCGAAGAAAAACAAAAAGAAATCATGGAGTTCTAGGGATTACCTCGCGCAGGACCAAGGACGGATTCTCATGACCAGCAGCGACAACTTTCGGCCGATTCGACCGACCCACGTCGCGATCATCATGGACGGCAATGGCCGCTGGGCGACCCGCAATGGCAAGCCCCGGCACGCCGGTCACCGGGCGGGCGTCAAGTCCGCCCGGGAAGTGGTCGAGGCCTGCGCCGAGTCGGACGTGAAGGTGCTCACCCTGTTCGCCTTCAGCAGCGAGAACTGGAAGCGCCCGCCCAGCGAGGTGGATGCGCTGATGAGGCTGTTCGTCGAGGTCCTGCAGCGCGAAGTGGATACGCTCCACGAGAACGGCATCCAGTTGCGCTTCATCGGTGCGCGGGAGAGCCTGCCGACGATCCTCCGCAAGCGGATGGCGGACGCCGAGGCGCGGACTGCCGCGAATTCGCGGATGACCCTGGTCCTGGCCGTGGCCTACGGTGGCCAGTGGGACATGGTGCAGGCCATGCGCCGGATCAGCCAGAAGGTGCGTTCGGGCGACCTGGATCCCGCCGACATCGACGAGGCAGTCATCGACCGGCACCGGGCCCTTGCCGGCCTGCCCTCGCCGGACCTGCTCATCCGCACGGGCGGTGAACAGCGCGTCAGCAATTTCCTGCTCTGGGACCTGGCTTACACTGAGCTGTGCTTCACCGATACGCTCTGGCCCGATTTCGGCGCCGACCAGATTGCCCGGGCGCTGGAATTCTTCAGCCAGCGTCAGCGGCGCTTTGGACGGACCGGGGATCAGCTCGAGGCCATCGCGGACTGACTCTCCTCGCAACCGGGTGGTGCACTGGGCCATGAGCCAGCTGTCCCAACGCGTGCTCACCGCCATCCCCCTCCTGGCCGGCCTGCTGCTGGTCCTCTTCCTTGCTCCCGTGTGGGTTGCCGCCCTGGTCGGAGGCCTCGTGATGGTCCTCGGCGCCTGGGAGTGGTCGGCATTCCTGGGCTGGCGGCGGCCAGGATGGCGGGCCGCCTATGCCGGCAGCATTGCGCTCCTGCTGGTTGCCGCCAGCTGGCTGGTGCCCGCCGTCATCGCCCTCGACGCGGTGCTGTACGTCGCCCTGCTCTGGTGGGTGGCGGCCCTGGTATGGATCCTCCGCTACCCGACGGCGGTACCGACGCTCGTCGCGATCATTGCCGGCACCCTGGTGCTCGTACCCGCCTGGCTGGCGCTCGTCGCCATCCTGAGCGTCCCGGCCCGCGGGCCATCGCTGGCACTGGTGGCGCTCTGCACCATCTTTGCCGCCGACATTGGCGCGTACTTTGCCGGCCGCCGGTTCGGGCGCGTCAGGCTGGCCCCCCAGGTGAGTCCCGGCAAGACCTGGGAAGGGCTCTTCGGCGGGATCCTGCTGGCCATGCTGACGTCGGTCGCCGGCGGCCTGCTGGTTGGGCTGCCACCTGCGGGGATGATTGCCGTGGGTCTCGGGGTAGCAGCCCTTTCGGTCGTGGGTGACCTGACGGAGAGCATGTTCAAGCGCAGTATCGGCGCCAAGGACAGCGGGCACCTGATTCCGGGGCACGGTGGTGTCCTCGATCGCCTCGACAGCATCACCGCCGCGCTGCCGCTGTTTGCACTGGCGCTGTCCTGGCTCGGCCTCATCGCCCCCTGACCGCGGGCCGGCCGGGCGCGGTCTTAAGGGCAAGCTCCGGCGTAATGCCTTAAGATTCGCGCCATGTCACAGATCCTGACGTCCCTCCTGGCGTTCGTGGTGGCCATCGGGCTGCTCGTCGCCATACACGAATACGGTCATTACATCGTTGCCCGTCTCCTCGGGGTCAAGGTCCTCCGCTACTCGATCGGCTTCGGCCGGGTGCTCTGGTCCCGGCGTTCCGGTCCCGACCAGACGGAGTACTGCCTGTCGGCAATCCCCCTCGGCGGTTACGTGAAGCTGCTGGACGAGCGGGACTGCGCCGTGACCTTTGCGGAGCGGGGACGGGCCTTCAACCGGCAGTCCGCTGCGTCGCGCATAGCCATCCTCTCGGCGGGTCCTGCCTTCAACCTGCTGTTTGCGATCCTGGCCTACACGGTGATGTTCGTGAGCGGCGTGCCCGGCATGAAACCGGTCGTTGGCCCCGTCGAGGAAGGGTCCATGGCGGCCTCTGCCGGCCTGCGGGAAGGTGACACCATCGTGGCGGTCGGCGACCGGCGGGTCTTTACCTGGGAGGGCGCCACCATCGCCATGCTCGACGGCATGCTGGCGGATGGCGCCATGCGCCTTGCGGTGGATGACGGCACGGGCAACGAGCGCCCGGTCATCCTGCGCACGGCCGGGCGTGAATCCGAGCTCACCGAGCCCGGCCAGCTCTTCGCCCGGCTGGGCCTTCAACCCTGGTCACCAGAGCCGGAACCCGTGATCGGCGAGCTCACGCCGGGGGGCGCTGCCGAAGCCGCGGGTTTCCAGCCGGGTGACCGGATCCTGAGCGCCGACGGCACGCCAATAGCCACCTGGGCGGAGTGGGTCAGGATCGTGCGGGCCCGTCCGGGCGAGCGCCTGGACGTGACCCTGCGTCGCGGCGAGACGGAACTGCGACTGGCCGTGCAGGTGGCCTCCGAGCAGACCGCCGACGGCCGCATCGGGCGGATCGGCGCTGCGGTCCGCCTCCCGGAGGACCTGCTCGCGGCGATGCGGGCCGAGGAGCGCTACGGCCCGGTCGAGGCCCTGGCGCGGGCCACCGCCAAGACCTGGGAGATGAGTGCGCTGACCCTGCGGATGATCTGGCGCATGGTCGTGGGGGATGTGTCGCCGAAGAACATCAGCGGGCCCATCAACATCGCCCAGTATGCGGGCGTGAGCGCCAGCATCGGCGCGTCGGCATTCCTGAGCTTCCTGGCCATCGTCAGCATCAGCCTCGGCGTCCTGAACCTGCTGCCGGTGCCCATGCTGGACGGTGGCCAGATCGTCTACACCCTGGCAGAGTCGCTGAAGGGCGGTCCGCTATCGGAGCGGGCCCAGATGATCGGCCAGCAGGTTGGCATCGGCTTCCTGCTGGTGCTGATGAGCTTCGCGTTCTGGAATGACCTCTCCAGGGTCTTCCCTGGCTTCTTCTCCCGTCTGCTCGGCTGATTCCCCATGCATTTTCGAGTGGCGCGTGGAGCTCCTGTATGCAGCCTGCTGGCTGCCTTTTTGCTGACGGTCTGCTCGGTCATTACCGGGCCTGCGCGCGCCCAGGAGGAGCCGCTTGTCGTCCGCGGAATTCGCGTGGAGGGCCTGCAGCGCATCGCGGAGGGCACGGTTTTCAATTACCTTCCGGTCAACATCGGCGATCGCGTGGACGAGGCCCGGATCCGGGAGGCGATCCGCGCCGTGTATGGCACCGGATTCTTTCGTGACGTCGAGATCCGCTGGGACAACGGCACGCTCGTGGTCGCCGTCGCCGAGCGCCCCTCGATCTCCGACTTCACCATCACGGGCAACAAGGACATCAAGACGGAGGACCTGCAGGAGCCCCTGGCCCGCATCGGCCTCAAGAAGGGCAGGACCTTCAACCAGTCGGTCCTCGACGAAGTCGAGCAGTCGCTGATCGACCAGTATTTCAGCCGGGGCAAGTACTCCGCCTCCGTCCAGGCCGAGGTCAAGGAGCTGCCGGACAACAAGGTCGACATCGCCATCACCATCAAGGAGGGCGACCGGGCCCGCATCAGGCAGATCAACCTGGTCGGCAACCGCAGCTTCTCCGACGAGGAGCTGCTGGAGCGCTTCGAGCTGAAGACGCCTACCTGGCTGTCCTTCATCCGCCAGGATGACCGTTACTCCAGGGAGGCCCTCTCGGGTGACCTGGAGAAGCTGCGGTCCTTCTACATGGACAGGGGGTTTGCCGACTTCGGCGTCGAATCAACCCAGGTGGCGATCTCGCCCGACAAGCGCGACATATTCATCACGATCAACCTGCAGGAGGGTGAGCGCTACACGGTGAGCAACGTTCGCCTGGGCGGAGAGCTGGTGCTCCCGGAGGCGCAGCTGAATGCCTTCGTGCGCGTCAAGCCCGGCCAGACCTATTCCCAGCAGCTGATCACCCAGAGCGCCGACCTGATCCGCCTGCGGCTGTCGGAAGAGGGCTACGCGTTTGCTACTGTCGAGCCCGTTCCGGATCTCGACCGGAGTGCGAAGACGGCCTCGGTCACCCTGTACGTGGAGCCGAAGAACCGGGTCTACGTCCGCCGGATCAACTTCAATGGCACGTCCTCGGTCAACGACGAGGTATTTCGCCGGGAGATGCGCCAGTTCGAGGGAGGCTACCTGTCCAACAGCCGGCTCGAGCGCTCCAAGATCCGCCTGCAGCGCCTGCCCTACATCGAGAAGGTCGAGGCGACGACCAATCCGGTGCCGGGCACTCCCGACCTGGTCGACCTGGATTTCAGCATCACCGAGGGCCTGCCGGGGCAGTTTGGTGGTGGCATCGGCTACTCGGAGTCCCAGAAGCTGATCCTGAACGGCAGCTTCATCCACACCAACTTCATGGGCAGCGGCAATCGCGTGCAGGCGGACATCAATTCGGGCCAGTACCGCACGGTCTACAGCTTCGCCTACACGGACCCCTACACCACCATCAACGAGGTGAGCCGCACGATCAGCGTGGCCTACCGGGACATCACCCAGTTCACGTCGGAGGCCTCGGACTTCTCCACCACGACGTTGTCCGCGTCGGTGGAGTACAGTTATCCGGTCACGGAGTTCCAGCGGCTGATCTTTGGCGGCACGTGGCAGAGTGCGGAACTGCTATCCGACAGCTTCAGCAGCCGTCAGGCCCAGCAGTGGGTACGGAACAACGGCGACACCGAAACCAGTTCCGTGACCGGCGGGTTCATCTACACGACGAATTTCGACACCTTCGAACTGCTGGCGGGCTGGGTGTATGACAGCCGGAACCGCGCCCTGTTTGCGAGCCGTGGCGCCCGGCATCGCCTCGTGGCGAACACCACCATCCCGGGCAGTGACGTGGAGTACTTCACCCTCAATTACAACTTCCAGCAGTACTGGCCCATCAACCGCTGGGCCACCATGCTGTTCAGCGTGGACCTGGGTTACGGAGCGGCGCTGGGGGACACCACGTCGCTGCCGCCCTACAAGAACTACTTCGGTGGCGGCCCGGATACCGTCCGGGGCTTCCGCGAGAACCAGTTGGGCCCCAAGGACGACTTTGGCAACCCCTACGGTGGCGATACCCTAATTGCCGGCCAGGCCGAGTTCCTGCTGCCCATGCCCGAGAAATGGCAGAGCAGGGCCCGGTTCTCCCTGTTCTTCGACGTTGGCAACGTGTTTTCGCTGGGCGATGTCCAGTTCTACGACAAGACCAGGCTCAATCCGATCGAGTATGATTTCGACGCTGGCGAACTGAAGCAGTCGGTAGGAATCGCGGCGCAATGGCTGGCGCCCCTCGGACTGTTCCGCTTCAGCTATGCATTCCCTCTCAATGCCGAGGATGGCACCGCCACCCTCTATGGCGACGAGACGGAGCGTTTCCAGTTCTCCATTGGTGGCGCCTTCTAGGCGCGGCCGTTCAAACACAAGGCAAGGGAAAGAAATGTTTCACGTGAATAGAGTCACACCGGTCCTCGCCACGCTGGCGGCTGTCATGCTGGTCATGCCCTCGATGGTCCAGGCCCAGCAGGCGCCAAAGGCTCTCAAGGTGGGCTTCGTCAACGTCCAGCGGCTGCTCATCGAGTCCCCCCAGGCAAACGCGGCGAACCGCGCCCTGGAGAACGAGTTTGCGCCCCGGCAGCGGGACCTGCAGGCAAAGCAGAAGGCGTTCAAGGATCGCGCCGACAAGTTCCAGAAGGATGGCGCCGTGATGGGCGCCGACGAGCGGCGCAATGCGGAGAACGACCTCCGCAGGGACGAGCGCGAACTGCAGCGGCAGATCGAGGAACTCCGGGAGGACCTCAACAACCGGAAGAACGAGGAGCTCGGCAAGCTGCGGATCAACGTGCTCCGCCAGATCGAGGGCTTTGCCAAGCAGGGCGGCTATGACCTGATCGTCAGCGATGCCCTGTACGTGAGTCCGGCGCTCGATGTGACCAGCCAGGTTCTCCAGGGCCTGCAGTCCGGGTCGGCGCCGGCGAAGCCCTGAATGCCGAGCGCCTGACATGGGCGTCACTCTGGGCCTGCTCGCGGTGCGCCATGGCTGCGAGCTCCGGGGCGAGCCCGGGAAGGTCGTTGATCGCGTCGCGACGCTGGCCCGGGCTGATGACCGCTCACTGACGTTCCTCGCCAATGCCGCGTACCGGAGCCAGCTTGCGGACACCCGTGCCGCCGCCGTGATCCTTGCTCCTGCCGACGCGGGCGACTGCCCCGTCGACGCCCTCGTCACGCGGGATCCCTACGTCGCCTATGCGCGAATCGCCGCGGAGCTGCATCCGGCGCCGGGTCCGCAGCCGGGGATCCATCCCACGGCCGTGGCTGGTCCCGGCGTTGTGATACCCGCGTCCTGCGAGATCGGCCCGGGCGTCGTGCTGGGGCGGGGTGTCGTCCTGGGCGAACGGGTGGTCCTGGGGCCCCGCACGATCCTTGGCGATCGCGTTTCGGTGGGCGCCGACACGCGGCTAATGCCGGGCGTCACGGTCTACGCCGGCGTGCGGATCGGCGCCCGTTGCGTCCTGCACACCGGCGTCGTCATTGGCTCCGACGGTTTTGGCTTCGCCCGGGAGCGCGAGGGCAGCTACGTGAAGGTGCCCCAGCTGGGCAGCGTCGTCGTGGGTGACGACGTGGAGATCGGGGCCAACACCACCGTGGACCGGGGTGCCATCGACGACACGGTCATCGGCAACGGCGTGAAGCTCGATAACCAGATCCAGGTCGGGCACAATGTGCGTATCGGCGAGCACACGGTGATCGCGGCCCAGACGGGCATTTCCGGCAGCGCCACGATCGGTGCCCGGTGCACGATCGGTGGCCAGGCGGGCTTTGCGGGCCACATCGTGGTGGCAGACGACGTCGTCATCGGCGGCGGCACCGGCGTCACGGGGTCGATCCGGGCAGCCGGGATCTACGCCGGCGGCGGCACGCCAGCTGACCAGATCTCCCGCTGGCGCCGGAACATGGCGCGCTTCGGCCAGCTGGACGAGCTCGCGAAACGCGTGCGCAGCCTGGAGAAGCGCCTGTCGGACCTCATCACGCCCGGATCAACCCCGCCTGGATCACCGCAGCCGTGACCGACATCCACCCGACGGCAATCCTGGCGGCCGGCGCCGAAGTCGACCAGGGCGTCACCATCGGCCCCTATGCCGTGATTGGCGCCGGTGTGCAGCTCGGTGCCGGAACCACGGTGGGCGCCCACGCCGTCATCAAGGGCCCGACCACCATCGGGAGGGACAACCGCATCTTCCAGTTTGCCGCCATCGGCGAGGATCCCCAGGACAAGAAGTACCGGGGGGAGCCCACCCGGCTGGTCATCGGCGACCGCAACACCTTTCGCGAGTTCTGCACCATCCATCGGGGCACCGCGCAGGACCAGGGCATTACCCGCATCGGCGATGACAACTGGATCATGGCCTATGTGCACGTCGCCCACGACTGTGTCGTCGGCAACGACGTGATCTTCTCCAACAATGCGACCCTTGCGGGGCACGTGCACGTGGGCGACCACGTCATCTGCAGCGGCTTCTCGGCCATCCACCAGTTCTGCCGGCTCGGTGCCCACAGCTTCCTGGGCGGCTTTGCGGCCGTCACCCGGGACGTGCCCCCCTACGTCATGGTGGCCGGCCAGCCCACCGCGCCCCACGGCATCAACAGCGAGGGGCTGAAGCGCCGGGGGTTCACCCCCGAGCAGCTGCGGAACCTGAAGGAGGCCTACCGGATCCTGTACCGGGAGCAGCTCCAGCTGGCCGAGGCACGGGACCGCCTCGCCGTGCTCGCGGAGAGCCAGCCGGAGCTGCGCATCCTCGTCGAATTCATCGACCAGTCAGAACGCAGCCTGATCCGCTGACGGCGTCAATGCCGCGCATCGCCATCGTGGCCGGCGAGATCTCGGGTGACAGGCTCGGTGCGGGGCTCATTGCGGCCGTGCGCGCCCGGCGTCCCGACGTGCAATTTGCCGGAATCGCCGGGCCTGCCATGCAGGCCGCCGGTTGCGAGGCCTGGGCGGCCAGCGAGGAGCTCGCGGTCATGGGGCTTGCCGAGGTGGTCAGGCACCTCCCGCGCCTCCGGCGGGTCATGCAGGGGCTCGAAAGGCGGCTGGCTGCCGACCCGCCGGACCTGTACATCGGCATCGATGCCCCCGACTTCAACCTGCGGGTGGAGCAGCACGTCCGGGCGGCCGGGCTGCGGACCGTGCACTACGTGTCGCCCTCGGTCTGGGCCTGGCGCCCGGGCCGCGTGCAGGTGCTGCGGGCGGCCTGCGATCATGTGCTTTGCCTGCTGCCCTTCGAGGCCGACTTCCTGCAGGGGCACGGCGTGCCGGCGACGTTCGTCGGGCACCCGCTCGCCGACGAGTTGCCTCCGGACCCGGACCGGAACGAGGCCCGCCGGGCCCTGGGCCTCCCGGCGGCTGGCCCGGTGCTGGCCATCCTGCCCGGGAGCCGGGCCGGCGAGTTGCAGCGCCTGGGGCCGGTCTTTGCGGCGACGGCGGCCTGGCTGGCGGAGCGCGTGCCGAACCTCACGGCCGTCGTGCCACTGGCCACGCCGGCCTTGCGCCGCAGGTTCGCGGGGCACTGGAGTCCCGCCGCGACTGGTGGGGCCGACGTGCGTCTCCTGGACGGCCAGGCGCAGGGCGCCATGGCCGCTGCCGACGTGATCCTGCTGGCGTCCGGCACGGCGACCCTGGAGGCCATGCTGATTAACCGGCCCATGGTCGTGGCCTATCGCCTCGCGCCGCTCACCTACGGCCTGCTGAAGGCCCTGCGCCTCGTTCGCGTGGAGCACTTCGCGCTGCCCAACCTGCTGGCCGGTGAGCGGCTGGTCCCCGAGCTGCTGCAGGCCGCCGCCAACCCCGCGGCGCTGGGCGCCGAGGTGCTGCGCTGGCTCGGGTCGCCCGACGCCTGCGCGCGGCTCCGGCAACGGTTCGCCGGGCTGGGCGCCCTCCTGCGGCGCCGGGCCAGCGAGCGGGCCGCGGAAGTCGTGCTCGGCATGCTCCCGGGTTCGTATAATCGCTGACCCTTCCCCACCCACCTGATGGCTCCCTGTAGTGAACCTTGCTGGCGAAACCGTAGCGGGCATCGATGAAGCGGGCAGGGGCCCGCTCGCCGGCCCGGTGGTGGCTGCCGTCGTGGTCCTCGGGAGCGACCAGTCCATCGCGGGCGTCCGGGACTCCAAGCAGCTCACGGTGGCCCAGCGCGCCGAGGCGGCGCTGCGCATTCGCGCCGAAGCGCTGGAGTGGGCGCTGGGCGAGGCGTCAACGGATGAAATCGACGAGCTGAATATCCTGCAGGCCACGCTGCTCGCCATGCAGCGGGCTTTCGCCGGACTCACCTGCGTCCCGGCGCGGGTGGAGGTCGACGGCAATCGTGCGCCCCGCCTGGCAGGGTACCGGGGAACGATCGAGACCGTGGTGGAGGGCGACCGCCTGCGGCTCGCCATCGGAGCCGCCTCCATCCTGGCGAAAGTGCACCGCGACGACCTGATGGGTCGGCTGCATGCCATCTATCCCGACTACGGCTTTGAGCAGCACAAGGGCTATCCGACAGCCCGGCATCGGGCGGCACTCCGGCTGCTCGGTCCCTGCCCCGAGCACCGGCGCAGTTTCGCGCCCGTGCGTGCGGCCATGGGGAACTCCCCATGACCCCGGCCTTCGTCCACCTGCACGTGCATACCGAGTACTCCCTGGTGGACAGTGTCGTTCGCGTCCCGGACCTGGTCGCCGCGGCCGCCGCCGGCGGCATGCCAGCGGTTGCCATCACCGACCAGGGCAACCTGTTCGGCCTGGTGAAGTTCTACCGCGCGGCCCTGGCGGCCGGCGTCCAGCCGATCGTCGGCGCCGAAGTCTGGGTCGCCGGTCCCGCCGACAAGGGGCAGGCCGATCGCCAGGAGCCGTCGCGGCTCGTTCTCCTCTGCCGGAACCAGCCGGGCTATCGCAACCTCTGCCGCCTGCTCACCCGGGCCTGGCTGGAAGGGCAGCAGGGCGGCCTGCCCGTGCTCCGGGCGGGCTGGCTCGACGAAGCGACGGCCGAAGGACTCATCGCGCTGTCCGGCGGCCGCGACGGCGTGCTCGGCCGTACGCTCCTGGCCGGCTCCCGGTCGCTGGCCGAGCGCACGGCGGCGGAGTTCCGCGCGTGGTTCCACGGTGACTTCTACGTGGAGCTGCAGCGCACCGGGCGCCCCCAGGATGACGACTACCTCCACGCCGCGGTGAGCTTCGCCAACGACATGGGGCTGCCGGTCGTGGCAACGAACGACGTCCGGTTCCTCACGCCGGCGGAGTTCGAGGCCCACGAAGCCCGGGTGTGCATCCAGACGGGCTACGTGCTGGCCGACCCCGGCCGTCCCCGGCTCTACAGCGAGCAGCAATACCTGCGCTCGCCCGCGGAAATGGCCGAGCTTTTCGCCGACCTGCCGGAAGCCATCGAGAACACGGTGGAAATTGCCCGGCGCTGCCACCTGGCACTCAGCCTGGGCGAAACCCACCTGCCCGACTATGGCGTGCCGGACGGGGCCACGCCCGACGCCTGGCTGAGAAGGCAGTCGGCGGAGGGCCTTGCGGCGCGCTTCCCGGGCGCGGCACCGGCGCCTGCCTACGCGGAACGGCTGGGCACCGAGCTCGACGTGATCTGCCGCATGGGATTCTCCGGCTACTTCCTCATCGTGGCGGACTTCATCCGCTGGGCGCGGGAGCACGAGATCCCCGTTGGCCCGGGGCGCGGTTCCGGCGCCGGCTCGCTCGTGGCCTGGGCGCTCGGCATCACCGATCTCGACCCGATCCACCACGACCTCCTGTTCGAGCGCTTCCTGAACCCGGAGCGCGTGTCGATGCCCGACTTCGACATCGACTTCTGCATGGAGGGCCGCGACCGCGTCATCGACTACGTCAGCGAGCGCTACGGCCGCGACCGGGTCTCCCAGATCATCACCTACGGCACCATGGCGGCCCGGGCCGTCGTGCGGGATGTCGGGCGGGTCCTGGGCCAGCCCTACGGCCTCGTGGACCGCATCGCCAAGCTGGTGCCCAACGATCCCGGTGCCGAAGTCACGCTCGACAGCGCGCTGGCCCAGGAGGCTGAGCTCCGGGAGCTCTACCACCAGGACGAGGACGTGCGCAGCGTCATCGACCTGGGCAGGCGGCTGGAGGGCCTCGTGCGCAACGCGGGCCGGCACGCCGGCGGCATCGTGATCGCCCCCCGGGACATCACGGCGTTCACGCCCCTGTACCAGGTCGAGGGCGAGAAGTTCACCGTCACCCAGTTCGACAAGGACGACGTCGAGGCCGCCGGTCTCGTGAAGTTCGACTTCCTCGGCCTGCGTACGCTGACCATCATCGACCGGGCGACGCGCGCCATCAACGCGGCGCGGGCGAGTGCCGGCGAGCCGCCCATCGAGGTGCCGGCCCTCCGGATGGACGACCAGGTGACTTTCCGGCTGCTGCGGGCCTGCAGGACGACGGCCGTGTTCCAGCTCGAGTCCCGCGGCATGCGCGATCTCGTGCGGCGCCTCCAGCCGGACAGCTTCGACGACCTCGTGGCCCTCGTGGCGCTCTACCGGCCCGGGCCGCTCCAGTCCGGCATGGTCGACGACTTCATCAACCGGAAGCACGGCGGGCGCGACCAGCCCATCGACTACCTCCACCCCGACCTCGAACCCGTCCTGCGCAGCACCTACGGCGTGATCCTCTACCAGGAGCAGGTAATGCAGATTGCCCAGCGCCTGGCGGGTTATTCGCTGGGCGAGGCCGACCTGCTGCGCCGGGCCATGGGCAAGAAGAAGGCCGAGGAGATGGCCCAGCAGCGCTCGATCTTCACCGACCGGGCGGCGGCGCGGGGCACCGAGCGCTCGCGAGCCACCTACATCTTCGACCTGATGGAGAAGTTTGCGGGCTACGGCTTCAACAAGTCCCACTCCGCGGCCTACGCGGTGCTCACTTACCAGACGGCGTGGCTGAAGGCCAATCATCCCGCCGCGTTCATGGCCGCCGTGATGACGACGGAAATGGGCGACACGGATGCGCTCGTGGTGCAGCGCCGGGAGTGCCTGGCGATCGACCTCAGGGTGCTGCCGCCGGATATCAATGCCTCGGCGTACCCGTTCCAGGTCGAGGGCGAGCGGGGGATTCGCTATGGCCTCGGTGCCATCAAGGGCGTCGGGCGCGGCGCCGCCGAGCACATCGTGGCGGTTCGCGAGGAGGGCGGGCCCTTCCGCAACCTCCAGGATTTCTGCCTCCGGGCGGGCGGCCAGAAGCTGGGGCGCCGCCCCGTGGAGGCCCTGATCAAGGCCGGCGCCTTCGATGCCTTCGGCCCCAACCGGCCCAGCCTGCTGGCCGTCCTGCCCGGTGCGATGGATGCCGCGGACCAGGCGGCGGCGGCCGCGAGCGTGGGGCAGGAGGACATGTTCGGCGCCCCCGCGGCCCCGGCCGCCGGCCAGGACTCGGTTCCGGAGCTGCCGGACTGGGGCTGGGGCCGGAAGCTCCAGGCGGAGCGGGAAAGCCTCGGGCTCTACCTGAGCGGTCACCCGTTCGACCAGTACCGGACCGACCAGCCGTTCATCAGCACCTCCAGCATCGAGGCGCTGATCGCCGAGCGGCCGCCAGCTCCCGGCGAGTATCGCGGCCCCGCTCGCGAGGTGGTCATTGCCGGCCTGGTCGCCTCCGTCCGCAAGCGCGGCACGCGCACTTCCATCGAGCTGGACGACGGCACCGGCACGCTGGAGGTCGGCTTCTTCCAGGAGGGCTACGACCGCTTCCGCCATCTCCTCGGCGTGCACTCGCTCGTGGCCATCAGCGGCACGCTGCGCTTCGAGGAGTACCTGGACGGCTGGCGGCTGAACGCGAAGGACGTGCTTGACCTTGACCGGATCGTCGAGTCGCGGGCCACGGGGCTGCTGCTCCGCTGGCGCGCCGACGTGGACCGGTCGCTCAGCCCCCAGTTGCTGAAGAGCGTGATGGAGCGGCATCGTCCCGGGAAATGCAGCGTCTCGCTCTACTACAGCACCGGCGGCACGCAGGCCCGCGTCGCGCTGGGCAACGACTGGTGCGTGCGCCCGACGCGGGAACTGCGCGAACGACTGTCCGAGCTGGTGGGCCTGGATGGCTTCCGCTTCGTTTACGAAGGTCCCCGCCAGTAGTAAGGTTTCGCCATGGACCTGAAATTCCTGGATTTCGAACAGCCCATCGCCGAGCTCGAGGCCAAGATCGACGAGCTGCGTTTCGTCGGCGACGACTCGGAGATCAACATCAGCGACGAGATCGCCCGGCTCAAGTCGAAGAGCGAGGCGTTGACCCGCAGCATCTTCTCGAGCCTCACCGCCTGGCAGGTCGCGCAGCTCGCGCGGCATCCCCTGCGGCCCTACACCCTGGACTACCTGGCCGTGCTGAGCCCCGATTTCCAGGAACTGCACGGCGACCGCATGTTCTCCGATGACCCTGCGATGGTGTGCGGGATCGGGCGGCTCGATGGCCGGCCCGTCGTGTTCATCGGCCAGCAGAAGGGCCGGGACACCAGGGAGCGCGTCCGCCGCAACTACGGCATGCCGAAGCCGGAGGGCTATCGCAAGGCATTGCGCCTGCTGAAGATGGCGGAGAAGTTCCGCCTGCCGGTCGTCACCTTCATCGACACCCCCGGTGCCTACCCGGGGATAGGGGCCGAGGAGAGGGGCCAGAGCGAGGCCATCGCCCGCAACCTGTTCGAGATGGCCCGGCTCAAGACCCCCGTCGTCAGCATCGTGATCGGCGAGGGCGGCTCGGGCGGTGCCCTGGCGATCGGCGTGGGCGACCGGGTGATCATGCTCGAGTACAGCGTGTACAGCGTCATCTCGCCGGAAGGCTGCGCCAGCATCCTGTGGAAGGGTGCGGACAAGGCCGAGGTCGCGGCGGAGGCCATGGGCATCACGGCGCCGCGGCTGCGCGAGCTCGGCCTGATCGACGAAGTCATCCGCGAGCCGCTCGGCGGCGCCCACCGCGACCCGGCCGGCATGGCGGAGGCGGTGCGCGCCGCCCTGACCAGTCACCTCCGTGACCTGGAAGCTCTCGACATCAACGAGCTGCTGCGCCGGCGGGCGGTGCGCCTGCGGGCCTACGGCAGTTTCCGGGAGAATTGAGCGCCGGGGCGCGTGACCATGCGTCCCGGTTCCGATTCAGTCCGGCTTGCGCTCCTGGAAAGCCTGCCGGAGGGAGCTGAACTCTGCGTTGCCTTCAGTGGCGGCCGCGACTCGACGGTGCTCCTCCATGCCCTGGCCCGGCTGCGCAAGGAACGGCGGTTCACGCTGCGCGCCGTGCACGTCGATCACGGCATCCAGGCCGCCGCCCGGGACTGGGCGGCGCACTGTGTAGCCACCGCGGCCAGGCTGGCCGTTCCCTGCGAGGCCGTCCCGGTGACGGTGCGGAACGACCGGGGCAAGGGCCTGGAGGCGGAGGCCCGGGAGGCCCGCTACGGCGCCCTCCGGCAGTTGCTCCGGCCGGGCGAGTGGCTGCTGACGGCGCACCACGCGGATGACCAGCTGGAGACCGTCCTGCTCCATCTGTTGCGTGGCTCCGGGGTCAGTGGCCTGGCCGGCATTCCACGGGACACGGCCTTCGGGCCCGGTCGGCTCCGCCGCCCGCTGCTCGACGTATCGGCCGAATCACTCGCTGCCTATGCACGGGAGCTGCTGGCGCCCGGGGGCCTTGGCTGGCTGACGGATCCCATGAACGCGGACGTCGCCTACGACCGCGGGTTTGTCCGGCACGAAGTAGCGCCGGTCCTCCGCCGGCGGTTTCCGGCGGCGGCCGGCGCGATCGGGCGCACCGCCGCCCTGGCAGGCGAGGCCGCCGGCCTGCTCGAGGAGCTGGCGCGGGCGGATGCCCGCGACGGGGTCGTGGCGCACCGGGTGTCCCTGGCGGCCATCCGGGGCCTCGGGCCGGCGCGGCAGCGAAATCTGGTCCGTGTTCTGGCGAGGGACCGGGGTTGGGCGACGCCACCGGAGCGGCGCCTGCGGGAAGGCCTCGCCCAGCTCCTCGCGGCAGCGCCGGGCCGGCAGCCGGTGCTCGCCTGGGGCGGGCACGAGATCCGCCGGTTCCGGGAGCATCTCCACCTGCTCGATGTCGCCGTTCCCGCTCCCGGTGCACCGGCGCTGCCGGCGCCCTGGCACGACGGGCAGCGGCTCAATCTCGGCGGGATCCGGGGCGAGCTGGATCTCCAGCGGGGTGCCGGTGCCGGCGGACTGGACCCCGGGGTGGTTGCGGATGGCCTCGAGGTCGTGTTTCGCAGCGGTGGCGAGCGGGTTCGCCCGGGCTCCGACCGGCACCACCGGACGCTCAAGTACCTGTTCCAGTCCCGGGGCATCGTTCCCTGGATGCGGGGGCACGTGCCGCTGGTGTTCGTTTGCGGGCAACTGGCCGCCGTGGCCGACATCTGGATCGCTGACTGGGCTGCTGCTGCACCCGGCGATGCGGGGTTGCAGATCGTCTGGACGGGCCACGCCCCGATCTGGTAACTTTTCCTCCCCATCTGCCTCCTTGATGGAGAGTCCAGCCCGAACATTGCGCCGCCTTACCCGAGCCTCACCGCCGGTAAGGTGTCCCGCTGTGTTTGGTACTGATTAACGGCCGATGGAGTCGGCGGAGATGGGTGCCATGCCCCGCTACATATTCGTCACTGGTGGCGTCGTGTCCTCGCTCGGCAAGGGCATCACGGCCGCATCCCTGGGCGCCATTCTCGAAGCGCGCGGCCTCAAGGTGTCCATGATCAAGCTGGACCCCTACCTCAACGTGGACCCGGGGACGATGAGCCCCTTCCAGCACGGCGAGGTGTACGTCACCACGGACGGCACCGAGACCGACCTGGACCTGGGCCACTACGAGCGCTTCGTCCGCACCGTGACGGGCCGGAACAGCAACTTCACCACCGGCCGGATCTACGGCAGCGTCATTGCCAAGGAGCGCCGCGGCGACTACCTGGGCGCCACCGTCCAGGTCATTCCCCACGTGACGGACGAGATCAAGCGGTGCATCCGGCTGGGCGCCGGCGATGCGGACATCTGCATCGTGGAGATTGGCGGGACCGTGGGCGACATCGAGTCCCTGCCGTTCCTGGAGGCCATCCGGCAGCTGGGCGTCGACCTGGGCCCCCAGAACTGCGTCTACGTCCACCTGACCCTCGTGCCCTACATCGCCTCGTCCTCGGAGATCAAGACCAAGCCCACCCAGCATTCGGTCAAGGAGCTGCGTTCCATCGGCATCCAGCCGGACATCCTGGTCTGTCGCTCGGAGCAGCCGTTGCCCGAGGAGCAGCGGCGCAAGATCGCCCTCTTCACCAACGTGCAGGAGCGGGCTGTCATCTCGGCCGTGGACGTTGACGACCTCTACAAGCTGCCCATGGCGTTCCGCGCCCAGGGCTTCGACGCCATCGTCGTGGAGCGCCTCGGGCTGGCCGTTCCCCAGGCCGACCTGGCGGAGTGGGAAGCCGTCGTTGCCGCCCGCAGGAATCCCGAGGGTGAAGTCACCATCGCCATGGTCGGCAAGTACGTGGATCTCAAGGATTCGTACATCTCGTTGAACGAAGCGTTGCTCCACGCAGGAATCAAGACCCGGACGCGGGTGCGCATCCGCTACATCGAATCCCAGGACCTGGAGAAGGATGGTACCGGCAGCCTCGTCGGCGTCGACGCGATCCTCGTGCCCGGTGGTTTCGGCGAGCGGGGGATCGAGGGCAAGATCGCCGCCGTGCGCTACGCCCGGGAGAATGGCGTGCCCTACCTCGGCATCTGCCTGGGCCTGCAGGTCGCCGTCATCGAGTTCGCGCGGGACGTGCTGGGGCTGAAGGGTGCCCACAGCACGGAGTTCGATCCCCAGAGCCCGCACCCGGTGATCGCCCTGATCTCCGAGTGGCAGGACCGGGACGGGAGCCTGCAGAAGCGCGACACGGACTCCAGCATGGGCGGCACGATGCGGCTCGGCGCCCAGGAATGCCGCCTCCAGGCAGGCACCCTGGCCCACGACCTCTACGGCACGGACATCATCCGGGAGCGGCACCGGCACCGTTACGAGTTCAACAACAACTACCTGGACCAGCTGAGCAATGCGGGCCTGGTCTTCTCCGGCTTCTCGATCGACGGCCTGGTGGAAGTGGTCGAATTGCCGGATCACCCCTGGTTCCTGGCCTGCCAGTTCCACCCGGAGTTCCGCTCCAACCCCCGGGACGGCCATCCGCTGTTCACCGGGTTCGTGCGGGCTGCCCGAAACTTCCGGGCCGAGGAGCTGCCCGCCGCGGCCCGCGCATGAAGCTGGCCGGTGTCGAGGTCGGCGCTGACCGGCCGTTGTTCCTGATCGCAGGCCCCTGCGTCGTCGAGACCGAGACACTGGCCGTGGAAACCGCCGGCCGGCTCCAGGAGATCACGCGGCGGCTGAACATTCCCTTCGTCTTCAAGTCCTCCTACGACAAGGCAAACCGGTCGTCGCTCAAGAGTTACCGGGGGCCGGGGATCGGGGAGGGGCTGCGGGTGCTGGAGAGCGTCCGCCGCCAGCTGGGCGTCCCGGTGCTGACGGACGTCCACGAGGATTCGCCACTGGCCGACGTCGCCGCCGTGGTGGACGTGCTCCAGACGCCGGCCTTCCTCTGCCGGCAGACCAACTTCATCATCAGCGTGGCCAGCCAGGGCAAGCCCGTGAACATCAAGAAGGGGCAGTTTCTCTCTCCCTGGGAGATGGCCAACGTGGTGGCCAAGGCCGAGAGCACCGGCAACCCCGGCATCATGGTCTGCGAGCGCGGCTTCACCTTTGGCTACAACAACCTGGTGACGGACATGCGCTCGCTGGCGGTCCTGCGGGACACGGGCCGGCCCGTGGTGTTCGATGCCACGCATTCCGTGCAGCTGCCCGGCGGGAAGGGCGATGCGTCGGGAGGACAGCGGGAGTTCGTGCCGGTGCTGGCCCGCGCGGCTGCTGCGGCGGGCGTGGCCGGCATCTTCATGGAGACCCACCCGGACCCCGACAAGGCGTTGTCCGATGGCCCGAACGCCTGGCCGCTGGACCTGATGGAAAGACTGCTTGAGACCCTGGTGGAGATCGACCAGGTGGTGAAACGCCGGCCACTGGTCGAGCTGGATATTGCAGGGAAGAGGAACCAATGAGCGCGATTGTCGATGTGCATGGCCGGGAGATCCTGGACTCCCGGGGCAATCCCACCGTCGAAGCCGAGGTCCGGCTGGCGAGCGGGGCCTTTGGCCGCGCCGCCGTGCCCTCCGGGGCCTCCACTGGCAGCCGGGAGGCCATGGAGCTCCGTGACCGGGATCCGGCCCGCTACCTGGGCAAGGGGGTGCGGCGCGCGGTCACCATGATCAATGGCGAAATCCGCAGCGAGCTGCTCGGCCTCGATGGCCGGGACCAGAAGACCCTCGACCGGAAGATGATCAATCTCGATGGCATGCCGAACAAGGAGCACCTGGGCGCCAACGCGATCCTCGCCGTGTCCCTGGCGGCGGCCCATGCCGCGGCAGCTGACCGGGGCGAGCCCCTGTTCAGGTCGCTCGGTCCCGGCAGCGTGCTGCCCGTGCCGATGATGAACATCATCAACGGAGGCGCCCACGCGGACAACAGCGTGGACATCCAGGAGTTCATGGTCCTGCCGGTGGGCGCGGCGTCGTTCGGCGAGGCGTTGCGCTATGGCACCGAGATCTTTCATGCGCTGAAGTCCGTCCTGAAGGGCATGGGACTGGCCACGGCGGTGGGCGACGAGGGCGGCTTCGCGCCCAACCTGCCGTCCAATGCGGCGGCCCTGGACACCATTGCCGAGGCTGTCGGCAAGGCGGGCTTCACGCTCGGCCGGGACGTGTTTCTCGGCCTCGACGTGGCCAGCAACGAGCTGTTCCGGGACGGGGCCTATCACCTGGAGTCCGAGGGTCGCCGGTTCACGCCGGAGCAGTTTGCCGACTACCTGGCCGGCCTGGCGGGCCAGTACCCGATCGTCTCGATCGAGGACGGCATGGCCGAGGACGACTGGGACGGCTGGGCGCTGCTGACGAAGGCGCTGGGCTCCCGCATCCAGCTGGTCGGCGACGACCTGTTCGTCACCAATACCGCCATCCTCGGCCGTGGCATCGCCGAGGGAATCGCCAACGCCATCCTGATCAAGCCGAACCAGATCGGCACGCTCACCGAGACCCTTGCCGCCATCGACATGGCCGTGGACGCGGGGTACGCGGCCGTCATCTCCCACCGTTCCGGCGAAACCGAGGACGCGACCATCGCCGACATCGCGGTTGGCACGCGGGCCACCCAGATCAAGACGGGTTCCCTGTGCCGCTCGGACCGCATCGCGAAGTACAATCAGCTCCTGCGGATTGAAGAGCAGCTGGGATCCGGTGCACAGTACGCGGGAGCGGCGGCATTTCCGGTGCCGCTGCCGGGCTAGCGTTCTTCACCACGGCGGGGGCTGGGGCACTATGCGGGGCGAGATTCTCTTCATGCGAACGGGCATCGGCGTGCTGTCGGTCCTGCTCCTCCTGCTCCAGGTGCGCCTGTGGGTTTCCGATGACGGCTACCGGGAGGTGGCCCGTCTGGGCGCGCTCATCACGGGGCAGACGGCCGAGAATGCCCGGCTGGCCCAGCGCAACCAGCGCCTCGAGGCGGAGGTCGTCGAGCTCCGGAAGGGCGACACCGCGGTCGAGGAGCGGGCCCGCGCCGACCTGGGCCTGATCGGGCCGGACGAGACCTTCTATCTCTTCGGTGGCGCCCGGCCCGCTGGCTGAGCGCCCGTACGCTGGACCCGGGCCCCTTGCTCCACATCCAGTTCCACGAGGCCGTGGCGGAGATCCGGATGGATCGCCCGCCGGCCAATGCCCTGAATCGCGAGCTCGTCGAGCGCCTCCTGGCGGCCCTGGAAACGGCCCGCATGGACGGTGCGCATGCCATCGTCCTGACCGGGCGCCCCGGCATGTTCAGTGGTGGCCTCGACGTGCCTGAGCTGCTGGCCCTCGACCGCCGCCAGATCGAAACCTTCTGGGGCCTGTTCTTCAGCCTCACGCGGCAGCTGGCGGCCAGTCCCGTGCCGGTCATCGCGGCCGTCTCGGGGCATGCGCCCGCCGGCGGTGCGGTCCTGGCCCTCCACTGCGACTGGCGGATTGGCGTCGCGGGCAGGTACAGGATCGGGCTGAACGAAGTCCAGGTGGGTCTGCCGGTACCCGGTACCGTCCTCGTGGCCCTGGAGCAGGCGGTCGGTCCGCGGCTGGCCCACCGGCTGGCCACGCGGGGCGAGATGCTGTCCATGGAGGACGCCGCTGCCGTGGGCCTGCTGGACGAGCTCGTGGCACCCGAGCAGCTCCTGCCCACCGCGCTCGCCCGCGCCAATGAACTGCTCGCACTGCCGCCAGTCGCCATGAATACCACGCGCCTCGCCGCCAGGGCCCGCCTGATCGAGGCGCTCAGCAGCCCGGCCGACGTGGCGTCGGCGACGGGCTGGTGGTTTTCAGCCGAGACCCAGGCCGGGATGCGCAAGCTGGTGGCCCGCCTGCAGAAGTCCTAGCCGCCCGGGAGCTCCGTGGCCCGGCAGGGCGGGGCTACCGGCTACCAGGCGTAGGCCTCCGGCGCAGGCCCTCCAGGCCCCGGGAAGAGGGCGTCAACCCGCGCCAGGAAATCGCCAGCAAGAGTGATCTCGAGCGCCCGTAGTGATGCATCGAGCTGCTCCGCCGTGCGCGGCCCGATGATCGGGGCCGTCACGCCCGGCTGATGCAGGAGCCAGGCCAGTGCGACGTCCGCCGGATGCTCGCCGAGCTCGGCGCAAAGATCTTCCCAGCGCTGGATGGTCGCGCGGTTCTCCTCGAGGCCCCGGGTGGTCATCGGACCGGCGCTCCGGCCTTCCCGGGCCTTGCGGAGCACCCCGCCGAGCAGGCCACCGGACAGCGGCGACCAGGGAATCAGCCCGATGCCATAGGCGCGGGCTGCTGGCAGGACTTCCAGTTCGACGGTCCGGCGCCGCAGGTTGTACAGGGACTGCTCCGATACCAGGCCCAGCATCCCGTGGCGCTGCGCCGACTCCTGGGCCTGCACGAGGTGCCAGCCGGCGAAGTTCGATGACCCGAAGTAGGTCACTTTCCCCTGCTGGCGGAGCACCGAGAACGCCTCCCAGATCTCGTCGAAGGGCGTGTCCCGGTCGACGTGGTGCATCTGGTAGATGTCGATGTGATCGGTCTGCAACCTCCGGAGGGAGGCGTCGCAGGCCGCGCGGATGTTCAGGGCAGACAGGCGTGTCGTGTTGGGCCAGTTGTCCGTGCGCCCAAAGCCCTTCATCGAGCTGTAGAGCTTGGTCGCAAGCACGGTGCGCTCTCGCCGTTCACCGCCCTCTGCGAACCACCGGCCCAGGATTTCCTCGGTGATGCCCGGGCCGGCGGTCCCTCCGTACATGTTGGCCGTGTCCACGAGGTTGATGCCGTGCCCGAGGGCGCGGTCGAGGATTCCGCGGGCGTCCGCCTCGGGGGTGTACTGGCCAAAGTTCATGGTGCCGAGCACCAGCCGGGACACCGTCAGGCCGCTTCGGCCAAGCCTTGTGTATTGCATCTGTTCTCCTGCCTTGTCAGCGCGCGAGCAGCACGTATAACGCCCCGGTGCCCCCATCCCGTGCGGGCGCCGTCGTGAAGGCGAGGACCTGGTCCCATTGGGGCAGCCACTTGTTCAGCTTCACCTTGAGCACGGGTCCGCCGGGGCCGGAGCGCAGGCCCTTGCCGTGCACGATGCGCACGCAGCGGTGGCCATGCAGGAGGACGTCGCGCATGAACTCCCGGAGCATCAGTCGCGCCTCGTTGGCGGTGAGGCCATGGAGGTCCAGCTCGTCCTGGATCGAGTACCTGCCCCGGCGGAGATCCTTCAGGACCTTGAGGGGGACGTGCGCGCGACGAAAGCTGAGTTCCTCGCCATTCTCGAGGCCGACCTCCGCCGGGCCGGACGCGAGGGACTCGTCCAGCACCGCCTGATCATCCGCGCGGGCAAAACGTGCCCGGGGCGGCGGCGGCGGCTTGCGGAGGGGCACCCGGCGCCGGGCCCTGACCGGCTGCACGGGGCCGACCAGCGCACCGAATGGTGTCGCGTCGTCGGTCGCCGGCGGCTTGCCAGCCTTGCGGGTCACCGGGCCTCCTTCGCTCTCGCACGCCTGCTCGCTATGCTTTAGCATTCTAGGGCTTCACTGTCCCGGCTGCTGGATAACAATGCGTCTCCTCCTGTCCAACGACGACGGCTATCAGGCGGATGGCCTGGCCACGCTCGCGCTCAGCCTGGCCGACCTGGCGGAGATCACCGTCGTCGCACCGGACCGGAACCAGAGCGGCGCCAGCCACTCGCTCACCCTCGAGTCACCGCTGCGGGTTGGCAAGACCCGGGAGGGGATCCTCTATGTCAACGGCACGCCCACCGACTGCGTGCACCTGGCCATCACGGGCCTGCTCGAACACGAGCCGGACATGGTGATCGCCGGGATCAATCACGGCGCGAACCTGGGCGATGACGTGCTGTACTCCGGGACCGTCGCGGCGGCCGTCGAGGGCCGTTTTCTCGGCCTGCCCGCCGTCGCCGTGTCGCTCACGGGCGAGCACCGGTACTTCGACACGGCAGGCCAGGCGATCCGGACCCTGTTCCAGACGCTGGTGGAGACGGCGCTGCCGCCGGACACCATCCTGAACGTGAACGTGCCCGACATCCCCTTCGGCGAGCTCCGGGGCTTCAAGGCCACCCGGCTCGGCTACCGGCACCGCTCGGAGCCGGTCGTGGAGTCCCGGGACCCCAAGGGCCGGCGGATCTACTGGGTTGGCGCCGCCGGCAAGGGCCAGGACGCCGGCCCCGGCACGGACTTTCACGCCGTCGAGCACGGTTACGTGTCGGTGACGCCGCTGAAGCTCGACCTGACCGATCAGCACCGGCTCGAGCTGATCGCGGAGTGGCTCCCCCGGTGAGCGGCGACCGATGAGCGGCCGGCAATGACCGGGGAGAAGCGGGCGATCCGCGGCATCGGCATGACGTCGGCGCGCACCAGGGAGCGGCTCGTGCAGCGGCTTGGCGAGACCGGGATCAGCAATCACGCCGTGCTGGAACGCATCCGCAGCGTCCCGCGGCACCTGTTCGTGGACGAGGCGCTTGCCAGCCGGGCCTACGAGGACAGCGCCCTGCCCATCGGCCAGGGCCAGACCATTTCCCAGCCCTGGGTGGTGGCCCTCATGACCCAGGCCCTCATTGCGGGAGCCGATCTGCCCCTGAAGAAGGTTCTGGAGGTAGGCACCGGCTGCGGTTACCAGACGGCCGTCCTCTCGCCCTTCGTGCGGCAGGTGTTCACGATCGAGCGCATCAGCGGCCTGCAGCAGGCCGCCAGGACCCGGTTGAACGAGCTGGGTTTCGACAACGTCCGTTACCGCCACGGCGACGGGTTCAAGGGCTGGCCCGGACAGGCGCCGTTCGACGGCATCATCGTTGCCGCAGCGCCCCCCGAGGTGCCGGGCGCGCTCCTGGAACAACTCAATGAGGGTGGCCGGCTCATCATTCCGGTGGGCCCGTCGGGACAGCAGGACCTCGTGCGTTACACGCGCCGGGGCGACCAGTACCTGCGCGAGCAGTTGTCCCGGGTGTCCTTCGTGCCGCTCGTCGAGGGGACGGGCTGAGCGGCCACCGATGCCTGGCCTGGTCCCCCGGCTGTCACTGCTGCCCGCGGTCCTCCTGCTCGCGGCCTGTAGCGGTGCGGTGCGCTGGGAGGAGCCGGGCGCCCGCGGGACCGCCCCGGCGTCATCCCGCGCAGGCCAGCCGGATGCGGCGTCGCGTCCGGAATGGCACACGGTTCGTGCCGGTGAGACCCTGTATTCAATCGCGTCCCGCTATGGCCTGGGGGCCTCCCAGCTCGCGGCGTGGAACGAGCTCGGTGATGGCACCCTGATTCGCGTCGGCCAGCGACTGCGGCTCTCGCCATCAGGCGGAGCACCGCCCGCCGCCTCCCGCCCGGTGGCCCCGGTGGCCAGTGAAGCGCCGCCGCGCTGGCAGTGGCCAGTGAACGGACCTGTCCTCGCCCGCTACGGGGAGTCACCGCTCACGGCGTCGGGAATCCAGCTCGGCGGCCGGTCGGGTGATGCGATCCGGGCCGCCGCCGGGGGCCAGGTGGTCTACGCCGGCAGCGGCCTCACGGGCTACGGCGAGCTGCTGATCATCAAGCACAGTCCCAGCTGGCTCACCGCGTACGGGTACAACCAGGCGCTCATGGTCCGGGAGGGCGACCGGGTGGAGGCGGGTCAGCCGATCGCCCGGATGGGCGAGGGGCCCGGCATATCGGGAGCGAGCCGCCGTCCTGCCCTGCATTTCGAGATCCGGCGCAATGGCACGCCGCTGGATCCGCTGACCGAGCTGCCGCGAGTCCCGTAGGAGCGCCTTCAGGCGCGACCGGGATTTCCCTCGGGCGCTGCGGGAAATGGGGACAGATTTATTTGGCCGGCGGCCGGCCAAATAAATCTGTCCCCATTTCCCGGCTCCTACGGTTCGAGCAGCAGTGCGGCGACCACGCGGCGATCTTCCGCGGTCAGCACGTTGTAGGTGCGGCAGGCGGCCCGGGTGGCCATCACCTCGAAGCCCACGCCCCGCGACATGATGGCCGTCATCAGGCGATTGTCCGCGAAGCGATGCCTGGTTCCCGTGCCGAACAGGATCACCTCGGGCTCCAGGTCCAGTGCGGCGGCGAAGTCCTCGGGCTGGAGCTGGTCGATGGGGCGGGGCGCCCACCCGGTGATGATCCGGTCGGCACTGACGATGATGTGGCCCGTGTAACTCGTGCCGTTGATGAGGACGGCATCGGCCGTGACCGACTGTATATAATTTCCCGAGCCCTTCTCGGCGTGCAGTTTCATGGCAGTTCCCCGCTGGTGACCGACGATAGCATGAGGCTTCGCGCTGCCCGGCAGGCCGCGCCTCGGGATATCCGTTGCCGGCCGCCACGTGCGCAGTTGGCTGATGCCCTGCCGGCGGACCTCCACCCGGTCCTGCGCCGCGTGCTCGCCGCTCGGGAAGTCACGCCGGACCAGCTGCGGCCGGGCCTGGGCCGGCTCCTTCCCGTCGGGGAGCTGCCGGGCGTCACGGCCGCGGCGGAGCGGCTTGCCGCGGCACGGGCCGGGGGCGAGAGGGTGCTGGTCATCGGCGACTTCGACGCGGATGGTGCGACGGCCACCGCGCTCGCCATGGCCTGCCTGCGCGCCTTCGGCTTCGCGGATCCCGGGTTCCTGGTTCCCGACCGCTTCACGCTGGGCTACGGCTTGTCGCCGGGCATCGCGGAGCTGGCCGCGGCCCGCCGGCCAGCCCTGTTGCTGACGGTGGACAACGGCATCACCAGCATCGACGGCATCCGTCGCGCCCGCGAGCTGGGCATGGAGGTGCTGGTTACCGACCACCACCTCGCCGGCGCCGAACTGCCTGATGCGACCTGCATCGTGAACCCCAACCTGCCCGGCTCCCGCTTCGGAAGTACCGCCCTGTGCGGCGTGGGCGTGGCCTTCTACCTGATGGCAGCCACGGGCCGGCGGCTGGCCGCGCTCGGCCTCGTCCCGGCCGATGTCGCGCGGGACGCGGTGACGGCCTGCCTCGACCTGGTGGCGCTCGGCACCGTCGCCGATCTCGTGCCCCTCGACTTCAACAACCGGATACTGGTGGCGGAAGGACTGCGGCGGATCCAGGCCGGCCGGAGCCGCCCCGGCATCGACGCGCTCTTCCGGGTCGCTGGCCGGGATCCCGTCCGGGCCCGGAGCAGCGACCTGGGCTTTGCCATCGCCCCGCGCCTGAACGCGGCGGGCCGCCTGACCGACATGACCCTCGGCATCGAGTGCCTGCTGGCGCGGGACCCGGCAACGGCGGAGGGGTGCGCCGCAGAGCTCGATGCTCTGAACACCGAGCGCCGGGCGCTGCAGGACCGGATGCAGGACGAAGCCGGGGAACTGCTCGCAGACCTGTCCGCGGCTGCCATCGCGTCGGGCGCCGCCGCCTGTCTGTTCGACGAGCGCTGGCACCCGGGCATCGTCGGCCTCGTGGCGACCCGCATCCGGGAGACCACTGGCGAGCCAGCCATCGCCTTCGCCCGCGCGACCGAGTCCGGCCTGCTGCGGGGTTCAGCGCGGTCGGTGGAGGGCATTCACGTCCGGGACCTGATCGCCAGCGCCGTGGCCCGGCTGTCCTGGTCCGGCATCCGCTACGGCGGGCACGCCATGGCTGCGGGATTGACCATCCCGGAGGCCGGCCTGGCGGATTTCCAGCGGGCCTTTGGTGCCGAACTCGACCGCGTGCGGCAGCCATTGGGCGGGTCCGGCATCCTCTGGACGGACGGTAGCCTGGACCCTGGCGACCTGCAGCTCGGCGTTGCCGAGGCGCTGGCGGCGGCCGGGCCCTGGGGGCAGGCATTTCCCGAGCCGCTGTTCGACAACCACTTTACGGTCAGGGAGCAGCGGGTGGTGGGCGAGAGGCACCTGAAGCTGCGCGTGCAGCACCGGGACGGCGGGCCCGTCGTGGATGCCGTGGCTTTTCGGCGCGCCCCGCTGGCCAGCGCGCGGAACGTGCCGGCGAGGCTCGTCTATCGCCTCGACGTCAACCACTACCGGGACAACCGCACCGCCCAGCTGGTTGTTGAGCATCTGGAATCCGTCTAGCATTCCCGTTTTCCTGCACGATCCCCGCCCATGGAAACCGCCCAGATCAAGCTCTCCATCCGTGACCTCCGCGAGCGCAGTGGCGCTCTCAGGGGGTATCTTTGACTTCGATGCCAAGACGCGCCGGCTGAGCGAAGTCCGCGAGGCACTGCAGGACCCCACCGTCTGGAACGATCCCGCCCGCGCGCAGGCCCTGGGCAAGGAGCAGTCGGATCTCGAGGCCGTCGTGGCTCGCATCGAGAAGATCGACCGTTCCCTCGAGGACTCCGTGGGCCTGCTCGAGCTTGCCGAGGAGGAGAACGACGAGGGCACCGTTGACGAGGTGGTCCGCGACCTCAGCTCCGTGACGGCCGACGTCGAGCAGCTCGAGTTCGCCCGCATGTTTTCGGGCAAGCACGACGCGGCGAACGCCTTCCTGGACGTCCAGGCGGGTGCAGGTGGCACCGAGGCCCAGGACTGGGCTGCCATGCTCCTCCGGATGTACCTGAAGTACGCCGAGGCGAATGGCTTCTCGGCCGAGATGATCGAGGCATCCGCCGGCGAGGTCGCGGGGATCAAGAGCGCGACCATTCACGTGATCGGTCCCTATGCCTACGGCTGGCTGCGCACGGAGACCGGTGTGCACCGCCTGGTGCGCAAGTCGCCCTTCGATTCCGGCAACCGGCGGCACACGTCCTTCGCCGCCGTGTTCGTCTCCCCTGAGATCGATGACGACATCGAGATCGAGATCGACCCGTCCGACCTCCGGACCGACGTGTACCGGGCCAGCGGCGCCGGCGGCCAGCACGTCAACAAGACGGAGTCTGCAGTGCGCATCACGCACGTGCCCACGAACACGGTTGTGCAGTGCCAGAGCGAGCGCTCCCAGCACAAGAATCGCGCCACCGCCATGAAGATGCTCCGCGCCAAGCTCTACGAACTGGAGGAGCAGAGGCGGCGGGCGGAAGCCCAGGCTGTCGAGGACACCAAGACCGACGTGGGCTGGGGACAGCAGATCCGCTCCTACGTGCTCGACCAGTCCCGGGTGAAGGACCTCCGCACCGGCGTCGAATCGGGCAGTCCCGACAAGATCCTTGATGGCGACCTCCGGAAGTTCATCGAAGCCAGTCTGAAACAGGGCCTCTGACGATGACCCAGGACGACAACAAGCTCGTGGCCGAGCGCCGGCGGAAGCTCGCCGAGCTGCGCGCGGCAGGTTTTGCCTTTCCCAACGGCTTCCGGCGCAGCGCGCTCGCGGGGCAGCTGCACTCGGTCTATGAGGGATACAGCAACGAGTCCCTCGAGGCCGATCCCGTGGAGGTCCTGGTCGGCGGCCGCATGCTGACGAAGAGGGTCATGGGCAAGGCGAGCTTCGCCACGCTCCAGGACCGCTCCGGGCAGATCCAGGTGTTCCTGCAGAAGGAGATCCTGGGGGACCAGTCCTATGCCCTGTTCAGGAGCCTCGATCTCGGCGATATCGTCGGCGTGCGCGGCAACGTGTTTCGAACGAAGACTGGCGAGCTCAGCGTCAGGGCCGCCGAGCTCACCTTGCTCACCAAGTCCCTGCAGCCGTTGCCCGAGAAGTTCCACGGCCTGACCGACCAGGAGGCCCGCTATCGCCAGCGCTACGTGGACCTGATCGTGAACGAGGACACCCGGCGGGTCTTCGAGACCCGGACGAGGGTGGTGCAGTTCCTCCGCTCCTACCTGAACGCCCTCGACTTCCTGGAGGTCGAGACGCCCATGATGCAGATGATCCCCGGCGGCGCCGTGGCCCGGCCGTTCATCACGCACCACAACGCCCTGGACCGGGATCTCTACCTGCGCGTGGCGCCCGAACTGTTCCTGAAGCGGCTTGTCGTCGGCGGCTTCGAGCGGGTCTACGAGCTGAACCGCAATTTCCGCAACGAGGGCATCTCGACCCAGCACAACCCCGAGTTCACCATGCTCGAGCTGTACATGGCCTACGCGGACCATCGGGCGCTGATCGACCTGCTGGAGAACCTGCTGCGCAGCCTCGCCGTCCATGTCCATGGCACCACGCGGGTGGAGTACCAGGGCCGGATATTCGACCTGGCCGAACCGTTCCGTCAGCTGTCGGTGGAGGAGGCCGTCCGCCTGCACAACCTGTCGCTGGACGCCGGCCGGTTGCGGGACGTGGGCTACCTGCGGGGTGTCTGTGGCACGCTCGGAGTTCCCGTGAAGGAGAGCTTTGGGGCCGGCAAGCTGCTCATCGAGATCTTCGAGAAGACGGCCGAGCACCAGCTGGTGGATCCCACCTTCGTGACGGGGTATCCGGCGGAGGTCTCCCCGCTGGCCCGCCGTTCAGATTCGGATCCATTCCTTACTGACCGCTTCGAGTTCTTCATCAATGGCCGCGAGCTGGCCAATGGCTTCTCAGAGCTGAATGACGCGGAGGACCAGGCGGAGCGCTTTCGCGCCCAGGTCGAGCAGAAGGACTCCGGGGACCTGGAAGCCATGTTCTACGATGGGGACTACATCACCGCCCTCGAGTACGGCATGCCCCCGACCGCCGGACTCGGCATCGGCGTGGACCGCCTGGTGATGTTCATTGCCAACCAGGCGTCGATCCGGGACGTGCTCCTGTTCCCCCATCTCCGGGACGCATCACCGTAGCAGCGCCTTGAGGCGCGACCTGACCAGGGAGGCCGCCAATGCACGACGAGAAGATCAAGGTGCGCATCACCGAGTCCGACCAGGTCATCGAGGTGGTCGTCCTCAGCAAGCGGCCCGAGCGGATCGAGGTAGTCCTTGGTACGGGCATCCACAACGTGCGCTGCGAACTGTTGCCAACGCGGAATGGCAAGGCCTACTCGGGGTCGATCAAGGGCCGGGAGCTCGTGTACGAGCGCACGCCGGAGCAGGTGAAGGCGGACATCGACCGGCTGAACCCGGCTTTGAAGAAGTCCCGGCCGCACTAGACGGTTCGCGCCTGAAGGCGCTCCTATAGCGCCGTCGCGCCGAAAGGCGCTCCTACGCGGGGATCTCGTACGGCAGTTCCAGGCGGTGCGCCGGGAGGGTGCGGGCTTCGTCGAGGAAGAAGGGTCCCGGCAGGTCGTCCAGGACTACGACGGCCAGGAATTCGCTGCCGGATTCGGCGGGCGCCGACGTCACCACCTGCCCCACCGGTCCGCGGCCGGCATACAGGGCCGCGCCGGGCGGTGGCGGGCTGGTCGCGGTTCCGAAGCGGAGCATGCGACGCTTGACCCTGCCGAGATATTTCATGCGGGCCACGATTTCCTGCCCGGTGTAGCAGCCTTTCGTGAAGCTGATGCCCCCGATGAGGTCCAGGTTAACCATCTGCGGCACGAACTCGCCGGTGGTAGCGGCCGTGATGACTGGCAGGCCGGCCCGGATGTTCGCCAGCTGCCAGGCGCTGTGCGGGCTTGTGATGGCGCCGGTGGGCGTTGCAGCCCCGACCAGCAGGTGCCGCTCGTCTTGTCCATGAAGCCTGACGGTCTGGGAGTCACCCGACTGCCCCGGTGGGCCGATGAGCCCGGCGAGCGGCGAGTCGAGCAGTGTTGCCTGGGCCTTTGCCCGGAGGATGTACAGGCGCAGCCGCTTGAGAAGGGCGTCAGCCGTTTCCGCCGGCACGACCAGGGCCAGCGCCTCCCCGGCGGGCAAGCGTGCGACGAACAGGTGGCCGGCAAAGACCAGCCGTCCCTTGGAATCCGCCCAGCCGGCCATGACGGTGGTGTCCGCGCTTGCCGCAGCCACGTCCTGCGTCAACTGGCCCTGCAGGAACGTCGCGCGGTCGCTGCCCGTAACGGCGAGAATGCGCAAGTCGTCGAGGGGGACGGAACGGAGCACCTAAAGCCTTGGTTTCTAGGGGGAATGACCCATGCGCTGTCTGGAGATAAGCAGGTCATTCTGGCACACTATTGCGGTGCCCGAAGCCGTACCCCAAAAAGCCCCGGTGATTGACGCCGCGCGCGCCGCGCGGCCGGTTCCGGAACTCCTTCCTGTCGCTGCGCCGACGGCTCCGCCCGAGATCGGCGGGCCGCCCGGCCCCGAGCCCACCCGTTATGGCGACTGGGAACGCGGCGGCCGCTGCATCGATTTTTGAGTGGAGCGCTCCATGTCCCAGGTTTCGCGGCCGCTGTCGCCGCATCTGCAGGTGTATCGCTGGCAAATCAGCAACACGCTTTCCATCCTGCATCGGCTGACCGGGGTGGCGCTGGCTCTCGGCGGCCTCGCGCTGGTCGCCTGGCTGCTGGCGCTGGCGTCCGGGCAGGCGGCGTTCGCGGGGGCCAATGGCCTTCTGGGTAGCCTCTTCGGGCAGCTGGCGCTGGTCGGCTGGACCTTTTGTTTCTTCTACCACCTCTGTAACGGCCTGCGGCATCTGGCGTGGGATGCCGGTCGCGGGTTCGACAAGGCCGTGGCACGAAAGTCCGGCGTCGTCGTGGTTGCTGCCGCCGTCCTGCTGACGGTCGTCTTCTGGGCTGTCGCCCTGACGCGGGTGGTGGCATGAGCCTCAAGTCTCCCCTGGGACGGGTGCTCGGGCTCGGCTCTGCCGGCACGGGCACGGAACACTGGATCGGTCAGCGCATTTCGGCAGTGGCAATGGTGCCCCTCACGCTCTGGTTCGCCGTTTCGCTCGTCACCCTCCCGGCACTCGACTTCTATTCCGTCACCGCCTGGGTTTCCGCGCCGCTGCACGCGGTGCTCCTGATCCTGCTCGTCGTGGCCCTGGTCTACCACTCCAGCCTCGGCACCCAGGTCGTGGCCGAGGACTACCTGCATGCCCACGGGCTGCGCGTGGTCGTCCTCACCGTGCTGCGCCTGCTCCACGTGGGTCTGGCCGTGGCCGGAATCTTCGCCGTGTTCCTGATTGCGACGAGAGCGCCCCTATGACCGCGTCCTATTCCTTCATTGACCACACCTACGACGTGGTCGTCATTGGCGCGGGCGGCGCCGGCTTGCGGGCCACGGTCGGGCTGTCGGAGGCCGGCCTGTCCACCGCCTGCCTCACCAAGGTCTTCCCGACGCGCAGTCACACCGTGGCGGCCCAGGGCGGCATCAGCGCGGCCCTTGGCAACATGGGCGAGGACGACTGGCGCTGGCACATGTACGACACGGTGAAAGGCTCCGACTGGCTGGGCGACCAGGACGCCATCGAGTACATGTGCAAGGAGGCCCCCGCCGCCGTCGTGGAGCTCGAGCACTACGGCGTGCCTTTTTCGCGAACCGAAGACGGCCGGATCTACCAGCGGCCCTTCGGCGGCATGACCACCAATTTCGGCAAGGGCACGGCGCAGCGCACCTGCGCGGCGGCCGACCGCACCGGCCACGCCATGCTGCACACCCTCTATCAGCAGTCCCTGAAGCACCAGGCCAACTTCTTCATCGAGTACTTCGCGATCGACCTGATGATGGAAGATGGCCAGTGCCGGGGCGTGGTCGCCCTCGAGATGGCCACGGGCAAGCTGCACCGCTTCCGGGCCCAGCGCACGATTCTCGCTACCGGCGGTTATGGCAGGGCGTACTTCTCCTGCACGTCCGCCCACACCTGCACGGGTGACGGCAGTGCCATGGTGCTCCGCGCCGGACTGCCACTCCAGGACATGGAATTCGTGCAGTTTCATCCGACGGGAATCTACGGCTCCGGCTGCCTGATCACGGAGGGCGCGCGCGGGGAGGGCGGCTACCTGACCAACTCCTCCGGTGACCGGTTCATGGAGCGCTACGCCCCCAATGCCAAGGACCTTGCTTCCCGGGACGTGGTCAGCCGCGCCATGACCATCGAGATCCGGGAGGGCCGGGGCGTGGGCCCCGAGAAGGACCATATCCACCTGCACCTGGAGCACCTCGGTCCCGAGGTCATCCAGGAACGGTTGCCGGGCATCGCCGAGACGGCGCGGATCTTCGCCGGCGTCGACGTCACGCGGGAACCGATACCCGTGCTGCCCACGGTCCACTACAACATGGGCGGCGTCCCCACGAACGTGCATGGGGAGGTTCTCACGCTGAAGGACGGCAACCCGGACACGCCGGTGCCCGGCCTGATGGCGATCGGGGAGGCGGCCTGCGTTTCCGTCCACGGCGCCAACCGGCTGGGCTCGAACTCACTGCTGGACCTCGTCGTGTTCGGCCGGTCGGCGGCCCGGCGGTGCGCAGAGACCGTCGTGGCAGGTGCGCGGCAGAAGGCACTGCGCGGGGATGCTGCCGAGCTGGCTGTAACGCGCCTCGATCGGCTCAGGAACGCCAACGGCGGCCGCCGTACCGCCGAGATCCGGCTGGAGATGCAGCGGATCATGCAGTCGCATGCCGCCGTGTTCCGCACCGGTGAGTCCCTGCAGCAGGGCATCGATGCGCTGCGCAAGTGTCACGCTTCATTTGCCGATGTCCACGTCACCGACCGCAGCCTGGTCTGGAACACCGACCTCATGGAGACCCTCGAACTGGACAACCTGCTGGGCCAGGCCATGGTGACGATCACCGGTGCGGCGCGGCGCCACGAGAGCCGGGGCGCACACGCCCGGGAGGATTACCCGGCCCGGGATGACCAGCTCTGGCTGAAGCACACCCTCGCCTGGATCGACACGCGTGGCGACGTCCGGCTGGATGACCGGCCGGTGAAGCTGCAGACCCTTACCAACGAAGTGGAGACGGTCGCGCCGAAGGCGCGGACGTACTAGGAATGGCTGACTTCAAACTCCCTGCCAACTCGCGCGTGACGACCGGCAAGACGCACGGGGCTCCCGCGAATGTCTCGGCGCCCGGAAAGATCCGCCAGTTCCGGATCTACCGCTACGATCCCGATTCCGGGGCCAACCCGCGAATCGACACCTATGCCGTCGACACGGGGCGCTGTGGCCCCATGGTTCTCGACGCCCTGATCAAGATCAAGAACGAGACCGACCCATCCTTGACCTTCCGCCGGTCCTGCCGCGAGGGCATCTGCGGCTCGTGCGCCATGAACATCGACGGGGTGAACACCCTGGCCTGCACCCAGGCGATCGCCGACATCCGGGGTGACGTCAAGATCTATCCCTTGCCGCACATGCCCGTGGTCAAGGACCTGGTCCCCGATCTCACCAACTTCTACGCCCAGTACGCCTCCATCAAGCCGTGGCTGCAGACCCGCACGCCGCCGCCCCCGGACCGGGAGCGATTGCAGTCCAAGGAGGACCAGGAGCTGATCAACAGCCCGTCCGCCTGCATCCTGTGCGCCTGCTGCTCGACCAGCTGCCCGAGCTACTGGTGGAACAGCGATCGCTACCTGGGTCCGGCAGCCCTGCTCGCTGCCTACCGCTGGCTGGTGGACACCCGGGACGAGGCCACGGGATCCCGGCTGGACGACCTGGAGGACCCGTTCCGCCTGTACCGCTGCCACACGATCATGAACTGCACCAATGCCTGCCCGAAGGACCTGAACCCGGCCCGGGCCATCGCCGCCACCAAGCGGATGCTCGCGGAGCGCCGCCTCTAGGCGGCCCGTCCCCGTCTGGACGCCACGCGCCTTGCGCGCTTGCGTTGGCGATGCCGCCGCGGGATGCGGGAGCTTGATGTGCTCCTCCTCAGGTATCTGGAGCGGGAGTTTCCAGCGGCGGCTCCAGCAGCCCAGGCCGCCTTCGAGGCCCTGCTTTCTGCCCAGGATCCCGAGATAGTCGACTTGCTGGCGGGCCGCATCGTCGCGCAGGATGCCAGCCTGAACGATGTCATCCAGCGGCTTCTCGCCCAGTCTCGCCATTGACCGCCCCGGGTGCCACCGCGTCCAGGCGCTGATCCTCTGTACAAGCCTGCTCGCCCTGGGGGCGCTGGGTTACGGCGGGTTGCCGGGACCCCTGCAGGTTCTCGCCGCAGTGCTGGTCGTTGGTAGCGGGCTTCGCGAATTCCGGCGGGCGTCACCCCGCTCACCCTATTACGTCGCCCGGATCCTGGTGACGGCCGACGGCCGCTTCCTGCTGGGCCTCGGGCGCGATCCGGCCACCCTCCAGCCCGCGGTCGTCGTCAATTACTGGAACTTGCCGGGTGTTGCGATGGGGCTGGCATTCGCCGGCGGGGAGGCGCAGCGCACCGAGGTGATCCTGTTCCGCGATCGTGTGCCACCTGATGCGTGGCGGCGGCTCACGGTGCGCCTGCGTCACGCCGTTTGCACGGGCCATTGAAAGCCGGACTTCATCCCGGCCGGTCAAGCCACGACGTTTCACGTAGAATCGCGTCGGGCGCTGCGCTGCACTACCTCCCTGTGACCGGACCTGCATCGGAGTCCGGCAACGAACGCGGGGTGTGCGGGTCCGCGGGGCGAACTTTCGAGGCGGGGGCCTGTCTACCCGCCTGTGAGTTGCCGGCGTCCGCGATCCGACACAGGACCACGGGCATGGCAGGGACAAGCGGCGATCAGCTTCTGGTGGAGCGAGCCCAACGGGGCGATCGGCGCGCCTTCGACCTGCTGGTGCTGAAGTACCAGCAGAAGATCGTGAAGCTCGTCATGCGCTATGTACGGGATCCGACCGAAGCTCTCGATGTCTCCCAGGAGGCCTTCGTCAAGGCCTACCGGGCCTTGCCGGGTTTTCGGGGTGAAAGCGCCTTCTACACATGGCTTTACCGGATCGCCATCAACACGGCAAAGAACTACCTCGTTGCGCTCCAGCGCAAGCCCGTCGAGTACGACCTGGATGCCCGGGACCCGGAGTATGCGGAACGCAATGCGGAGCTGCGCGACGAGGAGACTCCCGAGGGCATTGCCATGCAGGACCAGCTCCGGGAGACCGTCGAGCAGGTCATTGCTGCCCTGCCCGAGGAACTTCGCACCGCCATCGTGCTCCGGGAACTCGAGGGTCTCAGCTACGAGGAGATCGCAGCTGCCATGGACTGTCCGGTCGGCACGGTGCGGTCCCGCATCTTCCGGGCCCGCGAGGCGATCGACGAAGTCATAAGGCCCATGGTCGACTGATGAACCACGAATCACTGAACCCCGGCAGGCGAGTCCTGCCGAACCGAGAGTAATGCCCATGAGCACAGGCCCTGATCAGTCTCCCCTCATTGACGAGCAGTTGTCAGCCTGGCTCGATGACGAGTTGCCGGCGGCAGAGCAGGAGTTGCTCGTCTCGCGCCTGGCACGTTCACCGGAGCACAGGGCGCGGGTCGCGCGCTACGGCCTCATTGGCAGCACGCTGCGGGGCGGCCCGGCCGGCAGCCGATCCGCCGGGATCGCTGCCTTGGAGATCAGTGCCCGGGTGAGTGCCGCCCTCGACGGGATCCCGGCACCTTCCGCGCCCCGGGTCCGCCAGCCCGGATCCAGGTTGCTGCCCTACGCCGCCGCCGCCGGTATTGCCCTCGTTGCGGTGGCACTGGTGCCGGTGCTCCGGCCCGCGCCGGGCCCGGGAACGGCAACCATGGCCAGCATGGCAACCCAGCCCGCTGTGGTGCCGGCGACCCTGACGTCCGCTCGCGCCCCGTCGCTGGTGGCAGACCGCGTGGCCCCCGCGGGTCAGCCGTCCCTGACCTCCAGGCGCCTGACGAGCTATCTCGTGTATCACGGCGAGTATTCCGGGATGCTGTCGGCCAAGCTCACGGATTCGCACATCGTGAACAACCGGGCCTATGCCGCTGCCGCGCAGGCCTCGGACCAGTCGGCAGTCCGATGACCCGGTCCTCCCTGGCTCCCGGCCTGGCCCTGCGTGCATTGCTGGCGGGGGCGTGTGCCGGCCTGATGGTGCCTGCGGCGGCCGATGATGATCCACGGGGCTGGCTCGACCGGATGGGGTACGCGCTCGAGTACCTGAACTATGAGGGCACGTTGATCCAGTTGCACGGCACCGATGCGGCGGTCATGCGGGTCGTGCACCGGGTCGAGAATGGCGTATCCACTGAGCGCATCACGGCCATGGATGAAGTCGGCCGCGAGATCATCCGGCAGGGCGACGATGTCACCTGCATCCTTCCCGACCAGAAGGAGGTGATGGTCGAGGAGGGCGCCGAGGCCGGGGAGGGCGGCAGCCCGTTGCGGCGTCAGTTCGCGGGCGACGTGAACTTCGATCACCGCTTCTACCGCCTGGCAATCGCCACCGGTGGCAGGCTGGTCGGGCGGGACACCCGCGTGGTGACGGTCCGGCCCACGGACAATTACCGTTATGGCTATCGCCTGTGGCTCGACCATGCCACGGCGATGCCGTTGAAGGTCCAGGTCGCGGGCGATGACGGCGCCGTCGTCGAGCAGTTGCTGTTCTCCGACATCAGTCTCCCGGAGCGTATTCCGGCATCTGCAGTGCAGCCCTCCGTGATGATCGACACCTTCACCCGTCAGCAGTCACCGCGGTCCGCAACGGCGGACGCTGCCGGCAACGGATCCTCCACCTGGCGGGTTGAGTCACTGCCGCCGGGATTCAGGCTGCGTGCGGTGCGTTCCCAACGCTCGGGCCCGGCTGCGACGGCCCTGGATCACCTCGTCTATTCCGACGGGGTGGCGTCGGTATCGGTGTTCATCGAGTCCGGTGTCACGCCCATGGAACAGGGCGAGGGTCCGTCCCGCGTTGGTGCCGCCAACGCGTGGACCACGATGACGGGGGGCTACCTGGTTACCGCCGTGGGCGAGGTGCCCGTCCGGACCGTCGAGTCCATCGCCCGTTCGGTCCGGCCGGTATCCGCACCCGGGCGCTAGACTGGTGCTCGACCTCGTCGTTTACAGCCGCCGTGGCTGCCATCTCTGCGAGCTCATGCTGGAGGAACTGGTGCCCCTGTGCCGGGACCGGGCCACCATCCGCGTCGTGGATGTGGACAGCCGGCACGACTGGCAGGCGGCCTATGGGAACCGCATTCCCGTCCTCTGCCACGGGGACCAGGAGGTCAGCGTTGCGCGCCTGGACCGTGACGCCGTTCTCGCCGTGCTCGGCGCGCCGCCCTGACCATCGCCGCGCCGTGAGCATCCGGCCCGGGTTGCCCCCGCCGGCCGCGTGATACGCTACGGCGGGTTTTTTGACGGGCTGGCGCTACTCGTGGATTTCGCTCTGATTCTGGTCATCGCAACCGCGCTCTCCGGCTTCATCTGGGCCGTGGACGCGGCCTGGCTCCGGCCAAGGCGGCTGGCCGCGGCTGCCGGTGGTGGACCGGCGACGGCGGTTACGGCAGTGCCGGAGCCGGTCGTCGTCGAGTATGCCCGGTCATTCTTCCCGATCCTGCTGGTCGTGCTGCTCATCCGGTCCTTCCTGTTCGAACCGTTCCGGATCCCGTCTGCCTCGATGATGCCGACGCTGCTGGTGGGCGACTTCATCTTCGTCAACAAGTACACCTACGGCCTGCGGCTGCCGGTGCTGAACACCGAGATCCTCGACCTGGGATCCCCCGGGCGCGGTGACGTGGTGGTGTTTCGACTGCCCTCGGACCCGTCCACCAACTACATCAAGCGCCTCGTCGGCCTGCCGGGCGACTCGATCACCTACCTGAACAACCAGATTTTCGTCAACCAGCAGCCCGTTGCCGTGACGCTCACCGGCCCGTACCCGGGCACCGACCAGCCGGGATCGATCCTGGGCCGGGAGCGCCTCGGCGACCATGAGCACGACGTCCTGTACATGCCCGGGCGCGGCAGCCTGGAGGGCACGTTCATCGTGCCCGAGGGCCACTACTTCATGATGGGCGACAACCGGGATAACAGCCGGGACAGCCGCTACGACGGGGTCGGCATGATTCCGGATGGCAACGTGGTGGGCAAGGCCGTCCGCATCTGGATGAACTGGGACTTCCCGTCCATGCCCCGGTGGGGACGGATAGGGCGGGGAATCGATTGAAGGCACGGGTTTCGGTGTGGTCAATGGAGGGATGCACCATGCGGCGACGGCAACAGCAACAGGGCATGACGGCCATCGGCTTCGCGGTAATCGCCGCGCTGGTCGGACTGGTCGGTTACGGCGCGATTCGGCTGATTCCCGTCTACATGACGCAGATGAAGATCCGCCAGCTGATGTCGGATCTGAAGACGGAATATGACGGCAACGGCCCCAATATCTCGCGCCTGCAGACCGAGATCGGCAAGCGCCTCGATATCGATGCCATCGACTTCCCCAAGCGCCAGGATTTCGTGATCTCCAAGACGGACAGCGGCTTTCTGGTCTCGGTCGATTACGAGGAAAGCGTGCCCTATATCGCCAATCTTTCCATTACGGCAGCCTTCGACAATTCGGTAGAGATCCGGCAGTGAGCGTGGCGGCCGAATGGGCGTCTGGCGCACTCGGCCATCGCTTTCAGGATGACGCACTGCTGGAGCTGGCCCTTACCCACCGCAGTGCCAGTGGCGGCAACAACGAGCGGCTGGAATTCCTCGGCGATGCCGTCCTCGGGCTGGTGATCGCCGAGGCCCTGTATGCCGCGCATCCCGGCGCGGACGAGGGCGCCCTGAGCCGGCTTCGCGCCCGGCTGGTCCGGCGGGAAACGCTGGAGGAAGTGGCCCGCGAGATCGCCCTCGGCGAGCTCGTGCGCCTCGGCAGCGGCGAACTTCGCTCGGGCGGCCACCGGCGCGGATCCATACTGGCGAATGGCCTGGAGGCGGTCTTTGGCGCCGTGTTCCTCGACGGCGGCTGGTCCGCCACCCGGAAGGTGGTTCTCAGGCTCCTGGCCCCCCGCCTGGCCGCGCTCGGCACCGGCGACGACCTGCGTGATCCGAAGACCCGGCTGCAGGAGTTCCTGCAGGGCCGGGGTCACGCGCTGCCCACCTACGCCGTCGAGCGGGTCAGCGGTTCCGGCCATGCCCAGCATTTTGCCGTGGTCTGCCGGCTAGAGACCCCGGGTATCGAGGTTCACGGCGAGGGCACCAGCCGCCGGGCGGCCGAGCAGCAGGCGGCTGAGGAGGCTCTGCGGGCCCTCGGCGCGACCGTGGGCGACCATGCCTGAGGGCCACCGGACTGGCTTCGTCGCCATCGTCGGGCGGCCCAACGTGGGCAAGTCGACGCTGGTGAATGCCCTGGTGGGCCGCAAGATCAGCATCGTGACGCCACGGCCCCAGACGACCCGGCATGCGATCGTCGGCGTCCTGACCCGGCCCGGCGCCCAGATACTCTTCGTGGACACGCCCGGCCTCCACGCCCGTATGCGGAACCAGCTGAACCGTGCGATGAACCGTGCCGTTGAAGGCGCGCTCGTCGGCGCCGATGTGGCCCTGTTCGTCGTGGAGGCGGGCGCCTGGAAGGCCGCCGACTCCTACGTCCTGGAGCATGTACTCGCGGCCCGGATTCCCGTCATCCTTGCCGTCAACAAGGTGGATCTGGTGAGGCCAAAGTCGGCGCTGCTGCCCTACCTGTCCGCCTGTGAGAAGCGCGCCGCGTTCCAGGCGATCGTGCCGATCTCGGCCGCCAACGCGGACAACCTGGACCGGCTCACCGCCCTGCTCACGGAACTGCTCCCCGAGGGTCCGCCGCTGTATCCGCTCGATGCCACCACGGACCGCAGCATGGAGTTCCGCATCGCCGAGATGATCCGGGAGAAGCTCCTCATCGCCCTTCGCCAGGAAGTGCCCTACGGTCTCGCTGTCGAAATCCTTGCGCTCGAGGAGAAGCCCGGCGTGGTCCTGGCCGACGCGGTGATCTGGGCCGACCGGGACTCCCACAAGGGCATCGTCGTGGGCAAGGGCGGCGCTACCATCAAGGAAGTGGGCACGGCCGCGCGGCTCGAGCTCGAGAAGATCTTCGGTCTCCGCTTCTACCTGGAGACCCACGTGAAGGTGAAGACCAACTGGGCGGACAACGCCCGGACCCTGCAGCAGTTCGGGTTCGAGTCCAGCTCGTGAGCGGCACGACGTCCGGCGCGGAGCTGGAGGACGCCTTCATCCTGCACGCGCGGCCCTACCAGGAGACGAGCCAGATCCTGGAGGTGCTCGGGGCCCAGCATGGCCGCGTCGGGCTCGTTGCCCGCGGGGCCCGCCGGCCAAAGTCGCCCTGGCGAAGCGTCCTGCAGCCGTTCCTGCCCCTGCGGCTCTCCTGGGCGGGGCGGGGTGCCCTTTACACACTGAGGGGGGCGGAGGCCGCCAGTTTTGCCCTGGCGCTGGACGGGGTGGCCCTGATGGGCGCGTTCTATCTCAACGAGCTGGTCCTGAACTTCGTGCGGCGCGGGGACCCGCACCCTGGCCTCTTCATTGCCTATTCCCAGGCACTGGCCGAGCTCCGTTCCGGCGGCGACCCGGAGCCGGCTCTCCGGCGCTTCGAGTTGCAGATGCTCGCGGACGTGGGCTACGGCCTCAACCTGGAGCATGACGTGCTGAACGACGTGCCCCTGGACCCCGACGCGCTCTACGAGTACCGGCTGGAGCAGGGCCCCGTGCCGGTAGCGGCCGACGGGGCCGCGCTGGCCATGTCCGGCGCCGTTCTGCTCGCCATCGGCCGGGGGGACCTGTCGTCGCCCGCCACCCTGCAGGCCGCCAAGCGCCTGCTCCGCTCCGTTCTCGCCCACTACCTGGACGGCAGGACGCTGAAGACCCGGGCAGTCCTGGCATCCATGCGCCGCTAGGGCGCGCGTTACCCGGCCATCGCCGCTAGAATTACGCCGCCATGGCCCCCCCTGCGAACAACCTGCTTCTCGGCGTCAACGTGGACCACGTGGCCACGCTGCGCCAGGCCCGGGGAACCCGCTATCCGGATCCGGTCCAGGCTGCGCTGCTGGCCGAACAGTCCGGCGCGGACAGCATTACGGTTCACCTGCGCGAGGACCGGCGGCACATCCAGGACGCCGATCTGCCGATCCTTCAGTCGCTGCTGCAGACCCGGATGAACCTGGAGCTGGCGGTATCAGAGGAGATCATCGCCATCGCCTGCCGCGTCGGCCCCGCCGACTGTTGCCTGGTCCCGGAGCGCCGGGCCGAGCTCACGACGGAGGGCGGCCTCGACGTGCGCACGCACTTCACTGCCGTTGCCGAGGCCTGCAACCGCTTCCGGGACCACGGCATCCGGGCGGGCCTGTTCATCGATGCCGACCTCCAGCAGATCGAGGCGGCGGCGCGCACGGGCGCGCCCGTCGTCGAGCTGCACACGGGCGCCTACGCCGAGGCTGCCACCGGCGAGCAGCGTGGCGCGGAACTGTACCGGATCGCCGCCGCCGCCCGGGCCGCCGCCGCCGCTGGCCTGGAGGTTCACGCCGGCCACGGGCTCAACTACCACAACGTCGGACCCATCGCCGCGATCCCGGAGATCGTCGAGCTGAACATTGGCCATGCCATCGTGGCCCGTGCCCTGTTCGCGGGCCTGGGGGCGGCCGTGGCCGACATGAGGCAGCTGATGCGGGATGCCCGCCGCGCATGATCTTCGGCGTCGGCACCGACATCCTGAAGGTCGAGCGGGTGGCGTCAGCCTACGAGCGCTTCGGCGAGCGCTTCGTCCGGCACCTGCTCATGCCCGAGGAGCTGGCGGATTTCGCCCGGACCAAGAACCGGGTGCGCTTCCTCAGCATGCGCTTCGCGGCGAAGGAAGCCGTGGTGAAGGCACTCGGGACCGGTTTCGCCAACGGCATGTGGCTACGGGACTCCGGCGTCGTTGCCGATCCCCTGGGGAAGCCCGGGATCATCTTTTCCGCCAGGGGCCAGCAGGTGTGCAGGGCCCTCGGCGTTGGTGACGGGCATCTCACGCTGTCCGATGAGGCGGGCCTCGTCGTGGCCGTGGCCATCCTGATGAGGTCGCCATCCTGAACAAGCACACGCCGGTCAATTCGGGAGCAGCCTGACCCATGCGAGCACTGGTATTCGACATCGAGACGATTCCCGACGTGGAGCTGGGGAAGCGGTTGTTCGACCTGGACGGCCTGCCTGACGAGGAAGTGGCGAAGGCCATGACGTTTCATCGGTTGCAGGAAACCGGTTCGGACTTCCTCCCGCTGCACCAGCACCGGATCGTGGCCATCTCCGTGGTCTGGCGCTACCGTGACGGACTCAAGGTCATGAGCCTGGGCGACGCGAACAGCCCCGAGAAGGAACTGGTCACGAAGTTCTACGAGGCGATCGAGCGGCACACGCCCGACCTGATCTCCTGGAACGGCGGCGGCTTCGACCTGCCGGTACTGCACTACCGGGCGCTTTTGCACGGGGTGCAGGCGCCTCGCTACTGGGAGCTGGGCGAGAACGAGAGCAGCTTCCGGTACAACAATTACCTGAGCCGCTTCCACTGGCGGCACCTGGACCTGATGGACGTGCTGTCGGCCTGGCAGGGGCGGTCCCGGGCCAGCCTCAACGACATCGCCACGCTGCTGGGTTTCCCGGGCAAGCTGGGTTTCGGCGGCGACCAGGTCTGGGACACCTGGCTGAAGGGTGACATCGGCGCCATCCGCGACTACTGCGAGACGGACGTGCTGAACACCTACCTGATCTGGCTGCGCTTCCAGTTCATGCGGGGCCAGCTCGACGAGCAGGGCCTGGCCGGCGAATTGGCCCGCGTGCACCGTTTCCTGGACGCCAGCGATGCCGGCCACTGGCGGGCGTTTGCCGCCGCGTGGGGCGCGCGCCACCCGGCGTCGCCGCCAGGCGACGCGGACTGAAGGCCACTGTGAGCGCGGTTCCCGCCACGGAGATCGCCGAGGTCACCGCGCTGACGCTCGAGGGGAGCGGGGTGCTGGCACCCGCCGGCAAGCGCGTGCTCGTCCCCGGCGCCCTGGCCGGGGAGGAAGTGACCTTCCAGCGCAGGCGGCGCCGGCGCAACTACGATGAAGGTGTCCTGCTGGAGGTCCGCCGCTCCTCACCGGACCGGGTGACCCCGGCCTGCGAATACTTCGGCCGCTGCGGGGGCTGCTCACTCCAGCACCTCGCGCCGGACGCCCAGCTCGCCATGAAGCAGTCGACGCTGCTGGACAGCCTGGCCCGTATCTCGTCCGTGGCGCCGGACCAGCTGCTGCCACCGGTCCGGGGCGCGATCTGGGGCTACCGCCGGAAGGCACGGCTCGCGGTCCGCCATGTGGAGCGCAAGGGCCGGGTGCTGGTGGGATTCCGGGAGGCGGAAAAGCCCTGGGTGGTGGACATGCTCCGCTGCGCCACGGCCGAGCCCGCCATCAGCGGGCTCATCGAACCCCTGTCCGTGCTTATTGGCAAGCTCTCGATCCGCGCCCGCCTGCCCCAAGTGGAGGCGACGGTGGCGGACAACGCCACCGCCCTCGTGTTCCGGGTGCTGGACCCGCCCACGCCGGCCGACCGGGACGAGTTGCGGGCCTTTGCCGCCAGGCACGGCGTGCGGGTGTACCTGCAGCCCGGCAATCCGGAGTCGGTGGCGCCGCTCGACCCCGGAGGCGCCGGCGAGGACCTGCACTACCGCCTCCCGGCCTTCGATCTCACACTGACCTTCGGCCCGACGGACTTCATCCAGGTGCATGGCGAGGTGAACCGGATGATGGTGGACCAGGCGCTGCGCCTGCTGGCGCCGGCGGCGACGGACCGGGTGCTGGACCTCTATTGCGGCATTGGCAATTTCACGCTGCCCCTGGCCCGCCACGCTGGCGAGGTGGTCGGGCTCGAAGGCGCCGCGGCCGCGGTGCATCGCGGCCGGCAGAATGCCACCCTGGCTTCGCTGGCCCACGCGCACTTCGTCGAGGCCGACCTGGCCGGCGCCGGCGTGGAGGGCGCCTGGACCCGCGAGCGTTTCGACCTGGTGCTGCTCGACCCGCCCCGGACCGGTGCCGCGGAGCTCCTCCCCGCACTGGGCCGGATCGGCGCGCGGCGCATCGTCTACGTCTCCTGCCATCCCGGGACGCTGGCCCGGGATGCGGGCCTGCTCGTCCGCGAGCACGGCTATCGCCTCGCCAGCGCGGGCGTCATGGACATGTTCCCCCACACGAGCCACGTGGAGTCCATGGCGCTGTTCGAGCGCGCCTGACGGTCATGGATTCGCCACCGGTCGACCTGATCGTCAGCCTCACCCGGCAGACGCTGCAGTTCCGCCGCGACGGGCGCGTGCTGCGGGAGTTCCGCGTATCCACGTCGCGGCATGGTCCCGGCGAACTGAGCGGCAGCCTGTGCACGCCCCGGGGACTGCACGTCATCCGGGCGAAGATCGGCAGCGGACTGCCGGTCGGGGCGGTCCTCCGGGGCCGGCGTCCAACCGGGGAGATCCTGACCCCGGAGCTGCACCGGGCCGAGCCAGGCCGGGACTGGATCCTCTCCCGGATTCTCTGGCTGTCCGGGCTGGAGCCCGGCCGCAACCGCCTCGGGAACGTGGACTCCATGCGCCGGTACATCTACATCCACGGCACCCCGGACCAGGAGCCCATGGGGGTGCCGTTCTCCCATGGATGCATCAGAATGCGCAACGCCGACGTGTGCTGGCTGTTCGATGCAGTCACGCCCGGTACCCGCGTCAACATTGTTCCCTGACGAGACAGGTTGCCGATGACCCTCGGACCGCTGATGGTGGATGTGGCCGGCCTCGCGCTCACGGCGGAAGAGAGGGTCCGGCTTGGAGATCCGCTCGTGGGCGGTGTCATCCTCTTCAGCCGGAACTACCAGGACCGGGATCAAGTCCGGGACCTCGTGGCGGAGATCCGCGCCGTCCGGTCGCCCCATCTGCTGGTTGCCGTGGACCAGGAGGGCGGGCGCGTGCAGCGCTTCCGGGAGGGTTTCTACCGGTTGCCTCCGCTGCGCTGGCTGGGCCACCAGTACGATCTCGACAATGACCGGGGCCGCCGTCTCGCCCAGACCTGCGGCTGGCTGATGGCCGCCGAGGTCCTCGATGCCGGCGTGGATTTCAGTTTCGCGCCGGTGGTGGATCTCGACTACGGCACCAGCGAAGTCATAGGCGACCGCTCCTTTCACCGGGATCCGGAGGTGGTGGGGGAGCTGGCCTCGGCCTACATACTGGGCATGCACAAGGCAGGAATGATCGCGGTCGCCAAGCACTTTCCCGGCCACGGCTACGTGGTCGCCGATTCCCACCTGGACCTGCCGGTGGACCCGCGCACGCAGTCGGCGCTCTACGACGACCTGCAGCCCTTCGGCCGGCTGATCCGCCAGGGGGTCAACGGCGTCATGGTCGCCCACGTGCGCTATCCCCAGCTCGATGGGGAGGTCGCCAGCCTGTCGCCTTACTGGTTGCGAACGGTCCTGCGCGATGAACTCGGGTTTGGTGGCGTGATTTTCTCCGACGATCTCAGCATGAAGGCACTGGCGAGCGAAGGCGACATGCCCGAGCGGGCCCGGCGGGCGCTCGGGGCCGGTGCGGACATGGCCCTGGTCTGCAACGATCCAGCCGCGGCCGACGCGACGCTCGAGGCGCTCAGGCAATACAGCGATCCCGTGGGCCAGCCGGTCAGCCAGTCCCGCCTGATCACGCTCCGCCGGCGCGCACCCATCGGCGTTGAACTGGCGGCGACGGGGGGCGAGTTCCGCGGGACGCTCGCCTGGGAGCAGGCTGTCACTGTCCTCGATGAGGCCCAGGCGCGGCCGGGCCTGACACTCAGCTGATGTCGCCAGATGTGCCAGGCGCGCGCCTGCTGGTGGACCGGGTCGCCGTCGACGCGGCCTTCGACCGGCTCGCGCAGGCGCTCCGGCCCCTCGTCGAGAGCGAGCCCTGCGTGATGCTGGGGGTGCTGCTCGGCGGCCTCATGCCGCTGGCGCGGCTGGCCGGCCAGTTGCCCGGCGACTTCGTCCTCGACACCTGCCGGGTGGGGCGTTACGGCGATGCCACCCGGGGCGGCATCCCCCAGTGGCTCGCAAGGCCCCGCGCGGAGCTGCGCGACCGGCACGTCCTGCTCGTCGACGACATCTACGACGAGGGGCTCACGCTCGAGTTCATCGCCCACCACTGCCGGCAGGCCGGCGCCCGGCAGGTCACGACGGTGGTGCTGGTGCGGAAGCGTCATTCCCGCGCGGTCGCCGGGATCCAGCCCGATCTCGTGGGCCTCGAGGTCGGCGACGAGTTCGTCTTTGGTTGCGGCATGGACTACCGCGGCCACTGGCGGCACCTGCCCGAGATCTGGGCCGTGGACGGCTGAACGTGCGGCTGGGGATCATCGGCGGCACGGGTTCCGCGGGCCTCTTTCCTGGCGGGGTGCCCGTTGTGCTGCCGGCGAGTCAGCCCTGGGGCCCCGCATCATCGGCACCTGTCCACTCCGTATTGGCAGGGCACGAGGTCATCTTCCTTCCCCGGCATGGCGCGGCCGATGCCGCCGCGATTCCGCCGCACCGGGTGAATTACCGGGCCAACCTCTGGACGCTGCGCGAGCTGGGCGTGGACCACGTGGTTGCCATCAATGCGGTGGGCGGCATCGACCGCGCGGCGCCGCCCGGCCGGCTGGTAATCCCGGACCAGATCATCGACTACACCTGGGGGCGCGAGCACACCTTCACCGGGGACGCCCGGTTCCCGTTGCAACACGTGGACTTCACCGGGCCCTTCACCCCGGCGCTTCGGAACCGGCTGGTCGCCGCCGCCGTGGATCTCGGCCTGGATGCGCTGCGGACGGCGACTTACGGCGCGACCCAGGGGCCCCGGCTGGAAAGCGCGGCCGAGATCGACCGCCTCGAGCGGGACGGCTGCCACGTGGTGGGCATGACGGGCATGCCCGAGGCGGGGCTGGCCCGGGAACTGGGACTGTCCTATGCCATGTGCTGCGTGGTCGTGAATCACGCTGCGGGCCGCGTGCCTGCCGGCGTGACGATTCACGCCCAGATCGAGGACTTCCTGGCCGAAGGGATGGCGGCGGTCCGGCGGTTGATCGGCGCGCTGCTGGCTGGCGGCCCTGTCGATTGAACAACGTTCCCGGACTTCAGCGCGGGTCAGTGACCACCTTCACAGAACCCCGCTTAACCTAAAGCTAGGATGCGTTTCCGGGTGGTGCGCAGCCGTGGAGGGGTCCGCGGCGACGTATCTCATGAAGTTGAGATATGAATCCTAACTCATTGAAAAAGCTGAATCGTCATCTCCTGCGCCAGGCCCTGGATGCCGTGGCGGCACCCGCGTTGATCATCGACGCCCAGCACCGGGACCGGCAGGTCGTCTACGCCAATGCGGCCCTCGGCGCGGCCATCGGCCTGCACCCCAACGAAATCATCGGACGCCCGGCCGACAGCCTGGCGGACAGCGCATTCGATCCGGCGTCGCCCGAGCCCTGGCGGCCGCGCTCGTCCCGGGGCGCCGTTGAACTGCGTCCCGCGCCGCTCTACGACCAGCCCGGCAGGGCGAGCTACTGGTTGCTGACGGCGGCCCCGTCTGCGCCGGCGGCAGCCCTCCGGCCCATCGGCCCATCCGGAACCGCGCCGTCGATGGCGGGCACGGGCGTATTCATGGCAACCGACGTCTGGGCCCGGGGCCTCCGCGATGAGCGGACCGATGCCACCACGGGCATTCCCGGCCGCAACGCCTTGCTGGAAGTCCTGATGCGGGACTGGGCCGTGGCCCGCCGCGAGCAGCAGCGCCTCAGCGTGATCGTCTTCCGCGTGGATGCCCTCGAGAGCTACCACACTCTGTTCGGCCGGCACGCCACCGAGGCCCTGCTGCGCAAGGTGGCGCACTCGATCGCCAATTCACTGCAGCGGGCCGCCGACTACTGCGCCCGCGTCGGCCATGACCGCTTCGCCGTCCTGATCGGCGGCGCGGAGGAGGAGCGGGTGGTGGCCTTCGCCGAGCGCATCGCCCAGCGGGTCCGCGATCTCGCCCTGCATCATCCCCGGTCCCAGCTGGCCCGTTACGTCACGGTGTCCTGGACGGTCGCGTCCGAGATCCCGGCGACTTCGGCGGAGGAGCCGGCGCTGCTGGAGGATGCCGAAGCGCGGATCAGCGGCGCGGCGCTGCAGCCGTCGAACCAGCGGGACGACGAACTTAACGTTGACGCTGGTTGACAGTCGGCTGCACTGACCTTTATCCGGGCACTGCCGATGGCCGTCTCCGGCGCCTCGCCAGCGCAAGCAGCATCAGCAGGACCATCGACGCGCCATCCATTCTGCTGCTTCCTCCGCCGCCAACGGGAATGTTGCTCCCACCACCACTCACCGTCAGCAGGGCGGCGGCACTGTCGGTACTACCCACGTCGTTCGTCGCAGTGAGCCGGTAGCGGCGCCCGTCATCGGCCAGCGTTGTCGCGGGGGTCGTGTAGCTGGTGCCGGTAGCTCCGGGAATGCCGGACCAGGTCACCCCGTTATCGGTGCTCACCGCCCACTGCAGCGTGAGCGGTGTGCCATCGCTGCCTGCAGTGGCCGTGAAGGTGGCTGTCTGTCCGGCGGCTACGCTGGCGTCTGCCGGCTCGGTGCCAAACCGCGGCGCGATGTCGATGCCCAGGATGGCGTGGCGATAGTCGGTGCCGGACACGGACGTGACCGTGAAGTCGGTGACCGCATTGCCAGTCTGGTCCTTCAGGTCCAGGATCCCGGTCCAGCTTGCCGTGTTGCCGAAGTCGCCGACCAGCGTGGCGGTGGCTGAAAAACCAGGCTCGCTGACCGAGGCGTCGGAGTCGAGGGCCACCTCGATCTGGAAATTGAAGGTAATCGGTGCGCCGTAGGTGAAGTTGACGACGCCACCCAGCACCTGGCCAACGGGCTCGGCCGGAGGAAAAATCGGGAAGCCGCCGATCTGAACGAAGGCCGCTTCGCAATCCACGAATCCGGCACCGACACTCACGAGTCCCCCCGGCCCGGGACTGCCATCAGTCACATCGAAACGGTAGGCGGCGCCGCCGTTGCCATACGCCGAACTTGCAATGCCATTCGACGACTGCGACCTGGCGGCCGACAGGACCCCGTCCACCTGCACACCGAGGCGCACAGTGCCCGGCTGGCCATTCCGCCCGGGTGCGGAGATCGTGATGGTGTCATTGAAAGCGGCCGCGCCCCTGGCATGCGCGTCGGTCCCGGCCGGCGCTCCGGAGGCACGTGCAATCGCCAGCACGTCGAGTGCCACGTAGCCACGGCCGAGCTTGCCGACCACCGAGGCAGAGGAATTGAACACCGTCTCGGTCGCGACGGTGACATCGAACAGCGGCACCCGCGGTCCGTCGACCTGGCGAAGGTCGTCAATATTCTGGCGCTCGCCGATGTCCGGTTCGTAGTCCGCGGCGACCGCGCCCCAGAAGCCACCGTTTGGATAGCCGAAGCCCTCCGGCGCGAAGCCGCTGAAGCTGGTGCAGTCGGCCCGGGCGCCGGGCCAGGGGGACAGGACGGCAGTGAGCAGGGCAATAGGTACAACGACGGTACGTGAGCGTGAGCGTGAGTGGGCGGGGCGGGTGGGCATGGGGCACCTCAACATCGGTGGCAGGGGGCGGAGCCAGTCGGCGTGGAGCATCCTCCCGCCGACCCTCCCCAGCCGCCATCCCGCGAACTCGGTATGGCGATCCGGGCCCTGCCTGTTACCGTCTGCCGTCTGATCGGCAGCGGGATGCAGTCATGACGGCCGAGGGGCCTGCAGAGGGATCAGGGGCTCGTTTCCGGGTGATCCTGGTGGAGGACGACCCCGACACCCGCCACTACCTGGCCGAGGCGATCCGGGGGCAGGTCGCACTGGATCTCATGGCGGCCTGTCCTGACCTGCAAAGTGGTCGGGTCGCACTGGCGGCCGGGCCACCCGATGTGTTGCTCACGGATCTCGCCTTGCCGGACGGCGACGGTGTGGACCTGATCCGGGAGTACAAGCAGGCATCACCCCACTGCGAGTGCATGGTGATCTCCGTGTTCGGCAGCGAGGCCCGGGTGGTGGCGGCCATCGAGGCGGGCGCCACCGGCTACCTGCTCAAGGACGAGCCCGTGGAACGGGTCGGCGAGGCCATCCTGAGCCTGGTGCAGGGTGGTTCGCCCATGAGCCCCGGCATCGCGCGGCACATCCTCAACCGGCTGAATCCGGCAGCCCCTTCGGGCCATCAGCCGGTCAACCTGACCGAGCGCGAGCTGGCGGTGCTGAGTGCCCTGGCCCGGGGCTTCACCTACAGTGAGATCTCTGCCCAGTTCGGGCTGTCCACGCACACCGTCGCCACGCACATCAAGAACATCTACCGGAAGCTGGAGGTCTCGTCCCGCGCGGAGGCGGTCTTCGAGGCCTGCCAAATGGGTATCATCCGGCTGTAGTGCGACAGTTCACCCTGCCTTTCCCCGTCATGTGGACGCTCATCCACCTGGCCGTGCTGGGTGCCGCCTCGGCGGCGTTCTGGCTCCAGTGGCGCGCACCGGCCGGCAGCCTGGTGCTGCAGCGGGCCGTGGTGAGTGGCCCGGCCGCGGTGGGGGCCGAGGTGGCGCTGCCCGATGACTGGCGCCTGCGGGGCAGCGACGCCCGCCGTCAGGACTACGACTTCAGCTTCGAGTTACCCGTTGTCCCGACCGTCCCCTGGGCCGTGCTGCTGCCCTCGGTGCGCATGCATGCCGTGGCCAGCGTCAACGGGCACCTGCTGGGTGATCCCGCCACCTTGAAGGCGCCGATACCCCGCACCTGGCACCGGCCGCTGCTGTTCACGATCTCGCCAGCCCTCCTCATCCCGGGTGAAAACCACCTGCGGATCCAGGTGGCAGCGGCCAATCCTGGCACCGGCTTCCTCGACCGGCCCCAGGTCGCCACCCTTGCAACGCTCGCACCGGTGGCGGCCGGCCGGCACCTGGTCCAGCAAACGCTGGTCCTGGTGATCATCGGTACCATGACCGCCGTAGCCGTGCTCATCCTGCTGCTCTGGCTGATGCGGCGGCGCGAGAGCGTCTTCGGGCTCTACGCCCTGGGGATGGTGCTGTGGGCGGGCCACACCCTGAACTTCGTGGTCCAGCATCCCCCGGTGTCGCAACGGCTGTGGGAAAGCTGGGCCTACCTCACGCTGGGCGCGTTCACCGCGGTGGCCACCTGCTTCCTGCACCGCTACCTTGGGTTGACACGGCCGGGCGTCGAGCGCGCCGCGTTCGGTGTGCTGCTCGTCAGCCTGCCGTTCTTCCTCCTGCTGCCGGACACCCGCTTCGTGGCCTTTGGCGACGGCATCTTCAATTCGGTCGTCATGGCCTTTGGCTTCTACGTGCTCGCCACGTTCCACGTGGAGGCCTGGCGCCGGCGCAGCCAGGAGCTCCAGATTCTCGCTGCCGCCGGCACGGTGGTGGTGGTGTTCGCCCTCCACGACACGCTGGTCGGCCAGGCCATGCTCCCCTGGGCCAGCGGCTACGTGCTGCACTACTCCGCGTCGGTCGTGCTACTGGCCTTCTCGGCACTGCTGGTGGTGCGCCTGGCCCGCAGCATGACCGCCGTGGAGCGCATGAACGAGGAGATGAACCGGCGCGTGACTGCGGTGACCGCGGACCTGGAGGAGGGGCACCGGCGCGTGCGCGAACTCGAGCGCGTCCAGTTCCTGGGCGCCGAGCGGGAGCGCATCGCCAGGGATATGCACGACGGCGTGGGCGGGCAGCTCATCGCTTTGCTCGCCCGTGCGAGGGGCGGTCGGCTTTCGCTAGCCGAGTCCCAGTCGGCGCTGACGGGCGCCATTGAGGACCTGCGGCTCGTCATCGATTCGCTGGAGATCACGGAGGGTGATCTCGCCACGGCGCTGGCCAAGTTCCGCCACCGGCTGGAACGGCGCCTGCGGGGCACGGGCATTGCACTGCGCTGGCAGCCGGGCGAAGCGGTGTCGGTCCCGGGCTACGGCCCGGCCGAGGTGCTGCACCTGTTGCGCCTGCTGGACGAGGCGGCCAGCAATGTCATTGTCCACGCCGGGGCCAGCGAGATCGTGATCAGCTATCGCGAGGAGGCCGGCCGGGTGGAGATCAGCTTCGCCGACAATGGCCGTGGCGGGGCAGCCGGGCATCCTGGCGGCAACGGCATGCGCAACATGCAGCGGCGATCCCAGTTGCTCGGTGCGCAGCTGCTGATCGAGAGCGATGCAGCCGGGACCCGGTTGTTGCTCGTCATTACGCCTGGAATGGACGAAGCCGGGGCTGGCAATCGGCGCTGAAAGCCGTGGGTACCAGGCTATCCTGGCGATCTTGCAGGCAACGTTGCCCTGCTCCACCGAACAGCGGCCAGGTGGTTATGTCGAGCCGGATCCGCTATCGCTGCGGTGTCATGGCCGGCGGTGTGTCGCGTGCTTGGCATGCTGGTTGTCGTGGCGTAACGTGTCGACAACATCCAACAATCTGCTACTCCCGCTCGTCGCGATCCATGAAAGAACAACAACAGTGGCACCGGGTTCCGCGTTGATCTGCTCCTGCCGCCCCGGTGACCTCCTCGTCGCGGCGTTACTCCTGGTCCTGCCGCTGATGGCTGGCGCGGCGCCCGGTCCCAGTCCCGCCGGCTGGCCCAACGAAGCCAACCAGGCTGGCGCTGCCTATGGCTCCAGCGTGGCGACCGCCGGGGACGTGAATGGTGACGGCTATTCGGACCTCGTCGTCGGTGCGCCGCAATACGACAATGGCGAGACCGACGAGGGCGCCGCGTTCCTGTACCTCGGTACCGCCACCGGCCTCAGCGCCACGCCCGCCTGGGTGGCGGAGGGGAACCAGGCCGGTGCCGCCTTCGGCGCCGCCGTGGCAACCGCCGGCGACGTAAACGGCGACGGCTACGCAGACGTGCTCGTTGGCGCCAGTGGCTTCGACAACGGCGAGGAGGACGAAGGCCGTGCCTTCCTCTTCCTGGGTGGCCCAACTGGCCTCGCCGCGACGCCGGCCTGGACCTTCGAGAGCAACAGTCCGGGGGCGCACCTGGGTGCCGCGGTGGCAACCGCCGGCGACGTGAACGGCGATGGCTATTCGGACGTCATCATCGGCGCCTGGAACTACCAGGACAGTGTCAATATGCAGGCCGGAGGCCGTGCGCTGGCCTTCCTCGGGAGCGCCAGCGGACTCGCCGGCGCGCCCGCCTGGACCGGGGAGGGCAACCAGGACCTGGCGCGCTTCGGCTGGTCGGTGGCGACCGCCGGTGACGTGAACGGCGATGGCTATTCGGATGTCATTGTCGGCGCCCCGGACTTCGACAACGGCGAGGCGGACGAGGGCCGCGCGTTCGTCTATCTGGGTGGTCCCGCCGGGCTTGCGCCCGTTCCCGCCTGGACCGCCGAGTCCGATCAGGTTGCGGCAAGCTTCGGGTTTGCCGTGGCCACGGCGGGTGATCTCGATGGTGACGGGTATGCCGACGTGGCGGTTGGTGCGCCCCGGTACGACACCCCCGCAGCCGATGCGGGCGCGGCCTACGTTTACTTCGGCGGAGCCAGCGGGCTGGCTGCCACGCCCGGTGACTTTCACGCCGGGCTCGTGGCGGGCGACCGCTTCGGCGACGCCATTGGTACCGGAGGCGACATCAACGGCGATGGTTGCGGCGACCTCGTCATTGGAGCGCCCGGCGTCAGTGATGGCCAGACGGCGGAGGGCGCCGTCTCGCTGTTTCGCGGTGCTTGCCAGGGAGGGAAGGCAGCCAGGTTCGACGGGCAGGCGACTTCCAACCAGGGCTCCTCCGGCTTCAGTGCGGCGGTGTCGGGTGCCGGTGACGTGAATGGCGACGGCTACGCCGATGTGGTGGTGGGGGCACCTGCCTTCGACAACGGCGAGACCGACGAAGGACGGGTCTACGTGTACCTGGGAGGCCCGGCCGGCCAGCCGGACAACTACCCGGTCTCCAACTCCTGGATTACCGAGGGAGACCAGGCGGACGCCGGGTGGGGGACCGTCGTGGCCCCTGCCGGGGACGTGAACGGCGATGGCTATTCGGACCTGATCGTCGGCGCCCCGCTGTACGACAAGGGCGAAGTCGATGAGGGCGCTGCCTTCGTCTACCTGGGGAGCGCCGCTGGCCTCGGTCCCGATGCCGCGCCCGGCACCCCGCCGGACTGGTTTGTCGAGGGCAACCAGGCTGGCGCCCGGTTCGGCGCGTCGGTGGCCTCTGCCGGGGACGTGAATGGCGACGGCTACGCCGACGTCATCGTGGGCGCGCCCGGCTACGACAACGGGCAGACGGACGAGGGCAGGGCCTTCATCTACCTGGGAGGCCCCGGGGGCCTCGCCAGTTCGCCGGCCTGGATGGTCGAGAGCAACAACACCGGCGCCAGTTTCGGCGCCGCGGTGGGGACTGCCGGCGATGTGAACGGCGACGGCTACTCGGACGTGATCGTCGGCGCGTGGAAGTTCCAGGACCCGTTGAACCTGCAGGTCGAGGGCCGGGCCTTCGTCTACCTGGGGCGGAGCGGCGGACCGTCCACCACGCCCGCCTGGGTCGCCCAGGGCAATCAGGATCTGGCACGCTTCGGCTGGTCGGTGGGGACCGCAGGCGACGTCAATGGCGATGGCTACTCCGACGTGATCGTCGGGGCCCCGGACTTCGACGACGGCGAGGCCGATGAGGGCCTGGCCTTCGTCTATGCGGGCAGTGCTTCCGGGCTCGCCCTGCTGCCCGACTGGACCGCCGGGGCCGACCAGGCCGGCGCCGGCTTCGGCTTCTCGGTGGCCACGGCGGGCGACGTGAACGGCGACGGGTACTCCGACGTGATCGTCGGCGCGCCCTATTTCGACAACGGCGGTGCGGATGCCGGCGATGCCGCCGTCTATCCCGGGGGCGCGGGTGGCCTGGGAACGAGTCCCGTCTGGAGCCTGCGGGGACAGCCCCGGCCCGCTGGCGAACAGGTCGGGTTCGCCGTCAGCTCCGCCGGCGACGTCAACGCGGACGGCTACGGGGACATCATCATTGGCTCGCCGGGCAAGCTCCTGCCGGGCACCGGCGATCCCGACTCCGGGGGCGCCGATGTCTACCTGGGCAGCGCCGCCGGGCCTTCAGCGCGGAGCGGCGGCTCCGCCGGCACCAGCGGCGGACGGGTTGGTGCGACCGTAGCCGGGGCGGGCGACCTGAACGGCGACGGGCTGGCCGACTATGCGATTGGCGCGCCGCTCGGCAGGTATTACCGGGCGGACGGTGCGGCCGGCTATGCGTTCGTGCTCTACCGCAATGCCGGCACCCTGGGCAGGGGCGTAGCGCTGCGCCAGCGCAGGGCGGGAGACACGGGGCCGCTTGCTCCCCTCGGTGCGAGCGGGGCGCTGACCGGGGTGAACCTGCAGATCGAGGGCCGCAGTCCCTTTGGTCGCGGCGATGTCCGCCTTCAGTACGAGCTCAAGCCGCTCGGCACGCCCCTCGACGGCACCGACCTGCGGGTTGCCGGGGGCTGGACCGACTCCGGCCTCAACGGTGCGCCCCTGGCGGCCGCGATCAACGACCTGAGCCCGGGCACCGGCTATCACTGGCGCCTGCGTGTCCAGCATCGCGCAACCACCGGGCCATTCCAGCCCCACGGGCCGTGGCGCACGCTAGCGGCGAATGGCCTCCAGGAACTGGACTTCCGGACCGAGAAGGATACGGACGGGGATGGGGTGTTCGACAGCGTCGACAACTGCAGGCTCCTGGCCAATGCCAACCAGCGGGACACCAATGGGGACGGCTTCGGCAACCGCTGTGACCCGGACTTCAACAACAACGGCATCGTCGATTCCCAGGACGGGGCGTTGCTGAAGGCCGCCTTCGGCTCGCCGGCCTTCCCGGACCGGGACCTGAATGGCAACGGCATCGTGGATTCCCAGGACGGGGCCATTCTCAAGATTTTCTTTGGGCTCCGGCCCGGCCCATCGGGCCTCCGGCCCTGACGGGGTCCGGAAGGCCTGAATTATGTTCAGTCGGCTTGTGCCGGGCGCCACGGTAGCTGCTATCCTTGCCCCAAACGCCAGGAGACCAATGACAATGAAAATACTCTCGGCAGTTATCCTGCTGTCAGCGCTCGTGGTGGGGTCCCAGGCCTCGGCCGCCAGCCTCAGCCTTTTCACCAGCACCCCCCAGGTGTCCGGCCCCACGGTTACGGTCACCGTCCAGGCGGCGGGATTCACCAACCTCACGTCCGGTGGCGATTTCAGCCTGGCCTTTGATGCGGCCGCCCTCAGCCTGGTCGGCGTGGATGTCCCGAACCCCCCGTTTGACACGATCACCGTCGATTCGAGTCCCAGCGCGTTGAATCGGGTGGACGTGTTCAAGAGCAGCACAGGTTACGTCGGGCCGTCGTTTGACGTGGCGACCATCACCTTCAACATCCTCCCGGGCTTTGGCACGGGCACCGCCCTGCAACTGCAAAGCAGCTTCGTGGGCTGGTTCGAGCCGGACGCAACGACGGCCTATGATGTGACCTACGGTGGGCTGCAGCTCACCGCGGTGCCCGCTCCCGGCGCCCTGTGGCTGCTCGCGACCGGCGTTGGCGCCCTGGTCGCGCGTCGCCAGCTGCGGGGCGCACGCTGAATTCCGGCTCGTCTGCAGCGAGTGCCAGTCCAACGAAGGCCCCGTCCCCGGGGCCTTCTGCATTCCAGCTGCCGCTGGCAACGAGCAGCGGGGTCGTCAGTCCCGGTGGATGGGGTCGATCCAGGCCACCGTCTGCGGAGCCTCCACGGGCTCGATGTCCAGGTTGACCACCACGGCTTCGCCATCACTGCGCACGAGCACGCACTCGAGCGTCTCGTCGGGACTGGCGTTGATCTCCTGGTGGGGCACGAAGGGCGGCACGTAGATGAAGTCCCCGGGACCCGCCTCGGCCGTAAACTCCAGGCGGTCACCCCAGCGCATGCGCGCCCGTCCCCGGATAACGTAGATCACGCTCTCCAGTTCGCCGTGATGATGGGCGCCCGTCTTCGCATTGGCGTGGATGTGGACGGTACCTGCCCAGAGCTTCCGGGCTCCAACCCGGGCGAAGGTGACGGCCGCCTTCCGGTCCATCCCCGGCGTCTGGGCGGTGTCGGCGTCCAGCCTGTCGCCCCGCACGACCCGCACCCCGTCCCGCTGCCAGCGGCTGGTCACCGGGAGCCTCCCGGCAGTGTAGATCCCGTGTTCTGCTCAGTGGAGTAGGGCATCGCTCGCTGCCTTGTTTGGTGTCGAGAGTCCGCCGGCGTGCAAGCAGCGCGGTGCGGCGGTTGCTTAAATTATAGACGCAAGGCCGCTGGCAACTTCCGCGGCAGGTAGGCTAGGCTCGCCGCCCATGACCACGCGATTGGATTCCAGGCCCCGCGTCCAGGCCGCCCTCCTCGTGCTGGGTGCCCTGGCGGTCGCCAGTTGTGGCGGTGGCGGTGGCAACCCGGGGAATGGGACGGTGGTGTCGCTGACCCTTACCGCCACTCCGGTCACGATCACGACCGGCACGGCTTCGACACTCACCTGGACCAGCAGCAACGCCACGAGCTGCAGTGCATCCGGCGGCTGGACCGGGAGCATGGCGCTCAGCGGGAGCGAATCCACTGGTGCCCTCGGCACGACCACCACCTATACCCTGACCTGCACCGGCCCCGGTGGCAGTGACACCCGGTCGGCCACCGTGGCAGTCAACCCTCCCTCATCAGGTCCGTTTCCGCTGCGTGTGGAGTCGGGGAAGCGTTACCTGGTGGATGCGCAGGGGCAGCCGTATTTCCTGAATGGCGACACGGCGTGGACGCTGATGGTGCAGCTGGACCTGGCGGGTGCGGAGC